>NZ_CANMGY010000001.1 GCF_947497555.1 uncultured Umboniibacter sp.
ATCGGATGTCGCCGAAGGCTTTCGAAACCGATTATTTTAAGCGCCTAGAAGGTGTCTAGAAAACTCAGGCCTTATCACACTTCTATGGTTCTTAATTTACCATAAAAAGTGTCTAGAGTTCTCAGGCCTTATCATACGAATTGAGCATTATCATGGGTTAGTAACACATACATATAATGGTGTTTGGGATTATATCCTTCATGAGTGGACTTGTTTTTATAAGCTGCAATCAATTTATGCTTTAGCAAAACATTCTGTTCCACAATACTTCTTCAACAAGAAAGCCTTGCAACTTCCAAGGAGAATGAAGGTTTTAGAAAGTATTATTGCTAAACAATCAGAAGAACCTCATAAATCATTTTCATCTCTTGATCTAATGAGTTACATGTATTCAATTAGGTGGTATTTACATCCACAGAAAACAGAGCTTCGAAAAAAGATGGATTTGTATTTATCTTCTTTCGTTTCATCTGGAGAGTTGGAAAATCACGGTGGTAGCTTTGACTTTATAATTACTGGTAAAGCTATTGCTACCTTAGAGCAGTACCAAATTGAGACAGCGAGAGCAAAGTACGCTAAGTCTGCAAACTCTTGGATGCTCATACTTACAGCTATATTGGCTTTCTTCGCTGCTTTCCAATCTGGTTTAATTAAATCACCAGTCTGGATTGACCTTGGTAAAATTTGGGAGTGGTTATCATCGTACATGTAACTGGCCTTTCCCCTGAATTAGCACTACCCCACAATCAGCTCAGCCCTACATAACCAGGGCCAATTAGATGAAAAATCTGTAGCCCATCTACTCGATAATCAACACCTAACAAGCCATAAAACTTGCCTAGTATGCCGAACAAAACATCGCAGATTCCTAAACCGTCCAGCTCTCACTTAACGCCTCAGCCTGCTTTAAACACAACGCGATAGCCTCATCCGCTCTATCCGGTGGGTACTTCCATCTCCGAAGTGCTCTCCGTACTAAATTACGTAGTTTAGCCCTCACACTATCCCTTACCTGCCAGTCAACCGTAGTGCTCTTTTTAAGCTGCGCGGTAACATATTTAGCTAATTCGCGGAGGTTATTGTCGCCGAGCTCTTTTACCGCTGACTCATTTTTTATCAATGCGCGATAAAATGCGATCTCATCTGGGTTTAGTCCTGACTGCTTTGCAAGCTCAGCGTCATCGGCCATGTCCTTAGCCATCTGAATAAGTTCTTCGATGACCTGTGCGGTCTCTATGGCTCGGTTATGGTACTTCCGTAGAGTCTCTAAAATACGATCAGAATATTTTTTTTCCGATACCACATCAGTCTTCATACGGGCTTTAATTTCGTCCCGCAATAGCCGTTCGAGTAGGTCGACTGCTAAGTTCTTTTCTTCTAGGTTGGCTACATCTTCAAGGAACTCAGGTGAGAGTAGCCCTACATTCGGCTTTTCGAGTCCTACTAAGCTAAATATGTCATCCACGCCTTCGGCAACTATGGCGTTATCGATAATTTGTTTAAGCGCAGAATTCTTCTCTTCGTCAGTGCGGCGCTTATCTACAGAGGTAAACTTCGTAATCGCGTTCTTAACCGCATCGAAGAAAGCAATCTCAGTGCCCAGAGCCTTGGCCTCGTCCATGGTGCTACTGAGAGTATAGGCGGTGCGAATCTTAGCCATAATATCGAGGAAGCGTTTCTTACCATCAAGTTCACCGGATCCGGAGTTTTGCAGCCCTAATATATGATTCATTACCCCTGGCAGCAGATGCAAGGCATTGGTCTTGTATGCACTGTAATCACAGCCATGCATTAAACCGCGTAGCTTATCAATATTCTCGAGCAGGATAGCGAAGGCTTCGGCGGTATCAATCGTAGGCTTTCCCTTCCCCTGTGAGCTGGTATAGGTTTTGAGAGCGGCTTTCAGCTCATTCGCAATACCGATGTAGTCAACTACTAGGCCGCCGGGTTTGTCTTTAAAGACACGGTTAACACGGGCGATCGCCTGCATTAGGTTATGCCCCTTCATGGGCTTATCGATATACATCGTGTGACAATTAGGCGCATCAAAACCGGTTAGCCACATATCCCGTACGATAACTAATTGCAGTGGATCATTGACATCTTTGAAGCGCTTTTCGAACAGCTTTTTGGTGTCTTTGTTATAAATGTGTGGCTGAAGCTTCTGCTTATCGGAGGCGGAGCCCGTCATCACAACCTTAATCGCGCCCTTAGTTGGATCAGGATCATCCCAGTCTGGGCGGACAGTCGTAATTGCATTGTAGAGGTCAACACAGATTTCACGGCTCATACCAACAATCATCGCCTTACCCGGCATAGTGCTAATCCGAGCTTCGAAATGGGCCACCAGGTCCTGCGCTACCTGTGCCACACGAGGCTCACTGCCTACTAACTTCTCTAATGCAGCCCATTGAGACTTCGTTTTTTCTCGTTCAGCAACGTCCTCTTCATCTTCAATTACCTCTTCAACTTCATCGTTGAGGCTCTCGATAGCTGCCGCGTTAATATCGAGTTTCGCGAGTCGGGATTCATAGTAAATGGGAACGGTGGCTCCATCCTCAACCGCATCTTGAATATCGTAGATAGAGACATAATCACCAAAAACGGCGCGCGTATCTTTATCCGCTGAATCGATAGGGGTACCGGTAAAACCAATAAAACTGGCCTGCGGGAGTGCATCTCGCATGTGCTTCGAGTAACCGAACGTATACTTTCCCGTTTTCTGATTAAACTTTGCCTTGTCGCCATACTGACTGCGATGCGCCTCATCACTGACCACCACTATGTTATGGCGAGCGCTTAGGACTGGGTGAGCCGTTTCTTCAGCTAATAACGCAAATTTTTGTACCGTGGTGAAGACAATGCCGCCGGACTGTCTAGACGCTAGAATATCGCGAAGATCATCACGATCACTGGCTTGCACCGGCGTTTGCTTCAGGGTCTCAGCTGCCATTCCAAAAGTATTATATAGCTGCCCATCTAGATCGTTACGGTCCGTGACCACGACGATGGTTGGGTTGTTCATTTCAGGCTGCGCGAGCAACTTTGCTGCATAGCACACCATTGATATTGATTTACCGGAGCCCTGGGTATGCCATACCACTCCCGCTTTACCTGAGCCGGGTTCGACGTTGTTCGCCCAGTTTGCTCTGGGTTCATTAACCTCATGGTTCGACGAAGCAATAACCGTTGCTTTGACCGCTTCGCGCACTGCATGAAACTGGTGGTAGCTAGCAATTTTCTTAATTATCGTATCGCCGTCTTGCTCGAAAAGGATAAAGTGGCGAATGTAATCTAAGAACAACGAGGGCTTAAAGAAGCCCTTGACCAACGTTTCTAGAAAGTACTCAAACTGCGGTTTATCATGTTCGTCATCAACCACACGCCATGGAACGAATCTTTCTTTATTTGCAGTTAACGAACCAACGCGCGCGTTAAGCCCATCACTAATGACTAGCGCTTGGTTAAAGATGAAAAGATCGCTAATTTCATCTTTGTAGGTTTGCAACTGCTGGTAGGCTGACCAAATATCTGCGTTATTGTCGGCAGGGTTCTTTAGCTCCAACACAGCCATAGGTAGGCCATTGATGAAGACAATCACATCGGGCCGGCGGTTACCCTTGCTTCCGGTAATGGTGTATTGGTTTACGACTAGAAACTGGTTGTTGCTGGTATTGGCAAAGTCGATGAGCTGAACATAGCTCGTTTTACTTTCACCCTTATCTTTGTACTCAACCTTTACACCTTCGATCAACAGTTGATGAAAAGCTTTGTTGTTTTTAATAAGAATAGGGGTTTCGGCTTTAGTAACCTGGATTGCGACTTGCTCTAACGTAGCCAACGGGATTTTAGGGTTAATTATCTGCAAGCTACTAAGCAACCGATCGTGCAACACGATTTGGCGGTAATCGGCACGTTCTGGCGCTTCGCTGTCGGGCGCGATGTCGTAACCGCAGATGTAGTCGTAGCCGGTGGTTTTAAACCAATCGAGGCAAAGTTGTTCTAGTTGGTCTTCGGTGATCATGTTTTTTCTCCAGCTAGCTGCTGAACATCATCTGCAATAGCCTTATCTTGCTTCTTTTTTTCTCCTTTATAGTCTTTGGTGGGGTTGTTCCAGCAGCCTTCACTGTGGGCATCAAAGAACACCAGATCATCTAATGTCAAGTGTTCTAGCTTCATCTCTATATTTCCACAAAGTACTTGATCATCACCGTAAATTGCTACGGCAATCTTTTTTACGGAGGATTTGGCTACTTGTTCGATAATGTGTTCGTCTTGATCTCCAAAACTCCAACCATAAATAACCAATGTATCCTCAAGAGAAGGCAATACTTCAAAGAAAACGCGCTCAAAATAGTTACAGCTCGATATAGCATCCCTTTTATTTTCCTTCGTTCCTTCACAAACAAATGCTGGAGCTAAACTATTTCTTTCCCATTTATCTAAGATCGACTCTAAAAGATTACTATCCGTACCTGCTTGAATTTTTCTTTCTCCAGAAAACCCTTCACGGCGTAAAACGAGATTTCCATGTGGGTAAAAATACAAGGTTGATCCAACTGCTTTGCCATAGGGAGCCTTCACTGTTCGCCAGTCAGGCCTGAACTCTGAATTTAGAAAACAATCCTTAAACCAATTTCCCAAGTGGCGATTGCCGTATTGAGCCGCCCAGTAAACAATCAAGTCATAATTTAAAGAAATGACGTAATCAAACTCCTGCATGAACTTAAATATGTGTTCCAAGTGCTCGCGCGCATCATCATAGCTAACATGGGTATATCTAACTGTTGAAATCAAAGCTTTTCGGACTTTTTCATAGGCATTCTCAACTTCGCCGCTCGGAATTCCTAATGCCTCATTAACCAACTTAGCTTGCCATAAACGGCGCAAGACATGCTCAAAATCATTAACAAAAAACTTATCAAACACAGCCTGAACATCAGTTGTCAAATACCCAAGTTCAACAGCCTTGTCATATAGTGACTGATAGTTAAAACAATCATTAACAGCGATACTTGCACCGTTCCCTAATAGTAGACTGCCTTTATGATAATTTTCTTTGATGTCATTCCATTGGTTTATTTCAGCCATGTAAAACTTCCTTGTCTTCATTACCAATCGCTAAATCACCAGAAAGTAGTTTCGGCAGCAAAGCATCCCGTAGTTCCACAAGAGTTTTATTCTCGTTGCTAGACATCTTCTGGAGATATGGCATCGCAAAATCATAAAAGTGTTTGTTCAATTCGACAGACGGAACAACAACCAGCTCTTTTCCCAAGAAGACTTTCGTCTGGAAGTTACTAATTCCTGTACTCGTATTTTGATAGAGCCAAGTTTTTCCTTCGTCATAAATTTTTTGCAGATGAAGGCCGAGGATTAACCCTACTTCAGACTCTACTGGTCTAAAGAGCCTACAAAAACTGGCTGGTTCTAAGTCAGCATTCAGTCTGCTAATAATCTCTTGCGTTAAATATAAAGAGCGCCCTGTAGGCTGCGTTGGACTACCTCCCGAGACCTCAATAACAATATCACCTGCTTCCAGCTTTCTTGTTGCTAATTTCTTTGCCGTAACATATCGAGTTGGGACTCTGTCATCCGAACCAGCATGAACATTAGGCAAATCTGTACCACGTAAGATCTTTACTTTCTCGGTATGTTTTTCATCGGGCTCTTCTTTACCCCAGTCCCCTCCAATAGTTTTAGATAGTAGCTCACCGAACGGCTTTGCTGCCCACCCCTCCGGTATCTCACCCAACTCCGAATCAACCAACGCATCAGGAAACTGCGCAGCGGTTGCTTTAAGCTCTTCTTGTTGCTCTGGGCTAAGTTGATCTAGTTCGGCGAGTGACTTGCCGCTGATGGCAGCCATTGCAGCGCGCTCGGGGTCTTGGCCCGCTTGTTTGGCGGCGATTTTGGCGCGGGTGGGCTCGAAATCGACAAACCAGCTTTTAAAGATGGCTTGGGCGATGTGTTCGAGGGTTTGGTTGGTTTGGCGGTTGAGCTCGATTTTGTCGTCTATCTTTTTTAAGAACGCACCAATTTCTTTTCTTTTCTCTTTATCAGGAAAACTATACTCGAATTCAACAAGAGACTGCCAAGGAACCCTCTGCCGCCCAGACGTTCCTTCCATTCGTGCTTGAGCATAACTTCTGAACTCCGGTAGGCGTGCCAAGTAGTAGACATAATCTTCATCATAATCTGGTTCTTTAGCTGCCATCACTATGAATTCAGTAGAGCCACTTGCAGCCACACCTTCTGGCAAACCAGATACTTTTGCTGTTTTCCCATTTTCTAGACATGGAGTTATTCTTGCAAAAAGTGTATCTCCATTTACAAATTTTGAGCCACTCCCCTTAAACTCTCGCTCACCTATTTCGCTAATATCCCGGCTATCAACTGGCAGCGCAGCCATGTCAACAAATGGTGCAATTTCACCTTTTTTAACGACCCGTTTGGGATTAAAGTCAACTATGTCAGTTATTTTAATATCAGACATCGAAACCCAACCCCGCCAAGTTCTTTTTAATCTCGGTTTCTAAACGATCCGATTCTTCAAACTGAGTCTTTAGCTGGTTGGTTAACCGTGCCATCTTCTCAGCAAAGGGCTCGCCATCGTCTTCTTCGGCGGCTGCGCCTACATAACGGCCCGGGGTGAGCACGTAGTCGTGCTTTTGCAGCTGTTCTAATTCAGCACTCTTACAGAATCCCGCAACGTCTTCGTATGGTTTTTCATCAGAGCCGCCTGTTTGCCAGTTATGAAAAGTTTCGGTGACTTGGTTTAAGTCATCTGGAGTGAAGTCGCGTAGCACACGGTCTTTCATGTAACCGAGGTTACGAGCGTCGATAAAGAGTATCTCGCCCTTGCGATTACGGAATTTTCGCCCTGCAGCACTTGCTCGCTCGCCCTTATTTTTTGTTAAAAACCAGATACAGGCGGGTATCTGTGTATTGGTAAACAACTGACCGGGTAAGGCGACCATACATTCGACCAAGTCTTCTTCGATGAGTTTTTGACGAATTGCGCCTTCGTTATTGGTGTTAGAACTCATTGAGCCATTCGCCAACAACAAACCTAAGCTGCCATTGGGTGCTGTGTGGTGCAGCATGTGCTGTAGCCACGCAAAGTTGGCGTTGCCTGACGGTGGGCGGCCATATTGCCAGCGTGGATCGTCGTCGCTGACGCCTGCGTCCCACTCTTTCATGTTGAAGGGCGGGTTCGCCATGACAAAGTCGGCGCGCAGATCGGGATGCTGGTCGTTGGTATAGGTACTGGCGGGCTCTTTACCAAAGTTAAAGTCGATGCCTCGAATCGCCATATTCATAGCTGCTAGCTGCCATGTAGTATGGTTGTACTCTTGCCCATAGATACTTACCTCGCCAATCTTACCTTGGTGCTCGCTGATAAAGTGCTCAGACTGTACAAAGAAGCCTCCACTACCCATGGCTGGGTCGTACACTCGCCCTTTAAAGGGTTCTAGCATCTGTACTATTAGGCTTACGATTGATTTGGGGGTATAGAACTGACCACCCTTTTTACCCTCGGCTAGCGCAAACTCGCCCAGCATGTATTCATATACATGGCCCAGAATGTCTTTTGAGTTAAGCGATGCATGGTTAAAGGGTATGGTGGCGATGAGATCGATCAACTCCCCCAATTTGGCTTGGTCTATTTGCAGGCGAGTGTATTGCTTGTTTAACACGCCCTTAAGCTTCGGGTTGTCGGCTTCGATGGCTTCGAGTGCATTGTCAATTAGGTGCCCAACCGAGCTGACTTTGATAGTTTGGCCAGCGCCAATGGGCAGATCAGCGCCACCAATTACGGTTTTGTTGTTATCTTGCAGAAATTTCCAGCGTGCTTGATGCGGCACCCAGAATGTATTGGTTTCTAGGTAGTAGTCGCGCACCTCTAGTTCGGCGGCAATTTCGGCTAGGTATTCTGGGTCGTTGTGGCCACCAAAGTCTTCTGCGTCTAGATAGTATTCGTGGGAGCTGTCTTTAAGCTGGGCTTCGAGCTGCGCTTTGCGAATATCAAAGGCGTCTGAGACGTATTTTAGAAAGACTAGGCCTAGTACGGTGTGTTTGTATTGCGCGGCATCGAGGGTTGAGCGCAGCTTATCGGCGGCGTTCCAAAGCTTCTTTTCAAGATCGCTTAGGTATTGTTGTTCGTCGGTGGCTACCATCTTTAAATTCCTATTCTGTTAGTCGTCGCAGACATTTTTGGCTTGCTGCAACGGAACTTGGCTTTCGCTAATCGAAAGACTTATATTTTTGATCAAATATATTCATTATGTCTTCAAGTTGGTTTGGGGCTTTAAAATCAACCTGATAAACACTGCCTTTATCTCCAGACTTCCAAGTCCAAGATCGCTCGTTTAATAGTTGCTTTGGGTCGTCAGCGTTAAAAAATCCCTTCGAGGTTGAGCCATCACTCTTTAAGTTCCCTCGCAAGAACTCCAGATTCAAGTATGATTTTCTAAAGTGAACGAATGAAACGGTTTTTGAGCCACGCTTCACGGCGACATAACTGGCTGTCGCATGTAAGTCGATGTCACCATATTCTTCAATCTGATCTAACAATGCCTGCCATAAGGGTAAGGTGCTAGCTGATAGTTTACTGAGATGTTCATCCAGCTCATGCACCTTCACCTCTGAAGAGACTTCGGAAATGGTTGATTTGGACCCGATAGGCGAAAGACTACTGATGCTTTCTTTGGAACTTGCGGAGATAGATTCCAAACCAATAATGCCGCCTTCGTAGCGTTTGATTTCATAAAGTTCGAAGGGAACATCTTTAAAATTAACACTGTTACGCTGGTAGGCGTTGAATGAGGGGGAGATAAAGATGACTCGAGTTGAGGACCAATCAACATCCTTTTTCTTAAGCGAGTCAGTCATTCGTTCGTTGTAGTCCAAAATGAACTCAGCCTTATTATTAAGCATTACCGAAAGATAAGAGTACCCCTGATCAACAACGGAATAGCTACTACCTTTCTTGTACTCAATTATCACAAAGGATTTGTTTGCTGGATCATAGGCGAGCGTATCTAAACGAAATGATCCTATGGAATACTCCGATGCCACAAACTCAAGGTCAAATAAAGACTGTAAGTTACTCTCTACGAGCTGCTGTATCTCCTGCTCCAACTTGAATGGTTCTGAGGATATTGGCTCGAGTTGACCGCTATTTATACTGTATAAATCCATGAACGTTTCTTACCTTCTAATTCAGTTCAGCTGACACCAATGATCCGCTAGTTTTACCAGATATCCGAATAGCTATCCCAGGAAAATGAACTCTCGGTGAAAATCCAAATAATTATTTTGCTGGGCCGTGAATGTTCCTACGGAATAATCAGCGCTTGGCGGCACTCCCATCTTTTTCAATGATGCATGGTGTGCTACTTCTGCTACAAGCACTTTCCCGTTTTCATCAAAGCTAATGAAGCCCTTGTCAAAAAGATGATCCACTGAGGGCGTTAGCATTAAGCCATTCTCGGGATCGAGGCGTTCATCATTGTCACCATCTCGCCAAGGCTTGATGTGACTGGCGATCAGGTGCTCGAAACGGTCGACTCGCGTTATCCGACAGGACTTCTCTATTTTACTGAGGTCACGGCGGTATTTTCCTTGTCCCCGGCGCGATGCCACCAGCGCTAAACGCGTTGTTTCATTATTCTCGCTTTGTTCTATCTGAGTCTCAATGTGATCTTCCCAAACTTGCTGCTCACGCTGTACAAAATAGTGCGCCGCCTGTTCATTGACTTCGTTAGCGTGATTAATAATCTCGCTCGCCATAGCTCCGGCTTTGGTAGCGAGAAATTGTGCCAACGACTCGCTAATTTTAAATAAGTAGGCCTGATTACCATTTCCGTCGGGTTTAAGTGGAGCGTGCTTCTCTGCAAGCAAAGGCTGTACATACTCGTTGTAATCGCGTGGTCTAAACGACTGAGTTAGCTCTTTAAAGCCCACATCTATTCGCCACCCGGCACTATTCCAATTGTCACCAGCGGCACCAAATTCAGTAGGCTTGGGAAACTCGTAACAATATGTACGTGCAATACCAACCGCTTTGATGTGACCGTCCGCGAAGGAAAACACAACGTCCCCAGGCCTAATTTTGGTCATTAAATCGTAGGAATGGTTTCTTTGGCCGTGTTTCTGGCGTTTGGGTGACCACATGTATTCACCCGGTACTTCATGACGATAGGTTTGCTTTTGGTTGACCCACCAGAAGTTTTTCATTCAGTAGCCTCCTGTTCAGCAGCAATTCTCAACGCCTCATATTCTTCACACACTCGCTGCCTATTCGCCACTCGGCTCGGATCACCTGCGGCTGCAGCAATAGCCGCATTACAACTTACCTTCGCCTGCTCAAGCTCTGTGAGTTCGTCTGCTAGCGCGATTTCCGCAACTAGGGGCTGGTAACGGTTGGCTGCACGGCAATACATTCGCGCCATTCGTTGAGCGAAGATGGAGTTGTGGTTCACGACGGCCATTTCCTCACAAACGGCTTTAAAGAAGCGCTTGGCTGACTTGGTACAGTTCGCTCTAGCTAGAACAGTAGACTGTACATGCTCGCAGACGGACGCATCTACGATGTTCCAGCGAAAGTGACGGAAAGTTAGTAGCTCTTCCTCATATTCAATACGCACTGAGCTCTCAATAAAGTTGCCCTGTTCAACAATATAGTTCCCTGGATACTTAGCCAGATCGGCAAGCGTACTAATATAGTTCGCTGCAAGCACAGACATAATAGCCATCGTCTAACCCCACTCCCTCACCAACAACCTATCCTTCACCCCACGCACCTGAACGGTCATCGCCTCATACACCTCATCAAAGCTATTCACATCCGCTCCAAGGCCCGGTAACGCCATAGCGCTCTGAACCATAAAGGTATCCCTATTGGCATCATCGCCCCAGGCATCATTCCACCAGTTTAAAACGCGTTCACGCGCCTTCGCTAGGGTCGCCTGACTCGGCACTTTATCGCCCTTATTCAGGTTTTCCTTAGCGCTTGAAGGTAATAGATTCCAGAGGTCATTACTCGGCCAATGGGCAAAGGGAACACAGTGGTCCATGTGATAGCTGTCACCTAGTTTCTTGCCACTCCAAACGGACTGGATTTCGTAGCCATCGCTGCGTAACTGCTGTGCTCGCTTTCGCGCATAGGAGGTATCGTGGTTGTCATCAATCCACGCTAAGGAGGCAAGGTAATGCTCATGGCTTAACTTGCGCTCCTGATTCAGCGGATAGCTCTTCATAAGCGCTACCCACTGATTAATGATTAGCGGCTCAATCCAGCTACCGAATAGCTTGAAGCACTGCCATAGGGATTCATCCAGAATGAATTCGCCAAAGCTTTCGAAGTAGCTTTTATCAAGTACTAACGTGGACGCCTTTAGAGGTGATTGTTTGCGTACTTCGAACAGGTAATTGGTCTTCTCTTTGTGCCACAGATGTTTGACAGGCATAGCTTTAATGGTGGTGGCACTATCGGACAACATCTTCGAAACCGCTTTAGCTTCGTTACCTAGGAATACCGCTCCTATGTGTAAATCATCCGCTTGTAAGTGACTTAACTCTTCCCAGGCTTCTTTAACAAAACCTAAGCCACGCTGTGTGTTAGTCGCTTGCTGAATACCCCAGTGACACCTATCAACGCTATCCGCGTTGGTAGGCTTTTGAATTGGGAACTGGAGTAATTTCTTGTACTGCTTCGCCCAGTAGAAGGCAACTAGACCCAGAGGCAGTGCAACCTTGCCCTCTGACTTATCTACCACACAGCCCGAATGCGCCTCAGCAATACGAACTAAGGATCGTAGCAGTGCCAGTTTGTAGGTGGCCGATTTACTGTCGTTTACCAACGCATGACGAACCTTGAGCAAATCACCCGAACCATCATCCGGCAGCTCCAACACCACCGTCTCCCACCAAACCCCCTCACGCTGCTGCTGATCATCATCGCTCGCAACGGCGGTGACCAAGAGCCCATGATAACGAGATAACTGCTCCAGTTCCGCCACACTCACCCCATGGGAAACACGGCCATCACTAAACTCACCATGGCGAAGAGTGATTACTAACTTACCCCTAGGCGCAAGCAGATTAGTGAGTTTACGAAAGGCACGCTGACGTTCACTCTTGGGTACGTGCATCCACACGGCACTCAATAGAATCAGATCAAAGCGGATACCCAGCTGATGGCTAGTTGCTAAGGCAGGAAGGGAATCATTAAGCCAGGTAACGGGAGAAGACGGGTTTTCGGCAGCCGTATGCAGTTGGCCTATTTTACGCATGGCCTCAATAGGCTCTGCGGCATACACCTCAGCCCCTAAGCTTGCCAGCCATCTAGCATCGCGCCCGGTACCCGCACCCACATCCAACACCTTAAGGTGGCTGTTAGGCGCTGGCCAATAGGTTTGCCAGCTAGCGTGAACCTGTTCTGGGGACATGGTGTTGTATTGCCCTGCCAGGTCACTCGCGTTGTGTTGATAGAAGTCACTCAAACTACGTCAATTCCCTTTTTAGGTAGTTTTTATGTTGTTAATTAGTTTGGCACAGCTTGGCGTAAGTTCCCAGTACTTGATAGGTCAACTTGCTTCATCATTACCTACCCTTTTAGGTAGCCCCAAATTACACGCAAAAAAAACCACCCATTTGGGTGGCTCTTCATAACACTACTCAGTAACTAGGCTTTGAACTTGGTAATCACCAAGCCCAACACCTTATTCAGCAACCAATAGCCTGTTAAACCTGCTACCAAACCAATTAAGCTAAACCACTGCGGCAACCATTGGGTAGCGCCGGGTTGCGCTTCGAAGGACAGTGCCATATCACCACTTGGATACAGCCACACTCCCACGTCCGGATTAACCAGGTGCATCGCTGACATAATTAAGACCATGATCACCCAAAAGTAGCCAAAGCCAAGCACTAGCGTCGTAAACCCTTGCACCGCACCCTTGCCGGCACCGTTCCTCAGGCTCTTCAAAATGGCAAATGGGTTACCCTTGGACACCTTCTGATTCAGCAAAATATCTTCAATGAGCGGAGCTAAGTATTCATCCGGCGAACCCAACCGACTTATCGCGTCAATCAACTTCTCCTCTTCACTGGGTGCAACCTCACCCTCCGCCAACGCCGGGGCAAAGCTGAAGGCCGAGTCGTAGAGGTGACTCAGAATCTCCATGCGAATATCTTCACGTTCACTCTCGGGAAGCGGCTTCAATTTATGCACTAGCTCGCGATCAAAATTACGCCAAACCTGCTGTGCAGTGTTGCTGTTGATGGGAAAAGCCGTATTCATGATTGCATTACCATATTAAGAATTGAGTTGTGAGTCTGGGTCCACGTAGTTTTCATCTTGCCGAGCGTCTCTTTACCAAGCTCGGTGATCTCATAGTACTTACGCGGCGATCCCACCTCGGCCGTTTTCCACTCCGACGTGACTAAACCATCCCGTTTTAAACGGTTAAGCAACGGATACAAAGTGCCCTCTGCCACCTCAATGGAGGTGAGCTTCTTAATCTCCACGGCAAGTTCGTAACCGTAAATATCACCTTGCTGTAGCTTCAGCAGAATGATGAATTCCAACAGCCCCTTACGAAACTGCGGCACCCATCTATCTATAATTTGTTCGGACTCCATGGTTGGAATTCCCTTCATTGACTCGCTATTTATACATAGTATTAAACTGTACATCGGGTTGCAATTCTATTATCGAAAAATAACAAAAAACCGGATTTAAGAGCTCTCAAGCTCCTATAAACCAATGGAACAGCACATTCAGCTCAATTTTACACATCGCAATAAATCATACCTTGTATTGCTATGTATGATTCTTTTGTTGTAGGGTACCTAGCAATACAAGGTAACTAACACAGGAAATTGTTATGAAATGCACACTTAATACATTCGCTAAACTATTGGCAGCCGCCACGCTTAGCTGCAGCGCTATCGCTCAAACTACGATTCAAGATATTCAAGGGTCTTGGCTAGGTGCCATGGCCATCCCAGATGGCCCCACCCTCAACATCGGCATTGAGGTATTTCAAAAGGCCGACGGTAGCTGGGGCGGTAATGTAGCAAGCCTAGATCAGGGCGTTCGCTATATGCCCGTTGCCACGGTGGCGGTTGAAGCCAACACCTTTCATCTTCAGCTAGCCGGCGCGCCCATCACGGTTGTGGGTGAAGTCAGTGCGGATCAGCAACACATCAGTGCCGACTTCAACCAGGGCAGCAGTGCCTTTGAGTTAGAGTTAGACAAAGTTCCTGCGCTACCGGAAGTAGAGCGCCCACAAACGCCTAGCCATAGCGAAGACTATCTGAACCAAGCGGTCCGCTATCACAACGTCCAGGACGACGTGTGGTTATCGGGAACAATGACTTTACCCCAAGGCAGCGCCAAGCATCCTGCGATTATGCTCATTGCGGGGTCGGGTCCTAATCACCGCGATTCCTACTTCGGGGGTCATCGACCGTTTGCTGTCATCGCCGATTATTTAACGCGTCAGGGCTACATTGTGCTGCGTTCGGATAAGCGCGGGATCTACAAATCGAGTGGTGATTTTCAAACGGCTACGCTCGCTGACTTTGTGGCAGACGCCGAGGCAGCGCTACAATTCCTCACGGCTCATCCGCGCGTTGATGCCGACAATATCATCCTCTTGGGGCACAGCGAGGGCAGCCTGGTATCGGTGATGGCAGCATCAGCGCAACCGGTTCAGGGGATCATCTCACTCGCTGGACCCGGTATGTCCGTATTAGACATTCTATTACTTCAGGATCAAACCGAGCCTGCCGCCAAGGGTGCTACGCAGGCCGAGACGGACATCCTGCTTGGTTTCAGCCAGCGTTTTTATCAGATGATCCTCGCCACGCCCTCCGGTGAAGCGCGCAAGCAAAAGGCCTTAGCCATGTATGAAGGTTTAGCGGGAACCGAAGCCGAGGTAGTGGGCCGCTGGGTGAATACCAACTCGGGCACTCTTAGTATTGGGGCGGCAGAAAGCGATTCACTCTATGAACTACTACAGCAAAACCCACTTCCCTACTGGCAGCAGTTTACTGGTGAAGCGCTGATCCTGAATGGATCCAAGGATTCTCAAGTTCCGGCCGAGCCGAACGTGGCGGGTATTGTTGCGGCCATCAACCCAGCTCAGGCACATGTTGAAAGCGAGATTATCAGTGGCTTGAACCACATGTTTCAAACAGCTGAAACCGGCGCCAATGATGAATACGCTTCCATAGAGCAGACGATTAGCCCAGCAGTACTCAGCAAGATTTCTCAGTGGTTGGCGGCGCGCTTTTAAGCTGCGCCGCAATACAATTTAAGCTACTGCGCAATACCGTGCGACATCAAGATGAAGGTATATTCCTCCGCACGATCGCGAAGTCGGCCGTAGCGTCCGCTATTAGCAAAGTGACCCGCGCCCATGTTCATCCGCATCATCAACAGGTTATCGTCGGTTTTGTAGTGACGCATTGCCGCCGTCCATTTCGCCGGCTCCCAGTAGGTCACCCGTGGATCATTCAAACCACCAGTAACCAACATTGATGGGTACTCACGTGCGGTAATATTATCGTAGGGCGAGTAGCTCTGAAGCAGCTCAAAGGCAGCCTTATCTTCAATCGGGTTACCCCACTCACTCCACTCAGGGGGTGTGAGTGGCAAGGTTGCATCCAACATAGTGTTGAGCACATCCACAAACGGTACGCCCAGTACCACCCCACTCCACAACTCCGGAGCTTGAATCGTTACCGCACCCATTAGCTCGCCGCCGGCTGACCGGCCCGAGGCGCTGATGTTTCCTGCGCTGGTGTAATTCAGCTCAACCAGACTATTCGCCACATCAACGAAATCGTTGAAGGTGTTAGTTCGTTGCTCCAGCTTGCCGTCGAGATACCATTGATAGCCCATTTCATCGCCGCCGCGAACGTGTGCTAACGCGTAAATCACTCCGCGATCAACCAATGACAAGTTAACACTGGAAAAACGCGGCGACATGCCCGAGCCATAGGCTCCGTAACCGTATAGGTGCAGCGGGTTACTGCCGTCTAACTCAGTGCCTTTGAGGTACACCATGGTCACCGGCACTTGCGCACCGTCGCGGGCGGTAATCATCACGCGCTGAGTATCGTAACGGGTTTTGTCGTATCCCGAGGGAATATTCGTGACCTTGCGCGTCTCAAGCACTTGCTCCGCTACGGCGTAATCGTAAACGGTTGACGGCGTAATCATCGAGCTATAGCTCAAGCGAAGATGGCTTTGAGTAAACTCGGGATTGTTGCCAATGGAGGCCGTAAACACTTGCTCAGGAAATGCCACCTGGTGTAATTCGCCGTTGTAGCTAAGCACGGTAATTTGCTCTAAGCCCTCAACGGATTCCTTCACGGCAACAAAATCATTAAAGGTTTGCATGCTTCTTAGGTATACCGAGTCACTCCCTGCCCGAACGGTTTCCCATTCGGCGTAACTTGGGTTTTGGTCATCTACCTTCGCTAAGCGGAAGTTCACGTGCTGGTCATTGGCCAAGATCCAAAACTTGCCGTGGGCATGATCAACGGAGTACGAGAAGCCCTCATCGCGTGACGCGAACAACCTAGGCTCAGCACTTAGATCCGTTTGTGACAGCGCGAAATACTCGGAAACGGTACCCATGCCCGATCCCAACAGCAGGTACTCGCCATCGGACGTCGAACCGAAGCCAAGGAAGAAGCTGTCGTCGTCTTCGGCCAGCAATACGCTGCTTTCATTGGTGTTCAGGTTATAGCGGTTGATTGATTCGGTGCGCCATTTACCCTCTTCCAGTGCACCGTACACCAACGAACCGTCTTTCATAAATTCGGCGCCGCCGTTGGTATCCGTAATGGTGTCATCAAGGTACTCGCCAGTACTAATGTCTTTGACCTTAACGGTATAGCGTTCATCGCCCGAGGTATCGAACGAATAAGCAATGTAACGGTTATCCTTTGAAATGCTGTAGCCACCTAGCACGAAGTACTCGTGAGATGCGGCCAGCTCAGGCTGATCAAGGATGACTTCCGGCTCAGCCTCGGGATCGCTTAAGTCTTTACGTAGGTAGGTACGATACTCATCGCCCTCTTCGAATACCCACGAGTACTCAAAGCCGTTGGACACCCAGGGCACGGACGATTCAGACTCATCGATGCGCCCTTTAAACTCGTCAAAGAGCGTATCCGACAGCGCGGTGTTCGCACTTAACCAGCTTTGAAAGTAGGCATTTTCTTCGTTGAGATAACCGAGTACATCCTGATCATCTACCGTGGGATAGTCCTGATCGCGAATCCAGTTCCATGGGTCGGATACGGTAATGCCATGATGAGTGAATTCATGCTCACGCATCTCAGCCGAAGGCGGATTGGGTAGCTCGGTTAACAAGCTGTTCGAGTGGTTGTGACTCGGTGCAGCCGCCTTGTCATTTGACGTGCAAGCACTTACCAACACCACGGCGCCTAAGGCCAGAGCAATTGGTTTAATACCAAAATTTTTCATAGCAATTCCCGTTTATTAGTTTTCACCCTTTTGGGGTGTGCACCGTTGGTGCAGTGATCAAGAGTTAGATTAGCCTGACTGAATGGGTTTGTACACGGGGGGTTAGTCACCCTACCTTGTCATGTTAAGTCCTCGTGAAAAAGCAGGGATTCGTTTAGTCGGGTAACGCAACTACCCGAACTGGTAGTTTGTGAGCTTGCTTTGCCCCTACCCTTTTAGGTAGTAAGTAAACCCTATTCGCCAAATTCCTCACCAACTAATGACCACGCAGCAATTGGCAGGTACACTTTATAAAAGCATTTCAAAGGGCGATGAAAATGGATTTTCCAACCTACGAACTACTCAAAGAATATCAGCGTGATCACCGCGATAGCTTCAATCAGGATATTGGCCTGCGTATTCATCGCGCCCTAAGTTGGCTGCATCGCTCCCTGCACGAGCAGGATGATCTGGACGCCCAGTTTGTATTCCTCTGGATTGCCTTTAATTCCGCCTACGCCTACAACAGCACCTCGGAGTATCGGGTCACCGAGACCGAACAATTCTCCGGCTTCATCAGTCGTCTAGTGGGCCACGACAGCCATCAGTTGCTCCACCGCGTGCTCTGGACACACTACCCCAATGCCATTCGGGTGCTGTTGGGCAATAAGTTTGTGTTTCGCCCCTTTTGGGAGGCACAGATGGGTGAGCCCATGGAAACCGGCTGGTTGGAACAATTCGAGCGAGCAAACCAAGCCGCGAATACGGCGCTAGGTCGGCAGGACGCAGCCACCGTATTGCAGATTGTGATGACGAGGCTCTATACCCTGCGCAATCAGATCCTCCACGGTGGTGCCACCTGGAACAGCGCCGTGAACCGAGATCAACTTCGCGACGCCTGCGCACTCCTTAGTGAGCTGGTGCCCTGTGTCATCTCCATTATGATGTCCCACGCCGGTGAGGTATGGGGCCCCGCCCACTATCCGGTTATTGAGGGTTAAGCTTCATGACGATTGCCACCGTAGTACAAACCTTTCGGCCACCATTTTTAGTGTTAACGCCCATCTGTGTATTTTTAGGTGTTAGCACCGCCTCCGCTAGCGGCGCTACCCTCAACACCCTGCAAGTGGCGCTAATACTACTGGGCTGCCTCTGCGCTCATATGAGTGTGAACGCCCTAAATGAATACCATGACTTTAAGAGTGGCTTGGACTTACAAACACAGCGCACTCCGTTTAGTGGTGGCAGTGGCGCATTACCTAGCAACCCCGAAGCGGCATCAATCGTATTGGCGTCCGGCGTAGCCTGCCTGGCTATAACCTTAGTCATCGGCGTTTATTTTGCGCTAACGGCTGCCATGCAAACCCTCGCCGTTACGGCCGTAGCTGCCGTGTTAGTACTTACTTATACCACCATTTTAAACCGGCTACCGTGGTTCTGCTTAGTTGCCCCAGGCTTGGGTTTTGGGGTGTTGATGGTGGTGGGAACTCACTGGGTGTTAGCGGGTGAAGCAAACGCTTTGGTGTGGTGGCTGAGCTTGATTCCCGTCCTGCTGTTAAACAACCTGCTACTCATAAACCAATACCCTGACATTACTGCGGACCGAGCCTCGGGACGAGCCACCTTCCCTATTCGCTATGGAGTTGAAGTCAGTAATCGGGTGTTCGCGATCTTCAGCCTGAGCGCAGCGAGTTTAGTGGTGGCGCTGGTAAGTCTGCAGCTTATCCCACCCCTGGCAGTGATTAGCCTTGTACCCATTGGCTTAACGCTTATTACCTATCGCGGGGTTCTGAAATTGGGTGCGGAGATTGACTCTCAGCCACAACTGATGGCAGCCAATGTCATAGCGGCTAATGTGACGCCGCTATGCTTGGCGGTAAGTATTGCCTGGGGTTAACAGGCTTTAGGCTAAGGCTAAGGCTAAGGCTAAGGCGATGCATTAGACTTGATTAAGCTTGCATTGACATCATGATGACAAACACTGCCATGGCTACCGAGATCTGAGTCTGACGATCCATACCCTTACTTTTACATCTGTTGATTAGCTTCATAATTTTCATAACTTCATCCTTTTCATAACACTATGGTAGGCCTTATGGCCGTTTTAATGCCCTTTTGTGTTAGGCATGTATTACATTATGTAAAGAATACCTTACATGTCAAGTAAACATTACATAATGTCGTGGATATATTACAAACGGCTGTGCTCTAGCGGTGAAACCAAGCGGTACATCAGGCTACAGAATGAATGAACGAAAAACAACCAAACTATAACTAAGAGCGGCTTCTACGGTGCCCCGCGCACGGTAGCGCTGATGGCCGAGTATAGCTTTTAACATAGCCTTCCCTTAAAGGTGTATTCCTATTGCCCCTCTTTTAGAGGGGCTTTTTTATCTAGCTGTTTGGGGGAGAGACAAACTAGGCCTATTGAAATCATGATGATAGTCCTTGTTACGCATTTCGCAGAAACACGAGCGCCCTCGACCCTGATGACAAAAAGCACACCTAAAAGTGCTATTAATTTCCTATAAAAATATTCAATTTGAGTCCTACAGAGAATTAGATACTCTTGGACGAGAGAGGAGTTTCATTCGAAGAAATACTGTTCTTTTTGGGAAATGGTGGCTACTAGATGATCTGGAACACCGGAACTCAGACAGTTATGCAAACCGGCAGGTGTTCATCGTAGCCATGAGTGATTATGTGTATTACGGACCCTATGTAGAAACTCAGGACGAGATCTTTTTGAAGACCATCATTCCAAGTCGCAAACTCACGAAAAGGTACCTCGGAAGTCAAACGCCATGAAAGATTTAAAACTAAGCAGCGAAGAGCAGATTCTCGTTGAGGCTTTAGAAGCGGGTGAATTTCAATCCAAGCTTTCCGCCGAGCGTTTAGCCGATCTTGAGCAGGCAGCGGAGAATACCTTTAAGAAAGATAAACGTATTAATATCCGCATTTCATCTCGTGATTTACAGGCAATCCAATCGCGTTCGCTTCAGGAAGGAATGCCCTACCAAACCCTTATCGCTAGTATTATCCATAAGTATGTGTCGGGTTCCCTCGTAGACGTTTCAGCTAATAAAGCTAATTCTCAGAAGTAGCTGACCATTATTGATTGTTACAGCCATTGACTCGCTTCGCGGCGACACAAGATCACCGCGATGACATCATTAGGTCAATTTAAACCGTAGCGGCTATTCGCTCAGGCAAGTTTGCCTTGCAGTGATCATCAATAAAGCGCTGCTGTGACGGCATCACGGATACCGAGTCATCAATCACTCGCTTAATGTGGGACAAACGGCGCAGGACTTCCTCGTCCGTATGAGTATTCACTAATGGATGATAGCCTCGCGAGGCCAATCCCTGACCCTGCATTACCGCCAACCAAGAGGTTTCATTAAATAGCTCCTGATCCTGGCGGTAAACTCGGCCATTGGACTGATACAAGGCCATCTTTTCTTCCAGAAAGCTTGGTACCTTCATGCCTTTGCAATAGCGCCAAAACTCAGAATCATCACGATCCGTTACTTTATAGTGCAAGATGATAAAGTCACGAATACGTTCGTTATCCAGTTTGAGTTGGCGGTTGAAGGTATCCCTATCAACGTCGCTAAATTCCTTGGAAGGGAAGAACCCCAGTAGCTTCGCAATGGTGGCCTGAATCATGTGCAACCCGGTACTCTCCAGCGGCTCAATAAAGCCTGCTGACAAGCCAATCGCTACACAGTTCTTATTCCAAATTTTCTTCCGCGTACCGGTAATCCAGCGCAGGAAGTTGGGCTCCGCCAATGCGTCACCCGTGAGTTTGCTTCTTAGTAGCCCAACGGCTTCATCATCAGAGACAAACTTACTAGGATAAACGTAGCCGTTACCGATGCGATGTTGCAGGGGAATACGCCAAGTCCAGCCCGCCGATTGAGCCTCGGAAACCGTGTAGGGCTTTGGCTCTTCGTTGGTGGTACATGGCATGGCCACCGCTCTATCGCAGGGCAGCCACTCACTCCAATCCTCAAAGCCAGTCTTGAGTGCACCCTCAATAAGTAAGCCTTTAAAGCCAGTGCAATCAATGAAAAGGTCGCCATCTATGAGCTCGCCGCTGTCTAGGCGAACCGCATCAATGTGCCCGTTATCTGCACGCAGCAGTACCTCGTCAACCTTAGCGTCAATGCGCCGAACCCCGCCTCGTTCCGCTAATTTGCGTAAGTACTTAGCATAGAGAGTGGCGTCAAAGTGAAACGCATAGTTAATCTGCGATAGCGGTGAATTACCCGCGTTACGCTGCGGCCGCATGAACTTACCCTGGCGAGCGGCAACGGTCGCAAGCGAATATTCATCTAACGGTGGCACGCTGGTATTACCCTGCATCTTCAGCCAAAAGTGATGGAAGGGGATAGCATCCATAACGGTGCCATGCACGCCAAAGGGATGCATATAGCGGTGATTGGTGTTACGCCAATTTTGGAACTCAATACCCAATTTAAAGGTCGCGCAGGTCTCGCGAACAAACTCATCCTCATCGATACCCAAAATCTGGTTAAACAGTTGAATCTGAGGAATCGTTGCCTCGCCCACGGAAACGGTGCCAATTTCACCTGACTCAATGAGTGTCACAGTCGTTTGCTTGGTATCCAATACCTTTGCGAGGGCCGCTGCTGTCATCCAACCAGCGCTTCCGCCACCTACAATCACCACGCGTTCAATGGAATTATTCATTATTTTTATCACTCCCAACTAGGGTTTGCTCTCAGCTAAACTGCCGAGCTATATGTGTTTCAATGTTAGTTAATACCTTGCCAATAGCGGCGTCTGGCACTAGCGCTGCCTCAGGGCTTTGCGGCCCGTTAAAGCCAACACCGTCCGCTAATACACTCATCCAGCTGTCCATAGCTATTGGGCAATTTTCCATAGTCGGAAGTTCACCCGTAGCGCTAAAAAACGTTCGAAGCTGCAACCCGAGAGGGGTTTGCAAGCTAGCTGATAGCGGTAGCTTGGCAAAGCTACTAAAGTAATTTCGCAAGTTCATCAGCTGACGATTGCAGGCCTCACTGAGCACGGACATCATGGCTCGGTCACCGCGAAAACTTCGCCATAGTGATAGCTCGGCAAGTATCATTTCAGACTCAACAAATAATGGTCCAACACAGCAGCCGCCGGCTTGGCCAACCCGCAACACACCAGCAGTCCAAACTCGCTCGGGCTGTTCAACCAAGGTGGTTCGATAGCAGCAGCGCTCGTTACCGCCTGCGCGGGTGATGTCGTAGCCATCATGGGTCAACGTTACTTTATCGGCAGCGGCACCCGCTGTGCATACGCTTCTGTCGTGCCGTGATAGCTGAAGCTGGGGCTTAAGTGTGGTGACCGGTGTAGCCATTACTGAGTCCGGCAATAGCGAAACATCCACCACTGTAGTAGCAGCGTTCAAACTGACCCCAGCCACCTCGTCGTAGCCAAAACGGGCAGCTAAAGTCTTTAATCGTGTGCTGAGCAGTTGCACAAATTTCGCCGCTGGGACAACTAGCATCGGATCCACCGACGACCAGATAGATGCCGATTCTCTGGAAATCACTGGCTGCTGGAGCGGACCCGCTCGCTGCATTAGCTGATTGGCAAACTTAAGCTTCGGCAAACGTTCGCTGGACTCCGCCGTAAACTGATGCAATGGCGCTCCGAAAAAACGTGGTAATGATGAACTAGACCCTATGGACTTTGTTGGCTGGCCGTTATCTGTGTCAATAACCCAACCATAGGAGAAGTGTCCCCCTAACACTGCGAGATCGATTCCCAGCTGCTGCAGCAATAGCAGGCAGTTTACCCCGAGCACTAGCGTCTCATCGTCCGTGGCGGGCTGAATAGATACCTTCACTCGGGTGTGAGGCTCTGCATTAATAAGCCATGCTGCTGCCATCAGCGCCAGAGCATTTCGCTCACTCGAAGCGGTGGCATTAACAATATGGATATCTGGCTTCATCATGCAATCTCTCTCCCATACAGGCTGAACCTTGCGGTATCGGATCCACCGGCCAGTTCCTTAAGCGCCTGCTCATGGGAGCCACAGGACGACACTAAGCTATCGATTTGCTGTGACAAACCGCTGAGCCACGCTTGAGTCTTGCCCGCATCGAGTAATTGGCTTTGCGGGTCTAGGCGGCTCGGGATGATATTTTGCCCCGTGTACACGGCTACCCAACTCGGCTTTAGGAATAGCCCAGTATCGTAGTGAAGCACATGCCCCGTGGCCTTATAAAGACGAATTCGTTCAACCAAGTCCGTCGGCAGTGACATATTCTTAACGTAACGCCAGAACTCTGAATCTTCACGCTCTGTCGCACAGTAATGCAAGATCAAGAAATCGCGAATTCGCTCCATTTCAAGGTTCATCGACCGATTGAACTCGTCGCGCAGCAGTGTCTCGTGACCTCGTGATGGAAACAATTCCAGCAACTTCATAATGGCCGCTTGAATAAGATAGATACTGGTAGATTCTAGCGGCTCAAGAAAGCCACTCGACAAGCCAATCGCAACGCAATTATTGGCCCAGGTTTGCTTGCGCTTGCCAGTGACAAAGCGCAGCGTCTTAGGCTCCGCCAGTACTTCGCTGTGCAGGTTCGCTAATAGCTCGTCGCACGCCTCGTCAGGAGAGATAAAGGCTGATGAATACACCATACCGTTGCCAGCTCGATGCTGAAGCGGAATCTCCCACTGCCAACCGGCAGTTCGGGCAATGGCCCGAGTATAGGGCTTTAACTTGTCATTACTCGTTGACGGTACCGCCCAGGCGGAATCACAGGGTAGCCAGTGGCTCCAATCGTCATACTCTACCTTCAACGCACCACCCAAGATGAGGCTGCGGAAGCCCGAGCAATCAATTACAAGATCAGCATCTACACGCTGCCCGTTTACGTAGAGTGCTTGAATATCCCCAGAACCGGGGTGAATTCCCAAACGATCAACCTTACCCTCTATACGCTCAACGCCCAGCGGTTCAGAAAATTCTCGTAAGAACTTTGCGTAGGCAGAGGCATCAATATGGTAGGCATAGGAATACTCCGATCGTATATCGGAGAAATCAGCAGACGGGTAAGCAAAGCGGTTGGCCTCGGCCATCTTTACCGCCAAGGAGTAGCGGCTTAGGTCTGCTGCGTTTTGATTTTTGCTGTGTGCTAGCCAAAGCTGATGAAAGTCTACGCCCTCATAGGACGACCCATAATCAGAGAAGGGGTGAATATATGATTCGCCCACCCTAGACCAATTAACAAATTCAATACCGAGTTTAAACGTTGCATGGGTAGCGCTGAGAAAACTGGTCTCGTCGATACCTAATCGCTTATTGAAATAGCGCAGATGAGGAATAGTGGCTTCGCCAACCCCCACCGTGCCAATATCGGCCGATTCGATTAGCGTAACTTGATGTGTTTCAGACGGCAGAAGCTTAATAAGCGCTGCGGCGGTCATCCAACCTGCAGTGCCTCCACCTAGGATTACTACTTTATATTTTTTATTCATCGCGACAACCCAACTGCTTTATAAAAAATAATACCCCCTAGCCCATGGTTGGGGCTAGGGGGTATTGGGTGCCGATTAGAATGTAGCGCGGAAAACGAAAGAGTAACGACGATCGTTAACGAACCACGAACGCGTTCTCAAATCACCCTCTTGGTTGATTTGCATCTTTGTTTCCACTGCGGTATCCAACAGGTTGGTAGCCTGAACACCCACTTGGAAGTTCTCACTAATATCGTAGAACAACGAGGCATCAAGATAACCCATATCGGCGTTATAAATTGGCAATGTGGTAATTACATCCCGTGACGTCAGCAAGTACTCGGAACGCCAGTTATAAGCCAATCGGCCGGAGAAATCATACTTTTCATACATCATGGCTACGTTGAAGTTGTGCTCTGATAAGCCCTCCAATGGCAGATCATCAAAGGCCGTATCGGCACCGCCATTTGGTGAACCTTTGTCTTGGATATTCGCGTAGTTAACGCTCATCCCCAACCCACCGAACACCCCTGGCAACCAATCGTAGAATTGCTGATAGTTCAATTCGAAGCCATAGATCTTGCCACTCTCGCCATTCGTTGGTGCTGAGATTTGCACCACCTGAGTTGACCCATTATTGGTCATGGTACGAGGAACGGTTCCGTTGATGAAGTAATTGCTAAGGTCTTTGTAGAACAAAGAGGCCGTCGCGTTGCCGTCATCAGCAAAATACCATTCGTAAGAAAGATCGTAGTTAATCGATTCCATTGGTTTGAGGAACGGGTTACCGGCATCGCCAAGGAAACGCTCAAACTTCGCACTGACAGGCACTGGTGGCTGCCCTGGAGGCGTATTTGGATCTAACACGACACGTAGATCATCACCCCAAACTGAGACATGGTTTGACAGCTGATCTAAGTCTGGCAAAGCAATTGCCTTAGATAGGCCGAAGCGAACCAAACTATCGTCGGTCACACTTAGCTTCATATTCAAGCTTGGCAGAACACCACTGTAGTCACCGGTAGCCACATTCTCAGCGGTAGTACCATCGCCAAAGGCTGCTTGATCTGCATCAAGGAAATTCAATGGGTCATTGGGATCATTTGGGTCCGCGACGAAATCAGGGTAAGAGAGGAAACCTTTGGTATCGGTTTCAATTTCTATATAACGAAGACCTAGGTTACCGTCAAGCTCCATTCCGCCTAGCGTGGTGGCGAAGTCCATGCGAACATAGGCCGCATTCTTCATTTCTTCCTGCTCATTAATTTCCGTTGGGAGGAAATAACCCTCTACGCCGTCGCGTTGATTCAATGGCGCCCAGCCTTGGCTTAGCGCCAGTACTGCCGAAACATCTGGATACTGCATCACCGTATCCATATCCGGAAACAGTAGTCCGTCACCGCCTTGGATATTTAGTACGCCACCACGACCGAAGTTATCGAAGCTGTTTTGATCATAGCCTACGGAAGCGCCAGCCGCATCGTCGTACCAGGTGTTACCACTGCCAGTCCATGCTTCGGATAATACACCCCAGTTGTAGGTTGAATAGCGAACCGTCTGTTCACGTTTAGAAGTACGTGCCCCGACCTTTACCGCCGTAACGAAGCCACTATCGAAGCTGTAGGTTAAATCTAGTCGACTCGCAAACTCGGTGCCGTCGTTATCTTCCACGTGATCCATCGCAGAGCGATGGAAATTATTGCGGGGATCGCTAAGGTAGTCCTCTTGGATCGCACCGCCATCGTAAGCTGGATCGAAGATGTCAATGGTCGGAAGCCCTGAACCCGAAACGTCTAGCCCGACGACTGATCGAGCGCCGCCCATCATCTGAAAGTCGAAGGTGTTAGTTTCCGCCTCAACATACTGAAGATCACCAGAGATTTCTAGGTTAGCGGTTGGCCGAAGAATCAAATTGAATGAATAGTCATCGATAATGCCTTCGTTCTCGCGCCAGCGACTAACCATGTTGTGCTGCATGCCAAAACGACCGCCAGGTTGGCGATCCGCATCGTTACCACGCCATCCTGCCTCCGAGGTAATCACGCCGCTTTCGAAATAACCTTGATTATCAAAGCTAAAATCTGAACCGGCTACAGGGTAAAGATCACGATCGGCGCCGTCATCCATTTCCATGCCGTACTCAGTCCACGCTAGCTTTGAGTCAGAATGCAAATATTCTGCCGTTGCAACAATTGCCTCATCGGGAGACTCCCACTGCAGTACTAATGCTCCTCCGGTACGCTCACGATCATCTTGCTTACGACGGATTGCTGCACCTCGAGGCACATAAACATCTTCGCCATTCACCTGATTATTCTGTAGGTTGTAAATACCAACCTGCATACCATCCGATTGCGCCTTTAATTCCGATTTGGAGTAGTTTACCAATAGACCAAAGGTACCAATATCGCTCTCCCACGTACTGCTAAACAAACCCGAGTAACTAGGTGTTGATTCCTCGATAAAGTCTGCATAGGTAGAGTCTAGTGAAAATGCGACAACGGTTTCATCGTTATCTAGTGGCTTACGGGTCACCAAGTTAACGGTACCTGAAATACCACCTTCGATCATATCGGCCGTGGAATTCTTAAAAACTTGTACATTCGCCATTAACTCAGGTGGGACATCTTGGAAACTTAATCCTCGACCACCGTTCACTTTAAAAGCGTCACGGCCGTTGAACTCTGAACGGACGTGAGTTAAACCACGAATAACAACACCTGACCCTTCCACACCAAAGTGATCGGGGTCATCAGCGCCTTCAAAGCGCCCCATGGCTACACCCGGTAGGCGGGAGATGGCTTCAATAACCGATCTATCTGGAAGACGACCAGCATCCTCTGCAGAAATGGCATCAACGAAAGTTGCCGAGTCACGTTTGATGGCTTGAGCATTCAGTAAATCACGACGAACACCGGAAACAACAACCTCTTCCATTACCTCGTTGTTATTCTCAACCTGTTCTTCGTTAGTGGTGTCCTGAGCAATAGCGCCGCTTGCGATACCGGCGATAGCAGCAGTTAAAAGAGATAGCTGGAACGGATTACCGTGCCCACGAGCTCGTTTGAAATTCTTCATAGGAAAGTCCCCAGTGCAAACAATTGTTATACTTATCATGTTGTTGCTCCTAAGCTATTTGATTATCCATAGCGAAGTCGTTCTTCTTTGCTGTAGGACGATTATTTGAACGTTCAACTTTCAACAATGCGTTTGATTGAACTAATAGACATATCACCTATTTTTCTATCGAAGCGATCTAGAGTTAGTCACAATAAGGGCTAGAGCTAGATCAAGTAGTGGATAAAGTTAAACTTTAGGTATCGGTAGCCCAAGCCAAATAAAGCTGAGCGAGTTGAAAGAAAAACGAAAATTCTTAACGACTAGCGCTTAAAAGGCCATCGAAAATGCGGGGGTGGTAGAGAGCTACAGCTTCATCAAGCTAGTGAGCGAGCGCTTCTGTAGCTTCACCATGAAAATCTTTGCGGTACTGAGAAGGAGTCTTGCCAATCACCTTTTTAAAGAAGGTATTGAACGTCGCTTTACTGTTAAATCCAGCAGAACCCATGACGTCCAACATCGTCAAGTGAAGTTGCGATTCATCCTCCAACAAACTGCGGCACTCTTCAATGCGATAACGATTCACAAACTCGAAAAAATTACACTCGTAGTAGCGATTAATGAGTTGTGACAGGGCTCGCGGAGACACTTCAAGCTGCTTCGCCAAGGTCTCAATATTTAACAGGTGATTCAAATGTGGCTTTGCTTCGCTCATGAACATCTCTAGGCGATCTGCCTCAACTTTCATTTCTTGGCGCACAGATTCGTCTGAAGCAGCATTATCAGTCTCTATGTTCTCTCGTGCCCCTAAATCAGAAACTCCCATGAGGGCATCACTCCGCCAGAGAGTGAAAATCCCTAACGCCGAGACTAAAAGCATGTTCACCCAATTAGAGAAGAGCCCCATCGATTCAAAATCAAGACTCGCACCAAAGACAAAATTCGTTGTGAAAGCCAAAGTAACGAAAACACTTTCAACGCGAATGAGTAGAAAACCCACCAGCAAGTAGGTTAGCCAAGTGAGATCTAAACGAGCCACATCAGCATATTGCTGTTGAATTTCTCGGTGATAGTTACGAATTTCCCATAGTGCCCAGACAATACAGCCCGCACGAAAGACTTCCCGAAAGAGGTTAATCAAATAAACGTAGGTAGGTTCATCCGCAAGATCATAACCCTGCAAAATGGCCATCTTTTCATCATAACCTAGCGCAAACCAAATGTTTGATTGATACGCTACAAAGAAAACGAGTGGTAGAAAGAGTAACCCATCGTAGCGTCTAAATTTAAACTCGCGGTAGATAAGCGCTCGAACAAACAGGAGTAGAAACACGGCCTCTACCCAATAGGCGGTTCCAAAAACATGGAAAATATGCGGCGAGAAATTAATGGCAGCCTCACGAAATGCCTCACCGAAAATAATCAAGTTATCAAGCGGCACACAGGCTGAGGCGATTAAAAAAGCAGCGAGAAATTTATAGCGAGCTCGACCATTGGAACTCATTCTGACAAATAACAAAAATACGGAAAACGATATACAGGTGTACATCGTAATAAAGAGCGCAACGTCATGTAAATTAAAAAGAACTTGGTCCATACCGGGCCCGAATCTCCGCAAATTTTATTGTAATTATTTGAGTAAATTACCAACTGCTCAAGTTAACTGCAACCGAAGTATGGAGTTTGCGGACAAAAAAAGTGGGGCATTCGCCCCACTGAAAAAGGAAGTAAATGAATCTCGGTAAGATTAGCGTGGAGTTAATATCGGCTCACGGTGATTATCGCCTGCCCAGGTGTTGGCGCAGTCATAGTCTTGAGCCTCAGCATATTCCCAGCGAACATTCGCCAAGGATACACTTACGCCTTCACTAGCCGTTATGACAAAAGGAGCCGAAGTACTAGACAGGCTAGAAACATCTGGCGCGATACAGAACAACGGAACGGACCACTCAACCCAGTCTCCTTGGTTAGTCTCCAGCATCCCCGTTGCATCCAATGGATAGTCATTCATCTGTGATTCGATGCTCAAGGTGAGCGCAGCATCAGAAGGCGCTTCGTTGACCTTGAGTGCAAACGCCACACGGGCATCATAGCGACGAAAACCCGTTAGGTTCGTTGCCTCACCAAAGCTGAACGCAAGCTGAGAATCTTCTGAATTGAAGTCGACTCTCCGCGCATCCTCCTGCACCAATCGGTCCTCAACATTCACTATTGTGTTGCGCTGCTCAATGGTGATGTGCTCACCCGGTGCACCAACGAATACCGCGATTCCGCCGGTATTCGACTGAATATTATAGGACTCCGTTAATGCCTGAGTAATCGGCGCTACTGTAGATTCATAGCTTCCGCCAGCACCGAGTTCAAGCGCTTCACCTTCACTTGATAGCGGCCATGAGCCCGGTAGGCGACCGGTGAAGTCGAAATCTCCCCAAAGCACGTCGGCAACACCCTGCCCCTCCGAACCAGGTAGCCATGCGGCAACAAATGCATCACTGGCATTGATCTCTGGATTGGTCCACATCGGACGCCCCGAGATGAACACCGATGCGACCGGTATGCCCGTCGCTTTTGCTTCGTTAAGTAACGCTAAGGAATCACTTTCCATCTCACTGTAGGCGATATGCATTCGATCACCATTAAACTCGGCATAAGCTGTCTCACCAAAGATCACTACAATCTTATCGAAATCGCCCTCGGCGTCACTAATACTGTCTGTAACGACCACTTCACTTCCGCGAACTGCACCAAAAGCGACTAACGCATCGGAAATTTTGGTGGCGTTCGGGAAGTCGACCTCCGAAGTTTCCGTACCCTGCCAAGTAATCGACCAACCACCTACCTGACGCGAAAGATCCTGGGCAGCATTACCCACTACCAGAATACGTTCGCCGGCAACGAGAGGCAGTGCCGAGTCATTATTTTTGAGCAACACCAAACTCTGTCTTACCGCATCACGGGACAGTTCGCGCACATCATCGCCCCACAGAGCATCTTCGCTGCCGGCCAAATAGCGTTCGGACGGTTTAACCGTATCGAAAAGACCTGCACGCATTTTTACTCGGAGAATCCGTCGCACCGCATCGTCAATGCGTTCGTGACTAATTCGCCCATTATTCACGTCATCAATAGTGTTAAGAAGGAATGCTTCCCAATCATCAGGCACCATGATCACATCCACGCCGGCATTAATGGCTTCGGCACAGTGAGCATTAGTACAACCTGGAATCTGACCGTGACCGTTCCAGTCGCCAACAATGAAGCCGTCGAAACCCATTCGCTCTTTAAGAACCGTTGTTAGCATGTAGTAATGCCCGTGAAGCTTCTCACCATTCCAGCTATTAAATGACGCCATAACGGACTGCGCACCAGCCTCTAACCCACCGATATAACCCTGAGCATGAATGTTGAACAACTCGTCTTCGGTTATAGTCGTTTCGCCCTGATCAATACCTTGAGTGGTTCCACCGTCGCCTACGTAATGTTTCACAGTGGAGATAATTCGACCATCTTGGAAGCGCTCTTCATCGGTTTCACCTTGAATTGCAGCGACCATTTCATAGGCATAATCGCGGACCATTTCCGGGTTTTGTCCGTAGGACTCATAGCTTCGACCCCAACGATAGTCCATTGCCACCGCAACAGTTGGTGCAAATGTCCAATCAATACCTGTGGCAATGACCTGCCGTGCCGTTGCCCTGCCGATGCCGCTCATGAGCTCTGGATTGCCCGCAGCACCTAAGCCAAAGTTATGTGGGAAGAGCACTGCTCCCACTACGTTGTTATGACCATGTACCGCGTCCGTACCCCAAATTATGGGGATAGGTTCATGGTCTAGGCCGTCTTCGATCATCGAGGCCTCATAGTAGCCATCAGCAATATCTAACCAATCATCAATGGTAGAATAGCGTTCACCATTGGGATGCGAACCGCCCCCATTCAATACACTACCTAGGCGATATTTAAGGACGTGTTCTGGACGAACATGACGCAGTTCGCCTTGGACCATTTGCCCCACCTTGTGCTCAAGTGACATCTTACTAATGATGTCGGTGATTCGAGCCTCCATGTCAGAATCTTGCTGAATGGGCGACTCGATAACGGGCCAAATTGTTGCGTCGCCTTCATAGGCCGGCATCATCGCGATACCACTCTCTGTCGACTGTTCATTTGAGCAGCCGAACATTACGGCTCCGATTAACGCTGAAAGCATTAGTTTATTCATGGTTTTACCCTTTTTCATTGGATTCTTTATCGTCACGAATGTGAGCGCGATGCCTCCGTTAAACAGTTTTCGTATCCCGCTCTGTGAGTTCGCGTTACCCTATTTAATGGTTAGTTGAAGTTCGCGTGGTTTCACGAACTAATTGACGAAGCAGCCTACCGTTTTCCGTTAGCTGTAAATCTTCAACCGCAAAATTTTCGCCAGCTGCCTCGAAAATAGCCGCGGTTTCGTTTTTGTCGGAAACTCCCCAACCAAAGTGAGAAAGCTGGTGTTCGTGCACAAATCGGAACCATTCTTCCGTACTTTCATAGTTCACGTCGCCGTCCCCATGAGCACTGACTGCGCCCCACTCGGACACAAACAAGGACGCGCCTAGCGACATCGCGACGTCGGCCTTTTCGCGTAATGCTTGCTTATGAGTGCCAGTATAAAAGTGCAAACTATAGGTCACGTTAGGATCATCGAGCGGATTTTTGGCGGCAACCTCCACATCCTGTGACCAGGAGGGCGAACCTACTACGATTAAGGCGCTCGGTGCTTTCTCGCGAATGATCGATATCATCAGTTCGGAGTACGGCTTCACATCATCATCCCAAGTAACGTCATTTAATGGTTCATTGTAGATTTCATAAATAATGTTTGGATATTCCGCATAGGCGTCCAGTACCCGATTAAAAAAATCTGCGGCAACATCTGGTTTCTGATGAGCGTAGTGCGAGTGGAAATCAACGACGACATAGATATCACGGCTTATAGCCTGATCAATAATTGCGGTTAGGCGAAGCCAGTTACCTTCGCTATCCGACTCCCAAGAACCAGTATTATCGCCACCAATTGCAGCTCTCACGGCATTCGCACGCCAGTCATCGACAAAGTAGTCAACAAGATCAGCGCGGTAGAATTTCTCGCCATCCCAAGTGGTGTTACTCCAAAAAAAGCTCGGCCCTGCTAACATCAGAACGTCACCATTTTGGTCAACAATCTGGCCATTTTTTACGGAGATAGCGCCATGCTCGCTAACGACGCTGGCGTAACTACTCATAGCCAAGAGGGTACAACCAATTAAGGCGGTTATTCGTTTAGTTAGGGTTTTAAACATAGAATCAGCTCAATTTATTATTATTTACGTTGAGCCACCCTATAACTCCGGGCAATGGAATGTCGTTCAAACCAAGGTATTTGATGGAACTTGAACGTTCAACTTTACGTAAATGAGCTGAACCCATTGAATTATTTGGGGTGAACACTGACTCTCTGAAGTAGCTAACCATCATTGATGAGTCACAGTAATAGGCAGTACGAAGCCTAGCGGGCCTCTATATTCAGTCTGATCTCCCAGGAGCCTGATAGATAACATCGTAATTCTGCTAGGTATTTGCTACTGCCAAGAGCATGGCAGTGGATAGGAAAAATAAGAGCATGACAGTGGATAGCGAAAACATCAGCGCTTAACGCAAAACGCCCAGCGAGTGCTGGGCGTTGTTTGCGGAGTTTACGCTTTAGAAGGTAGCTTTAACACCCATCCAAAGATACGTTCCGAATACGTCGTGCTCACTGTTAAGTTCGCCGTATCCGCCCGAGTAATCCTCAGTAAATACCGGTTTACGGTCAAACACGTTGTCAACACCACCCATCAGTATCACGTCTGACGTAATATCGTAACTGGCATTCAAGTTTACATAGGTCATAGAAGGCATCGCCTTACCGCGTGTTGATGTTCCGCCGTCGTAGTACTGAACGGTAGAACCCACAGACCAATCTGAAGCAGCCGTCCAGGTTGCGGTCATCAAACCTCTCCATGGAGTGTAGATACCACCAGTGGTTCCCACGGTACCAACGTAATCCTGCACCGAGCCATCCATCGCCTCAACCTCATAGCGAGAAAGGTACGAACCCTGAGCGCTAAGGAAGAGATCACCGGAGTTAAAGTAAAGACCTTTGCTAAGCTCCATATCCCAACCGGAAACGTGTTCATAACCTGTGTTTTGCAGGGTTCCGTTCATGTTTTCGATCTGACCTGTTACAGGGTTACGCTCCACCGATAAGGTGTCACAGGATGCACTATCACCTGCTATGTAACACTGATCCAGCATGTAGTCTAAATCTGGTGTACCAATTGCGTTCTCAATCTTAATGTCGTAGTAATCAACAGTGAAAGAGAGATCTTCAACCATGTCCGGCGTCCAGACCATTCCAGCCGTCAATGTTTTGGCTTCTTCTGGATTCAGGGCCGCGTTACCGCCGATGTTAGTTGGGATCTGACCAGAAGTATGTTCAAAGTTCTCGCCAATCCCTTCATCCAAACATTGTTGGTAGTTGGTAGATTGATCATTATCACAGGGATCCGTCTGGAACTCATACGACTGACTAGCGCCACGATACAATTCGTACACGTTTGGAGCACGGTAGCTCGTTGAGTAGCTACTACGGAAACGTAGGGTTTCAATTGGTGCATAAATACCACCTACGCGGTAAGTTCCCTTTCCACCGAAGCTGCTGAAATCTGAATAGCGAACCGCGGCATCTACCGCCAATTCATCCACACCCTTAACGCCAGAGAGAATAGGAAGATTCACCTCTGCAAAGACTTCCGATACGTTATATGAGCCAGCGGTTGGGCTTTGTAGGTTACCAGCGGAATCACCATTCTGCGCTTCGGCAGATGGGTTGAATTCTGCGGACTCTTCGCGATATTCCGCACCTACGGCAAAGCCGATGTCACCACCAGGAAGCGAACCGAGTTCACCTGCTAACGACGCACCGAAGTTAGTGATCTCGTAAGTGTTGTCAGAAACGTCAGTGAAATTAACCTGTTGAGCTAACTCTGGGTCCCAAGGGCCTAGAACGTCAGCGCCATTTGCAACGGCCTCATCAAGCTTACGCTTATTCAGCGAGTTGTGGATGAACTCATTCGTTGAGTTACGACCATAGCTACCGTAGACATCCCACGTGTAGCCGTTATCCAGATCGCCAGTTAAGCCAGCTAGTGCACGGTAAGTGGTTGATTCCTGAGACGAGATACGTGGACCACCCGCGGATGCACGGCTGTATACACCGCCGTAGTTATCAGTCCAATCGCCCGTGTTACCCGCAGCGATATAGGCTTCCTGCAGCTGTGCAATTTGTGAAGCAGAGAAGCTGTCTAGCGGAACATCCAACCATATTGGATTAGCCGCCAATTGCTGAGTAGAGTCACGACGAGTAGTGGTAAGTTCGCCATATGCTTCCATTGAGTCTGAAACGAAGTAATTACCATTAAGCGTGGCACTCACACGCTCAGAGTTGCCGGACAACCACATTTCCTGAAGGTCATATTGTTGATCCATTTGAAGGTCGCCGTTCTGATCAAAGAAGCCCGCGCCTAATCCACCAACCCAAATATTGCCGTTCGGGTGATAAATACTATTATAACCAGCGAAATCACGATCAGAGTAACCAACTTCGCCACGCTTGTGGTAGGAAATGTTGCCTACAAGCTCGTAACGCTCTTCACTCAAGCCAGATGTCAAAGAAAGTTCCTGGCTATCACCACCGCCTTCAACTGTGTCACCGAGCTTGGCACTGAGTTCAGTACCTTCGAATGAATCTTTCATTACGATATTAATAACGCCAGCAATGGCATCTGAGCCATAGACGGCAGAAGCCCCATCGGTAAGCACTTCAACTCGATCAATCATCGCGACAGGAATGTTGCCAAGATCTACCGCAGACGCGACACCCGAGGTTGAAGAGACGAAACGGCGGCCATTAACCAATACCAGTGTTCGAGTTGCACCCAAGTTACGTAGGTCAACCCAGGCTAAACCAGCCCCGCCGTTGTTATCATTCTTACCAATACCATTCGTTCCTACTGACGGCATACGTTTTAACAGCTCGTCAATATTAGCGACACCAGAACGCTCGATTGCCTCGGTAGAAATGACGGTGATTGGTCCTGTCGTTGACAGAGGGTCACGGGCGATTCGGGTGCCGGTAACCACAACTTCTTCGGTCATACTATCTTCTTGAGCTAGTGCCGCAGGTACTGCGGTAAGACCCGATAGCGATGCGCCGATCGCTATAGCTAGTGCGCTTTTGTTATTCATAATACTCTCTAAACCTCTATTATTTATGCCGAGAAATATAGCAATCACGGCCTCCTATTTTCAGGAGCTCTTTCCGAGTTCTACGGAAACTACTTGGAGATTCAGGTAGGGGTCAACAGCAAAAAAATGCGCGCAGGGCTCAGTGAGTAAATACACCTATCAAGGAAGTGAATACCAGCACAGCAGCCTATGAGTGAGAGATGGCTAAAGTTGCAGCGAAGACTGGAGGTTTTAGTTGCTTGAACATTAAAATTGCGACCTAACGAAATGCTTAAAAAAAAATGGTTATAGCAAAATATACGTATGGGTAGTGAGAGTACTGCTCATTAATGGTCTGACCAGTACTAAATTGCGCATAAAAAAGGCAGGTTCATCAAAAAAAGGGAATAATTAACAGAAAATTAGATTACATTACGACATTAACAAACCTCAATTCTGTAAATTCGAAAAATAAAAAATATTATTCGGCCTGCTGAATTCTCAAGTAACCGGATATTTAGCAAAAATTAGCGGGATATGAGCATAATCGCACCGCATTCCCTAATTTTTGCTAAGTCAAAATTACGCAATATCGCCATGACATGACGTGTTTAATCCATGGCATTTACTGCGCCCGTCACCTCACTAACGGTTATTCGAATAAAGCCGGTGCTTCAGGCGCACTCTCAACCATTTCTTTATCAATTTCTTTATCAATTTCTTGCTGAATTAATTGATAGAATTGAAGACGCTCCTCCATACGCTGGCGGTCACTCGCGACAGCCCAATTACCATTTGAGGCAATAACCAACTGCCTGGCAGGATCAATGAAGATGCCCTGCCCAAAGATCCCCCGCGCCATGAACGCACCGTTATCCAACGTCCACCACTGGTAACCATAGCCGTAGTTTGGCGAGATATTCCCTACATGATTGGTAGTTGCATCGGCCAACCAACCTTCGGGCAATATGGACTCGCCATTCACTTTGCCTTCACTAAGCATAAACAAACCAACGCGCGCAAAGTCACGGACGGTAGCTTGAATACAACAGCCACTAATTTCCTGGCCCGAAGAACTCAGCAACCACGAAGCATCAGCTTCCATCCCGTAGGGCTGCCAAATCTTCTCTGACAAATAGTCCGCCAAGGTTTTGCCGGTAGCACGGTTTACTAACAGGCCTATTAGGTTGGTCTCGCCCGTTTTATACACCCACTTTTCACCAGCGGGCGCTTCGCGCTCTAGACTCCGCATGTAGCTAATTGTGGTATCAACCCCAGGCTCAGGAACATGATTATTGAATTTGGCGACATCCGAGTTAGGATCACCATAATCCTCATTCCAACGAACGCCTGAGGTCATAGTGAGTAATTCTTCAACCGTCACGTCGTTGTAAACGGAACCTTCAAGACCGGGCAGATAGGTAGTGATCTTGTCATCCACGCTATTAATGTAACCGTCTTTTATTGCCGCACCCACCAAGGTAGAGGTGAGCGACTTCGCTACCGAAAAACTCGTCCATCGACCATCGGCCGTAAAGTTTCGACGGTAGTCTTCAAAACGAATTTCGCCGTTGTGAACAATCACCATGCCAGCCGCTCGTTGGGTACTCATATAAGCATCCACATCTAATGGCATCTCTAGTGGTTGGCCCGCTGGTAATTGCAGTGGCTGTTCACTTGCTGACATCACTCGAGATTTGGCCAGCAGAGGCATCTTATCCAACGCCCTGAAGGCAAAATCACGCTGTTCGTCACTCCAAAATAGAAGGTCTTTATCGGTCGGGAATGTCAGGATTAGGCTGCGAACATCACGGTCAATAGTTTGCCAATACCAGGTACCGGAACCCGCCAGGATGACTAGCGCAGCAAGTAGCCACTTCTTCATTATTTTGCTCTCATTATTATTTTGATGTTCTACGTTACACCGCGAATTACGGTGAGGCAATGTGGACAGTCGCAGGTCTCCTTGCGCCTTAGGCTTATTCAACCCGTTATGAATAACACGAATCTCTAGCTCTAAACCAGAGGGCTGCCAGCTGTCACCTGGGTTACTAGCTATTTCAACTTCCTTGCCGCACACTTTAAGCATTACTAGATAACGGAGTTTGCGATGAATAATTTCTTTAGTGTGGAAGGCAAAGTTGCTGTCGTAACGGGCGGTTCACGTGGTATTGGTGAGATGATCGCCACTGGCTTACTGCAGTCTGGCGCCAAGGTTTATATTACCGCTCGCCGAGCCGAAGTGCTCAATGCCACCGCCACACGTCTCAGCGAGTTTGGTGAGTGTATTGCCATTGCATCAGACCTCTCTACCACGGAGGGTATTAGCCAATTTGTGGAAGCGGTCACTCAACGCGAGAGCTCGATTGACATCCTTGTGAACAATGCCGGTGCGGCCTGGGGGGATACCATTGATAACTTCGCCGAAGAAGGCTTTGATAAAGTCATGGATCTCAATGTGAAATCGATTTTCTTCCTGGTACAGAAGTTCCACCAGCAACTGAAGCAAGGCGCGTCGCAAACGGACCCAGCGCGCGTTATTAATATTGGTTCCATTAATGGTTTAACTAACCCGAAGATGAACAACTACAGCTATTCAGCAAGTAAAGCCGCGGTGCACCAGTTAACTCGCCACCTTGCTGCCGATATGGCTGAAGAGTTCATCACCGTAAACGCCATCGCCCCGGGATACTTCCCCAGTAAGATGACCGCTCATATTATTGAGGCGGATGATGCGCTCAAGGAGTCCGTCCCCCTAAAGCGCTTAGGCAGCTACGAAGATGCCGCCGGTACAGTGATTTATTTATCGTCACGTGCCGGTGCTTACGTAACGGGCCACACTCTTACGGTGGACGGTGGCATGGTGGCGGCGGCGGGTTAATCGCCAAACTTAATATCAATTTGAAAGTCGTCCAAGGCCTGTACCGACAACTGCCAACCAAAACGATCACAAATACGTTGAACTAGGTGCAGGCCCTGACCCATACCGCGGCTTGCCTGGCTTTTTTCGCCCGGCTGCATTAGCGCATCGCTCACAACAGCTTTGTCAGCCGATGAAATAGGGTTAATCACACTTAGCGTAGAACCCGTTAGTTGTATCGATAGAACTGACTCACTAGTATGATTCACCGCATTATCTAACAGGTTGTTCAGTAGCAATTGCAGCAAATTTGCGTTCGTCACAACATAGAATCCCGCACTGACGGCTACGCTAACCTCATAATCATCCGCTCTAGCCAGAACAGGATGAGTAATTAAGCTCTGTTCTATCTGCGCTAACAAGCTGAGTTTCTCCGTGGCCAATGATTCATTACGGGATAATGTCAAGAGTACTTCTATGGTCTGTTCGATTTGCTGTGAGCTCTGCTTTAGTTGGCTTAGGGTTGGCGAACTCAGCTTACTGCCCGCGCTAAGCGTTGACAGTTTCATCTTCAGAACGGTCGTTGGCGTTCGCAGCTCGTGGCTAATGTCTCGAGTGAAATCCGTCTCTCGTTTTAACGCCTTCTGAAAGCGATTTACATTGGTCTCAATAACAGCTCCCAAAGCACTCATTTCACGAGACTTGAGAGGCCTGGTAAACTTCAGCGGCATCTTACCATCATGGGAAGCGACTTTATCGGCGAGATATTCGATGGGTTTCACCACCCAATTCGACAGGTATATTGACAGCGCGATGGCGACTAAACAAACCAATAGGATCATGGCCGCGAGCCACCTAAGTAATGCCGGCAAATAGTCCCGAGAAACTTCGTAGGCACTCACATTCGCCACTAGCAACCAACTTTGCTGCCCTAACTGCACACTACGAGTATGAATAGTGCCTCGATTCGGCAACGGAAACTCAACCCGTTCCGGTGACTGCTGATGGAGTAACTGCACGGATTCGGGTAATTCCGACCAACCCGAATACAATGTCATAAACGGATAACGGGCTGAAGCTAATTCTCCAGTAGCTTGAAAGTGCTGTTCAAGATAGCGTGTTTCGTCCAACACCATACGATTAAAGATGTTATCTTCCACTAGCCATGAGTAGGCCAGCATCAAAAGTACCAATAGTAAGCTCAAAATCATCGTGAAGATCACTAACAGACCGCGTATCCGACTTTTGATGCTCCCGCTCTTATTCATACTCGCTCCCCTAGCCAAATCACCACGCTTAGGCATACCTACTCCCCCGCATCCAAACGAAAACCGACTCCGTGAATCGTTTTTAACATTGGTTGATTAAATGGCTTATCTAGGTTTTGACGCAGGGTATAGATATGTGATCTCAGCACATCACTATCGGGCTGCTGGTCACCCCAAATTTTGCTAATCATTTGCTGTCGACTAACGGCGTTTGGATAGGCTTCCACCAACAACATCAGCAAACTAAAGTCCCTAGCACTGAGAGTTACCTCCTGTCCGGCACGATATATTTGCTGTGTCTTGGTGTTGACTCTGAGTTCCCCAATAGTAACCTCACTGCTACGATGCAGCTGTCGGCGTTTGCTCAAGGCCTTACATCGCAACAGTAACTCCACTAACTCGAAGGGCTTAGTTAGGTAGTCATCCGCGCCCGCATGAAAGCCTTCCGACTTATCCTGTAGGCTATCCCTTGCGGTTAACATCAACACCGGAGGGGCGGGATCGCAATTTCCCTTAATCTTCTTGCACACTTCAATTCCGCTGATATCTGGAAGCATCAGGTCCAAAACAACTACATCATAGGTATCTGTCATCGCCATTGCTAAACCCGCTTTACCGGTGGCGGCGTAATCCACAACAAATCCCTGCTCAGCCAAGAAATCATATACCTGAACAGCGATAGCTTGCGTATCCTCAACCAGTAACAGCGACGTCTTTTCCACGAGCTTTAGTCCTCTCTACTATCCATACTTACATTCAAACTAGCATCCCTAGCACCCTTTTCTTCGATGATCGCCAACGCAGCAGCAACTTCAGTATCTTCGCCCGATTGTAGGCTCTGCGCATCGTGACGGGTAATCACCTCGGGGATCACACCCTGAACCGTACTATCACCGCTAGGACGAAGTAGAATGCGCGTTGGCACATAGGCCCGCAACTCCGATGCCGGAAGATTGAACAGGTTACCCTGTGCCGTTTGGTTGGCATAGCCACCTGTCGTTTGACCTATTAACGTCGCAAACTCGTTATCCTGTAGAGTGGTAGCCAATACAATAGCTGATGAGTAGCTCACTTGGCTAATGAGCAGATAGGTATCGCCACCAAAGTGATTTTCACTCTGAGTCGGCTCCACCCAGTCTTCCCATGGCTCGTCCAGTATCTCACCCACCTTTCCTCGATAGCTTAACAGGCCGCTGTTATCTTCATTAAGCTTCTCCTTTACCCTCGCCACCAACCGAAAGGGTTTATCCGCAAGATAGCTAGTTAGATACGCCACCGTATCGGTGTTGCCACCTGGATTATCGCGAATATCGATGATTAATGAATCGATGCTTCGCGCTGCGATGTCGCTGAAGGTCTCGTCAACGAATTCTTCGAACCAGCTTGGATCGACATCAAAGTCCGCCAAATAGAGGTAGCCCACATTGCCGTCTAACACTTCAAAGTAGTAGTCAGTATCCGCGTTCTGATCCTGAGTTACTAAAGCCCAATCATCGTCTCTCGCTAAGGTAATTTGCTGTGACTCGTTCTGGTGCTCGAGGCTTAACTCAAACTCATTGGTGTAACCAAAAACAGACCACAAGATAATTGGGAACCTACGGGCTACCACCTGTTCGCGTAGCGCTAGGGATTCACCTCCTACATAGCGTTGGGCAAGGTCAACCAATTCAGTGGTGTCAATATCGTTTAGTTGAGTTATCTTACTCCCGGCCGAAATCACATCACCATTAAAGGCATAGCTATTCTTAATAAACAGCCCATCATCATTAATTTCAACCGCCAGGGGAAACAATATTTGCCCCTGAGCGTCTAGTAACGCCTGTTCCTGATAGGGCCATATTAAAAAGGTGTGTCCGTCATTAAAGGCGTGTGAGAGTTGCCCCACCTGTCGATAGAACTCCAGGCGAGTCAGAGGCCTGTTGATAAGTGACTTGATGTTGGCCACCTCGGCCTCAAGATCCGCCAAACTTGCGTAGTTTGCGAGGTCTGGATGACGGTCGAGCACCCCTTGGTAAAAGGCATCAACATCCTGGTGCAACTGCTCCACAGGAATCTTGGAAGTCATCAGTGAATCATCGGAGAGCGGTGGAAAGATTTCTAAGTGGCTGTTTCCACAGCCGGTCAACAGTAGTGTGGCGACGAGTAATAACGAAATAGTACGTTTCATAGCAATTCCTCTTAAGCTTTTCGGCGAACATGGGCGCTAATGTAGCAGGGCAAATGTGAAGCTTTTGTCGAAGAATTTGAAAAACACTATCGAAATAATTCTCACAACTAGACTAAGTTCCCTACAGAAGACAGGGTTACGCTTATTAAAAAGGTGTCTTGATGTGAATTACTCAGGCAGTATGTATAGGGTGCATCTTAGCGTGAAGGATCTCAGAAATGTTTGAAGAACTCGATTATCAGGAAACACCGCTAGGCTCCATCAGTCTTCGCCGACGCAGCGAACCTAGGTTAAACAATCGCATTGTTTACGAGGTGAAGATGAATGATGAGTTCCTCATGTCCAGCCTGTTCTATGAGGCGGAGTTACAGCTTTCTTATTTAGGCCTGGCCGCGCTGGAACGCGATGAGCTCAACGTCGTAGTAGGTGGTTTGGGCCTTGGCTACACCGCCGGTGCGGCACTGGAAGATGATCGAATTGCGCGTCTGCGAGTAATTGACGTCATGGAGCCAGTCATTAGTTGGCATAAGCGTGGCCTCGTTCCCATGGCTAAGGCTCTCACCTACGATGAGCGCTGCGAGTTGGTGCTGGACGACTTCTTCGCCTGGGCATTAGATGGAGAGCGCGACCAAGACTGCCTCGATGCGGTGCTACTGGACATTGATCACACGCCCGCCCATTGGCTTACAGCGAGCAATGAAGGCTTCTATAGTATTCAGGGATTGCGGGCGATTACCGATAAACTCAAGCCAGGCGGCGTCTTCGCGCTTTGGTCTGACGATGATCCGGACCCAGAATTCATGGCTTTGCTGGAAACCGTTTTCAGTCGGGTAGAGGGCACGCGAATTACCTTCCCCAACCCCTATCAAGAGGTTGATGCCTCTAACGGTGTTTATGTAGCGATTAAATGAAGCTTGGCAACGAACGAATTCAGCCTAGAACTACCTGATTACCACCTTGAGATTTAGCTTGGTAAAGGGCTGCATCAGCACGACCAACAGCACTTCGCAGCGCTTCACCTTTCGATACGCTCACTAGCCCAAAGCTTAGTGAACAACTAAGTCCACGCGACCTAGCGAGTTCCTCTACGTCGCGGCGCAGCGCTTCGGCTAGACGCTGCGCATTAGCCAAAGTGGTTCCGTGAAGATACGCGACGAATTCATCGCCACCCACCCTACTGGTTAGATCAGAGGAGCGGAGACGTTTACTCAAATAACCGGCGAGGCTTTGCAACATATCATCACCGGCGGGATGTCCATGCTCATCATTCACCTGTTTGAAACCATCCACATCAATATACATAACAGTGGACTCAGTGGATACGGCACTTTGATCAAGACGTTTCGTTACTTCTTCGAAAAAGCTTCGGCGATTAAGCAGACCGGTTAGTGGATCTAAACTCGACAACTTGGTCAATGTATTGACCACGCGACGATTCGCTTCAATCACCACGCCAACATTTACCAAATACGCCATAACTACGACGCTGGCCATAGTGACCATATCTAGGAATCGGCGCGGAGTCGCATCCATATCGAAAAGGTTTACCACTGCACGCATTGAAGTTGTTACTGCGAGGAACAGGAAGGCCATAAAGAGGATCCACATGGGCATACTCTGCAGGCGCCTTGAGAGCACAACTGTCAATTGCACGGATAGCCCGAAGGCGAATAGATTTACCCAAAAGGTGGACCAAGATTCAGGCAGACGGATCATCATTCCAAAGAAAACACCCAATACACCTAATGATGCAAATGCCAGAGCTGGCTGCCATTTGACGAGAACCTTAGAGTGGATGAAGCCACCGATTGCGTAACGACAGAGAAAGAAACTGGCGATCATCGTTGCGTTGGAGAGAGTTCTGAGTAACTCAGCAAAGGTAAATTCTTCCGTTGGACCCGCATAGCCAAGCAGCCGAGCCGTAATACTAAAACATGCTGATAGGCTCAGAAGTACTTGAGATAAACTTAAAAGCGGAATATAGCGTTCGCCACGGTTAACACGCCCACTGAGATACAGCGATAAACCATTTATCGCAAATCCAAACACTATAAAACTGTAAATGAGAAAATAGCTATCCATGCTAAATATCCTACGCATTACTCACCGCAGAGTATAGCTTACGCACCAACGATCGGATTCTAGTGCTCGCTTAGCAGCTTCGAAACGTTAAACGTAGAGAGAAATAATGAGCTGGATAGACCTTATACGCAACATCCCATCGGACGGAGTGTACGGTAATGATTAGTCAGAATGAGGAAATACGTCGAGCGCACCGCTGAATGGGTTCAACGCGCGCTCACCGAGCTTGGGGGAGGCTCTTCAAGCGCGTCGTCGAATTATTACAACAGCTGCTCTTAAAGCACAGCGGTTTAAATCATCAGTATCAGTACCAGCGTAGCGCCCACTGCACCGCCAGCGACAATTCCGCCCATCAGTTGAGCGAAGCTAAAGCTTTGTGCTACTTCCACCACCTCAAAAGCCTGATCAGAAATAATGGTACTGGCATCAATATCCAGCGCAGCGGCAATACATAACACTGATTCACTGGCACCGGTACCATAGCGTTCAATCCGTTGAATTGTTCGCAGGCTAAGACCTGAAGTATCCGCTAACTGCTGCTGGGTCCAAGCCTTTGCGGTGCGAAGTGCCTTGAGTTGTTGAGCATCAATATTCATCTCAAAACCTTACTTAAACAGTACTTCGAAGATCATCACACCGCTGAAACCTACCACAGCTCCGGCTAGCAAAGACTTGAATAATTTCGGCCAGTCAAACTTACCGTCTTCGTCACGATAATAGTTGAAGGTCACGGTCCTAAAATGGGCGCCATCCTTAACCACCTTCACCACCACATCGCTTTTGTAAGCTTTAGTAATATCAAACTCGACTTCGTATTCCGAGTCATCAACACTAAAGGTATGAACCGTTTTGAATCGCAAACTACGTTTTTCGGAAACCAATTCACCGTTCAACCATATTTTCTCCATACCCGTCCAACTAGAACCCCACACTACCAGTTCTTGGCCATCTATATTGAAGCGTGCCGTGATGCCATTTAGCAGTGAAAGTGTTAATGGCTTGTTGATGTTTTCCTGTGACATGTTTTTCTCCTTGATGAAAGTACGATGCCAGAATCACATACCGCTGTCATGTGCGAAACGACAGCAAAGCGTCTGTCACAGGCCTGACGGACAGGTGTCACTTCACTGTCAGATACTATTTTGCTATGACAGCAGGGTGTCACACACGCTGGAGGACGCATTATTCCTACGCTAACTGATATCGGCGCGGCAGAGTGACGGTCGGTATCTCTCTTGGCCCACGAGGGTGCTTTCGCGAACAAAAAGTGAGGTTGAAGAATTACGTGTTAGCAATTCCTTCCACTGACACAACAGCAACGGGAAAAAATGAAGAAAAACCTCCCCTTCGGCTCACAAAAGTTCTTGCTCTGGGGAAATATTTTATCCATATTCTATGGTTGCATAGGCAAACACATAGAGTAGTTCATGAGAAAATTGGTGGTCTGTTGCGACGGCACTTGGAATGATGCTACCCAAAAGGGTAGTAATAAATTTGAAACCACGAATGTCGCCCGCTTCCACAACTTGCTAGATCAAAGCCAAGCCAACCAACTGAGCTTTTATCAACCCGGCGTGGGCACAGGCGGTTTCTTTGATCGCCATGTTGGCGGCATGTATGGCCGCGGTCTGGGTAAGCAAATTATGGCCTGCTACCAATGGTTGGTGTCCGAATACCAGCCGGGCGATATTATTTATTTAATCGGTTTTAGCCGCGGTGCCTTCTGTGCTCGGAGTTTGGCGGGCATGATTAACCGCTATGGAATTTTGGCCAATGATTTTGCCTCCACCAAGGCGCTCGCGAAAGCCGTAAAAGTGCTCTATCGCGAAGGCTATCAATACAGCCTCGAAGACTACCAACTTCCTACACCAATGACCTTTCATCCTCATTCCAATACCGTGGGCTTCGTTGGTGTTTGGGATACCGTTGGTGCCCTAGGCATTCCCGATGACCTCGTGCTATTTGATCTCTTTGATGCCCCAAGGCGCTATCGTTTTCACGATGTTGAACTCAGCCGTGAGGTACTCAACGGCAGACATGCTCTGGCCATTGACGAACAGCGCTCTAGCTTCTTCCCCACCCTGTGGAGTAATGAACACCACCCGTCCGTTAAGCAGGTCTGGTTTGCCGGCGCGCACGGTGATGTGGGTGGCGGCTATAAAGAGCGTGGTTGTGCCGACATTAGCCTAGCGTGGATGATTGAAGAGGTTCGAAACCCCCAACTAAATGGTGAGGTTCCGGCGTTGAGCTTTGTTGATAACTTTGCCGAGTCATTTGCACCTAACCCTGAAGCACCCATCCACGACACCTATCAAGGCATCATGCGCTTTCTCTTACCTCATCCTCGTAGCGTGCCTAACTTAGCCGATGAAACGGCCGTTCATGATTCCGTTCGGCAGCGTCAAAACGCAGGCCTTCATCCTACTTATCGCCCAGAGTGCGGCGTGTGTACCAGCGGCGTTAGCCTCACCATTTCGGCCAATGAGGCATGGAACTGGACGGGGGTGTATGTTCAAGCCGGCGAGCAGTACCGCATTCAATGTGCTGAGGAATGGGTGGATGCCCCCCTTGAGGTAGCTTCCGATGGAATTCGTTTAGCACAGATGCGTTTGCGTATTCTCTTACAGCTAGGCGGTTCTCTGATTGATCACCTTGAGTGGGCGGTAAAACGTATCATCAACAAGCAGCGTGCGGACCTCTTTCTATCTCGGCGGATTTCCAAGGAACCATGGTTTTGCGTGATGGCAGCAATTGCGGACGCTCCCAACCCGAGTCATGATGGCACCCCGCCGCACCATCGCGTGTTGAGAGTGGGTAAATCGCTATCATGGACTGCCGCCACCAGCGGTTATCTTTACCTATTCGCCAATGATGCCTGGGCGCACTATGGATATAACAGCGGGACCCTTGAGGTAACGGTGCAACAGATCACGGACTCTCAAGCGGTAGACGCGTGAGGCGCTTTTTTCTGTTATTCACACTAAGCTGTGCGTAACGTCTTTTCCTTGGAATCCTCCGGTGCTTAATGGTGTATAACTGCGATGGATAAACTCGGATTTATAAACTCTGATGTATAACTGCCTTCCAAAACTCTGACTTATAAACTCGGATGTACAAACTGCCAAACCGCTGCAGATTAACTAGCCAATCTGCGCGCTTTTCGAACATGTTTTAGGCTCGTTTTTCGCACTGATCAAAAGCTAACCTCGCTCGCCAAGCCCCAGCATAGCTAGCCGGAGTAGACATATCCTTGAGTTACACACAGCTCTTTGCACACTTAATGTGGATTAAAATCTAGTTGCTAATGGGCATCGTATAAGTGGATGAAGGCTAATCACTCGTTAAAGTATAAAAAGATGGCGAACGCCATAATTCTGTCATCTCACGCTGTTAGTTTCATTAATAGCATCTTCGCGTTTTCAGTTTTTACTGTGGCAAGGGTGAATTGAATCCCCAAAACTTATCACACGAGACGAACCATGAAAAAGACATTAACACTAACGGCTCTGGCCGCAGGGATTACGCTCGCTGCTTGCGAGAGTGGTAATAAAAGTAGCGAACCCGTAAATTTCATCGTCCTAGGTGACAGTGGCTACCACCACGATTACCTTGATCCTGAGGACTTGGGAATCAATGCCCAAGACTTAGTGGAAATGGAGCGCGCTGACTGGGTGGAGAAAGGGAAGCCTATTGAGAGCTTTAAACTTTTCCCTACCCACACAATTCCGGGCACAGACAGTGTCATTGAGCAGAGCGGCCAACAGTCCGTAGCAAACGCTATTGCGAATTTCTGTGCTTCAGCCCCCTGCGACTTCATGACGCTTCTTGGGGACAATATCTATCCCGATGGTGCCGATGGCAGCAGCGACGATGTAGAGCGCTTCCACAAGATTCTGCATCAACCCTACGTGAATATTGAGTCGGACAACCCTGATTTCCAAATTTATGCCGCCCTAGGCAACCATGACTGGGATACGAGCTTTGAGGGACGCACAGCTCAGGTCAACTACGGTGAAACCGACGAGCGTTATGAACTTCGTGAACCCGGTTATTATCGTTATCGTCGTGGTGACGCAGAGTTCTTCGTGCTGGATACCAACATGTTGCTAGCGGGTACCACCGTTTATAAAGATGAACTCGATGAGAACGGCATTCCCATTAACACCGGCGAGCTTGATCGCAAAGAACCCTACGAAAATCCAATTAATGGTGAAGACCTTAAGCAGCTAGCATGGCTAGAACGCTCTTTATCTGAGTCCCAAGCGCGCTGGAAAATCGTTTACGGACATCACACGCTATGGTCCTCGGGTGGCAGTAAGTTTGAGGAAGCTATCGCCTTACGTCGGTTACTGATGCCTATGTTGTGTGAGAATGCTGATCTCTATATGGCTGGCCATGAACATGATTTAGGTATTCATCAAGATACCTGCGAAGAGACCCTTGGACACGCCAATAGCCCGCTAAATCTTCTCATTTCGGGAGCCGGCTCCAAGCAACGAAGTATTCATGAACGCTTCCAAGCACACCAAGTTGCCAATAACCCAACTTATCGAAACATCTATAACCAAGGAATGGTTTGGGGTTTTGCCCATGTAATACTCAACGGCGATGACGCTACCATTGAGATGGTTACAACGCCCAATGATCAATCTGGCGACACCAATATTAGCTTTCGCTACGAATTCGAAAATCGCTCCATGACGAATCGCTAACCGTTTCACCTCCCCCTTGCCTCGTTAGCGAAAATAACGGGGCTTTTTTACGCCTGTCGATTACCTAACCATCGCCTAAATACCGCCTAAATACCGCCTAAATACCGCCTAAATACCGCCTAAATACCGCCTAAATACCGCCTAAGTATCACCGTTAACTCAACGATGAATCGCCTACAAATTGGCGTTACCTTCTCCCCATAACTCCGCAGTGCTTGCTAAGCCATGACTTAAGGTTGACGAGTATTGTTCTATTTGCTGCGCCAAGGCACTGCCCATAAAAAAGCCCAACGAGTAATTCGTTGGGCTTTTCAATTAGCTCTGCTGGGCGTTGGCGCTAATGCGCGTTCACCCGCTTTGCTTAGAAGTTACGCCATTTAACACCTAGGCGGTAAGAACGACCGTACTCTTCATACTGCAGGTTGTACTGTGAAGAACCCGTGTAAGCATAGAAGCTCTGGTTGGTCAGATTAATCGCATCAAAGCTCACTTCGAAGTCACCAAAGTTTGTTCGGATACTGGCATCGACATTAGTTTGAGCGTCTTGATAGCTGTCTTTCATTGGATCATCAATATCCAGTGCTAGCAGCGATTCACTCTTATAAGCGGTTGCCAATCGTAAGCTCACATGCTCGTTTTCCCAGCCCAGAATTACGTTAGCCGACAGGTCACTTTGTCCTGGCATACTAGTGCTAGAACGGTTTGCGTAGCTAGCTTCGGAGTCCGTGAACGTAGCATTAGCCTGGAGAATGAAACCATTATCGAAGCGCGTCAGATAGGAGGCTTCTGCACCAAGGATATGAGCGCTGTCGCCGTTATCAAAGCTAATCGCCTCATCATAATCGGTCCATGCTCCAGTTCCCGCAAAGTCAGCCTCGTAAACGAAGTTCGACACATCCTTATAGAACGCGCCTACCGAGAAACTACCCAACGCTTCGTCATCGTAGTACTCCAAGGTCCAGTCTAGGTTGGTTGACTCAGTCGCCTTAAGCTCTGGGTTACCAAACTCTGCTTCGTTGGTATCAAAATCAACACCATTGAAATCTTCTCGCTGAATCAGCTGTCCAGGAGACATCTGTTCGAAGGTAGGACGAACCGCACTCTGGGTAATAGCACCACGCGACTGCCAGTTCTCTGACAATTCATAGCGGATATGAACTGAAGGCAAGAAGAAGCTTTCGTTGTTGCTGAACTGAGTTTTCTGGAGTGTTGCAGTCTCATTATCGGCATCAATCTCTACGCTGTAACCCTGAAGATCAGTATCTATTCCCTGATAGCGAACGCCGTAAATTACCGAGAACTCATCGTAATTTAAGGTTTGCATTACATAGGCAGCTTCCATCTGCTCATCAATCTGGTATTGCGGCGCGAAGGTCTCTTCCAAGCTTCCCAACTCGTCAACTTCGTAATCAACGCCCGCTACGGCTCCTGCCATGTAGCTATCCATCGCTGAGCGCGATACCGCAGGACCTTCACTGACACCAAAGTAGTCAAACTGACCCATCAGGAAGTTATCGCCTGTGGGAGCATCATTAAAGTCTGTCCACACTTGCGATTCAGCGGTGTAGCGTTTTTCACGATCCGTCAACTTAGTACCAAACTTAATCAATGAATCCGCGCCAAAGAACCGATCCTCAAAGGTTGCGTCAAGTTTGAATTGATCCTGCTGATCAGTGCTAAGACCATCCAGCGCCACAATTTCGTCTAACTCAAAGGCCATGGGGTCATAAAGCTGGGCATCGCCCGACAAACTAGGCTGACGAGTACCTGACCAAGAAGCTGAGGTAGCGTCATCAAAGTCGCTTGCCATGACTGCATCATAACGACCGGGCTCTTTCTCTTCAGAGTCGCTGTAGCCATAGCTGGCTTCATACAGCCAACTACCAACCTGCCATTCACCGCCTAACGACGAGGAGAAGATAGTTTGTTGCTCGTTGCGCACCTTCAGCTCTCGCTCAATTTCGAAACCGTCACTAACTGTTCCTGATGAAGCGGTTAGCGCATCGATACTGTCAGCTTTGTCGAACTTCCATTCAATCTTCTGGCGAGTCTCGTTGTCCTCGAAGTCTGAATAGAGCGTTCTCAGGTAGTAGCTTGAGTTTTCATTAGGGCGATAATCCACATTCAATGCGGCGCCAATACGTTCACGCTCTACTTCGTAGTAACGCTGCTCAATTTCTGGCGGCATTTCAATTTGTGAGGCATTTGGGAAGTCGTCAGCGTCTGGCTTTTCCCAGGCACCATCGGTCTCCACGTTAGCGGTAACCATCTTGCGGTCTTCATAGCTTAATACCGTGGCTAACCCCAGGGTATCATCAAGCAAACGAGTACTAGCAGAGAAGGCAAACTTTGGCGCGAGTTCTTCAGCCTGATCGTTATAGTTACCCTCGGCGCTAATTGAGATAGCGTTATCGTCACGGTCAAAGGCCGACATGGAGCGAATTTCAATATTCCCACCTAGCGCATTGGCATCTTGATCTGGCGTCGCTGATTTCGAAACTTCTAAGCTCTGTACGAGATCCGATGGAATAACATCCAGTGCTACCGCTCGGCTTCCCGCTTCCGGTGACGGGACACTCACACCATTAATACTTACGGTGTTGAGATCTGAACTGGCACCACGAATACGAACAAAGCGTCCTTCGCCCTGATCGTAATCAATCGAAACACCAGTCAGGCGGTTTAGTGCTTCCGTCACGTTAGCATCCGACAGCTGCCCCATCGCGTCAGCATCCACTGCAGAAACGATATTATTAGCATTACGCTGCCTGTTTAACGCGCTCGCTGCGCCACCGGCTTGACCAACTACCAATACCTCTTCACCGAAGAAACCTGATAGCACCACATCTTCGCGGGTCACTTGATCATCGCCAATTGTTAGCATCTGCTCAAATGGCGAGGCTCCTAAGTACTTCACGCGCAAGGTATAGTCTCCTGCTGGAAGTGCCTCGAACCGGAAGCTACCGTCGCTAGCCGAAACCGTTGAACGACCCAGCTCTGGAATCTCTATAGACGCGTTAGCAAGAACATGTCCCTGTTCCTGGGTTTTGATAGCACCCAACAAACTCCCCTCTGCGAGGGTAGTCGCGGAGACCGTTGTAATGGCTAGAGCCAGCATACTCTTGTGAAATTTTCTTGTTATCATGGTGAAACATCTCTCTGTTGAATTATTCCAATTAGAGTGCCGTCGCAAAATGACAATGGGGTGACGAAGAGATGAACGAGCGGTGACAGCTAAGTGACAGGGAGATGACGTAGAGAGGCTGAGCGACACCTTCTCTCAATGGAAGTTACACAGAATCTGTTACAGGCTCCTGTGAACCCAGTGTCGCCAAATAATTCGCGGCAAATGTGATATTTCAGCACTTATATCGCTATACTCCCGCTACCCCAATTATCCAGAGAAAACACATGACATTTTCCGAGCTCGGCTTAAAGTCTTCCATCGTGTCCGCTGTTACCGAGAAGGGCTATAGCACCCCTACCCCTATTCAAGCCAAAACTATCCCGGTAATTCTTAAGGGTCGAGATGTGATTGCTGCCGCGCAAACGGGCACCGGTAAAACGGCGGGCTTTGTATTGCCACTTCTTCAGCAGCTGGATAGTGGGCATACGCTACGCGGTAAGCGTATTCGCTCGCTCATCCTAGTGCCTACTCGCGAACTGGCTATTCAGGTCCATGACAACGTAGTCGCCTACGCAAAGAACCTGTCCCTCAGCTCAATGGCCATGTACGGCGGAACGGATATCGACGCTCAGAAGAAGCGACTTATTGAAGGCGTGGACGTACTTGTCGCCACACCCGGGCGATTGTTGGACATGGCGCATCAACGCGCTCTGCATTTTGATGAGCTAAAGGTCTTAGTGCTAGATGAAGCGGATCGCATGCTGGACATGGGCTTTAGTAACGATATTTATGACATCATTGATCGCCTGCCCCAACAGCGCCAAAATCTGCTGTTCTCAGCCACCCTTTCCGATGACGTGCAAAACTTGGGTGATGATCTCACTCATTATGGCACTAACGGTGATGTGGTTGAGATCCGCATGTCGGCGAAAAATGAAGCCGCCAGTAGTATTGAACAATGGCTCATCACCGTAGATAAAGACACCCGTTCGGCCCTATTGAGCCATCTTATTAAGGAAGGCGAATGGGATCAGGCCCTTATCTTTACTGAACAAAAGCACGTAGCGGCTAAGTTAGTCGCGCAGTTGGCCAAGCGTGGTATCGAAGCCGATTGTATCCACGCGGATAGAAGCCAAGCTCAACGTGAAAAGGTCCTCGCGCAGTTTAAATCAGGAAAGCTTAAGTTCCTTGTGGCTACGGGTGTTGCCGCTCGAGGAATTGATATCGGAAAGCTCACCCGAGTGGTTAACTATGACTTACCGTTCAAGCCGGAAGAGTATATTCACCGCATTGGCCGAACAGGTCGAGCGGGGGCAACGGGGCAAGCCATTTCACTGGTCACCTGGGGTGACTTTAAAAAGCTTTGTGCTATTGAAAGTGAGCTTGGTCACTTAATTGAACGTCGTGATGTAGCGGAATTCCCAGTTCGCAAGACGGTACCTATTTCTATTCTTAATTACGTGCCAAAAAATCAAAGGCACTAAGGGTAGCGTTTAGCAAACTCTTTCTACCCGGTGCGCGGCGAAGACGTCGCTGCACTTAGGTATCTGTGGAAAAGTATCAACGCTGGCTACAACTCGAAAACAAGGTCATTTTCTCTCAAACACATACCCTACTGTATTACGCATTCCCTCACGCCAAGCTTGCGCTCACTCATCAATGACTATACTCCATTTTACAAAGGTCGTTTCAATACAACTATCACCCGAGTTAATGCTAATAAGTTACTGCTAACGCTTAACGACGCGCTGAAGGTGTTTGATTCGCTAAAGGGATGCAAAAATTATTTGCCTGAAAGGAGATTAGGTATGAAAGGTGTCGTATTTACGGAATTCTTTGAATTGGTGGAGACAACTTTTGGAGAGGATGTCTTAGATGACATCATCGATAAAGCGGACCTTGATTCTGAAGGCGCCTATACAGCAGTCGGCAAGTACGATCACGATGACATGGTCAAGCTTGTGGAAGCACTCTCTGCCGAAATTAACGTTCCCGTTCCGGAACTGATAGAGACCTACGGTAAGTATCTCTTCGGCAGGTTCGTCGTCATCTATCCAGGATTTTTTGACGGGGTTAGCTCAACTTTCTCATTTCTTTCTCGGATTGATAACCACATTCACGTCGAGGTAAAAAAGCTTTATCCCGATGCCGAGCTACCTGTGTTCGACGCGATTATTAATGGCCCTAAGATGACCATGACCTACGATTCGAAACGGCCCTTTGGGTACCTAGCGAAAGGCCTAATAAACGGTTGCATTGAACACTTCGGTGAAACCATTGAAATAATTCGCGCGGATATCTCAACTGACATGACATCCGCTACCTTCGAGCTAGAGGCCCGTTAGCACCATGTCTTCCGACTTAGAGGCGAAGTATAAACGGCGAGTTCAGCGAGAACGTGCTGCAAGGAAAGAAGCGGAGAAGCTGCTTGAGGAAAAAGCGCTAGCGCTCTATAACACGTTGCAGGAAGTCGAGAAGATTAATCGAGATCTTGATGCGAAAGTTCAGCAAAAAACGCTGGAATCGGTCAACGCCAAGGACGCTGCGGTGCGTGCTAGTAACGCTAAGAGTGAATTTCTCGCCACGATGAGCCATGAGATTCGCACACCACTTAATGCCATTATTGGCTTCATCCAATTACTAGAACAAGCCAATCTTGGGGAGCGAGAACGAAAGTTCCTCGACAACATGAGCTCCGCATCTCAGGGTTTACTCGCCCTTATCAACGATCTTCTGGATATTGCAAAAATTGAAGCTGGCAAGCTATCCCTTGAACAGATTCCCTTTCCTCTCAATAAAACTCTTGAGGAAGTTGTCTACCTCTACGACGCAAAAGCCGATGAGATGGGAAGTAAACTTCATTTCAACTCATCGTTTAGTAACGATTTGATGGTGGTGGGTGATCCCTATCGGCTTAGCCAAATCATTAAGAACTTCATTTCTAACTCAGTTAAATTCACTAAAGCGGGTCACGTCACCCTGAGCTTAAATGGACTAGCCGTCGAAGACGAGATAGAACTAAACGTGTTGGTGACCGATACCGGTATCGGAATTACTGAGGAACAGAAAAAATCACTGTTTGAAAAATTCTCCCAAGCTGACTCAAGCACCACACGAGAATATGGTGGCACTGGCTTAGGCCTCGCTATTTGCGCTCAGTTGGCAACCTTGATGGGAGCCAAAATTAACGTAGAGTCTCAGAAAGACGTTGGTTCAACATTTACGATTAGTCTTAAGTTGCCCATTGATCACAACCACTATGACGCCAAGGCCGCGCAAGAACCTGACATTAGCCTTGCCGGCTTACGCGTTCTCCTCGCAGAGGATAACCCCGTTAACCAACTTCTTGCAGTGAGCTTACTCGAGGACAACGACGCTACCGTAGATGTCGCTGACAATGGTTTAGAGGCCATTGCTATGTGCTCGAATAATACTCACTATGATGTAATTCTGATGGATGTTCAGATGCCTGATATGGACGGCCTCAGTGCAAGCCGTGTTCTACGGGACGCAGGCCTCACATTGCCTATTGTTGCCCTCACTGCAAATGCTACCGCCGAAGACCGCGAAAGGTGCCTTGCTGCGGGAATGACAGAGTTTATGTCAAAGCCCTTCAATGTTACCGAGCTTCTCACCGTGATCAAGCGCGCAACTCAGGCGCACTAAGAATTTGAATTGAACGGGCGAAAGCTTGCAGAGACGTTATACTAAGAAGTGGACCCGTAAACAATGAGTGTGAATCATGTTGAAAACTAGCGTACTAAGCGTTCTGTTGTTAATGCCAACTAGTCAGGCTCTCAGTGAGACGATTGCTGAGGTCAACGTTCCCTGTGACAAGCTGCCTTCGGCGGAAATAGATTTCAGTCAAGAGAGTGGGCTGTTTACGATCACAGTTGGCCGCCAAACATTAACAGCTACAAGTATTCGATTTACTAAACTCGATGAAGGCATTAATGAATGTGCGATTGAACTTGCTAACTTTACCTTTGTCAGCGAAACGCCGCTTCCGGTCAGTCCATCAGGCCAACCCAATGGGTAGTTTTTTCGCAAGCATCGTATTCAACATGCTTTTTCTAACTAGTCACGTGTAACGAAGAAGAATCTATGAAAAATAATCGACAGCGATACGGTAACCCTTTCACCGGTTTATTAACGTCAGGGCTGGTTGCCATCACAATGCTTTTTGCAGCACAAACATCGGCTCAAGAAGCAATACCAGACCTTCAAGATGACTGGGACTGGGTTAAAATCACTTCCGATGAGTGGCTTAAAGGTGACTTCATTGCGATGTATAAAGATGTACTGGAGTTTGAGAGTGATAACCTTGGCACGGTAGAAATTGACTGGGAAGACGTTGCCGAGCTTTACACAAAGACCTATCAGAGTGTTCGTACTACGGACGGCAGGATCCTCACTGGGTATATTACCTACAAGGACGGGCAACTGTCCGTCAGAACAGCCGAGTTTACAACTTCGATTCGTCGTGACGAATTAATGTCTTTGGCTCCGGAACAGGGTAATAGATCGGGTTACTGGGATGCTAAAGTAACGCTTGGCCTAGATACTCAAAATGGCAACACCATTCAATATAGTGAGACGGTTACCGCTACGGTTAAACGCAGGACCGCGTCTTCGAGAATGCAGCTCGACTACATCCTCAATTACGGTGAATCGACGGACCGAGATACGGATGTCCAGACCGTCACATCTGATAGCGTTCGTCTCAGAGCCATCGCCGATTACTACTTAGATCCGAAGTGGTTTATTCGTTTCATCGACTATGAATACTTCGATGACGCCTTCCAGAACATTGCGCGACGATCCACCTATGGAGTTAAGGCTGGCTATACGGTTGTTGATACCGCCACCATGGATCTAGAATTTTTAGCAGGTCCAGGCTATCAAATAACCGAGTTTGTGGCCGTTGAAGCCGACGCCCCGCAAGAAAACGAGTCTAAAGCTTTCACTGTAGAAACCGCATGGGATTGGGAGTTCATCGACGACTTTAGCTATATTCTGAATTATAGCTACACCAATGTGAATGAGTCATTAGGTGAGTCGCTGCATCACTTAGAGACGGGTTTCGAGATTGAACCCATTAATGATTTTACTATCAACTTCACCTACTACGTTGACCGAACTGAGAAGCCGCTACCCTTGTCAGATGGTACCATCCCAGAAAAAGATGATACTCGCTTTGTAATTAGTATTGGCTATGAAATCTAGAATGGCCTATGCACACTGTGACACCTAGTCGCCCAGTCTAATTCGACGAGGTGACTAGGGTCACTGGAAGCACTTCTTTAGAGTAGGATACGAGGCTCAGTGCCCATACCCGGCCCCAAGACAATGGCGTTGAGTAATAGTCGCTGGGTACCCAGTGCAGCGCCACGGAAGTTCGCTTCGTTGGCAAACATAATAATTTGTCCGCTACCAACCTGTTCCCGGACTAGGTAGCCCGTGTTGACGATGCGCTGTGCGGCTTCCGGCCAAAGCAGGCCACTCATCCGGACACTCACCTCGGAATTAGTAGGTACCGAAGTCCAACCTATGTTCTGCCACTCGCCGATCAGCGCATCAGAAAGGCTACCCTGCGGTGCTTGATAATGACCCGCACGGATCACGGCTTCAGCTGAGCCACTTGGCATCATTAAGGTAGCGCTACTATAGAGCAAAGGCATTTCCGCAATAGCACCAAAACTCAGCCAGTGATCAGCGTCAACGCGTCCGGTAACAAACGAACCACGCGGCATAAAGCGTGAATTCCAGCGGTCTCGCTCAACAATCTCTGACACCGGTGGATAGCTCACATTGCGTACCCAAGGCGCCACTACATCCGTAGGAAGTGTGTGAGATTTGGTATCGCTGAGGTCGAACTGATGATGCTCAGCCATAAGCTCTTCGTAAACCTTGCGATCGAACGGCTCAACGGACTCCAAGGAATCATTCAATAGTGCGGTTTGAGTGAAATCAGCGCCGGCGAATTGGCGGGAGGCTCCACCTAAGGTGATTAACGTACCGCCCTGTTCAACCCAACGCTGTAATTCAGCCACTGAACCTTCCGACATCCCAGCTCCCCAGGTTGGTGGAACAATGATCAGGTTATAGCGTCGCAGATCCATATAACTCAGTTGTTGATTGTGTATTTGCGAATGTCTAATGCCCAGCATACTGTCGATAGCAAACCACGTTGACCCCGTTACATAGGGGCTAGTGGGCATATGTGAAAGCAAGGCAATCTGCGGTTGCTCTAGCAGCGGAAAATGAGAGCCCCCCCACTCTGGCAGGTCACCCTCGCCAAAACCGGTTTCAATACTCACTAAGCTAAGGCCTAATTCGTCCGCCACAACCACCAATTCCTGAACATCTAAGTTGGGGTTGTCCGCGCGGGTGACCATGATTGAACCCGCGTTAAAGTTTTGGCTGCCGTAGGTTGATCCAATATCACTGGCTCTCACTTCAACGCCACGTTCCATTAGACGTGCTGCGAAAGCTAGTGATAAATCATCGGCTCCATCTACCACAAAGGCTATGCCCTCGGTCACGCTATTGGCTTCAGCCGATGCAAGCTCATAGCGAGATAAACCCGAATCAATATGCTCGCTAACCACGACAGACTCTAGGCCATACATCATGGTTAAGTTCCACGCCGTGGTGTCATACATCAGTGACGATTCGCCCTGCAACAGCGCATTCCGCTCGCCACGAAGTACCTCATCATTGATGTAGGCATCAAACTCCATAATGGCCGCAATTAACCGTGCCTCGGGCTGGCGATTAGGAATCACCAAACTTCCCTCGGGGATAGTAAAGCGTCTTTGAACTCGTCCGCTTTGCGTCGTGGTTTCGCCTACCGATAGCTCGCGCTCTGCCTTAAACACCTGAATATCTTGAGCGTTAAGCTTCTCGACCAGCTGGTTTAAGCGCGATTCGTTATCGGTGGGTAAAATGACATAGGATCTATTCGCGTATTCGCCGCGAGAGGCAGTGGCTACTCGACGTAATTCAACGAAATCACGATAAATTGCCTTCGTATGGGTGGCGAGTGATTCAAGGTTTGCGAAGGTACTCACATACTGATGATGTACCGATTCTGCATAAGTTTGGACGGTTCCCTCAGGACGGCGAACCCCATCTTCGGCCATGCGTGACTGTTCGTAAAGAATATGAATGGAGCCACGATACTCAGCGTAGTTGGAGTAACCCGTATAGAGATTTTCAAACCACTCCCCAGTGTAATAGCGCCAACCATGACTATCGAAGGCAGCGGCTTGTTCTTCTGCGAAGGTATCAGACCAAGACTTCACCGTAGCCGGAACATGGTTGTTAATGGGCTCTCTTGGTGGTCCCATTAAGAAGGTGTCTTGAGCGCCCATTTCATGGCCATCAATCATCAGCTGTGGATACCAATCATTGATTAAGGCAACACGGCCGCGCGACTCTGGCTGAGTCAGATAGAAGAAATCACGGTTCAAATCGAAGAGATAGTGATTCATTCGCCCGAACGGCCAGTCGCCGCTGTGGAGTAGTGACTGATCATCCACATTAGGTGCCGTACCTCGGAACTGCTCTAGCGTTTTCGAGAAGCGCGCTCTGCCATCTGGATTCATCATCGGGTCAATCATGACGATCATATCCGCTAACAGGGCTTGGGTGTCTTCGCTTTGATCTGCAATCAAGTGGTAACTGGCGGCTACCGCTGCATCGGCGCCTGAGGTTTCATTGCCATGAATAGAATAGGCCATCCAGGCGGTTGCAGGCATCTGCTCAATAAGACCGTCAATCTGCCCTGCTGAGAGTTCATCAGGGTGGGCGAGTTGCTGCGCCATCTGTTGAAATTCATCTAGCTTGGCGAGATTTTTAGGGGAGGAGATATAGGCAACATACAGTGGCCTGCCTTCGTGACTAGTAGCATACTGCACCAACTTCATTCGTTCAGATTCAGCGTCCCAGCGCGTAAATAGCGTACTGATTTGTGCCGGCGAAGCCATTCTATGGTAGCCAACTGGGTAGCCTAAAACTTCCTCTGGCTTAGTAATATCCGGCTGATAGTCGCCGTCCAAGATAGTTACTGAATACTGTAAGTCAGCATCTAACTGTGGTGCCATGAGCTCATCGGAACCCAATGCAGTAGATGCTATTAAGCAGAGTGACAGCGCGAATGACGCCCGTGATATGACCATGATGATTCTCCCTAAAATGGAATCGCTGAATCCGTTTGCTACCCGACCACGTTGGCGGATAACGTTCCTATTACGCCGCTAACCGTGATCTTTTATATCTCTACTGTATGAGTTTCATACTACCTTTACAATGGGTACCGTTTTGGGGTTCAGGCGAGCATTGAAGTCGTTATTCAGCTAAACCTTATTTTTTCGGCGTCATGGATTTGTCATATTTCATCTCTATAATGTCGAGTGAATTATTTCATTCTATTTTTGGAGCTTTCGTGGGTATTTTTGAGCGTTATCTATCCGTTTGGGTGGGCCTAGCCATTTTTTCAGGCGTATTACTTGGCAGTAATTTTCCATCAGCCTTTGCGGTCATTGCCGCGCTAGAATGGGCGCATGTGAATTTAGTCGTCGCCATTCTGATTTGGGTAATGATCTACCCCATGATGGTCCAGATTGATTTCAGCTCGATAAAAGATGTTGGCCGCAAGCCTAAGGGCTTAGTCCTCACGCTGGTCATTAACTGGCTAATTAAGCCCTTTAGCATGGCCGCATTAGGCTGGCTGTTCTTCAAGGTCTTCTTTGCTGGTTGGGTGGAACCGGAAACCGCTAATGAGTACATAGCCGGAATGATTCTCCTTGGCGTAGCGCCCTGTACCGCTATGGTATTTGTCTGGAGTCAGCTCACTAAAGGTGATCCTAACTACACGCTTATTCAAGTATCAGTGAATGACGTGATTATGATCTTCGCCTTTGCCCCCCTTACCGCGCTTTTATTGGGCGTTAGTGACATCACTGTACCCTGGGAAACACTGTTAATTTCTGTGGTGCTCTACGTATTGCTGCCGCTACTCGCCGGTGTCGCCACACGAAAGCTGCTAGATAGAGGCACTGATCATAGTAAGGTTGATAGTTTACTTGCCAAATTAAAGCCGTGGTCAATGGTTGGGTTACTAGCAACGGTAGTACTACTATTCGGCTTTCAGGCAAACACCATTCTGGCTCAGCCCTTCAACATTGTGCTCATTGCCATTCCGCTGACGATCCAAACCTACGGCATCTTCGCCATTGCCTACTTTGCCGCTAAGTCCATGAAGCTTCCGCATAACATTGCAGCGCCTGCTTGCATGATTGGTACCTCGAACTTTTTTGAACTTGCGGTGGCGGTGGCTATCTCACTATTTGGCCTTCACTCGGGTGCTGCGTTAGCAACGGTGGTGGGTGTTTTGGTTGAAGTACCCGTGATGCTGTCGTTAGTGTATTTCGTCAACAAGACCCGTCACTGGTTTACTGAATAGGCGTACCCATTGGCAGGAAGCCTACCTGGGTCGAAACTATTCGAGAAGGTGAGCTGGCCCACCTCAAGCTGATTACTCAGGAAGATGCCCTACCTTTACGTAAATCAGCGCACCATCTTCCTTCGTAAAGGGGTTGTGGGCGCTTAAGTGTGGGCTTCGGAGCCAGCTTCCCGTTGGATAACTACCGTGCTCGTCATGGAAAGTCCCTTCCAGCACGAAGATTTCCTCCCCCCCCCAATGGCGATGAGGTTGAAACTGGGTATTCGGAGCCCAACGAACCAACGCAACACTCTCACCTTCAAACTGATGTAGCGATAGCACACTCAAACCCGGCACCAGTCCTGGGCTGAATTCGGCCTGCTGAGTCTTCACACTAAACTGTGCTTGATCCTGCTGCGCAAACTGCTGTAGCTTGACGAAGATCGTGGCGCCTTCGGAGCCAATACGAGGCGTATGCGAAGTACCAATTGGATTACGCACATAGCTGCCTGCCGGATACTCACCGTGTTCGTCGGCAAACACTCCTGCCAGCACGATAAACTCTTCCCCGCCAATATGAGTATGCGGAGAGAATTCGGAATTCGGTGCATAGCGAACAATTGAGGTGGCTCTAGCGGATTCTTCACCAACGCGGTCTAGCATCATACGTTCCACCCCAGGCATGGGAGAGTCTACCCATTGATAGTCCTCAGGTATTACCACTTCACGACGTTTGAAATCACTTCTTAACTGCATAGCTAGCCTCACTCAATGACGGGGCTATCCTAGCACTCGGATAAGCTGTGAAAACTGCTAATAACCGAAGCGGGTTGAATTAATCCATGAGGAGCTATTCAACGAAGACGTCGCTGCTTGGCTTACTCGTGCAGCCAAGCAGCGTGTTTTGGTGCTTTTTTAGTTTCCGCCCACTCTTCAATCATAGGCTGAGCCACATCCTTCAAACGCTTCATCATTTCCGGGGTAGCGGTATTCACAGCAACCTCTAAGCGATGTCCATTTGGATCAAAGAAGTAGATAGATTGAAAGATAGTATGATTGACCGGGCCAATCACATTTAAACCCGCTGCGACGGCTTGCTCCTTGGCTGCCAATAGCGCATCCATTGTCTCTACCTCAAAGGCGATGTGCTGAACCCACTCAGGCGTATTATTGTCTCGGCCCATGCGCGGCGAGTTTGGAATTTCAAAAAAGGCCAGTACATTACCCATTCCGGCATCCAAAAACACGTGCATATAGGGATCGGGCTCCTTGGTTGAAGGCACCTCATCCTCGGCAATCGCCAGCTGGAAATCCATTCCCATTACTCGCTGATAGAACTCAACAGTTTCCTTGGCGTCATTACAACGATACGCTACGTGGTGGATTCGCTTTATGTTCATCGTTACTCCTCGCCTTAGTCGGCCGAGATTACGCCACGGTTTAGCTGATCGCGTTCAATTGATTCGAACAGCGCCTTGAAGTTACCCTCGCCGAATCCGTCGTCCTTCTTACGTTGGATGAATTCGAAGAATACTGGACCAATTAGGGTTTCGGAGAAGATTTGTAGTAGCAGACGAGGGTCGCCATCTTCGGTTGACCCATCCATTAGGATGCCCCGTGACTTAAGCTCTTCCACTGGTTCTCCATGCCCAGGTAGACGAGTTTCTAGCATCTCGTAATAGGTCTCTGGCGGCGCGGTCATGAAAGGTACACCGCGCTCTTTGAGGCGATCCCAGGTATCAATGATATCGTCGCAATCAAAGGCAATATGCTGAATGCCTTCGCCGTTATAGGCCATCAGGAATTCTTCAATTTGGCCCGTGGTGCTAGAGGCTTCTTCGTTAAGCGGAATACGGATTAAGCCATCCGGCGCCGACATGGCCTTAGAAAAGAGGCCCGTGTACTCACCCTTGATATCAAAATAACGAATCTCGCGGAAATTGAACAAACGCTCGTAAAAATCAGCCCAATAGGACATCCGGCCGCGATAAACATTGTGCGTTAAATGGTCGATGATCTTTAAACCACAGCCCTCTGGGTTAGGATCTACGCCATCTAGATAAACGAAATCAATATCATAAATGCTATTTTTATCACCGTAGCGGTCAATCAAATATAGCGGCGCACCGCCGATACCTTTGATAGCGGGTAAACGAAGTTCCATCGGGCCCGTTGGAATTTCAACCGGCTGCGCACCCATTTCTAGAGCACGTGCATAGGCTTTCTGCGCATCTTTCACGCGAAATGCCATACCACAGGCAGAGGGGCCATGTTCTTCAGCAAAATACGCGGCGAAGCTATTTGGCTCATTGTTAATAATGAAGTTAATGCCACCCTGACGATACAGGACAACGTCCTTTGAGCGGTGCTTAGCAACAAGGCTAAAGCCCATCAGTTCAAAAACAGGCTCGAGAACACCTGGCTCAGGCGAGGCAAACTCAACAAACTCAAAGCCATCTAGGCCCATTGGATTTTCAAATAGATCTGGCATTTCTTATCTCCACTTATACGCCATCTTGCATTCGGCTTAGTTTCACATGAAACCAACATTAGTTTCTTATGTAACTAATGTCAATACTCAACAGTCACTTTCGCGGTGTATCTTCAACAAGTTGGCTCTTGCTTGGCTAAAACAGGTGGAGCTATTCGCTCACCTATGCTATTTTAGTTTCACCTGTAACTATAAAATCAAGTGGGAGACATCCATGAAGCTCGCTTCACTCAAACACGGCCGCGATGGCAACCTGGTAGTGGTATCGAAAGATTTAAGCCGCGCGACCTCGGCTAGCACCGTAGCACCAACCCTTCAGGCAGCCTTGGATGACTGGGCTAACTGCGAGCCAAAGTTAGCAGCAATCTATAAAGCACTAAATGAAGGCTCTACAGAGAGCTTCGCATTTGATCCTGCGGGTTGTGATGCACCGCTACCTCGCGCATATCACTGGGCTGATGCCAGTGCTTACGTTACTCACGTAGAATTAGTCCGCAAAGCGCGTGGCGCAGAGTTACCTGATTCGTTCTGGGTGGACCCTTTGATGTATATGGGCGCTTCCGATGCCTTCATTGGACCTCGCGACGACGTACTCGTTGAAAGCGAGGATTGGGGCATAGATTTAGAGGCCGAGGTTGCGGTCTTCACCGATGATGTTCCAGCAGGAACACCCGCTCACCTTGCCGGGCAGCACATTAAATTACTGGCGCTCGTGAACGACGTATCGCTGCGCAACCTGATTCCTGCTGAGCTTGGCAAGCAATTTGGATTCTATCAGTCCAAACCTTGGACCGCGTTTACGCCCGTAGCGGTAACACCCGACGAACTGGGTGATGCGTGGGTAGATAACAAGTTGCACCTCCCCTTGATTGCTAAGGTTAATAATAAACAACTCGGCGCACCGAATGCAGGCGTTGACATGACCTTCAATTTCGCGGAACTGATTGCCCATGCTGCCAAGTCTCGATCATTAATGACCGGCACGGTAATCGGTTCAGGCACCGTCTCTAACAAAGGAAGCTTATTAGGCTCCTGCTGTTTAGCAGAAGTGCGCTGCCTGGAAACCATCGCTGATGGCAAACCAAGTACCCCATTCCTTAGCTTTGGCGACTCGGTTCAAATTGATATGCTTAACGCCGAGGGTGAGAGTATCTTTGGTCAAATTGATCAACGCATGGTTAAGCACACGCCGCCAGCTTAAACTGTAGATTCCATAGATCCAAGGCGCTATGCAAGCCTTGGATCTATGGACGTAACGATTACCTCGCCTAAATGTTCTTCACTACTCCACACCCTCTTTCAATCAGCATAACGTTGCCTGGACCGGTCTAAATCTGTCATTGGCTAGATCCACCTGCCCCCCTGTGATGTCGCAAAACCCAGAATGTCTACTAAGCTTGAGTGGTTAACTATCTAAGCTATTACTACAGGGGAATTCAGTATGAAACGGACTATTCAGATTGCGTTGATCGCGCTGGCCTGCCCAATGGCAGCCGTGGCAGAGAATCAATTTCGCATTGGCGGTGAGTTTAGCGCGTCACAGGAAACTGAAAATGACTTCGGTGATTCCACCGCGGTACAAGCTCAATTCGTGGGTGAATATATCTTCAACCAAACCTTTAGTATCAATATCGAAGTGGGTAAGTATGTAAACAGCGCCGACGACGTCGACGTCGAAGTTAGTGCTTTGCTATTACAAAGCTTCGCAACGCTTTATCTGCCTATCAATGATAGTTTTCGCCTCTATGGCGGTGCGGGTTATTACTGGATGAACGACGCTGATCTGTGCGGAGATGATAACTGCATTACCTTCGATGATTTCAGCACCTCAGATTACGCCATCCAAGGAGGACTTGAATTCGGTGATTTGGATGGTTGGGCGTTTGCGGTTGAATACGAAGGTCTTCAGGGTAATGATGACTTTGAGAACTCGATAGGCTTTCGCTTTGGGTATGCTTTTTAGGATTTAATCTAACCGCTATGAGCCCGCAGAGGGTTAAATTCTGCGAGGCTCATGAACGTGCTAATTCATACGCTATCGAAGCGTGCGATAGTTAAGCTTTAGAAGCGGTAACCAAGGACGACTGAGTAGCTTTCTGTCTTCGTTTCAAAGTCTGCGTACTGATATTCGGCTGCAATTTCAAACGAGTAATTAACGAAAAATCGCATGCCTAACCCATAGACTGGATCGGTACCTGAATTTTCCTGAACAACCTCTCGATCAAGATCAGGGAAACTTAATACCTTCTCCGAACTCCAGTTCATTGCGCCTACCCGAGCATCGATAAACCATGATTTACTAAGAGGAAGTGAAAAGCGTGCTGAAGCCCCATAGGCATCACCCGATCCTGGTATTCCACTGGCCAAAATATCTGGCAGTGCGTCAGGATCAATAACCTGACCAACTAAGAGAGTTCGTGTGCTCTCATAATCCTGATAGAGTCCTTCCACGGCGATATACTCATTAAATTCATAACCGCCACGGATGAAAAAAGTGGTGCTTGAGGTATCAAAGGAAACATTGGTCACATCAACACCAGCATCGCCAATTAACTCCAACAGTCGTCCTTCATTCGTGTCGACGTTCAGCCCGCCTACACCAAAATTCACATACATGTCATCGGCTACCGCTGCAGTTGAGCAGATGGCTGCGGCAGCGAATACACACGTCATTTTTGAACTTATCTTACACAATTTAGCCAACGGGTTATTCCAACGAGTTTGTGCCACAGTTAAACCTCCAAGTGATTGTTTGATGCTTTTTTATTCACACCAGAATGATTCCATTATAACTTAGTATAAAGCTTTGCGCCATGAAGCCCGAGGGCCCCTTCGACTCGTTTCAAGGCCAGTGCGAGATGAGCTGATAACACTCTTTAAGTTACCGAGGTGGATCAATAGACCTGCCCGATGAAGTATTCACCCTAAACCACCCCGCTATGGAATATCTATCGGCTTTAGCTGGTAGGACCTCATGGGGAAACTCATCACTGAGAAATAGCACCACGGTGCCAGCCTCCGGAATAACACGAAGCCCAGTGCTGTCCTCATCATTCTGATACAACACCAACTCTCCGCCATCGCCGGGATTCCAATCTTCATTCAGATACGTCACCAACGACAGTACTCGATTAGTCCGCCCTTTGAAGGCGTCTACATGACGGCCATAGAATCGCCCTGGTGCATAGTGGGCGAAATGACTTTCGAAGGAGAATAGCCCTAGGAACAAACGTTGGTTTAGCGCTAATTGCAGCTCACTACACCAGTCTAACCAAGCTTCGCCTGCCGCTGAACGATCATCAATCCAGTCTATCTCATCGGACCGAATGGACTCATTTTGCTGGTGTTGATCGGCTCTGCCTACCCCCGCCTGACGATACTGCCTCTCCGTGGTGGTTCGTGCCGATTGCATCAGTAAATTACAGAGGTCCCCAGGCATCGCATTCGGAAGGATACAATAGCCAACACGGGCTATTTCATTAGCAATTTGCTGCGGAGCATTTGTCATTAGGATTATCCCTTGCAAAGCTGCAAGCTTAGCTAGACGCTAAACCAACCGTCATCTGGCCAAGAAAATCTCGCTTACCCAAAGGTACGCCATCCGCGCGAAGCAGGTTGTATACGGTTGCCGCATGAAAATATAAGTTCGGTAGGGTAAACGACATCACAAAATTTTCCATCGTAAAGGGCAATTCAACGCCAGTCATTCGAAAGTACATTGGCTGACCGCTTAGCGCGTTTATCTCTGCTGGAGTGATTGCCGCAAGCTGATCCCTGTCCGCAATTAAATGCTCTATCGCGGCGTTAAGGTTCACGTCTTCCACGTTCTGTGGCGGATTGAATTCACCATTCAACAAGCCACGAGCGGCGTTGAGGCTGTGATGACGAACAGAGTGCAATTGCCTTAGTAACTCCCACATGTCATCGGCCATTCGCAGTTGCAATGCCGCATCGCCCGTCTCTTCTCGTTGCTGGTAAAATGTTTGCGCCTTCTTCATGGTCGCAATCGTGCTATCTAATACCCGAAGATAGCTGGCTACGCTGAGGTCGTAGAGTGAAGTCATATCTATTTCCTACCTTATAATTGGGCTAGAGTTTGAGTGTAATTTATCGCACGCGAATTGTCTGCAAAACTCAGGTTCTAACCGCTCTTCTGGTGTGGGATAATCACAGCCAACACATATAACTACTAAGCGTTACTGCGAGGCTGACTATGAAGAAATTTGCTCTGGGATTACTGCTTTTACTGATAATTGGCGTAGTGGGTGGCGGTATCTTCGCTAAACAGAAGCTCGATTATTTTTTGAATCATGACCTTGCACCGTTAGTGAGTGAATCAACCGGCCTTCAGGTTGAAATTGGCTCCGTAAACTTGAGCCTTTTGTCTGGCCAAGTCGAGATTAGCAACTTTACGATTGCCAACCCGCCGGGTTACAGCTCCGCAAAGGCGGTTAGTTTCTCCACCTTAAGGCTGTCGCTAGACCCGCTGACTCTCATCAGCCAGCCCATTCACGTCCAAGAATTCCTTTTGGCTGAGCCGGCTGTACTCGTTGAGGCCAATAGTGCTTACCAAACTAATATTCAAGCTATGCTCGATGAATTGGAAACTCGCTTCCCTGCTGAGTCTGGTTCATCTGAAGTAGCTACCAAAGCGCAAAATACGACCGATGCTCGCGTACGTATTGACGCCTTCACCATTGATAGTGCTCAACTGACTGTGGATGCCTCCGCTCTCAATCAAACCAGCCAATCCATTCGCCTGCCCGTACTCAGCATAGAACCCATTGGCGTTCCCGACGGTGTAGCGGCCAACGAAGCTGCGCGGATTATCATGATGGCATTATTAGAGGATGCTAAGGCTCAGGCTACTGAAGCGCTTAAAGACGCTGCCGAAGATCGTGCCAAAGAGGAACTTGAAGAACGAGCGAGAGGCTTGCTTGAGGACATTTTTAAGCGCTAAGCCAATCTCGCAGAAGAATTAACACATGAGTAAAGCATTCATGGCGCAAGTGATGCTGTTTGGGAAATATGATATGAAGGCTTCGCTATGAGTTTGATCGCTGCCCAGAACTACCTAAATCAGGGTAATCTGCAAGCCGCGCATCGAGAGACTATGCGGATTATTCAAGGTAATCCGCATGACCTCGAGGCGCTTCGAGTCCTGCTAGCCATTGCCTTAAAGTCTCGAAATTCACTCAAGATTGCGCAAATTCTAAATCAAATAAATCGCCTTGACCCTTCTCAAGCAAGCCTCTTTGATGAAGCCCTGGCTTGGCACCAAATTCAACTCCCGCAATGGGCTATCACAGCCCTTAAGCAACTTAACCCCGAACGAATTACCCGTGCCAAGCTCAGCTCATCTGCGGCCAATCTGGCAACTCAGTATGACCAACATTCGCTGGGATTAGCACTAACAAAAAGAACCGTTGTTCTCACTCCAAACAACGCCAATGCTCACTTCGAACTTGGCCGCAGCCTGGTGTTCAGCGGTGATTTCGAGGCCGGGCAGCAAAGTCTCATCGCCTCTCTGAACATTCAACCAGCGCATCCACTGGCATTACAACTACTGGCTACTCTGCCCAAAGCGTATTGGCCGCAAGACCTACTTCAGCAAATTGACAACGCTATTGCAGAGGCTAGTCAGCTGGGTGATTTAAAGCGCTTACATGAGGGACGATATCGAGTTTTGGAAGACAAGGGCGCTTATACCCAAGCTTTTTCAGCTATTGAGACGGCAAATAACTTGCATCGTGAGCAGCTGGGTTCGCGTTTAACTGATCCAAGCGAAAAATTGTCATCAATCCTCACTACTTTTGATCAGCTCACCGTAACAACCCATACTTCACCGAGCGAGGCAACGCCGATATTTATTGTTGGCCTACCGAGGTCCGGCACTACGTTACTAGAACAGATATTATCGGGGCAGGATGAGATCCAGGCGCTGGGTGAATTACCTCAGTTGCCAGGCATTGTTGAACGCGCTATTCAACACGCGAAAGCTAACGAGTACGTTGTTAACAGCAGCTTAGTGGCCAAGCATTATCTTGAACAAACAGCTCCATTACGAACTAATTCCCATTACTTCGTTGATAAAATGCCGCTCAATTATCAACTCATTGGTTTTATCGCCCGCGCGCTCCCTAGCGCTAAAATCATTCATATCCGCCGGGACCCCATGGATGTATGTTTTGCCCAATATCGACAGATTTTCGCCGATAGTGCTCACGCGATGGACTACAGCTATTCACTCGAACATCTGGCAAGCTACCATCAATCCTTTAGCCAGCTAATGAATCAATGGGAACAACGATTCCCAAACCGAATTTTCGACATTGCCTATGAGCAGCTGGTTACAGCGCCCAAAACTAGCTTAGCGTCTCTGAGCCAGTACCTAGGTATAGAGTTAGCGGCGGAGTGTCTAGACCTTAGACTTAACGAACGAGCTGTTTCGACTGCGAGTGCGGGACAGATACGCGAACCGATTGGCGGCCAACACCTTGGTAGATGGCGACACTACGAAGCCGCCATGATGCCTCACCTGGCTAAGCTTTTGCGAGATTAGAGAGCAACTGGCGGTTTAACTGCTATCCTTTTTCTCTGTATAACGCGAATTTTTAGCGCTTAACGCAACGCATTAATGCTGAATTTTCGACTCTTTGAGTTTAAGGCCTCCCGTCATATTGCTATGGAACATTTTCCGAACATTCAGCTTGCCAATTTTCTTAGCATCACCCTGTGGGCGTTAGTAAGCTTGGGATTGTTAGCGCTCACCTTCCGCTGTCGTCAATTATTGTATACTAACGTACTCGCTGTCCTAGTTTCGGGAGCGAGTCTAGCTGCCTGTTACTCATTAGCGGCGATGGATGCATTACTCATCGTTGCGTTGTTGTCTTCACTGTTACTTTTCGCCTTAGCCTACTGCTTGATTCGACTTTATTTTTCCCCCGATAGACTACCTCAAAGTTCTTGGATTAATACTAATAAGCGGGCGTATAATTTTCCCTCAGAAGCGATTCTGCCTCAGCTGTTGGAGCAATCTATATGTGGCGCCTATATCTTTGACCTAACTACTAAATCTCACGTCTTCGTCAACGCTCAGTATTCCAAGATTAGTGGTTATTCGTTGAACGACTTGAATACGCTAAAAGAGGGTTCTGGGCTGATTAATATTATTCATCCAGAGGATGCCACCGCAGTCAAAAAACATATCGAGGGGGCTATTGCTAACTCTAGTGAGGAGCACTGCGATCTGCACTATCGCTTTCGCCACAAAGACGGGAACTGGATACATTGTCTTTCACGGGATGTCGTAGTGAAAGACGATAACGGCACCGCTAGTTTTCTAGTTGGTACCTTCGTTGATGTGACACAGCTCCACGAGGAGCATACCGAGCTAGAGAAATTGCAAATTCGCTACGCTGCAACGTTCGAAGATGCACCTGTCGGCATTGCCCACGTCTCTCAACAGGGAAAATTCTTGAGGGCGAATAGAACGCTAAAGAATTTGCTTGGATATAGTGATTCTGAACTCGCAAACCTAACCTTTGCGGATATTACCCATCCCGACGACCTGCAAAAGGATTTCGATCTACTTAACTCGTTAATCGAGGGAGCTATTCCTCAGTACAAAGTCGATCAACGCTATTTTAATGCTCAGAACCAAGTCATTTGGATAGAGCTTACGGTAGCGGCAGTTCGCCAAGCCAACGGTGAAGTGAACTATTTTATTAGTATTATGCGGGATATTACGCAAAGCCGACTCATTGCCCACGAACTCAAAGAGACCAATGCGGCATTCAAACGGTTTGTTAATTCGTCACCATTTCTATTAGAGCAGCCTATTGAGGCTATTGGGGCGATGGCTACTCGCATTGAAAATAAGATCGTGCAACGTAAGATTGAGAAGGAATTACTCTTTATTGATGAGTTAGCATCCATCTCAAAGGTTTCTGAGGAGCTCTCTACTCGACTCGACAATCTACTCGATTTAGTACGATTCAACCCGAATGTCATGTCGATAGACTTCGAGTCTCTTGAGGAGATTATCAAGCTCAGCCGAAACGAGGCTGAATTTAACTCAAGCTATCCACGATGCAGGGTGAGCTGTGATAAAAATGTTTCCCTCCCCGTAAATAAAAGCGCCTTCGTCAAACTGATTGTCAATCTTTGCATCAATATTGAGCAAATGAGGCAACTACCTGATGCTCAACTGAGGGAGGTTAAAATTAATTGCTATCCGGAGGATTGGCATCAACGCGTGGTGGTAGAACTTCATTGCTCAGGCTTTCAGCTTACTCCCGAATTCAAGCAGCTGATGCTAAGAGCTTACGACTATCAGGATGAAAATCAGTTGGATGAAGTGGGGCTACGATTTGCGATTATTCGACAAATTGTACGAGCGCATCAAGGCCAATTAGAAGTTGGCTGTGATACTGATGATGGATTTAGCCTAACCATAATTCTGCCTGCTGGCATTACCCTGCCCTAATAAATCAGTAACAGTCCGCGCTGAACACGCAGACTGTTCCAGCCAACTTATCGTTAGTCTATTCGAATGGAATTTGACCGAATATGGTATCGACATACTGACGCACCACAACATCTAGTTCTTGCGGGGTCCAGTCGCGAACTGAACGCGTTCCCACTCCTCGCCACACGGCTTTGCCTTCCTTGGTACTGGCGATATCAATGATCAACGAACCCTCAGTATATTGACTGACATCTACGGACTGTGAAGGATAACCCATGTAGCCGCGATGGTAGGGGGCATAGCCGTATGACCCATAGAAACCATAACTATTGTTGTAACTGGTGACGCGAGTTTTGTCTTGGGTTGTAACATGAAAACTGACAAGCGCATCGGCCTCGTCACGTGATACCTGCGTCAAGCCTTTAGCTGTCAACGATGCAGCGATATCCGTTCGAATTCGCTCATCTAAAAGCGGGTTAGTGGGAACGCCAATGACTTCCACGGCATCGGGAATAATATAAAAGGTTTCTAGCGTCTGAAAATCGAAATTTGGGTCGTAATCCATATTGACGCGAGGAAGTGTGGTGCAAGCGGATAGGACAACCGCACTTATTAACGAAAAAACGAGGCGCAAGCATTTCATAAGATTTTCTCCATTGGTTGATAGTTGAGCTGTTATTACAACCGGACACACTCAAGCAAACTTTTAGCTTCGCAAGTTATATCATGGTTATTCGTTTGAGTTAACTTTTCGATCATTCAGACATTCGAACTAACCTCCTCTCGGTTTATTCGACTTGATAGCGCGGGCAAAACAGGAAATAGTGGACTAAAAAGGACAACTCAACATGAATTCAATATTAGCCACCGCACTTCACCTCCCCTGTGGAGTAGCGATACCTAATCGTATTGCCAAAGCAGCCATGACCGAAGGTCTTGCCGACCCAGCAGGAATACCTACCCAAGAACTTTCTAATCTGTATCGGGTTTGGTCTGAGGGAGGTGCTGGCCTCCTGCTATCGGGGAATATTCAAATTGATAGCCAACACCTAGAGCGCCCCGGAAATGTCATTATTCAAGGCACGGCATCCGCGGAGTTAAAGCGCGCCCTGAGTGAATGGGCTGCAGCGGCTACCGTTAATGGCAATCAATTTTGGGCGCAAATCAGTCATGCAGGACGACAGACGCAAAAAAATATCAACGCCAAACCAAAGGCTCCCTCAGCAGTTAAGCTTGGGATCCCTGGCGGCCAGTTTGGCGAACCTGTGCCAATGAGCTTAGAAGAGATCGAAGCCGCAATTCAAGGTTATGCGCACGCTGCCAAGGTGGTGGTAGAGGCGGGCTTCACAGGTATTCAAATTCACGCCGCTCACGGCTACCTCATCTCGCAATTTCTGAGTCCACGAAGCAATCAGCGCGACGATCAGTATGGCGGCTCACTGGAAAATCGCGCCCGTTTTCTTTTGGCGGTTGTAGCTGCAACGCGCGCAGCGGTAGGCCCTGAAATCCCTGTAGCCGTTAAGTTAAACAGCGCTGATTTCCAAAAGGGTGGTTTTAACTTCGAAGATAGCCTTGTAGTACTGAAATGGTTAGAAGCGGCCTCGGTTGATCTAGTTGAGATCTCTGGTGGCACCTACGAGCAACCTAAACTACTGGGCATCCAAGGTATTGAGGACGAGGAACCGCAGCAGGTTAATGCCTCCACCCAAGCAAGAGAAGCCTATTTCGTTGACTTTGCCAAAGCCATGCAGTCGGAGGTAAACATCCCGCTTATGGTCACTGGGGGCTTCCGAAAACGTGCGGTAATGGAGTCTGCCCTAGCAGACGGCAGCGCTGATATCATTGGCTTAGGGCGCCCACTCTGTGTAGTGGCCGATGCGCCGAATCAACTCCTCGCGGGGCGAGAGGAGCTAGATCGTTTTGAACAATCGCTTTCGCTACTTCCACCCGCGCTAAAATTTCTAGAACGCGTAACCGCTATTCGAGCCATAGCTAGCTTTGCAGTTCAGTATTGGTACTACCGTCAGATCGCCGCCATTGGCGAAAATAGCGCTGCGGATGAGAATTTAAGTGTGTGGGCGGCTACGAAGTGGCTACTCAAGCTGCAAAGTGATTGGCTAAAACAGCGAAAAGCGCTGCTAGCTAGATCGGCTTAGCGGAGTTGATATGGCGTAACGTAAAAGGGCGAATCTCAATGATTCGCCCTGTAGGTTGGTTCGTTTCTCAGCCTCTCAGTTTAAGAACGATAGGCCTCGGCATTAAGCGCAGCAATGCGCTTATCTAACGGCGGATGGCTCATTAACAGTTCAGTGAGCGTCTTCTTGCCGTTGATTCCAAACGCTAAGAGCGTGTTGTCTAATTGTGACTCTTGGCTTGTCTTTAAACGCTGCAGTGCCGCAACCATCTTTTCCTTCCCAACCAATGATGCTGCTCCCGCATCGGCGTGGAATTCACGGTGACGGCTATACCACATTGTTAGGAAGCTAGCGAAGAACCCAAGCACCAACTCAAGCACCATGGTGACGCCGAAGTAGACTAGCCAGTTGGTTCCCCCCTGCTGACCATTTCCATTCGACGCCACCATATTCGCGACAATTCGAGCCAAAAACATCACAAAGGTATTCACCACACCTTGCATCAGCGTCATGGTAACCATGTCACCGTTGGCGATATGACTCACTTCATGGGCAAGAACTGCCTCCGCTTCATCCTGAGTCATCGCTCGTAATAAACCCGTGGATACGGCTACCAGAGAATCATTTCGCTTCGCGCCGGTTGCGAAGGCATTGATATCAGGAGCGTCGTAAATGGCGACGGTCGGCATGCCAATTCCGGCCTGTTGAGCTTGATGCTCGACCGTTCGTAACAACCAACGTTCAGTTTCATTGCTGGGCGACTGAATGACTTGTCCGCGCACCGAACGAAGGGCCATCGACTTCGACATTAACAGCGAGATAAAGGCTCCACCGAAGCCGAATACCGCGGCCAAGATCAATAGACCAGATAGACTTCCTCGCTGCAGATCTGTGGTTGCGTAGATGATATTTAAAACCAAACTGAGTAATAGAATTACCGCTAGGTTGGTGGCAAGAAATAGTGCAGTACGTTTCATCGTTACCTCAAATTATTACTGATGACCGTTGTTGAAGAATACCTTCAGACGTTACAAGTTAGCGCCAAATCAACGCCCGCATCATTAGGAATAATGCGGATGTTATTCAGCGGCTTTGGTCGCCTGCCAAGCGGTTGCCTGCCAACTTCCATCCCGCTTAATCAGGACCCCAGTATTAAAGTAGCGCTGCGCCGGCTCGGATGATTCAGCTGACTCGTAGAGTGTGAGCTCAAACGTTAATATCACGGCTTCGCCCAGACTTCTGACGGTAACATTCTCTGCGCCGTACCAGGCTGAACTCTCCTGTTCAGGTGCTGTACTGCTGCGCATCCCATCGATGATGGTGGACTTGCCAAAGCGGGTGCCGGAGGAGCTGGTGTAAATGAGGTCGCTCGCCCAGAATTCATCATGAACTTCTACGTCATTAACACCACTAAGAAACCAATTTAAGCGATCTTCCACCTCGCTTTCCAACGAAGCATTTGCGCCACCTGCCAGGAGAAGTAATGAGAGAGCTAGTGAATATTTGATGCTTTTGTACATAGTAATTTCGCCCTACTTAATAGCTTAAAACGGATTTAAGGTGTAATGGTCCTGCTGAAGTTGAGCATGAGCCGCCATCGCCGAAACTGCCATTTCAACACCCGGGATTAATTGCTCTTGCGTCACTCCTAGATGAGTCGCGGATTGACCACAGACGATGACGCGAACACCTTGTTCAATCAGCGCAGTAATCAATGGTGCAGAACCATTATTTTCTCCCGACCTTTCTTTATAAGCCTCCTCGCGTTGGACATCGTAACTAGCCGCGCCATGCACCACCACTGCAAGTTGAATGCGATCTTCGGTTACTCCGTGTGCAAGCAACATATTATTGAGTCTGGCCGCGGAGTTGATGTATCGAGAAAAACTGCCCTGTTCTGCACCATTACCCACATCGAACGCTACACGAAAACTTACATCGCTCTCGATGGGTTGAGCTAACTCGATATCGTAATAGCGGCCGAACCCTTCGATGGGACCCGCTACTGAGGGTAAACTTAGCGTTAACATAAGGGCTACGGCTAAGGTATTGTAGACAAGCTTCATCATCACTCCTAAGTTCTTTCAAGCTTTATGATTTCGACATTAGTGTATCGCGCTCTGACAGCAAATCCTATTTGGTATTCTAATTAGATTTTGATGGGAGACTAGTGGGTAAAAAAAAGCGCCAACCAGAATCTGATTGACGCAAGGAGCCTGAATGAAACTGAGGGACGTTGTTAAAACTTAGCCCGAAGCAATCCTTGCTTCACCTGATACAAAGAGGCAATCCATACCTCATCGTTTAATTATCTTAAACTAATGCGCTAACTCGAACCCATAGCCAATCACCTACAAAAGCATCAAAAAGATTGCTTAGTCTGCTATCACTGCAGTTAATTACACGAAGCTGATCACTATTTACTTAAAATCCGCTGCACTATGTCTCTCTAGAACTCGAGTTGCTTCGTCACCCCAAGCTCGATTGACGCGTGTGCCACGCTGAACCGCTGGTCGACCCGAGATTTCATCCGCCCAACGCTTTACGTTAACGTATTCATGCACACTCAGGAACTCCGCTGCACTATATAGACCGCCTTGAACTAGTACGCCATACCACGGCCAGATCGCCATATCCGCGATGGTGTATTCATCACCACACATAAATTGATTAGCGGCTAAATGCTTATCTAGCACGTCAAGCTGACGTTTTACTTCCAGCGTATAACGGTCAATAGGATACTGAAATTTTTCCGGTGCATAGGCATAGAAATGACCAAAGCCACCGCCTAGGAATGGTGCACTCCCCATCTGCCACATTAGCCAACTTAAGCACTGAGCGCGCTGTTGGCTATCTGTTGGGATAAACGCTCCGAATTTTTCAGCAAGGTGAATCATCATGGCACCCGATTCAAAAATACGAAACGGCTCGTCGCCGCTTTGATCAACCAGAGCAGGTATTTTTGAATTAGGATTGATCGATACGAAATCCGAACCAAACTGTTCGCCTTCCATAATATTTACCGTGTAGGCATCGTACTCAGCTTCACGGTGACCGGCTTCTAACAGCTCTTCAAAAAGTACGGTCACCTTCACACCGTTTGGCGTGGCGAGGGAGTACAGCTGAAATGGGTTGTCTCCCTGCGGGAGTTCAGATTCATGAGTCGCACCCGAAACTGGCCGATTAATACTCGCAAACTTACCACCATTTCCAGCATCCCACTGCCAGATCTTTGGGGGGGTATAAGTGTCACTCATAACGTTGATTCCTTCTCGATTAGTGATAGCAACATAAGGGTTGAGCGTGAAGAGTTAAAGGGTCTCTACGGTAATTCCTTAGCAATACCTATGCGTATTGCGCAATTTGGGGTCGAGTTGGGGTCGGGTACATATTAGTTGGGGTCGAGTTGGGGTCGGGTACAAACAGGTTATCGCTATCAACGTTTTGAACGTCATTTGGATTAAAGTTACCTCTCAATTAAGGAGGCTCAAAGTTATGTACCCGACCCCGATCTTCGACCCGATTCCAGGGACAATCAAAGTTATGTACCCGACCCCAAATTGACCCCGAATTCGACTCCAATGTCTGAAGCTCAGTACTGACATCATCACATTCATTGAGATAGATTGCTCCGCCTCGTAGTGATAAGATTTCGAATATTACTCTTAGCTAAGGATAGATAGATGACGCATCAACACCGCCCAACTTGGGTCACTTTAGTAGGGATACTCACACTCGTCTTTGGCTTCTTCTCACTAATAGGCGCTGGTCAGGAACTCGCCGTGCCTCGTTTCTTGGAAATGCAGCAAGAGATTGTGATGCATGTGGAAGATATGGCCGAGGAAAGCGCGATTGATGGCAGTGCAGAAATCGAGATCACCTTGGATGGAGAACAAACTACCGTAGATGTCGATGAAATTATGGTCTTTGTGGTCCATCTTTTTGACGTACCGGAATGGTTCGAAAGTTGGGCCTTTACCATTGGCGTGATTAGTCTCGCGATTGCAGTGTTATATTGCATCGGCGGGATTACTTTATTAATGGCCAATGAAGTCTCACTGCCAATATTCTATACCGCGTTAGCCTTATCCATGCTCTGGGAGAGTGTTAGAATCGCCATCTTCGCTCAGACAGAGGCGCCACTACTCATCATGCAAATCCCTATCTCTGGGGTTAGTTTGTTGATTGACGTCATTCTATTGGTCATTGTGCTAAGCGCAGAAAAAACGAGTTTCGCACGGATTTAACGGTTAGGATGGGGTAGCCGTTGTCGCTCCCATCCCTCGTCACCAATAGGAAATCACGACCGCATGTATAACCTTATCCTCGACGGACACTACAGTATTTTCCTGTTAATCGTGGTCGCCCTCATCGTGTCGCTCACATTCCATGAATTTGGCCATGCTGCGATGGCAAAGTTCTACGGTGACAATACGGCTGAGCAACAGGGGAGATTAACGCTTAACCCCATAGCGCATATTGATCCAATGGGACTACTGATGGTGGTGATTCTGGGCTTTGGTTATGCAAAGCCGGTGCCTACCAACCCGCGCAACTATACGTCGGGGTGGGCACAACTCTGGATTGCAGCGGCTGGACCGCTAATGAACCTGCTCATCGCGTTCATTACCGTCAATATCTTTATGCTAGCCATGCAGGGCCAGTGGGCGTGGGCTCAGGGTGAAGGAGCACAGTATTTCTTTATCTATCTGGCTACCATTAACCTTATCCTAATGCTCTTTAATCTAATTCCACTCGGCCCATTGGACGGACACTATATTGCGCCGTATCTGCTTCCAGCGGGGCTCCGACGCCCCTATGTACTGTTCAATCAACGCTATGGATCCATGCTGTTCTTAGGGCTTATTGTCCTGAGCATCCTTGGTATTCCCGTTTTTAGCTACGTATGGCAGCTTGGTCAATTTTTACTCCCATTGTTGGTGATTGTATGAATGCTTGGATTTCCGCAGCCGTCGTTAATATCTCAGCTCTGGTGGCAGGGTTAGGTTTAACCGGTTTTGCAGTAGGGCTAGCGCTAAAGGATGCGATCTCAAACTTGGTCTCGGGTATGATGCTTGTAGTGTATAAAACTATCGAGTTAGGCAACGTGATTGAACTATCAGGCGTACAAGGCGAAGTGATTAATATCAACTTACGCTATATCACCTTAGACATGAACGGGGTACACCATTTAATCCCCAACGCGCTGTTACTGAACAGTAAACTGGCGATTATTGACCCGAAGACCACGCTAACAAGCTCAAATTAGTTCGGCAACCACAGCGATACGCGCAAACCACCGCCCTCACGGTTGCTGATATTCAGCACGCCGTGATGGGCCTCTACAATTTCACGAACCAGAGTTAAGCCAATTCCTGATCCACGCTGCTTGGTTGAGTAGAAGGGAATAAACGCCTGAGCAAGCACGTCATCGGACATCCCTTTACCCTCGTCCAACACATTCACTTCTACCCCGTCTCGCTTGGATACCACGCTTACCGTTACGCAGTCATCGTTCGTCGAGGCTTCATGGGCGTTAGTCACTAAATTGATGATAGCTTGCTCGAGCTGAGACTCATCAAAGGTACTTGCTAACTCAGGCAGGTCACAGTCAATGTTGAAGTGCTGCAATGTCTGCAGTCGCTGGAGGAAGGGAAGCCATTGATGACTGGCCTGTTGCGGTGAAGGCAAGCGGGCGAACTTCGCGTAGCCAAGAACGAACTGATTCAAGTGATCAGCGCGGTCACCAAGGGTAGTGAATACTCGGGTAAGCCGATTATCCTCGCTGGACTGAGTAATCATTTTGCCAGAGTGAACCATGGACATGATGGGCCCGAGCGAGTTATTGATCTCGTGGCTGATTACCCGGATAACCTTCTTCCAAACCGATACTTCCTGTCTATTGAGCTCCTCGGACATGTGCCTGAAACTCAACATCGTGGTTTCTTCGGTATGAATGCGAACCACGGCTTTATCAATATGCCAGCTCTGATTAACACGCTCGCCGTCTTCTTGAGCCGTTACCGAGAAGAGTCCCTTCGTCATATTCCGTTCGGCATCCGCAAAGGCGGCTGGAGCACCGTGAAGGACATCCGCTACTAGGGCTCCCTCAATGCGTTTGCCCTTGGCAAAGTATTTTCTAGCGGCATCATTTGAGAATAGTACCCTGCCCGTTTGGTCGTAGAGGAGCAGCAAATTTGAGGAGCTTTGAAGAATTCGGTCCAGAAGGAGTTCACGCTGATAGATACTCATCTTTTCGCGACGAAGTACTGCTGCAGCGGCATTAAAGTGCTTCGCTAAGGTCACGAACTCCGCACCATCACGCTGCTCAATCGTGATACTGTAATCGTTATCCTGTAAGTTAAGCAGGCCGAATTCCAGCGCCTTAAGTGCCCTGCGAAGTCGTCTAAGCAGATAGCGATTAACCAAGACGAAAGTCCCTGCACCCAGGGCAATAGATAATGCCAATACCTCATAGCGCTCACCTTCCAATAGGTAGGCAAACCATAGCGCAGCGAGTAATCCCAGCAGAGAGTTGGCCAAGACAAAGCGAGTAATAATTCCCATGTCAGTTAGCCTGCCATACTGAGACAGCAGCTGTCATCTAATTTTCAATCCCCAATTTTTCCATACGTCGATATAGTGCTTGTCTCGATAACCCTAAAGACCGAGCAGCCTTGGCGACTACACCGTCGTTATCGCTAAGGGCTAATTTAATGTCATCGGCAGACATCTCTATCGCACCAATGGCTGGCGGTTCTAGGCCAAAATGCTGCACCTCAAAGGATCCATCTCCGCGAAGTAATGCGGCGCGAGAACAGGCGTTTTGTAGCTCGCGCACATTTCCAGGCCAATCGTGCAATTCTAATGCGCGAGCAACCCCTTTAGGGAGGGTATCTTGCTGAAGGAAAAACTTCGCCAAGGGAATAATATCTTCCTTACGATCAGCGAGCCCATCTAAGCGAACCTCGATAACATTCAGGCGATAGTACAAATCTTCACGAAACTCACCCGCTTGAATCGCGGCAGGTAAATCCGCGTTGGTGGCACTGACGATACGAACGTGAACACGCTTGGTTTCATTTGACCCCAGTGGCTCGAATTCGCCCGTTTGCAGGACCCGTAAGAGCTTCATCTGCCCGGCATGACTGAGATTACCGATCTCATCAAGAAATAGCGTACCTCCGTCAGCTTTGCTGAAGCGTCCCTCTCGGGTTTGGTTCGCGCCGGTAAATGCCCCAGCGACGACACCGAATAACTCAGCTTCCAGAAGATCATCGGGTAACGCGCCCATATTCACCGCCACAAAGGGCTTAGCCGCGCGCTCTGAATTAGCGTGAACAATCTGAGCCAACTGCTCCTTGCCACTGCCATTGGGACCTGTGATGAGCACGGGTACATCGCTTCGCGCCACGTTCGCCGCCAATTCAACCGCTGACTGAAGCGACGAAGACGCTACGATGGTGCCGCATAACTCAATATTCTCGAGTTGTTTAGCCCGATTACGCGAGGCCGCATTCAGGCGGATATTGTCCGCCTGTAGGGTACGCATCTCCAGCAAGTTACGAACCGACGTCACTAACTTGTCATCATCCCAGGGCTTGGATTGATAGTCCGCCGCACCCTGTTGAATAAGTTGAACCGCTGTTTCAAGGTCCGCCCAACCCGTTAACAGAATGATAGGAAGATCCGTGTCTAGGTTGCGAAGTTCGCCGAACAATTTAACGCCTTCATCTCCGGAAGTAGTATCTTCAGAAAAATTCATATCCTGAATCACCACCCCGATAGACTGTTCCCGAACCGCAGTAAGCGCGGCCTCGGGGGAGTCACACCCCACCGACTCAATGCCGTGAAGCTCCAGCAGTAAACCAATGCTGTCGAGTACTGCTGGGTTGTCATCAACGATTAATACACGTTCCATCAATCAGTCCTTGTTTAGAGCGAGCGAGTTGCAACACTCGGCGGTACCTTCGCCGCGCTAATTGCTGGAAATAGAATACCTACCACCGACAACAGAAGCAACGCAAAGCCCACGCTTAGCGGGTACACCACTGACAAGCTAGGTAGTGAGAATAGGCTCATCAACTGCCAATTCAGGGCCAGTGCTACTGGCACCCCAATAATCATCGAGATGACTAACATCGCACCGCTTTCCATAAGGAACAGCATGACGATGTCTCGCTTGGTTGCACCCAGCGCTCGGCGTGTACCAATTTGCTTAGTACGACGCTCTACATTGAATACGGCCATACCAATTGCACCTAACGAGATGACACTGATAAGCAATGCAATAATCAGCCCAAGAGAGAACAGCAGAGCATAGTCAACGGAGAACTGTCGATCTTTAATCTCATGATACTGCTCAATACTGACTACGACGCGTCGGTCGTCATTGCGATAGAGCTGTGAAGTAATCGAGTCGATTGCTTCCGCCGCGCTAATTCCTTCGAAGCGCACCGCTAGCTGCTGAAAGCGATTATCACTTGGTAGGAAACCAAGCCAGATAGAGTTCGTGGAAACGCTCCAGTTCGGCCATGGACCGTAGAAGTGTTCCGCTACGCCGATGACAGTCAAGGGAATGTCAACGCTTGAAGGGAAATAGATGACTTCACCCACCACATCGTCACGGCCCAACAACTCCATGGCAAGCGCTGAAGAAATCACCACGCCCGCACCCGCTTCCATACTGCCCATATCATTTGGGTTAGCAATTTCTTCTGGGCGAAAGGTTCGGCCGTACTTCATTTTCAGGCCCAACACATCACTGAGGTGATGATCTGCGCGGTAAATAGCGGCTTGAACCTGTGAACCAGTGTCATCTTCCGTAACCTTATCGCGGACGCTAGCACTGGAGCCACTGCCCTCAAGCGGCATCTGATTGGTGGTTGCTACCGCCGTGATGCCATTCAGTTGAGTCAATGTCTCGATATCATTCATCAATACCTGTTGCGCATTAAAATCCTCGGCAAAGTGATAGAGCTCCACGTCGAGTACAAGCTCTTCGTCAATACCCGAATTGATATCGATGGAGTCCATACGATAACTAATCATGCCCACAAGGTTCGCAATAATGGCGATCGTCAGCACCGCTTGAATCACCAATAATGTCGTCGTAGACGGATTACGGCGTAAACTATTTAAGGTTGGTAGAATATCCATAATCTTCTCCTACTGAATTTTGAGGTAGAGGCTGGGCGGCATGCGACAAATACGCCAGGCCGGTATCAAACCTGCGATGACGGATGACAGCAACGCGATAGCCGGTGAGTAGAGCCACATTGTCCAATGAAGTTGAGTCAGCGGGAACTCATCGCCGGCAAAACCGACAGCCAAGTAGCCGTTAAGCACGTGCAGCACGCCAGTTGCGAAGACAAGGCCTATCAAGCCACCCGCGAAACCGATCAGGCTCACCTCAACAATATGCTGAAGGAAAATCTGGCCCTGACTAGCGCCTAGCGCTCTTCGTGTTCCAACCGCGGGCGCTGCCTTTAGGAATTTACCAAGTAACAAACCAATGGTGTTCACAATACAGACAAGTAAGAAGAGAATACTGATGATCAGCAAAATATCACTTTCCTCACTGTGAACATCCATGTGCTCAATCCACTGTGCTGGCGTTTGGAGAGCGAAACTCGCTTCCGGGTTGGGAAAACGACCGGCTGACTGCTGATCGCTGATGTAGGCATTTAACCAGCGTTCGAACTCAACTCGCTCCTGCTGGCTATCGAACGATACCCAGAACTGTAACCAATGCAATTCAGAGGTAAGCAGTGCCTGATAATCTTCAATCCTACTTGGCGACCAACCGTTGGTGTTACCCGACGAACTAATTTCCTCGAGCGGCGCCAAACCTATTGGAATATAAATGCCGGCTCCGAGAGAGAACGGATTATTATTCAGATCATAGAACTTAGGCTGAGGATTGTAGTTTTCAATTACGCCAATCACTCGGTACGGTTTGTTATCCAGAAAGAGCATTCGCCCTAAGGGGTCATCCGAGCCGAAGAATGATTGTGCTGTGCTCTGAGTGATGACAGCAACGTAGTCGCCATCTCGGTCAGCGCCCCTAGTCCAGGTTGATCCCGAGATAAAAGGCACCTCAAAGACATCGAAGAAGGTACCGTCAGTCACCCGCACACTGCCAAAAATGGGGGAGGCAGCGGGGGCGTCTGATTTAATCGCAAAGCGACTCTTGAACATGGCGACGGTGGTTGCATCGAGACCGCTATTACGGACTGCTATGGCATCCTGGTAAGTGATCTGGCGTAGCATCCCATTACCCCAACCACTGCCCACTGAGTTAGATTGCAGCTGTAACGTTAAGGGCTGGTTAGCCATCTTTTCCGCTGGATTAGCGGTAATATGCTGATAGATACTGAACATCGTCACCGTCATGCCAACGCCAGCTGAGATAGCAAGAACCATCAGCAATGAAATAAACGGTGTGCGTTTGATACTTCGCCAAGCTAAATCAATATAATGGCCGATCATCTTAAGCCTCCGCTGTCGCTGGTGCTTCAGTAAAGCGACGATAATCAGATACTTGACCATCCACGATCTGAATATTGCGCTGCGCGCGTCGTGCTAGGTCTGGATCGTGGGTCACCATCACAATAGTAGTTCCCGCTGCATTAATACTTTCCAGCATATCCATCACCTGGCGTGCCATTAAGGTATCGAGGTTTCCGGTCGGCTCATCCGCAAGCAAAAACGCTGGCTTACCCGCCATGGCGCGCGCAATCGCGACACGCTGCTGCTGACCACCCGATAATTGCGCCGGAAGGTGACTATAGCGAGCTGACAGCCCTACCATCTCCAGCGCTTCCTCCACACGAGACTTTCGTTCAGCGCGAGAAACACCGCGATAGCGCAACGGCACTTCAATGTTCTCGGCTACTGTGAGATCAGGGATGAGATTAAACCCCTGAAAGATGAAGCCAATGGATTCGTTACGCGCTTTAGCGAGCTGGTTATCGCTCAACGCGCCCATCTCAACGCCGTTCAATTGATAGCTGCCGGAGCTAAAGGGCTCAAGCAAACCTGCGATATTCAGGAAGGTGGTTTTTCCGGAACCCGATGGGCCAGTAATGGTAACGAACTCTCCCGTCTTCACTTCTAGATCGAAGGAGCGAAGCGCATGAGTTTCTACCATATCCGTGCGGTAGACTTTGGCTATATTGGTCATCTTTAACATCGTGTTAGTCCTCTTTTGGGGGAGAATTAATGAATTTGTAAGGTTTCTAAGTCATCGAAGTTGTCGTAGCTGGAGACCACAATCTCATCGCCAGCACTAACACCTTCTATAATCTGTACATTTCGAGTGCCTATGGCGCCCACGACAATTGGAATTCGAACTAGTCGGTCCGCTTCTACGCGATAGGCAAAGCTACGGTTACCGTTATCAACAAAGCTGCCGCGACGAACCAGTAACGCATCCTCATAGCGTTCGAGGAAGATTCGCGCCGAGACGCGCTGATTCTGGCGGAGGGAGAGGCCCTGTTGATCTAGAATGGTGGCGCGAGCAACCAATTGGTTAGAGCGGATCTCCGGTGAAATTGCCGAGATCTCAGCCATTACCTGCTGCCCGCCAACGGATACGGTGACCGGCATCCCAATACCTAAGTCATCGCCATAGACATCAGAAATCTGCAGTTCGACCTCGTAGGCCGTTAGGTCTACCACACTCAAGATTGGGGTTCCGCTGGGAATCCTGGACTGATCACTAACCAGCAAGTTACCCACTGCGCCATCCACTGGCGACCTGACTGCCAGCGCATCCATGCGCCGCTGTACTTCCTGTACTAGGATTTCCTGGCGCGAGACTTCTGCCCGGCTTTGCTCTAACTCAAAGGCACTGAAATCACGAGACAGCTCAGCCTCGCGAACAGCGTGCTGGAACTGCAGGCGACTCTTTTGTAGATCATCTACTCGCACATCGTAGTCAATTTGGCTTATAAGCGAGTGTTCAAAAAGCTGTTCGGCGCGTCGCAGTTCTCGCTCTGCCGCTGCTAAATCAACCTGCGCCATATCCACGGTTTTGTCAGCCGCTAACTCGGCTTGGCGATTGGTCAGCTCCATGCGTGCTAGGCGGCTTGATTGAATCGCCAAACTGACACGATACTCGGCCAGGAGGCTCTGAAGGTTAGGGCTGGTAATCCGAGCTAGCACCTGGCCAATGGTAACGCGTTCACCGGCGTCAACGAGAAGTTCAATTTGCCCCTCTTCAGTGGCGAATAGCGTGGGCGCATCGGAAGCAATCATTCGTCCAGTGGCGGCAATATCTCGTTCAAATAGCCCCTGCGAAATACTCGCGATGAGTAGCTGGTCACGATCAACCGATTGCTCAGCACTATCATTACTCCAAACGAAACCGTTCAGAATGATCACTGCGACCAAACCGAAGGCTCCCCAACGCGTTCCTGCGCGTTGATGCCATTTCTTGGCTTCAATGATTAGATCTTGTTCTGCAGTATTCTTAATCATGAAAAATTCTCTCCTACGATAACTCCCTCAAAGCAATAGCCGTGCCAACTTATTTATCTCAATAAAAATAGGGCCTGCGGCCTACCTGTCCGCAATTAAAGGTGTCCGCGGACAGTGAAATGTGTCCGCGGACACGGGAAGCGGACACAGTTGGTCAGAAGTGATTCGTGAGTAATGAGTAGTGAGTAGTGAGTAGTGAGTAGTGAGTAGTGAGTAGTGAGAGACTAACGGTGCTCAGAACCCAGAGTTAAGCTGCCCGGGCGTTGATCCAAAAGGAATCTTTAGACCGTACCTATCGGTAGGTCTGTAATGAGGTGTCGTAGTTATTAAACTGGGCTACTTTAGACCGCAGGCTTTAGTAAGTTTGGGATAAGTTAAGGGACGAACAAAACTTCCGTTAACCTCCACTTGGGGAACTCCGCGAAAGCCCTTGCGAGCTAGCGTCTTCGCCGCGCGGTTATTTTGGTCAACTCGCAGCTCGTTATAGCGTATACCTTGCTTGCGAAACCATTGCTTAACGGCATCACAGTGTGGGCAGCGGTTGGTGGTAAAGATTGTTACATTCATGGTAGGCAATTCTACACTTAAACTAGGTCCGGCGATAACGTAGATTAGCTTCAGCAACTTTAGCCAACGGTGGAGTCTCAAAAGCTAACGCTGCTTGCCGCTCGCGTTGCACTCATGAAATAGGGAATTAGCAGATGTCACGATCACAACTCAATCACGACCCTAAGTTAGATGTTCTGAAAGCACTAAGAGTGTTCAACCACGTCATGGATCACGGCGAAAAGGAGGGAGAGGTTCGCAGCTTCATGGGCCTATCAGCTAGTACGGATTTTGACGGTTACACGATGTATCTAAACAGTCATCACGCCAAGCTTACCGTCTTCTTCCATAACAAATACCAACTCGAATTCGTCAAAGCCGAAGAGCTTGATGAGTTCTATACCCTGCTAGATCGGGTTGCCGAGGTCATGTAACTCGGAATTCAAGACAAAAAAACGGCGCCCTAGGGCACCGTTCTTAGATCACAAAACCACCTCGCCTTAAGCGTGAAGGCCTCGCTCAATCAAGCTAACTAAGTTGATTGAATGGGCTTTAGTTGAACGATTTACACTGCGGTTAGTAGCGAAATGTTCCTTAAGCTCATGAAGTTGTAATACAGCCATTGATACCGCCTGAGTTGGGAATGCACCCTCTTCGTTCTTAGCGATTTCAACCAAGCGATTTACATACTCAACCTGAAGATTTTGACGCATTGTATTGATGTTGCCTGACTTGTCTGCAGCGAAGACCGCAGCATTCAATTCATCCATCATTGCATCAATGGTGTAGGTGTTACCGTAAAGCGTGGTATCAACTAAGCGCTGAAGCACTCCTGGATGTAATAGGTGATCAAGCAAACCACTCTGCCCGCCCAGAATTGCGCCATGAAGTTTAGGATCTTCTGGTGCTCCGAAGTTATTGAAACCGCGACGCATACGTTGAGCGTGGGCAATCACTTCAGGATTCATTTCCATCGCATCCGGTGCGAAGTGGTACTTAGCTAACAGCGCCATGGCTTCACGTTGACGAGACTCCGCAACCGGCTCATAGGGCTGTGTTGCGCCGTCTTGACCACGTAACGCGCGATCTACATAGACACCGCCAACATAACGTGAGGTCACGTTACCGGCCCAACGCCATTCACCCATCATGGCCTCAATGGCTACCACTAGGTCATCATAGCTCTCGCCGTCATTGACGTCTGCAGGTGACATGTTATCCAGTACATCGCGAACTAATTCCATGCGCATATCAGAGTACTTAATAGCGTCATTTGACATGTCATAGATATTAACGCGAGGGTCAATACCCCAACCTGGCGCCCGCATGTCATCCGCATCGTTACCGAAGATCAAGTCATCGGAGGTCGACTTAGCAAGGTGCTCAGCCATCGCCGCAGGGTCATTCAGCTCAGGCGAGTACGAAAACTTGATGAACCAGTCATCGTAAGGTCCTGGCGTTACGGCGTAGAAACGAGTTTGCTCCGAACCACGTGGCGCAAAGTTAACCGAAGGGTAATCCATGACCGAAGCCGCTAGGCCTTTCTCATTAACCACCTCAAGGTCAAACGACTCTTCAGGAGTAAGGTACTGGGTTGCCTTCATATTGTGGTTCATACCCAAGGTATGGCCCATCTCGTGAAGGATTAAGTAGTGCATTGAATCGTGAACGATCTGTTCAGTCATCTCGGCAGCAGACATGCCATCGGTAGCAGCGAAGTCAGCAAAAGCAAACGCGCTAAGGTTCGCTGACTGCATGTGATTACCCAGTGAACAGGTATGACCGGCTAGCTGATCGAGATTCTTAGCCAGATCCTCTGGCGTGTTCATACCCTCTGCCAACCAACGCGAGATAATACGACGACGATTGAGGAATGAAGCCTCTAACATGATATCAGCACCGATAATCTGGCCAGTGCGCGGGTTAACAAAACTTGGACCATAACCGCCAAATGGCGGGGTTGGTGATGAGGTCCAACGAAGAACGTTGTAGCGAATATCGCCCGCATCCCAGTCTGCATCATCCGGCTGAACCTTGATTTCTACGGCATTGGAGAAACCAGCCTTTTCGAAGGACTTATTCCACTCAAGGCCAGCAGCCATGATTAGGTCACGCCATTCTACTGGAGTGGTATTCTCAATCCACCAAACAATAGGCTCTACTGGATCAGAAATATCCGCTGCTGGATCCTGCTTTACTAGGTCCCAGCGATGAACTAGATCACGATAGGGGGTGGATGATGTTGAAGTGAGGTCAGTTACCTGGGTATCGAAGGTACCAACACGAGAATCTGCGAATCGCGGCGTGAAGTCGTTATCAGGCATAGCGATAAAGCTATGTAACATACGAATAGAGATAGCACGCGAGTCAGTAATATCTTCGCTCCAGCTAGGCTCTCCACCTGAATAGACATACTCAACCTCGAAGTCTGTATTCTCCGGGTAACTGCGGATAGATAGAACCTTCGACTTGTCACCGTCTAAACCACCGGTCACTGGATTATCTGAGCTGCTGACTTGCTGCAGGCTCTCGCTCATCAACAAGCCATCGATGTTTACTAAGATATCACCGGTCTCTTCATCTTCAGCAACAATCTCTGCTACTGCTAAAATCGCGTCAGAAATATTCGCGTCGGCGGCACGAGAAAGCGCATTGTCCGGATCAAAGTAGAATGAAGTGTTCTGAGCAACAAACTCAATACGATTGTAATAACGCTCTGCCGTTAACACGCTGTTGCCCACATAGGCGCCTGTAAACTGACCAGCTTCAACCACACCATTCGCAGTCTGCGCAGTGTAAATGAATTCGTCTGACAGCTGATCTTCATTGATGAGTAGATGCACTGAACCGGATTCTGGATCGCGGTAGGCCGTAAAAAAACCTTCAAAGACGTCCGCATTTTCAGTTAATGCTGCAATAGACTCTTCGTCGGCCTCAGGTGCTGGCGCAGGATCATCGGAGCAAGCAGTAAGCACTAGTGCCGCAGCTGACAACGCCATCAAGCGTTGAAGCTTCGCATTTATAATTTTCATAGATGAGCTTTCCGTAGGGTTAGTAATACTTCAAAAGTAACATAGGAAACCTTTGTTTGTCATGACCTCGGACTTTGCTCCTAGTATAAGCCGCAATGGCCTTGCTACCGTTGCTAGCCGGAGCGCTTGTTATTGCTTGGAACTAGACGCTCGGACGCTTGCGCAACGCCAAAATCTTATCGCCATCCCTGCTGCCATTTACTATTGTCTTTCAACGAGCGCCAATCTATCGCCTGAACTCGACCCGTCATCACTGCTTCCAGCTCACACAATTCAACTCGTTGATCTTCGTCATAGCTCACCCGTGTGACCATGAAGTGGCGTTCCTTATTTACCGGTTGTAAATGGGTCCATTTAGATTTCATCAGAGACTTGGGACTTACCGCGTTCATACTGTCTTCCTCATTCACAACGTTTACCTTAGAAACGCTGCTCGCCAAGATGTGGATCACCCGCTGAACCCCTCCTGGCTTTTAAAGGAAATCTTTTTCACCGCTGATCGCTTGGCGACAACTAACAATAACCACCGAAAAGTGGCTACTAAAACACGCCTAAACACGTTACAGTATGAGCATTAGTTAGACTCAAATTAGCGAGATAAATTCATGTCAAAAAGTTTTGAAGTTCAAGGTCAAATCCACAGTATCGGCGAGACCACTGAATACGGTAACAACGGTTTCACGAAGCGTGAATTCGTTATCCGCGTAACCGGGGAAGGTGAGAATCCTGCCTACCCTAACTACTTAGCGATGGAATTGATCAAAGACAAGTGTGCACTGATGGACCAATACCAAGTAGGTAGTGATATCACCGTTCACTTCAATCTTTCTGGTCGTCTTTGGTCACAGCCAGGCAAAGCAGAGCGTTGTTTCAACAGTTTGCAAGCATGGCGCATCGAAGGTCAGTCTCAATCTGCCCCTCAAGCTGAGCCAGGCCCTGCTGACTTTGGGCAGTATGACGAAGACATCCCTTTTTAAGCTTCGATGCCTCAGCACTAGCACTGCGAACTAATCGCCTTAAGATCAAACTAAAAGGCCCCACTACTATGTGGGGCCTTTTTATTTGCTTAGCGTTCTTAGCAACTTACACTAATCGTGATAATCTGTTGGGACATTAGCTCAGCCAGAGCACCGCCAGATAACCAGCGCTGTAGGCTATGAAGAGTCTTGGGATATAGCGCGCATAGGCCATGAAGGTTAGCTCCTTCATTCGGCTCATAGCGACAATCCCCGCTGCTGAACCAATCACCAGTAGCGAACCGCCAACGCCCACAGCATAAGTCAGCCCTAACCATTGGGTGATGTTGAGAGTAGGCTCTGATTTTAATAGCGCCGCGGTTAATGGGACGTTATCTAGCATGGCCGAGCTAACACCCATGAGGTAGCTAGATAGCTCTGGACTCAGCGCAAAGAACAGCTCTGTAAGATAAACCAGCACACCAATTTCCTTGAGAGCCCCAACAATCAGTAGGATCCCCAGGAAGAAGAGTAAGGTATCAAACTGGATCTTTCGGACATACTCCAGCAGGTGGATCTCATGCCGATACTTGTTCACAAAACCACCAATCAAAAACATGATGGAAAGACCCGATAGGAAAGTGAGTACTGGTGGAACGGAAAAAAGAATATTCAGAACCATAGTCGAGACAATCGTCGAAAAAAAGAGGATGGCTATCACCACATCTAAGCGCTGAGACTTATCGCGAAAGAGCTCAGCTTCAACCCTCCGGTTAGTTCCTCTCATCATTAACACCACCAATACCAACACACCAATCAACGTAGGCAGGAGTAGATGGAGGAGCTGAGCCATCGACAGATGACCATCACTAAAAATCATCAGTGTGGTGACATCACCAGTGATCAGAATCACGCCTCCGGAATTAACAGCAAAAACCGCCAATACCGCGAGTTTGATTCGCTCCTTATCCGATAACTTAAAGGCAGAGACAACGCTCAGTGAAACTAGGGTAGCTGTTATGTTGTCAGCGAGCATGGATAGCAAGACGGCGAAGACCGCAACCAGGATAATTAGGCGATTGAACGACAGCTCGCCGGGCATCACTTTTAATACTGCACCCGAAATCAGGCCTCGGGCGTTGAGAAATGCCACAAAGGTCATGGTTGCCATCAGAAATAACCACAGGCTAGCGATTTCTAAAAGATTATGATCGAAGCTTGCCTGGAGGTTTGCAGAATTACCTGTCGTGCTAGCTTTCACATAGAGCAGAAGCCAGCTAACGCAACCGAAGAACAGCGTGCTTTTTGCTTTATCAATATGCGTAATTTCTTCACACGCAATGGCAATCAAAGCAATAATTGCCATACCAATAATGATTATTTCCACTGGAGTAGCGTTACCCTCGTTGCAATAGCCTAGAGATAGGATGATTTGGGCGCGAATCATACCCCGCAATGACACCACTTTGAAGAATTAGACAATAATTACCAACTCTCCACGATCAGCAACATCCCTTTGCATTGAAATAGCCGCAATTCCTGCACCAATTTCCATGTCAATAATTTTTTTAAAAAAATCGCACATTGTACAGATTCGTCTACGCTGAAAATTAGGTTGACTACATAAATAGGGAGAAAACCCATGGCCAACGTGCCCTCAACTATTGCTACCGCGACTCTATTTTTACTAGCCTCTGGCTCGCTAGCTCAGGATTCAGAGCCTGTGAATAACGAAGAAGCTACCCAGATGGATACAAGTAATGAGGAAGATTTGATCACCACCTCGGTTGAACCAGAATCTCCGGATGACGATCAAAATACCTCTATTTTAATAGGTGAAGACACCTTTAAAATCTATGGTCATGCAATGCTAGATATGGGCTTTCAAACTAAACAGAACGATCCTGAATGGGCGGATTTACTTCGCCCTACCAAATTGCCATCCTACGACGACGAATACTCGAATGACGGCCATTTTTATTCAGGTGTTCGTCAAAGTCGATTAGGCTTTGCAAGCACTAGTCCAACGGCCTACGGCGAGCTAAAAACCGTTATCGAGTTCGACTTAGTAGGCGTTGGTGACGACGCGGGTAATCACGCCCTTCACCTTTTAAAAGCGTGGGGCGAATTCGGCGACTTTGGTGCAGGTCAATTTGATAGTGTTTTCATGGATGCAAGTGTATTCCCAAATACGATTGAGTACTGGGGCCCAAATGGCTTGGTTTTCTATCGGAATGTACAGGTTCGTTGGACACCTTGGCGTAACGGTGACTCTCGCTTTGCCGTGTCCTTGGAAAGACCAGGCGGGTCCGGTGATGGGGGCGAATTTAGTGACTTTATCGCCACTCGAGGGCTAACGAGTGATTTCGAAGTTCCCGATATTGCCGCTCACTATCGTTTGGTAGGTGACTGGGGCCACTTTCAAGCCGCCGGTATTCTCAGACAGATCAAGTGGCAAGATAACAACGCGGACAGCACCGTTGATCTAAGCGGCGAGCAAACGGGTTGGGGTATTAATCTGAGCACCAATTACTTCCTTGGTAGGCACGTCATTCGCGCTTCGACTGTCTATGGGGAAGGTATTCAGAACTACCTCAATGATGCGAGCGTGGATATTGGGATTGATCAAGGGGCCGGAACGGACCCTAGAAATCTAACCAGCACCGCAATCCCCGTTTTGGGTGTTGTTGCCTTTATCGACTTAAATTGGAGTGAACAATGGACCAGTAGTATCGGTTACTCACTTCAGGATAACGATTTACCTGCAAGTGCCAGCGAAGCACAATTCCAAACTGGCCAATATGCCCTGGCAAACCTACTTTGGCACCCTAGCAGTAATATTTTCATGGGTCCCGAACTTCAGTGGGCTGAGCGAGAGAATTACGATGGTTACAAGAGTGACGACTTGCGCATCCAATTTTCCGTTAAGTATAACTTTTCTAAAACGTTCTAAATCTGACTAGGTCTTTCTGTCAGTACTGTAAACCGTATTTTTTGGAGAAATGCACATGAACATACAATCTAACACCTTTAGCCTTGCAACCGCGGGTATCCTGTCAACTTTCCTGATGGTTAATAGCGCATTGGCCGAGTTTAGTGACGAACAGCTACAACAGGCGGTAGATGAAGCTTACGAAGAATTTAAGGACGATGATAGTGGCAAGAATGCGGACTATATCCCTATTCTTACCGAGGTACCGAGCGATCTATTTGGCGTAGTCATCGCTACTCGCGACGGCAAATTATTCGTAGCCGGGGACATCGACTATCGATTCTCCATTCAAAGCGTATCAAAACCCTTTACCGCAGCACTCATAATGCAGCAGCAGAGCCCCGATGCCGTGAAGGAAAATATCGGTGTTGAACCCACTGGTATGCCATTCAACAGCAAAGTCGCACTAGCGCTATATGAACAGCGCTCCGTTAACCCTATGGTAAACGCCGGCGCAATCGCTGCAGTGAGCCTTGTTGAAGCCAGTGACGAAGAAGAACGCTGGGACTTAATCCTTAAGAATATGGAAGGGTTCGCTGGCGGTGAGCTCGAGATCTTGGATGAGGTCTTCGAATCGGAATACAGTTCCTCGGCAAGCAACCGCGGAATTGCGAATCTCCTCCTCAATGACGGTCGCTTATATGCAGATCCAGAGGAAAGCCTCCGAGTGTACACCATGCAATGTTCGCTGGGTGTTAATACGCGTGATCTCGCCATCATGGGCGCCACGCTGGCTAATGGTGGCGAAAACCCGGTTACTGGTGATCGGGTGTTAGCCGAGGAACATGTTCCCGAATTACTGGCAATTATGGCTACCGCAGGGTTTTATGATGAATCCGGTGAATGGATGTATAGCGCCGGCCTACCTGCCAAAACAGGTGTTGGTGGTGGTATTGTAGCCGTTGTTCCTGGAGAATTTGCTATTGCAGCATTTTCACCGCGTTTGAACGAGGCGGGCAATAGTATTCGTGCTATGCAAGCAATTAGTCACATTTCGGGTAAGTTAGGCGTTGGCGTATTTGGCGCGAATCCTAACTAAATTGCTAATAACGAGCCCAACACGGCGTGACTAAATAACGCGGTGTTGGGCAGTTAGAATTCTAATAGCGGGATCTGCTAGAGATAAGCGAAGCAGTAACTGAGAAGATTAATAATGGAACGCGAAGAAGAAGTAAACCGCAACAGTCATACCAAATCGATACACTTCAACTTGTAATACACTCACAATGACGCAGCTTTAAATTTTTCGAAACGATTAATCAAGCTTCCCCTGATCGCTGCGAATTAGTCGTCAGTATCACTGCTACGAATTACAAAATAGGCGCTTAGCTCCAAGGCGTTTATTACTTTAGCACGTTAGCGCTTTAGTGGAATTTCGGCAGCAGCGCTGGTTAGTTTTGCGTAAATGGATACTGAATCTCCCCTACACGGCTAACAAATCACATTTATCATGGTCATAAGTATTGCTAGGCTAAGGAAATCAACGATTATTCACAGGAGGAAGCATATTATGCTGAAGAAAATATTTACCGTAATTATCGTAGTAACCACGCTATCTGGGTGCGCAAGCATTGGGACTCCTAGTGAAGCAATAGGTCCAGTAATCGCCGCTAACCAACTCGTTGGCCACGATAGCAAGCAATTTGATGTAGTTTTCGCAAAAGATCCCTACCCAGTTGTATCGAGTGTTTACTTCGAGCCGATAGACCTCTCGAATGTAACGATCATTCAACCGGATGATTACAACTTTTCGCGCGTTAACCAAGAGTGGGAGCTAACGGACCGAGACAGGGAATGGCTACAGGAAGCTTACGCTAAAGCTCTGCAGGGATCTTTCTCTGCGAGTAACGTCACTATTGCAGCAAGCGCTGAAGAAGCTGATGTAGTCGTGCAATCTGATCTAATCCAAATCAGGCCGACTGCCCCCAAGGATGATTCCAGTCGGAGTCCTGGGTCACGTTACTACACCAAGACCTCGGGAGAGTTGGACGTCCGATTTACCGTAGTTCAGGGTACCGAGACGATCTTAGTTATTGAAGATCGCCATGACGCAGGTTTCGATACGGGTACGGGGACGATTAATAATCGAACTTCTGTTCAGTTTGACGTTCGAAATCTGTTCAATCGTTGGGCAACTCGCCTTGGTACGCAGATGGAAATTTTGGCGGAGTCAGAGTCCTAAAGTTTTCTTAAATTAATTTTTCAAGCCGGCCCCGTGCCGGCTTTTTGAACTGACAATCAAACGCCTAACGGTCTATGAGGCTAGTTAGACTGTATCACCTCAATGCAAATTGAGAAGTAGGCTACTCGCCGGCGCGTAACTTCGCAATCTGGTCCATACTTATCACAGCCACTCCATTAGCATCCGCTACCAGGTAATCGCCGGGGAGTATCTCTATACTACCCACCAGTAGCGGCACGTTTAGCTGCCCCACTCCCCGACGATCGGTTTTGAGCGGGATACTAGCTAGCGCTTTTATTCCTATTGCGAGTGTCGCCAGAATCTCTACGTCTCGGACACAGCCGAAAATCACTACGCCAGACCACCCTTTCTCGACTGCGCTGGCCGCGATGAGATCACCGAGTAGCGCTCGGCGAAGCGATGAGCCACCATCAACCACTAACACTTTTCCTCTTCCTGGCTGAGCAAGTTGTTCTTTTACTCGAGAGTTATCCTCAAAACACTTCACCGTGACAACTTCACCGTGAAAACACTCAATGGCGCCAAAATCAATTAATGAATTAGGAGTAACAACTTTGACCTCTTCGGGATATCGATCGCATAAATCAGGGGTAGTGAGCATGATAATTTCTCCTCGTTAGTCCCAAGAGTGAACCACCACAATCCACACGACGAATTTTTATGATGAATGACGGTTATATCGGGGTGGGTTATGCAAGTGTTAAGGGCCCACTGACACTTCTCTTGCGGCATTTACGTGGTGGAAACTACGCTAGCGTAGCTAAAACAGAGCTAGGTAGAATATCGCAAAAGGAGATTATTATGATGTATAAAAAAATCTTATTGGTAATGCTATCGACCTTCGGTTTAACTGCTCACGCGCAAACGGCAGAACCGACTGAGGCTACCCAGAATATTCAAACTATCGTTTTGGGGGCTGGCTGCTTTTGGGGAGTAGAAAAGCGCTATGAGGCATTGCCCGGCGTGTTAGATGCTGAGTCCGGTTATGCAGATGGCCAAGTAAGTCCTGATTATCGGACTATTACGCAGCAACGCAACCAATTCAATCCGAATAATCATGCCGAAGTGGTCAAGGTGACCTTTAACGCCAATGCTATTTCCGAGGAAACTCTGATTCAAGCCTTCTATGAGCAGCACGATCCTACTCAGGGTAATCGCCAAGGCAATGATATTGGCACTCAGTACCGATCTATCATCCTAACCACATCGCCATTACAAACTGCTGTTGCCCAACGACTAACCGAGGACTATCAGCTAAGGCTAAATGAGGCAGGTTACGGAGAAATCACCACGCAAATTAAACCGCTAGAGCAGTTTTACTCAGCTGAAGAATACCATCAGGACTACCTAGCAAAAAATCCGGAAGGCTATTGCCCTGATCATAGCACGGGAGTTCGTTTCGACGACGATGAGCGCTCAGCCGTTGATAATGATCAACTTCTGTCGGGCAAACAAATTGTCATTATTGATGCTGAATTTTACTGTCCGTACTGCGAGAGATTTAAAGCGGAAGTCGCTAATGACTACCAAGGTAATATTCCAATGACCTATCGTTTCGCTCACCAACTTGAGGGACTGACTATCAACTCCCCCACTTGGGCCACGCCTACTATTCTATTCTTGGAGGAAGGTGTCGAAGTGTTTGCGCATCAAGGATTTTTATCTGCGGAGGATTTCTACCGAGCACTCGGCGCCTTTAAACTTGGTCAAAGTGAAGCATACAATGTGGCTTTCAACGAAGGAACCGATGCGGCTTTCTGTAAAGCCTATGACCTTTTTAAGAACACCCCTGATGGTCAGTTTGTCGATGCGCTTTCTGGCGCACCCCTCTTTGATACGCGTGATCGTTTCAACTCAGCTACAGGCTGGCTGTCTTTTACTAAGCCAGTAGATGGAGCAGTAACAGAACATGCCGACAATCGATACGGAATGCAACGTACTGAATTACGCTCAGCCTCAACGGGCATTCATTTGGGTCATGTTTTTGACGACGGACCAAACGGTCAGCTACGCTATTGCATTAACGCGACGGTATTGGAATTTGTGCCGCGATAAGCAACCTTATGGCGATCAAAAAGGCAGCGACAGATTGTGATGAGTGGTCCTAGTGAGTAACCTCATCAAAGAGGCTACTCAGCAGACTTAGAGGAAGGCGCTTTTAACTGACTGAAGACAAAGCCGCCAATGGCACCAGCAGCACACTGAGCTGCCCAGCCCGCTGTGGTTCGGGCACCAGTGATTAGGGTAACACCTAGCAGCGGCTCCATAGCGGCAATCATCACGATAAAGGCAATGGCTCCACCCAGCGGAAACCAAACTTTTGGCAATGGGTAAAATCTATTCACCAAAGACATGAAAGAGAAGGCTAAAAGTAATCCAATCATGATTACAATTCCGTAAGTAAGCGCTAGACCTTGAATATCTAGCCACGACATCATGACCCGGTCACTCAACGGTATCACTACATTGACGGACTCTAGTCCAGCGATGACGAACTGAGTGTTAGCCAGTGAAGCTAAAATAAAAGTAACGATGGCACTGGTGAAAAATGCAAAAAGCGTTTGTCGATTAGGCATATTCAATTAAGCTCTATACATAAAATAATTAGTAACTTACACACTTTACGCTAATGAATGATGTTTAGGCCAATCAAAATTACACAAACTGAACCTAGCTAAATAACACGAGGATATGTCCATGCTACGCCAGATTATGCTCTCTACTTGGGTACTTAGTACCGCAGTACTTGCTCAGCCTCAGCTATCACCGATTCCTAGTGATGTTCCCACCGTGGCTAATTATGACGTTGAGGTACTCGCCGATGACTTCAATCAACCGTGGGGCCTCAGCTTTTTGCCAAACGGTGCGATGCTTGTCGCCGAAAGGAGCGGAAGTGTGCAGTTGCTGAGTAGCGACGGCGCTAGCCGAGTTGTGTTAGAGGGAACTCCTGAAGCATTCGTAAATAGCCAAGCTGGGTTCTTCGAGGCCTTACCTCACCCCGACTTTGCCAACAATCAATGGATCTACCTTAGCTATGCTTGGGGTACTAATGAGGAAAATGGACTGCGTGTTGCCCGCGCTAAACTATCTGGCAACAACTTGATCGAATTAGAGGTTCTTTTTACTGTCAGTCCGCTCAAATCAGGCGGTGCCCACTACGGTGGAAGAATGACTTTCCTTCCAGATGGATCACTGGTGTTCGGCACCGGTGAAGGTTACAACTACCGCGAACATTCGCAGCGTTTGGATAGTCTCATGGGTAAGGTTATCCGTCTTAACGATGATGGCACTGTCCCTTCAGATAACCCGTTTGTAGGTCGTGAGGATGCCCGTGCCGAAATCTGGAGCTATGGCCACCGTAACCCTCAAGGAATTGTTTTTGACACCGAAGCTAACGTGCTCTATGTCCATGAGCATGGTCCGAAGGGTGGTGATGAAATCAACGTGATTGAGCCCGCTCTCAACTATGGTTGGCCTGCTATTACCTATGGTACTGAGTATTCCGGCGCGCAAATCACCCCCTATACCGAGCTCGATGGTATGATACAGCCCATGTTTTACTATGACCCTTCGATAGCGCCTGCTGGCTTCGCCCTTCTGCAGAATTCGCAATTTAGCGCCTGGGATGGGGACTTCTTGATTGCAGCATTAGCGGGTAAGGAACTTCGTCACGTTGATATGGAAAATGGACAAGTCGTTGGCCAGCACCGATTACTCACAGAGCGCGAAGAGCGTTTTCGCGATGTTCGCCAAGGTCCCGACGGTGCGATTTATGTGCTAACTGACTCAAGCGAAGGTAGTTTGCTACGCCTTACACCGGCGCAATAAACTATGTTGAATTTGCTGTTATTGAGCGTCGCTATTGAGGAGGTGGTCATCACAGGAAACCGTGATGGCGAACCTTTAGACAAACTTGCGGCATCAGTCTCCGTGTTATCGGGTGAATCGCTAAACGTTGGGGCAACCACGCGAATAGACCAACTCTTGAATGAAGCAGCGGGAGTTAACCTACAAAACACCAATGGCCAGCAACATCTTACCGCTATTCGCTCCCCTGTTCTGACGTCAGGGGCCGGTCAAGGGAGCTTCCTGTACCTAGAAGATGGACTACCGCTTCGCGCAGCGGCATTTGGCAATGTCAACGCCATGCTAGAATCTAGCTGGGAGTTAGCTGATGGAATTGAAGTATGGCGCGGACCGGGCAGCGCATCGTATGGATCTAATGCCATACACGGCGTCATTAATGTCCGTAATGCACCACAAACCGGTCAGCAATTAAAAGTCAGTTACAGCGACTCATCATCGTCGGTTCACGCCAGATTGAGCTCGGACTCCATTTATCTCAAGGCCTATGGTCTAAATGACGAAGGCTGGAGAGATAGCTCTGGCGCAGAGCAAGCAAAAACCGTTATTGGCGGTAAGATGAGCTCCCTTAACTTAGAAATGGATACGACTCTTGCCGTTCATTCCCTTGATCAACAAACGGCAGGCTTTATTTTTGGTTCTGATGCTTACCTCGACGAGGATTTAATCTATACCAATCCAAATCCCAATGCCTACAGAGAAGTCGACGGATTCCGCCTACGAAGCCAAATTAACATTGGTCGCTCAGGTTTCTCTATAACGCCGTATTATCGCGAAGTTGAAAGTGAGCTGCTCATGCACTTTTTACCTAGCCAAGCCATCGAAAACGCCAAGCAACAGAGCGTTGGCTTCATGTCAAATTACCGAGCTAGCGCTGGCGCCACTAATTTTCACAGTGGCATAGACATAGACGCTACACGCGGCTCACTCCGCGAAGAGCAATTGATACCTGATGTATTTTCATACACTCAGGGGCTGCATTATGACTACCAGGTTGAAACCACTACGGTGGGTTATTTCTTCCAATTGAGTTCCACCCATAAAGAGCGTCTAAATTGGCTGATTGGTATGCGCTACGAGGCCAGCCGCTACGATTATGAAAACTTCATGAGCTCCGGTATTGATGGACGCTTCTATCGTCCTGAGGATAGTGTAAGTACCTTCGAATTGTTCATGCCGAAGTTACGAGTTAACTATCGTCTCAACGAAGAGCAAAATCTGTGGTTTCGCTTAGCTAGAGGTTCCCGCGCGCCGCAGGCAAGCGATCTCTACCGTCTTCAAATTAATCAAACCGGAGGCAGTGCTGGTAAAGAGATTATCGATAGTATTGAGTTTGGTTGGCGCTATAACTTCGCTGACCTATCACTGGCGGCCACCAGCTATGCGATGCGTAAGCGTGGAGTGTTCTTCCGCGATGCTAATGGCTTTAGCGAAGCCGATGGAGAAACTGAACATCTTGGTTTAGAACTCGAAGGCAGCTGGCAGTTAATCGAAGATCTACTGTGGACTGGCAGCATGAGTTACGCAAACCACACGTACGCCTTTACGCGAGAAATATCAGGCGGTCCGAACACTACTGAAACAATTCAGTCTGGTAGTCAGGTAGATACGGCACCAAAGTGGCTGGCAAGTCAGCGCTTACGTTGGCAAATAAATAGCGCTTTAAGCACAGCCTTACACTGGCAGTTGGTAGGTGCTTACTATATGGATGCGAGTAACCAGCACGAGTACGATGGTCACCAACTATGGTCTGCAACAGCGGACTATCAGATTCATCCTGATATCCAACTTTCGCTTGGGGTTGAGAATCTACTAGATACTCGTTACGCGAACAGAGCAGACTACGCCTTTGGGAACGAGCGTTATTTACCCGGCAGGCCCAGGACCGCAACGGTAGGAATTGATTGGCGCTGGTAGGGAATAATTGCCAGCCCGACAATATCATGATTGGCATTTGTTGATAGTGGCTTTGCTCAACATTACGCGCCAAATTCACGGGATCATAAATTAGCTACTAGGGTGACTCGAGTAGACCTTGGTAGCTAAACTGATAGTGACCTTGGCAATCTCTACTATTAGCTAAACTTGACGACTATAGTCGTTCCGGAGCCCTTCACACTGGATACCTCGATGATCCAATCAAACTGATCGCACAGACGCTTTACAATGGATAAACCCACGCCAAATCCAGAACGAGAATTTTCACTTTCCGCCTTCCACGGCTCAAATAGCCCAGGCAGCTTTGCCTCGCTGATGCCGCTGCCCGTGTCAATGACGCTTACCGAGTGATCTTCAACCACAATCGTTACGGCGCCAGCTTCCGTATAGTTCACCGCATTCTTCACCAGATTCGACAGGACAATTTTCACTGCCGATCGTGATGAGTTGATAACCAGCTGTTGTTGATGACGAACGCTGACGATGAGTTTTTCGCTACCGCGAATTTCCTGAAAGGTTCGCGCAATATCATCCACGACCTCATTAATGCTAATAGACTGGTATTCGGTATTCGTCTCCCGCTCTCTCGCTAACATGAGAAACGCATCCGTTAACTCTTCCATATCTAAGCTCGCGCGCTCAATTCGATCAACATGACGTGCTTGTATCGGCGTAATCTCCGAAGTACTGCGTAACATATCTACCGCCATCGCGATCACGGTAATGGGTGTTCTCAGTTCATGACTGGCATCGCGGGTGAACGCTGTCTCACGCTGAATAAAACGTTCATTACGATCAATGAATCGCGCCAGCGTTTCGGCTAATTGCAACACCTCTTGGTCCGCGTAGCTGGGCAAATTTTGTGCGGAGATTGACGCTGATTTCGGTCGTTTTGGATCCAGTTTGGCCACGGCATTGGCAAGCACCTGCGTGGGTGAGATGGTTCGCCGAGCGATGAGGTAGGAAGCCCAGAGTGCGAGGTATAATACTAGTAATACGCAGGCTAAAGGCAGGATACCATAGAGGGCAATTAATCCATCAACGCCTGAACGATTAAACAATAGCACCAGACGTTGCTCGCCGCGTTGCTCTAAAAAGACGGCGTTAAATTGCGTTCCACCGAGCTCGTGGTAGCCTTCAAGTTCGGTAATCACACCTGGTGGTACTTGCCCCTCATCACGAGGGAGTATATAGCCGGTAAGATTCAACGAGTTAGCCATAGGAGCTTCAGGCGAGCGCTCTAGCATGGCCCAATAATGCGCGGATTCTCGCTTTAGTGCTTCTTCAACTAACACATTCGATAACAGCCAATTCGTTACCCAGAGTCCCAGGAGAGCAGCCAGCGAAATAGCGCCTGCCTGCAGGAGGAAGTTTACAAAGAGTCGCTTACCCAGCGATTTAGGTTGTCGAATCGACAATGCGGTAGCCTCCAGCCGTGCTGTGTTGAATTAGTTTGTCTTTAAAGGGCCTGTCTAAGGACTTACGCAGAGCATAGATATGCGAACGCAACGCATCACTATCGGGCCTATCCTCACCCCATAACTCACGCTCTAGAGCGTCGCGTTTTACAAAGGCCGGCGAAGCTTGCATCAACCTCGCCAAGATCTGATAGCCCGTAGGAGTCAATCCGATACGTTCGCCATCTCTAGTCACCGTCATTTGCTCGAGGTCGAAGCTGACATCTCCACAGCGCAATACTAATTCACTCTCATTAAGCTGTAGTCGACGCGATAATGCATTAACTCTCACTTCTAATTCACGCATTGCGAAGGGTTTTACCAGATAGTCATCGGCACCCGCATCAAAACCAAGAATTTTATCATCCAAGGAGTCACGTGCCGTCAACATAATTACTGGCGTAGTCTTCTTTGCCACGGTACGTAATTGTTTGCATAGCTCAATTCCGTTTAGCCCTGGTAAAGACAGATCCAGCACCATCACTTCAAAATCTTGGGTTACGGCCAAATGAAGTCCTGTTACACCGTCCGCGGCATAATCAACGGAATAACCTTTAGAGGTCATATAATCCACGATCATCTCAGCAATATCTTGATGATCTTCAACCACCAGCAAGCGTTTATTTTGAACCATAATTCTTCCGACCGTTATAACAACGGCCGAGACGAAAACGCCTCAGCCGTGTTATTAGTTCAACGATGAGTGAAACCGTTCTATTAGTTACTTAGAACAATAACACCAAAGTCAGTGAGTTCGCCAGCTGCTGGCTCAGAAGGGCCGCGAGCGATAACAGTTGATACACTACCACCATCAAGCTGCACACCTTCTAGATTAATCGCAACCATTCCACCTGCAACAACGCGAATATCGTAGGATCCCGGTGTCACCGCCACGTAATCAGTGATGCTACCGAAGGTAAATTCATCCAGTAATGGATCACCCGCTGCCTGGCTTTCAACTTCGACAACAGAAAAGTCTCCTGCCGCCGTCACGAAGACGTCAACGTCACCAGCCGCCGGAGCACCGTGGACGACTTTTACACTTGCCTGAGTTGCAATCGCGCGATTTGAGTCACCCGTTGGCAGTAAGGTAAAGGCTGGTGATGAAGTAACTCGACCGGTTGCAATCACACTATATTCCATACCCGCTTCGAGTGTTACGGTACCTGAGGTGAATACAGAACCCCCTACACCAGCACCATCTGGCGAAACATCGAAGACATAGTCGCCACCTGGAACACCTGCATAGTTGCCCATTTCTGGGAACTTATCGGTGTAGTCAAAGCTAGCGATTAGCTCAGCAGGCATATCGCCTAAGGCTGCAGAGGTAGCCCAAACTTCAACGGCGCCTCCCGCTGCGGCAGCGGCATCGGGAGAAGCATGGACAACGCGAGCACCAGCACTTGTTGATGCATCGCGAATCTCAACTGCATCGGTATCGTTCGCAACTAACAATTTAACGGGAGAAGCGTCCGACTCAACCTGATTTTCCGCAGCAATTGCGGTCACTTGTAATTTCTGACCTGCAAATCCACTTAGATCAACCGTTCCAGAATCAAATACTACTGAGCCATCGACTGCTGCTCGAATTCGTACTTCGCCTGCCGCCACAGCACCAACATCGATAGAGTCCTTGAATGCAAAGTTAAAGGCGGGCGACATATTGGTGATATCATCGTTTGGCGCTGTTAGGAAGATGTCGACGGCCGGTGCCATCGGCGCAGCATGGGTGACAACTAAACTAACCTGACTTGCATCCGGCATTGCTTCAGAAGCGGCGACAACAAGCGGCTCAATATCAGCAACTGCGCCCACGGCAATCACGGTTGTCATAGCATCTTCGTCAATGGCGAAGCCGTCAACATTAATAACTTCTGCATTACCGCCTGGGATGATGCCCTCGACAGCGATGTCATAGCTGCCTACTTCAAGTGAAGCGAAGCCTGAGCTCTCGGCATAATCTAGCTCTGTAACGGCCGCATCACCATTTACTAAAATGTTTACTGCTGGGGCATCCGGTGAAGCATGAATAACACGGATACCTCCAAAAGTTGGATCAACGACAACTTCTGACGTGTCGTCATCATCGTCATTACAACCACTTAGAACGGCCATTGATGCAATGACGGCAGTAGCAATGAGTTTTTTCGGAAATGTAAATTGTTGTTTCATGAGAACCCCCTTTGAGTGAGGATTGCAATATCTATCAGCGCCAGTGAAGAGTGCGTCAATAGAGCGTGAAGAACGCGTGAATATTCGTAATCTACTTAGCCATTTAGCTATAAAAACGTTACGCACATCACAATTTTTCGTATTTCAAATACACTTTTTGTGATAGTTGAACGCTCATCACCATCGTTGAGGGGCAATAAACCTTCGTTTGACTAACAATCAGCCATTAATACTAACCCAACTGATAACCTTGCTTAGTAGTTGATTAAGTATCGCCACCAGAACGGGTAGCGAATCTCAATTCGTGCTCTCCGTATTGCTAATTATGAGTATACTGTTAACTAGGCTATTATTTCGGCTGCTATTTAGGCTGAAAGTTCTAATTCTGCTATGGTTGAAAGAGCTGATTCTTTCAATGAAAGGTTCAATACCAGCGGAGGATCGCTATGTTCAAGCAAAGCGGTCGGCTTAACGACAATTTATGTAAGCCTTGTTTAACGCTAGCCTGATCTCAGGCATCGGAGTGGTTGATCTAGCTTAGGAAGATAGATATAAATTCTTGGCGTCACTAGTATTGGCTGATAAAATTAACTCGCAACAAACTTAAAGGAAGCATAGCACTATGACGAAGAACATGATTAAACCCACTATCTATGTGGTCGCGTTAACGGCACTAGTCGCCATCACCGGTTGTTCTGCAAAGGTTGATGGTCGTACCGCTTGTGCGAATAGTGTGGACGCAGCGTGGAATGCGCTGAATATTGCCGAAACTGCGGGATTCTCGGGTAGCGTCAGTTACTCTAAAGCAGCCTCCTTAATTACTGCCGCTAAGTTCCAGCAAACGATCGATCGTTTCGATAGTTGTATCGATAAGGCACAGCGCGCCAGCGCCTATGCCGCAGCAGCGCAGCGTGGTGAGTAACGATTTCCCATGAAGCTGTTAATCGTTTGTACGCATAATCGCTGTCGAAGCATTCTGGGTGAAGCTATTGCGTCTGAAATACTCGCTCCTAACATCGATGTTCAATCCGCAGGAAGCGAGCCCGAAGGAAAAGTTCATCCTCTTTCACTCAAATACTTGGCGCAGCGCGGCTACTCAATTACAGGTCTCAAAAGCAAATCTTGGGATGTCATGGAAAATTGGAAGCCAGATATCATTATCACCGTGTGTGATAATGCCGCCAATGAGGCTTGCCCTATCATTTTTGGGCCTGCCGAGAAGGTGCATTGGGGCTTAGTAGACCCGTCAAAATCCATCTCAGATAGCGAGTTCGCATTTATGCAAACTATTGACCTGTTGGAGAATCGTTTCCGGCGTGTAAAAGAGGCGTTTTCACCTGAGCTAAGTGCTCAAGAACTGGCCTCTATGCTCCGCGAACTCCATCAATGAGAGTATATCGGCAAGTTTAACGTGCACTGAAAGTAAACCGCTTCACATATCTATGACTCTAACCCTATACTCGTATGAAACGGTTCATTCAGACAGGGAGATCATATGAACGCCTATTGCGCCACATTACTCAGTGCCGGGCTAATCGGCACTTTATTTCTCGGCGGTTGTTCTTCGTCGGAGGAGCCACTTCCACCCTCGGTCGAGTTTGCTAACTATAGCGCCGAAGAATTTTACCAGACAACCACTCAGTTTGGCGCGTCTATCAATGCCGCAGCCAATTCGGTCCTGACTACTTCCGATGCCTCGGGTGTTTTCAACGTTTATCGCCAGCCTCTTGATGGTTCGCCAGCAACTCAACTTAGCTTTTCGACTACCGACGCTATCATGGGTATCTCATGGTTTCCTGAAGACGACCGAGTCCTCTACAGCGCAGATAGCGGTGGTAATGAGCTCAATCACTTATATGTTCTCTCTGAGGATGGTACGGTGACAGATTTAACCCCTGGTGAGAATCTGAAGGCCAGATTTATGGGGTGGTCTCACGATAAGACCGCTTTATATGTTGCCACGAATCAGCGTGACCCCAGTGCCTTTGACCTTTATAAGGTTACTCTCAGCAATTTTCAAAGCGAACTCATATTCCAAAATGATAAGGCATTAAGCCTCGAGGCCGTGAGTGCTAATGGGCAGTTTGTCGCCATCATAGAAGCGATAGGTAACACTGACAGCGCACTCTATTTGGTCAATCTTGCTCAGGGTGGTAATCGTATGCGCAAGGTCAGCGAGCATGAGGGCGCTGTGAGCTATGGTGTCTTCAGTTTCGGACCGGATAGCAAAAATCTCTATTACTCAACGAATAGACATGGAGAGTTTGTTCAGGCCTGGCGCCTTGAGCTTCGCGCTCTTACCCATCATGTCTACTACACAGCAGACTGGGACGTCACTACCATTCGCTTCACAGGTGAGGGGCGATATCGAGTAGCGGCAATCAACGAGGATGCCGCCAGGCGAGTGGTCATGCGTGACTTGGAAACCGACCGACGCGTAGAAATCCCCAATCTGCCTGATGGCAATATATCGGGTTTTGAGGCCTCAGCCGATGGTCAGGTAATGACCTTTTATGCCGAGTCTGATACGTCACCGTCTAACCTCTATGTCTATCAAGCCGATACAGAATCTCCTATTGCCATCAGCGCCAACTTAAACCCTGACATTGCGGTCGAAAATTTAGTGGCCAGCGAGGTTGTGCGTTTTAACAGCTTCGACGGCCTCGCCATACCGGGCTTGTTATATAAGCCTATTAACGCCTCGCCGAACAATCGAGTTCCCGCAGTGATTTGGGTACATGGCGGTCCGGGTGGACAAAGTCGAATTGGCTACAATCCAATGATTCAGCATCTTGTTAACCATGGTTACGCTGTATTCTCTGTTAATAACCGAGGTTCATCCGGTTACGGGAAGACCTTCTACCACCTTGATGATTTGCGCCATGGCGAGGATGATTTGCAGGACATTGTCTTTGGTAAGAAGCATCTGCAGACCCTAAATTGGGTAGACCGTAACCGTATTGGCATCATGGGTGGAAGCTACGGCGGCTACATGACGATGGCCGGCATGGCATTCACTGACGAGTTTGCGGTAGGGATTAATATTTTTGGCGTCACCAACTGGGAACGGACACTAACGAGTATTCCGCCGTGGTGGGAAAGCTTTAAATCATACCTCTATGCTGAGATGGGTGACCCGGCAACGGACATGGAACGCCTGCGTCGTATTTCGCCTCTTTTCCACGCGGATCAGATCAGTGGCCCTATATTGGTGGTTCAAGGTGCTAATGATCCGCGAGTCCTTCAAATTGAAAGCGACGAAATGGTGGCTGCTATTCGCGCCAACGACGTTCCTGTGGAGTATCTTCTATTTCCTGATGAAGGTCATGGGTTCCGCAAGAAGGTCAACCGTATAGCTGCATCGGAAGCCTATTTGAACTTTTTGAATGAGTATCTTTAACAGAAATTTAAAGCGCTTGTTAACTACCTCTCCCAATCCAATTAACGGCACCATAATGAGTGCCGTTACTTCTTTATTTAGCTAAAATGATCTAGCTAATGCGATCCAAAATATCGTCCAATAGCTGTAGTCGCTGAATAGGTGTCGGCAGTTCTAAGGCATACTGGAGGTAATCCGGCTCAAGCTGAAAGAACTGATATAGATCGAAGCTAGCGTCAACGGCATTCTTTTCCTGCCACTCTGGCGTCCTCAAAACCTCTCGAAGTTGCAGTTCACTGTCAAAAAGTTCGCAAAGTCTCGCGATTAAACGCGCCTTGAGACCGTCCGCTTCGACGAAATCAAATGCCTCGTCTTTGAGTTCCTCACAACGCACTAAACGATAGGGAATTTCCTGCTGCACATCTAAAAGCCTATAACGCGTTGAACAATCCACCATCACCGTCATTCGACCATCTTCAAAGGTTTGCAGGATCTGCACCTTACCGCCGGTGAACACCGAACATGGTTCAAAGGTATTCTGATTGGCTAGGGCGCTTTCTGGAACACGGGAACTTTTGAGCGGACGTTTAGTATGACTCACCGCTAGCGGAATATCATTTGCCACGCAGTCAGAAATCATCTTTCGATAGCGGGGTTCAAAGACATGCAGCGGACAAAGGCTATTCGGCAAGATGACCTGTCCAGGGATGGGGAAGAGCGCTAAAACCGACATACTCATTACCTAAAAATGTGTGACCCTGATTATACGTGATGCCTCGCCAATTCGATCATGTCACCAATGATCGCTGGTTATTGCCGCTTTGAATTGCTTCGCCCGCTGCTAAACTTTGTACAATTTGATCAACCGCAAAGTCCATATCTTGAAAACTCAGATAGAGCGGCGAAAAGCCAAAGCGGAGAATATTGGGCGCACGGAAGTCTCCCACAACACCTCGTTTAATAAGCGCCTGACACAGACCGTACGCATGCTCATGTTCGAATGCTAGTTGACTGCCCCGCTGTGCTAGATTCTTTGGACCCACGAGGTGCAGTGCCGACGTCTCTGAGTGCTGAGCTAATTTATTCAGAAAGAACGCCATAAGGGCTAGTGATTTTTCACGGAGCTGCTCCACACTCACCTCATCATAAAGCGTTAACGCAGCCTCTACCGCAGACATCGAAATTACCGCCTGGGTACCGCAGAGAAATTGAGCGATGCCTTCGTGGGCTTCATAATCTGGCGAAAAATCAAAGGGATTGCGATGTCCAAGCCAGCCCGACAAAGGCTGCTCTAAACTACCGAGGTGTCGCTTCGCTGCATAGATAAACGCTGGCGCACCCGGTCCGCCATTCAGAAATTTATAACTACAACCCACCGCGAAATCAACATTGCAATCGTCGAGCGCGATAGGAACAATGCCCGCCGAATGCGCTAAATCCCAGACCACCACAATACCCAAGTCATGAGCAGCTTGCGTGATAGCTTTCATATCTAAAAGCCGGCCAGTTCGAAAATTCACCTGGGTCAGGACAAGCACCGCAATTTCGTCATTCAAACTAGTGAGGATATTCGCCTCATCACAGCTCACTAACTCACAGCGCCCAGCCATGAGCTTACTCAAGCCCTCTACCATATAGCGATCCGTAGGAAAGTTATCCGCTGTGGTCAACACTTTCTTCCTTCCCTGAGATAAGCTGAGCGCGGCAGCGATAGCCTTAAAGAGGTTAATAGAAGTGCTATCACAACAGACAATTTGACCTGGTCCTGCGCCGAGAATTCTCGCGAGCTGATCGCCAATTCTTAGTGGCAGGTCAATCCAACCATGTTTGTTCCAACTGGCAATTAAATCGGGCTGCCACTGCTGACTCACTACCTCTTGTAATCCCTCAGCGACTCGCGAAGATACCGGGCCCAACGAATTACCATCTAAATAGCAAGTTCCTTCCGCTAGCAGGAATTCACGGCGATAGTTGCGAAGCGGGTCTGACTGATCAAGGCGGACGGCCTCATCACTACTGATCATGTAAATGCTCCTTTGCCAGCTTTAAAAAGCTATGGAAAGTGGGGGTATTGGGGTGCAGTACATCAAAATGACCCGCTTTAGGAATCGTTTGCGTGCCCACGGAATCCAGTAGCGAATACTCGCGCTCTACGATGACGTCGTCAGCACTGAGAATGAGCGTCACCTCGCTACTTAACGCCAATTGTGAGGGATCGGCTGCTTGGTAGGCCTCGGGCTTATCGACTGGCTGCCCGCCCATAAACAAAGGCGTTGCCATCTGACAGCTATTATTGCCCCCAGCATAATCAACGAGATGACTAATTGGCGCTAGACCGACTATCTGTTCAAACTGACTCGCAAGTTTGGGTTCAGCGCTGACGAGCAATGCCAAGTGGCCACCTGCGGAATGCCCAGCTAGGATAGCGCGGTCGAGATTAATCTGCTCGGTAAAGTCTCCCATTGCTGCAATGGCTAACTCTACGTCCAGTAATGAATTTGGCCATCCACCGCCCTGCTCTCCAGCGCGTCGATATTCAATGCTCCACACTGCGAAGCCTTCGTCTACCAATGCACTAGCCATGGCATTCGCGTGGGATAAATCGTACTCAGCTAACCAGCAGCCGCCATGAATAAAGACAACCACTGGCGCTTGCGACATATCGTTCGGCTGCCACCATTCCACAAACTGGGACGGGGATTCACCGTATCTAACCAACGTAGGCTGATGCGTAACATCCAAACTCAATACATCGCCAAAGCTGACGTTGCTAACCGAGTTGTCGGTTGAAACTAAAGTAGCTTCGACTGGCGTGACGTGAGCATCGGAGGTCGGGGTTGCGAGTGCAATAACTCCCACGCTCGAAAGCAAGATGGCGAGAAGTAGTAACAAGGTATTTTGCAGATTCATAGTGCTTTCACTGAAATTATTTGATTTCAGCGTAACAGAGTAGACCATGCAGTTCGTCCGCATATTCCACAATAAGCTAGCAGGCTCTAGAAATGAAGTTCGACCTAGGCCTGCGTGGGATTTTAGACCAACGCCGCCAATAGCGCCTCTCTCATTTGGCCCTCAATAGGCTGTGGTTTCTCTGTCTCGCGATCCACAAATACGTGGGTCATGGTGCCATGCGCACAGGCTTCGTCCTCACCCTGCTTAAAAATAGCCACGCCATATTCAACGGATGAGTTGCCTAGACGATTTACCCGAAAGCCGCCTTCAATAGCATCTGGGAAGGCGATAGAACGGTGGTAGGCGCAGGACGATGACACGATATAACCAATAACCGGACTGAGCGTAGGCTGAAAGCCACCACGCTCAATAAGGTAGCCGTTGGCCACCGTGTCAAAGTAGGAATAATAGGTAACGTTATTCACATGCCCGAACATGTCATTATCCATCCAACGCGTGCTGATGGGAGCAAAGTAGTGGTAGTCACTTCGAGTAGGGATTGGGGCTTTAGCCATTGTTAATACCTGTTAGTGCAGCGTGATAAATATTCAGCGCATCGGCCAATGTCACGTCTACTGGATTATTGATAAGAAGTCGTGTCTGTAACATCGCGTCTTCCGCCAACTGAGGGATATCCTCAGCGCTAATGCCCATGTCGCTCAACTTAGTTGGAATCCCTAGCGCTAGAATAAGCTGTTCCATTGAGCTAATGAAGTTAGCGCATGACGCCGCTGAATTCTCTCCAGGCTTGGCATCCGCTAAGCAATCGTTAAGCTCCGCATACCAATGCTCAGCGGCTTCAGCATTAAAGCGCAACACATGAGGAAGTACCAACGAGTTACATAGGCCGTGGGGAATATGGAATCGCCCTCCAAGTGGATAGGCAAGTGCGTGAACCGCGGCAACGGGCGAGTTAGCAAACGCCTGACCAGCCAAGCAAGCTCCTAGCAACATATTCTGCCGGGCAACTAAGTTCCCACCGTTAAACGTGGCCTCATAGATGTTTGCCGACAATAGTCGTAATGCCTCGCGTGCCACCATATCTGAGTAGGGATTCTTTTTATGCACGCTGGTGAAAGCTTCAATGGCATGAACCATCGCGTCAATACCCGTTGCCGCTGTGACGTGTGCTGGTAAGCCAATAGTGAGATTGGCATCCAGCAGCGCCACATCCGGATACAACAGCTTGGATACCACACCAGACTTAGTCGTTTCACCGGTGGTAACAATGGCCACCGCCGTTGCCTCAGAACCCGTTCCGGCAGTAGTTGGAATCAATACCAATGGGAGACGCGGCCCTGTTGCATTATCAATGCCGTAGAGGTCGCTGAGTGATTGCTCTGAGTGCACCAATAGCGCCACCAGCTTCGCCGTATCGAGTGAGCTACCGCCACCAAAACCAACAATCCCGTCAGCGCCCGCTGCAATCGCGGCCTCTACTGCAGCCATAACTAGGTGATCAGGCGGATCAGCCACTACGTCACTGAAGACACCATAAGCCATCGCTTTTGCTGCCATCGATTCATCAAGCTGAGCTAACAGCCCTACGCTAACAATGCCTGGATCGGTAATGATGTAGGGTTTGTTAATGCCTAGATTGGCACAAATCTCAGGCAATCGCGCCAGCGAGCCCGGCTCGCTGATAATCTGCTTAGTCGTAGTAAATTCAAACGCTGTCATCGCCTATTGACCCCTCTAAATTGGACGAAAAAGGTTAACAACTGAAGTCATATCATCATGTCGCTTAGGCGACTTGTCTAGTGTGTTTGCACCGTAAAGGGACACCTGTTCTCCGCCTCTGAAATGCACTAAGAATGAAACTCTACTAACTACATTGAGATTGTTTCAATAAATTTAGCCACGCTGTCGCTTTTGTGACAGGGTGACTAAGTTGCAAAAGCTACGATATGCTTATCTAGCGCACAAGACGCTAGTTGTTACGATTTAATAACAATAACAAATGACGTAGATTCACCGGTTTAGTTTCACCTAATTTAGTCATGCCTACTACTTTTCGCGGATCCGTAGGTAGCACTGAGAGCCATTAAAAATAGCCGAGTTTCTTCGCCTTAACTACCACATCTAGGGGTACGCTATGGACAAGTCTAATACTTATAATCAATTCAACCGAGCTATTTTAGCAACGGCAATTGGTGCAGCATTATCTTCAACAGCAGTCGCGCAGGAAACTGAAAGCGGTGCTCGTAATATCATGATGGAAGAAGTTGTGATTACCGCGCAAAAGCGCGAAGCATCACTCACTGATACGCCTATCGCTGTCACCGCCCTTGGCTCTGAGCAGATGCAAGGCCTCGGTATCAATACACCGCAAGACGTTGCTGCCTTCACGCCAAGCATGTCTTACCAGGAAGAAGCTGGTGGCGGTGAAGGTAATCGTATCTACCTTCGTGGTATTGGTCGTGAGACGAACTCCCTAGGCACAGAGCCTGGCGTTGGTATTTACAACAACGGCTTCTACACCACTGAATCATCAGTCCTTGCCTCTGCGCCAGATCGTGTAGAACGTATCGAGGTACTTCGCGGACCTCAAGGCACTTTATACGGCCGCAACACCACCGGTGGCGCAATCAATGTTGTTGCCAAGCGTCCTGGTGAAGAATTCGACGCGGCTGTTCGCTTAGAAGCCGGCAGTTATAACAAACAGAAGGCTTCCTTTACCGCTAGCGGCCCAATGACCGATGACTTCGGCTTCTTGGTTCACTATAGTAAGAATACTCAAGATTCCTTCTACACAAACGTTTCTGGTGCCGACCCAATTGGCGCAGACGAAGAGTACTATGAGGCTCAACTTCAGTGGAATATCAGCGATAGCATTGATTGGAATGTCCGCTACTTCGGCGGAAGCGTTGAAAACGAAACTTTGTCAATGCAGCTTCAGGACGAATATCGTAACCTAGCGAATGATCCGCTAGCCCCTCACCGCCTTGGTGCACTGATTGTAAACCCTGAGTTGTTTGCTCCCCTATCAAGCAACCCTTCGCAAGACGATCCGTTTACCATTAGCTCGGACTTCCAAGGTAAAGTCGCTATTGATGACCAGAACGCCTACCAGTCAACACTGACTATGGACTTTGAAGGCGTAACGGTAAAACTTCTAAACGGCTACCAAGAGTTCAGCTGGTACAGCGAGAAGGATGAGGACGGCACCGCCAGCCTAATCTCGACCGTTGAAAAGATTGGTCAAAATGACAAGACTCAGCAACACGAGATTCAGTTCATCTCTAACGGCGAAGGTAGTGTTGAATGGGCTACCGGATTGTTCTACTTTAATTCGGAAAACAGTCAGCCTTATGCTCTTGCTGATGCCAACAACCCATACCTTATTAATGCGTTAAACCCTGCTGCCGGTTATGCGCCAGTGGGCAACCCAGATGGGAACTTCTACTACCAGAACGGTGAGATTGAAACCACTTCGATGGCAGCCTACGGTCAATTAGACTGGCATGCGACTGACGCCTTAACCTTAACTGCTGGTCTTCGATACAGCAAAGATGAGAAAGTTGCCTCGGAACAGCAACAGGTGATCTACGATTCAGGACTGTGTCACGGTTTTGTGGACGCGTTAATTCCGTCATTTGTTTTCGGTGGTAACCCATACGCTGATCCGTGCGCAAACGGCGCTATCAGCCCAGCCATTCCTAACCGTATCGGCCTACTTGTAGGCGGCGGTTCTGCAGAACATGACGCAGAATGGGATGCTATTAACTGGCGCTTTAATGCAGCCTACGACCTAAGCGATAGCGCTATGGTCTACGGTTCGGTTTCAACAGGTTACAAGCCAGGCGGTTTCCGTCTTGGTGGTTTGCAAGACGACCCTACAACGCCAGAAAATGAAACCATTGTTGATAACGAAGAGCTTACTGCCTTCGAAGTTGGCTATAAGGCTCGCTGGGGAGAAAGCTTTGACATTAGCGCCGCCGCTTTCTATTACGACTACACGGACATGCAAGTTGAGCTATTCCAACTCAACCCTGCCACCGGTATCGTTGAAGATAAGTTAACCAACGCTTCTGATGCATCAATCATGGGCCTTGAATTAGAAACTACTTGGGCGGCAACGGACAATCTAACGCTTCTTGCTAACTACTCGTATCTTGAGAGTGAAGTGGGTGATGAGCTGTACATTGACGTGAAAACCAACACGCAACGTGACGTTGGTGGCAACGAACTTAACCGCACGCCAAATAACAAAGCAACAATTGCTGGTTTCTATGTTCAACCGCTCAGCGCTGGTGACATCGTATTGAGTGCTAACTACGCTTATACTGGCAGCCAGTACGTGAGCATCTTCAATGATCCTAGCGAACAGGTTGAATCATACTCAACCGTATCGGCTCGCGTTGCTTGGCAGCCAGCCAGCGACGCTTACGAAGTCAGCCTATTTGGCGCTAACCTAACGGATACCGTTAGTTTCGCCAACGGCTTGGCGGTAAGTGGTGTTGATGATGGCGTACGTACCTACGGCCGTTCAATCGCTCCGCGTACCTACGGCCTAGAGCTAGCCATCTTCTTCTAAGAAAACTCGCTCTAGTAGAACAAAAGGCCAATCAGAAATGATTGGCCTTTTTTGTATTGAGCTGTTTTAAGCTAACCCGACTTACGAAAGCGTAACATCCTACCTAAGGCGTAATCACCACTTTACCCATTGCTTGGCGATTCACTAAAAGATTAAAGGCATCCACCGTATCGGCAAGACTATAGGTATTGGTCACTAACGGCGTTAATTGACCCGCTTCAACCATCGCTAGGAGCTCGAGGTGATTTTGTTTTGCAGCGAGAGGATCTCTTCCTGCCCAAGCACCCCACCAAACACCCATTATTGACGAGCCTTTTACTAAGGTCAGGTTAGCCGCAAATTCAGGAATATCCCCCGATGCAAAACCAATAACTAGATACCGTCCTTCCCACCCCGTGGAACGCAATGCTTGCTGCGCTAAGTCTCCGCCTACCGGGTCGTAAACTACGTCCACACCCTTTCCAGCTGTAAGCGCTTTAACACTATCCTTGAGGTTCTCAGTAGCGTAATTAACAAGATGATCCGCACCAACCGATTTAGCAAAAGCGAGCTTCTCATCGGAGCTTGCGGCCGCAATGACAGTTGCGCCCATCGCCTTCGCTATTTCAATACAGGTCACGCCAACACCCCCAGCAGCTCCTAATACCAATACTGTCTCACCCGGTTGTAACTTGGCACGTTGCTTTAGCGCATAGTAGGACGTGGCGTAGGTGATGGTGAAGCCAGCAGCTTGCTCAAAGCTCATATTGCTAGCCATAGGTTGAACCTCAGTACTCGGCACCACGCAATATTCAGCGAATGCCCCACCAAGAGGCGTCACAATGACACGATCGCCCACTGTCCAGTCGGTTACGCCCTCGCCAATCCCCGCGACGATCCCACTCGCTTCGCCGCCTGGTATATAAGGTGTGGGCGGTTTAATTTGATATTTACCCTGAACCACTAGGGTGTCGGGATAATTGACTCCCGCCGCCTTAATCTCAACCAGAACTTCACCCTTGCCGACATGCGGTGTATCAACCTCTTCTAACTTCAGGTTTTCAATCGGGCCAAGTTCATTACATACAATCGCTTTCATCATTATTTACCTCGTTATTATTGTAATTCCTGGTAGCAAATACGAAAAAAGGCGCCTATCGGCGCCTTTTTCAAACCAAATAGATCGGTTTATAGTACTTCAAATAAGCCTGCTGCGCCCATACCACCACCAACACACATGGTGATGACAACGTATTTAGCTCCGCGACGCTTGCCTTCAATTAGCGAGTGACCCACCATACGAGCACCACTCATACCGTATGGGTGTCCGATTGAGATAGCGCCGCCGTTGACGTTCAGCTTCTCCATTGGAATACCTAGCTTGTCAGCACAGTACAGAACCTGTACAGCAAAAGCTTCGTTCAGTTCGAACAAGCCGATATCATCCACAGTCAGACCATGCTGCTTAAGTAGCTTAGGAACAGCAAATACTGGACCGATACCCATCTCGTCTGGCTCACAACCCGCTACCGTCATACCAACGTAACGGCCTAGCGGAGTTAGACCACGTTGCTCAACCAACTTAGCTTCCATCAATACTGACGCCGAAGCGCCGTCAGACAACTGACTGGCGTTACCCGCAGTGATCACACCACCATCAAGCACGGTACGAAGTGTTGAAAGGCCTTCTAGCGTGGTAGCGCGTAGACCTTCATCGGCTGCACAGGTGACTTCGTGGTAGCTAACTTCTTTAGTTTCGCGATCCATGACAGCTTTAGTGGTTGTCATTGCTGCGATTTCATCCGCATAGGCACCCGCTTCATAGGCCGCTGCAGTGCGCTGTTGGCTCAACAAACCGTATTCGTCTTGGCGCTCGCGTGAAATGCCGTAGCGCTGAGACACAATTTCAGCAGTCTGCAACATAGGCATGTAGATATCTTTATGCATCGCAACCAGATTCTTATCTACAGCCATATGCGTGTTAACGTGCTCGTTCTGAACCAAGGAGATTGACTCAAGGCCGGCACCAATGGTGACATCCATGCCGTCATGAATAATCTGCTTAGCTGCCGTAGCAATAGACATTAAACCAGAAGAACACTGACGGTCTAAAGACATACCACTTACCGAGGTAGGGAGTCCGCCAGCCAACGCAGCTAAGCGACCGATATTTAAACCAGTTGTACCCTGCTGCATTGCACAACCCATGATGACGTCTTCAACTTCAGCACCATCAATACCAGCTCGCTCTACCGCATGCTTAATTGCGTGGCCGCCTAGTGTTGGCGCAGTCGTCATGTTGAACGCACCGCGGTACGCTTTACCAATCGGCGTACGTGCCGTTGAAACAATTAGTGCATCTCTCATGATCGTCTCCTATTAACCTAGCTCAATGCCAAGGCTCTTTGCCGCTTTGGCAACGAATTTGTTAGTTTGCATCCAGCCCGCTTTCAGTTCTTGCTGATTGCTAGCATCGTCAATTTTTTCCCAGTTAGCCAAAACGTTTTCTGGTGTTTGCTCTTCTGGAGTCAGGTAGATACCGTCGGTTTCGTATACAACGGTACGTGCGTAGCCACCCGCTCCCGCGCAGAGAATACTGCGGTTAGGGCCATCTTCAGCGACTAGCGCAACCAAACCAGCGGTTACTGATTCAGGCGTCATGAGATCGAGTACACGCTGATCGGGAATAATATCTTCGGTCATACGTGTTGCAGCAGTTGGCGCCAGGCAGTTGGTCTTGATGCCGTACTTTTCACCTTCGATACAAAGCGTATTCATGAAACCAACGACGGCCATTTTAGCAGCACCGTAGTTAGTCTGGCCGAAGTTGCCGTAAAGGCCAGAAGACGACGAAGTCATGACGATTCGACCGTAGTTTTGCGCCTTCATGATGTCCCAAACAGCCTTGGTGCAGTTTGCAGCGCCCATCAGGTGTACGTCTACGACAAGGTCAAAGTCTTCAATCGGCATCTTGCCGAATGACTTATCGCGAAGGATACCGGCGTTGTTCACTAGGATATCAATTCGACCCCACTTCGCCATAACCTGTTCGACCATTGCTTGGACTTCATCAAACTTAGCAACGTTAGCGCCGTTAGCCATTGCTTCGCCACCAGCGGCTTCGATTTCAGCCACTACAGCAAGTGCTGCATCAGAAGAAGCACCACTTCCGTCGCGTGCGCCACCTAGGTCATTAATTACAACCTTTGCGCCACGAGCAGCTAATGCCAACGCGTGACAACGACCTAAACCGTTACCCGCACCCGTTACAATGGCCACTTGGCCGTCGAATCGAATTGTCATATTCATTATCCTTAAGTCAAAAATAGTGGAATTACTTGGCTGTCTCTACGATGGTCATCGTCAGCCATTCAGCTTTTAGCGCTGGGCGCTCTTCGCCTTCAATTTCTACAGTCACGTCCCAGGTATACAAAAATTGTCCCGGACGCTTCTCAACAACATTCGCCAACACCGTACGACCACGAACTCGGCTACCCACTTTAACGGGCGAGAGGAAACGTACCTTCTCGAAACCGTAATTCAAACCCATCACCATACCTTCAAGAAGAATCCCTGTTTGGTAAGAGATAGCTGAAAGTAGCGAGAGTGATAAAAAACCATGCGCAATCGTGCCCCCAAATGGGGTCTTGGCAGCAGCCTCTGGGTCAACATGAATGAATTGATGATCATGTGTCGCATCAGCAAATTGATCAATTTGCTCCTGAGTCACAGTTATCCATTCGGAAACGCCAGTTTCTTTACCTACGTACTCTGATAGTTTGCTGGGGTGGATTGTAATGGTCATACTGTTTCCTTGTTGTCGACGCAGTGATTCACTGAACCGATTTTAATAGCTTTGAGAGACTAACCCAAATTTCGCACTGCTTATATCGCCTAAGCGACACGAAAATTCACTGCTATCGAATTCCGCTTAACGCGTTGACCTAGGACTTTCGCTGGTACTTTTTCAACTCGGCACGACCTACTACTAAGCGATGAACTTCGTCGGGGCCATCGGCCAAGCGCAAAGTCCGCGCGTGGTGATACATCCCAGCTAAACGGAAGTCCTGGGATATTCCCGCCGCGCCATACATTTGAATCGCCTCGTCGATGATACGACAAGCAATGATCGGCGCGACGACCTTAATCTTATGAATCTCAATACGAGCATCCTTCATATCCATCGTATCCATAGCATGAGCAGCCTTTAGCGTTAACAGCCTAGCCTGATCGATATCCATACGCGCATTAGCAATAATATCGATATTACCGCCTAAGAATGCCAGTGGCTTGCCAAAAGCTTCTCGCGATAGCGCGCGAGTACACAGCATCTCTAATGCTTGCTCAGCCATACCAATAGCTCGCATACAGTGATGGATTCGTCCCGGCCCTAATCGACCCTGAGAGATTTCGAAGCCCCTGCCCTCACCAAGAATAATGTTCTGAGTGGGAACACGGACATTAGTAAAGCGAATATGCATATGTCCGTGCGGCGCATCGTCATCAGAGAACACCTTCATCGGGCGAACAACTTCCACTCCCGCTGCATCCATCGGCACGAGAATCTGCGATTGTTGGAGATGACGATTTGGATTATTAGGATCCGTCTTCACCATCACGATCATTACCTTACAGCGAGGATCACCGGCCCCCGAGATATAGAACTTCTCACCATTGATTACCCACTCATCGCCATCGCGCTCTGCAATGGTGGAAATATTGGTCGCATCAGAAGAAGCCACTTCTGGCTCGGTCATCGCAAACGCTGAGCGGATTGTGCCTGCCATAAGCGGCTCCAACCAAGTCTTCTGTTGGGCGGGCGTACCATATTTATGCAGCACTTCCATATTCCCGGTATCGGGTGCATTGCAATTAAACACTTCGGCCGCGAGGGTACATTTACCCATTTCCTCAGCTAAATAAGCATATTCGACATTGGTCAGACCAGGACCGTGCTCACTGTTAGTGAGGAAGAAATTCCACAAACCTTTACGACGCGCCTTGTCCTTGAGAGTTTCCAAGATTTCGGTCATTCGCGGGGTATGTTCCCAACGCGACGAAGCATTATCCAACTCCTGCCAAAATTCAGCATCAAGCGGCATGATTTCCTGCTGAATGAAGTCTCTAACTTCATCTAATATGGGCTGCAGCTTGCTAGTGATTCCTAGATCCATGGTGTATTCCTCTATGTTTTTTATAGTTAAATTGCGTCTCAGGGCACCAACTCGGCTTTGTTAGCATCAAAGGGTGAACACTGCAGCAAACTCGTTTCCAAGTAACAGATTATTCTTGCACAATTAACAGCCTTTGTTAGTTAGCTGTTCTACTAACGACGGATAAATAATATTTCCGCCATAATAGCGGCAATTTACTCGAAGCAGCACTGTGGTTTCTATCGATTGCAGCCATCACTGACCTAGCGAGGATTAGATTACCAGTCAACTATGATGTAGGCTTTCCTCTTGAAATCTATGTCCCGCAAGCGACATTCGCAGATACCTGAATACGCTAGCCTGTGCAGTAATAAAATCTCCGCTATAATGCTGTTCAATAACAAGGTGGAACCTATGCCAAATATCCAAGCTAATGGGATCTCAATGTATTATGAGACCCACGGAAACCCCAATAATCCTGCGCTTTTGCTCATTCAAGGCCTAAGTATGTCCAGCGCAGCCTGGCCACCAGAAATGATAGCCCAATGGGTAGCCAAGGGCTTTTACGTTATTAGCTTCGACAACCGAGATATTGGTAAATCTCAGCTTATGGACCAACTTGGTAAGCCTAACATTGCTTGGCAGGTGATCAAACTAAAGCTAGGCTTACGCCCCAAGTCAGGCTATTCGTTACTGGATATGGCCAATGACGCCGCAGGGTTACTGGATGCGCTGGAGGTGAACCAAGCGCATGTAGTTGGCGTATCAATGGGCGGCATGATTGGCCAACTATTAAGCGCAGAGCACCCTGACAAGGTACTTAGCTTTACTTCCATCATGTCAACGTCTGGTAAGAAGGGACTTTTGGGCACCAGATCTGATGTCGCAGCGCATTTACGTACCAAACCGGCATCAACAGAGCTCGCCGATATTATCGCATTTCAAAAGAAATCTGCGGCGTTACTAACAACTCCGGAGCACCCTTTAGATGGTGAGGCCTTGGACGCACACATCACTCGCGTACTTACCCACGGTATGACTTCAAGCGGAATCCTACGTCAGATGTGTGCCATTGTAGCAGGCCCAGCTCGGACATCTTGGTTGGAGCGAATTCAAGCACCTACTTTGGTGATTCATGGCGATGTGGACCCGCTGGTAAATGTCGAGGGTGGCATTGATGTGGCTAAGACCGTACCGGGTGCCAAATTGGAAATTATTAAGAACTGGGGGCATGACTTGCCACCAAGCATGTGGACACCGCTGGTTGAACTCACTTCCGAGCATGCGCTTAGCGCAGCGGAATAAAGCAGCTATGCCGCACACTAACAATTAGAGAGTCTAAATCATGAATAGTTTTGAAAACCGAGTATTTGCCATCACTGGCGCAGCGTCCGGTATCGGCCGAGCCCTATCGCTTCAACTTACTCAGCGTGGCGCGAAGATTGCCGCCGCCGATCTTAATGATGCAGGCCTAGCCGAACTACAAAAGGAAATCTCGGCTTTGGGCGGAGAATGTTTCTGCTTTAGCTTAGACGTTTCCCAACAAGCAGACTTCGTCGATTTCGCTAACGCCACGAAGGAACATTTCGGTCAAGTTGATGGCATTATCAATAACGCAGGCGTAACACTCGTCAGTGCAATTCGAGATATGAAACGAAGTGATTTCGAGTGGCTAATGAATATCAATTTCTGGGGCGTGGTGAATGGCGTTGATGCCTTTTTACCGCACCTAAGAGAGTCTGATGATGCGCATATCGTCAACATTTCCAGCTTATTTGGGCTGTTAGCGCTACCACTCCAAAGTGCTTACAATGCGTCGAAATTTGCTGTTCGCGGGTATACCGAGGCGCTTAAGATGGAAATGGCCGGTACGCCTGTCAACGTTTCCTCGGTTCACCCAGGCGGCATTAAGACGTCCATTGCAAAGAATTCTCGCGTAAACGAGGCCTCTGTGAAGAACGGCAAGGCTGGATTGCTCAAGGAATTCGAGAAAGCGGCAATTACTTCTGCCGAAGATGCCGCGAACATCATCATTACTGGCATGCTAAAGAACCAGCGTCGAATTATCGTGGGTAAAGATGCTCGGTGGATGGATCGTTTCGTCCGTTTATTCCCTGCAACGTACGAGAAGATCTTTGGCTTTGAAAAAGGCGTCCTAGCTAAACGCAAGCGTGAGGCCGCTGCCCAAGGTGGCGAATAGCTGAGCTAGCTAAACAAGGTAGCGAAGTGATGAGTAATCTCACCTAGTTAAGCAACTATGGCGACAATACAAAGGGCGATCATCGTAGTGATCGCCCTTTTTTGTTTTTCCGCGCTGAACTCATTGTACAAACGCACCTACGATTACCTAGACGCGCGACAGCTGGCTAACGCCCAAGTACGGAGCGAGCCACAATCTCTTTCATGATTTCAGAGCTGCCCGCATAGATGGTTTGGATGCGTGCATCACGGTAGAAGCGTGAAATCACATACTCATCCGTGTAACCGTAGCCGCCGTGAAGCTGCACACCGGCATCCACCACGCGTAGCTGCATTTCAGTGGCAGCTAGCTTAATCATTGCCGCCTCATCAACTGTCATCTCACCCGCGTAGAACTTGGCTTCGTACTTTTCGAGTAGTGCTCTACACAACTCAAGCTCAGTCTTTAGCTCCGCTAGTTTAAAACGCGTATTTTGGAACTTGGCAATGGGCTGCTTAAAGGCATGGCGTTCTTGAACATATTCGCTAGTGATCTGCAAAGCACCTTCAGCATGACTAATCGCCTGCGTAGCACAGCCAAGGCGCTCACGTGGAAGCTCATCCATAAGATGAACAAAGCCTTTGCCTTCCTCGCCGAGAAGCGCGGCTGCCGGAATTCGCATATCTTCGAAAAACAGCTCTGCGGTATCACTACAATGCTGACCCATCTTCTCAATCTTTTTGCCACGTGCAAAACCTGGTAGGGAAGCATCAACTAAGAACAGCGAAATGCCCTTGGCACCTGCCGCTGAGTCCGTTTTTGCACAGACAATCACAAGATCGGCATGAATACCGTTAGTGATAAAGATTTTCGAACCATTGAGAATGTACTCATCGCCATCGCGAACAGCGGTAGTGCGCATCGCTGCGACGTCACTGCCGGCGCCGGCCTCGGTCATCGCCAAAGCGCCAACGACTTCACCGGTAGTGAGCTTCGGCAGCCATTGATCGCGCTGAGCCTGATTGCCAATGTTGAAGATATACGGCGCCACAATATTGGTGTGAATCCCATAGGCGGTTCCCAGCCCATGATAGCCACGGCGACACATCTCCATCTGAATCAACTGACAGACGTCGAAGGACGCTCCGGCCGCGCCGTACTCCTCAGGCATATCAACACACAGAAGCCCAGCCTCACCCATGGTCATCCAGAACTCGCGCGGCATAATATGGGCGCTTTCCCAAGCCTCATAGTGAGGCTCAACCTCTTGTTCTAGGAAGCGACCAACCATTTCGCGGTATAAACCGAGTTCTTCTATATCTGCACGAAACATTATTACCTCTAGAATTCGCTAGGAGTGCTTAGCTATTCGCTTCGCGCTCTTTAATTTTGTCAGTAATCTCTCTATGCGTTTCCGCATCAAGCCCATACTGATTGGTGATCAATGTGGTACCAATGAAGAGCACCATAAGCACTGGGCCAGCAAACCAAGCTAGCGCCCAAACCGCTTCGATAGGTACTGCCGATGGATCCACTCCCTTTGGAAAACTGATGACTTCCAGAGCGATACCCGCAATAAATGCACCCAAGCCATAACTGGCTTTCGTTGCGAATGCACGCGCGGCGAAAAACAGCCCCTCTTCACGACGGCCTGATTCCAGGTAGTGCTCATCAATGGTGTCGGTCAGCATCGAATCCAACAGAATGACGAAACCGATGAACAACGCCTGAGACAAGCCATTCACCGTAAAGATAAACAGCAGCTTGGAGCCCTCACCCATTGTCTGCAAGACACCAAATAGGAACAGGATAGTTGGGCTAACCGCTAAGACCGCACCTGCGGAAACGCAGATTGCGGCAGCCATCTTTTTATCAAAGCGGCGCGAAAGTAGCTGGGCAACGTTAGATGCGAACAGAATCCCGATCACTAATGACAGCGCTAGGATACCCATGTACTCGGGGCTAAAGCCGAATATGTAGGTACCTAAATAGATGAGAAGTGTCTGAATGGTACCTACCAACGCATTAAAGTAGAGACTGGAGGTAAACAATACACGGAATGATTGCTGCTTGAGGGTTTTGAAAACATTAATCACAGCAAATAGTGCGCTGCTTGCCGTGTTCACTTGGTCATCACTTGGGCGTCGTAACTGGGGAATAAACTTGCGCGTTGACAATACCGACCATAACATCGCTATCGCCCCCAAAACTGCACAGAAAATTCCGAACGATGGGTAGCTCTCGGCATTTAAAAGGCCATTCGTGTATTCAGCCGTTGCCGGGAAGAAGACAGTAAAGCCAATCACTGAAACAACTAGAATACCCGCATAAGTAAACAGTACTCGATAGCCAATTAGCGACGTTCGCGCGTGGTAACCGTCAGTCAATTCCGCACCTAAGGAAAGGTGTGGCACGAAGAAAAGTGTTAGCGCAATGCGGACCCCGATGGCGAAACCACCCATCCATAGGAACAGACCCATTTGATCTAAGCCCGCTGGCGGCGCGAATAGCAGGGCGATGGCGATACCAAAGGGAATAATTGCTGCCACCATGAACGGATGGCGACGACCAAAGCGCGAGCGAATACGGTCAGACCACTGGCCCACCATTGGATCGGTGATCGCATCTATCAAGAGAGCAATGAGTGCTGCGGCACCAGCCAAACTAGCGCTTAAGCCAAGAACTTGGTTGTAGTAAAAGAATAAAAACGTATTAAACGCTGCTTGCTTTACACCGTCGGACAACTGTCCAACACCGTATCCCAGTTTGGTGGTTACTTTCATAATAGAACCTCGTGGCAATTCACTCAGTGATTGCTCTTTATTGTAATAGTGTGACCCGGCGGTTTTAGTCAATTCCGGCAGCCTGTCAATCTAGCAGCGCGGCTTCAGCAAGACTGTCGCCTTCGGGACAATTATCTAACGCTCCGACAGTTCTACTTCTTCGGATAAGCGCTCTAGGCTAGTGATAACATAATGGTCATCTAACATGACAACCAGTGACTGATTTTGCCATTCGCGCAAAATCTTATTTACACGCTGTCGTGAACCCATACACAGGCGAGCCAAATCACTTTGACTCATTTTCTGGGGAATCTGGACACCTTCCGCTACAACTCGACCCGTTTCATCTGCCATCGACAACAACCGCCCTGCCAAACGTGATTTGAGCGGATAAAGCACCATTCCCGCTAATAACTCATAGACCCCTCGCGCGCGATCTACCTGATACTCCGCAACATCGCGATACATCGACGGATACTGTTCGCCAATACGATTCACGACACTACGATGAATCTTTAATACCCAGGCATCTTTCTTAACATGTAAGTCGATCACTCTAGGCTTATCATTAAAGAGCGACGCTTCGCCGGCCCAGCTTTCCGTTTGTAAATCGGTGAGCGCGAACTCATCGCCATCGGCGGAATTCACGGAAACTCGAACCCAACCAGTAAGAATACAGAAAATGGAATCGGTACGCTGCCCCACACCAAATACGTAATCGTTGGTCTTCATCAATTCAAGTTTCGCGCCTTTGGCGAGCTCTTCATGGGCACTAGCGGGTAGGTTTTTAAACCAGGGCGCTCGAGAGATAATCTCGATAACATTAAAACTGTCTTTAGATACGCTCATAGCAGTGCTTGAAACCTTTCTTAGTTAAGCGATCAAATATCATACAGCGCTTAGACAAGAAGGGCGAGACCCAGGGGTCACGCCCTTCAATATTCATCTAAAAGCGCTTAGAACCAAGCTTCTTGCATTTCAAAGGTGGTTGCATTCAAACTCTTCAATAGTTTTGCACTCGCCGAATTTTTAATCAGCTGATACTCAAAGAAGAACTTCATTGCCTGCAGTTTACCTTGGTAGAAATTTTGCTCATCTTCATGAGTTTCAGCTGTCAGCGCAGCCTGTGAAATAACGCCTTGGCGTAGCCAGATCCAAGCAAGAACGACATTACCGAACATTTCAAGATACTCAACGGAATTAGCAAAGACTAAATCAATGGGGTGTTCACCCATCTGCTTTAGCAATGTCATCGTCACTTCATCAAGCTCTTCAATTGCCGCAAGTAAATCTGCTGACTCTTTCGGGAAAGTTGCTTCAACCTCTATTGCTAGTTCGCGCATCACCTGCAAGGTTGCTTGGTATCCCGCCATTTGATTCATTGGCACCTTTCGGCCCAATAAGTCCAATGATTGAATACCCGTAGTACCCTCGTGAATCGGATTCAATCGATTATCACGATAGAACATTTCCACCGGATGCTCGTTCATGTAGCCGTGGCCGCCCATCACCTGAATGGCCAAGTCATTGGCCTTCGGGCCGTACTCTGACGGCCAGGTTTTAATAATCGGCGTCAGGAAGTCCAACAGTAGCGACGCACGGTTACGTTCTTCTTCAGTTTGCGCAGTTTGCGAATCATCGTAGAGGGCGCTGCCGTAGAGGCACAGCGCAAACGCCCCTTCCGAATAGGCTTTTTGAGCTAACAACATGCGTCGTACATCCGGGTGCTGAATGATATTAACCGGCTTCGACAGCGGATCTTTATTCGAAAGTAGACGCCCCTGTGGTCGCTCTTTGGCGTAATCTAAAGAGTACTGGTAACCCGTTAGCGCGGTACATGCGGCGCCTGTGCCAACCAAGATACGTGCTTCGTTCATCATGTGGAACATGTAGCTAAGGCCCTTGTTTTCTTCGCCAACAAGGTAACCTACAGCACCGCCATCTTCACCAAACGCAAGTGTTGTGGAGGTATGACCACGACCACCCATCTTGTGCCACAGGCCGGCCAAGTTGACGTCGTTCTTTTCACCAACCGAACCATCTTCATTCACCATGTACTTCGGTACAATGAACAGCGAGATACCTTTCACACCTGCTGGCGCGCCTTTAACACGGGCAATCACAAGGTGCACAATATTTTCATTGAGCTCGTGGTCACCGCCGGAGATAAAGATTTTATTGCCGGTGATTCGGTACGTTCCGTCTTCATGACGAACGGCACTGGTAGTTAGATCGGCAAGACCTGAACCTGCACTCGGCTCGGTCAACGCCATGGTACCCGCAAAACGGCCCTCACGCATGGGCACTACCCACTTTTCAATCTGTTCGGCAGAGCCGTGCTCGGAGATAAGGTTCGCATTAGCATTCGTTAAGCCGATAAAGCCTAGAGCCGTTGAGCCTGCAGCAGAGAGATATGCATAGGCTGCTGAAGCCACCACGTTAGGCAGCTGCATGCCACCCAGTTCGAAATCCGCGGTAGAAGCGCCCAGACCACTTTCAATCACCGTATCAAGCGCGACCTTCAACTCGGGAATCATGTGAACGCGCTCGCCATCAAAGGTGGGCTGATTCGCGTCCAACTTCATTTGAATGGGTAAAAACTGATCCTCTGCGATGCGTCGAGCGATGTCGATGGTCGCATCGAAGGTTTCACGATTGTGCTCAGCGTAACGCTCGCGCTGGGTTAACTCTTCACACTTGAAGAACTCATACACCATAAACTCTACGTCACGCTGCGAAATAATTGGCGCCATTGGATTCACTCCTCGTTAAATACGGACAACTTTCAATATTGGGCAGTCTGCTCCGCTGTGATAACATAGTCCATGACCTCTGGGGTCAAGCCAGAGCCCTATGTCAATCCAGCACCTCCGTTCTAGCAACAGATTACTTCTGCGTCGAAAAAGGATCTAACGTGTCAAAAGATAGCAACAGTTTCGGTCGATTACTGAAATTCTGGCGCCAGCTACACGGATTCAGCCAAGAAGCTTTAGCGCTAGAATTAGACTCCTCCACGCGCCACATAAGCTGTCTAGAGAACGCGAAAGCTCATCCAAGCCTCCCCATGGTTGAACATCTTGCCCGTACCCTCTCTCTCACAGAGCGCGATCGTTGCTATTTAATGATGTCTGCCGGTTATACGCCTGAAGTCGCTAGCGTGGATTTTAATGATCCGAACTACAAATGGCTTCGCAACGCGATGCATCGCTCCGTGATGGCACTCGACCCACACCCAGCAGCCCTGATAAACCGCTACGGGGAATTATTGATGGTCAATCGGGCTTGGGTAGGTTTGTATCGACAGTTGTTCAATGAAGAGGATCTGAATAAGCAAGTTAACCATTACGACCTCCTCTTCGCCGGCCAAGCTAAAGCTGGGAAATCGACGCTCGGCGACAATGCCATGGCATTAGTTATTATGGCACTTCAACAGGAGGCGTTGATTAGTGACGATCCGCGCTATCAGCCGGTGCTAAAGCGCCTCTACGAGAATGAAAATACGCCGGCAAACTGGGCAGATGTCGCCGCGGGGTTAGAACCGATGGCAAGTTATCGTATTCAACTGCCCGTAGGCACCGAACTCGCTACGTTCTTTGCGGTAAACCAAACCGTAGGGGCCACAGGGCCAGCAAGTTATGTATCCGAACCTCGGCTCACTATCGTCACGCTATATCCAGAGAACATTGAAGTTGATTTATCAAGCTTTGTTCAGCATCAATATCAACACCCTCTTTTGACTTGAAACACTAACATTAATCCCTGCCCAGCCTACCAATCACGCCTACTAACTACGCCACACACGCTAAATTGTCGCCCCAGAGACAAGGTCACACAGTGGCTCTTGTTAAGGTTCGAAAATAAACAATAATAAGGATATCTGTAGGCATTTAGCGCAGCAAGAAATCGCTTCTTCGGCTACTTTCACAGTATCAAATTGGGATTAAGATTCGAATTATGAACAACATCATTCCTTCGTATAGTCAAACACAGCTCGATCTAATCAATACCGAGGGCTATCGCAGCCTGGCAGATGTCTTCGCCTTCGCCACCGCCACTTATCATGATCGCATCGCCTTTAACTGCCACGGTGACGAACTCAGCTTTGCTGAGATCAACACTAAAAGTGCCGCGCTAGGTGCCTACCTGATTAATGAGCTTGGTTTATCTCAGGGCGATCGTGTTGCTATTCAAATGCCAAACATTACGGCCTATCCTGTTGCCGCGTGGGCCGCCCTGAGAACAGGTCTTATTATTGTTAACACCAATCCGCTATACACGGCTCGTGAGCTAGTTCATCAGTTCAACGATTCGGGAGCTAAGGCACTAGTGATTGCGGATAAATTAGCGGAATCTACCGCTTCAATTCTGGATCAGACGAGCATCGAACACGTCGTGGTCGTGGGTGAGACCTCAAACCCTAATTTTCATTGTTTCGACCAAGCACTAGCCTTAGGTGCAGAGCAAGTGATGCCCGAGGCAGAGCTGAGCATGAACTCTACGGCCGTGCTGCAATATACGGGCGGCACCACAGGCCTATCTAAGGGGGCTCTCCTCACCCACGGCAATCTTTTTGCCGCGATGAACATCACTCGTGACATGTTCCCACTGGTTGACGACAAGCAAGAGATTGTCATCGCGCCAATGCCTATCTACCATATCTACGGCTATTTAATGTCGGTGATTGCTACCTTCTTGAACGGTGGTTTGAGCGCTCTGATCCCTAATCCCAGAGATATCGGCAGCATGATTGGTGAGATGAAACGCTATTCGGCCACTGGCCTTGCGGGGGTCAACACACTCTTCCAAGGATTAATGGCTCACCCGGAATTTCAAGAGGTTGATTTCTCTCGCTACAGCTCAATCATCGCCGGTGGTACCGCGCTAATCAAAGAGATCAGTGACGAGTGGACAGAGCGCACAGGCACGCAGATATTTGAGGGCTATGGTCTTTCCGAGACCGCTTCAGCACTTACCGTCAACGCCCCCGGAAAACAAAAGCTGGGGACTGTTGGACAAGCCGTCGACCATTCGGAGGTTAAGGTAATTAACGAGGCGGGTGGTACCCTCACGCAGGGCGAAGCGGGAGAAATCTGTGTTCGCGGCCCGCATGTGATGGTAGGTTATTGGAACCGACCAGAAGCTACCGCGGAAGTCCTCGATAGCGATGGCTGGTTTCGTACCGGTGACATCGGCTTTGTTGACGAGGAAGGTTTCATCAAGATTGTCGATCGCCTCAAAGATATGATTATTGTTTCGGGCTTTAATGTTTACCCGAACGAAGTTGAAGCGGTAGTTTACGGTCACCCAGAGGTAGTTGAGTGCGCTGCTGTAGGTGTCCCAGACGAGAACACGGGCGAAGCAATCCGCCTATACGTAGTGGCTAAAGACTCAACGCTTAACGCCAGCGCATTACAGACATTCTGTCGCGAGAGTTTAACTGCGTATAAGATCCCGAAGCAGATTTGTTTTGAAGATGACCTACCGAAATCTAACGTCGGCAAAATCTTACGTCGAGAATTAAGAGACCGAGCGAGAGCGGAGGTTTCAGGAGAAGCCTAAAATGAAGACAGTATTGAAAGCGCTAGTAGTCGTCATTGTTTTAATTACGGGATTACTCAGCACGCTCTTTGCTGTCTCCCCCGTTCGCCCAGAGGTATTTGAACCGACCCCCATTCCTTCGCTAACGGGTGTCTATGCACCAGAACTAAGCTTGGATGACTCTCAACTTATTAGCCTGAGCGCAGAGGGCCCTGAGGCCGTTGCGATTGATACCGCTGGCAACCTTTATACTGGGCTGGCTAACGGGGATATTGTTAAAGTTTCAGTCGAAGATAATAATCACTCTACCTTAGTCAACACTGGGGGGCGACCACTAGGTCTTAGTTTCGACCAACAGCAGCGGCTTGTGATTGCTGACGCTGTCACGGGCTTACTTCGGCTTGAGTCCAACGGCTCTCTGACTACCTTGATCGACTCACGACACAGCCCACAGTTCGGATTTTTAGATGATTTGGTAGTAACCAAAGACGGCGTCATTTGGGTTACCCAAGCGTCCCAACGCTATCCCTTCGGTGAGCATGTTAGGGACTTCTTTGAAGCCTCAATGACTGGCAGGCTATTGCGCTATGATCCCAATTCTAATGATGTATCCGTGGCGCTAGATGGATTATTCTTTGCCAATGGCGTCACGGCCTCGCTAAATGAAGACTTTCTTCTTATTAATGAAACCGGCAAAGCCCGTATCCTCCGCCACTGGCTTAACGGTGAGCAGGAAGGTGAAACCGATATTTTCATCGATCGCCTCCCCGCGCTACCCGATAACATTCGTGCTGACCCCCAATCCGGTTACTGGGTTGCGCTCGTCAGTCTCAGAACGCCCCAACTCAGTCAGCTTTATGAGAATCCCGTCCTACTGCGGATTCTTGGCGCTCTGCCGCCGAAGTGGGCAGAGCCGTCACAACATTATGGATTGATTGCCAAACTGAGTGAAAATGGCGAAGTGCTGGAAACCCGTCATTCTCAGAGCCGTATTACGCATATTACCAGTGTGATAAGACGCGATCAGCAGCTGATCATTGGCTCGCTAACGGGGAGTGATATTGCGGTAGTGCCTCTGATTGAATGAGAGTTCAGCTTGCTTTTTACTTCGCGGCGCAGCGATCAAGATGGAACAATTCGCTCTTTTTTGAACGTCCTAACGATAACCGTTTCGCCGCGCCCCACCATTTAAACTGCAGTCTTAATCTTTCGGTAAATCGCCTTCGCAGCTGACATCAAAACTACAGCAACCGCGCCAACTAATAGTCCAACTAAGCCCTGCATAAGCACCACACTAATCACTTCCAGCGGCAATGCTAAGCTGTGAATAGCATGTTCAATCATAGGTATGCCATGTGTGATTATTCCGCCACCCACAAGGAACATAGCAATCGTCCCTATTACCGATAAAGATTTCATCAGCCATGGACAGAAAGCCAAGATAGAGAGACCCATTTTCTTTTGTACCCGTCCCCAAATTGATTCACTTGCGTGGTTGACCATATAGAGTGCCATATCGTCTAACTTAACAATGAAGGCGACTAAACCATAAACACCTATCGTCATAGCAAACGCGATGAGCGATAAGACAAGAGCCTTATTTAAGAGTGTTGCACTCGCAACGGTTCCCAGAACAATTACGATGATTTCGGCAGAAAGAATAAAGTCCGTTCGGATCGCACCGCGAATTTTATCGCGTTCGAGTACTGCTAAGTCAATTTCGGGGTGCTGGAGCGCAGATAAGAGTACTGCCTTTTCTTCCACGCGCTCAGTGCGATGCGCGATGTGATGCCAGATTTTCTCCGAGCCTTCATAGCAGAGATAAAGCCCGCCCAGCATAAGAGCTGGGAGAATCAGCTGAGGCAGAATAGCACTGATAACAAGCGCGGCGGGCACAAGGATTAACTTGTTCAACATCGAACCCTTAGCAACTGCCCAGACTACTGGTAACTCACGCTCAGCTCTAACACCGCTAACCTGTTCTGCGTTTAGCGCTAGATCATCACCTAATACCCCAGCGGTTTTCTTCGCTGCTACTTTAGACATCACTGCTACGTCATCGAGAACCGCTGCGATATCGTCGAATAATGCGAATAGACTTGCACCCGCCATAGTTAAGATCTCAACTCAAGTATATGTATTAATTATTTAAGCACGGTCTGACGCCCTGAGCCACTTAAAATAATACTCGAGATTGACATTGGGGAGAGCAAGCTTCAAGACTTACCCGATGGACGAATTACCGCGAGGGAAGCGTTATCGAGGCATAATGAGAATATATTCGTAGACAGTAATAAATTGAAAAACTGTCCCTAGTACTACAAACACGTGGAAGAGTGCGTGATTCAGAGGAAGCCGCCTGATACTGTAAAGTAATGCGCCAACCGTATAGCTGATACCGCCGGCAACTAACCACTGAACTCCAGCTTCAGGCAGTCCTTCAGAGAGTGGCTTAATAGCGAGCACAATTAACCACCCCATGAGTACATAAATTGCCGTTGATACCTTGTGATAACGCCCCGTGAAGAAGATCTTCAGTACAACTCCACAAGCAGCCATTCCCCATACTATTCCGAAGAGCGTCCAACCCACCCAACCACTAAGCACAACGAGCGTGAAGGGTGTGTAACTACCGGCGATTAGTATATAAATGGCGGCATGATCAAAAACCTTTAAGTGTCGTCGAGCTATCGGATTCTTTGCTGAGTGATAGAGTGAAGAAGCGGCATACAGTATGATCATACTGGCGCCATAGACACCAAAACTAACAATGTGTACAACTTCCCCGATACTCACCGCTCTAATTAGCAGGAGCACCGAACCCAGGACGGCGAGCAGCAGACCAATGACATGTGAAAGCACATTTAGGCGCTCTTCAAAAATACTATATTCGCTTACGGAATGTGTGTTTTTGGTCGCCATCTTCATTATCTCCGCCCAGCGAATCAGTTAGATTAGCTAATAGTAGTGGAACATTCCGAATGAAACATGACTCAATGCGCCACGGAAGTCATAGTTAGATGGTGACGATACCCGCAATAATGTAGGCAATGAAGGCCGCTGCGCCACTTGTTAGTGCGTAGGGCATTTGTGTCTCCACGTGCTCAAGTAAGTCACAACCCGATGCCACCGAACTGACTGCCGTCGTGTCAGATATCGGCGACGCATGGTCACCAAAGATGCCGCCACCCAAGATGGCAGACAACACCAACGCAGCGTCAAGATCCAAGTTGATGACCAAGGGCATGCCAATAGGGACTAGAATGGCGAAGGTTCCCCATGAGGTACCTGTTGTGAAGGACATTACGGCGCCCGCGACAAACAACAAAGCCGGAATGATAAACAGTGGCAGGTTAGCCGATATAATACCCGCGATGAATTCCCCCGTTCCTAGCGCTCGAAGGCTAGTACCTAAAGCAAGAGATAGGAGCACAATGATCACCAAGGGCAGCAGATCGGACATACCATCGAAGGCAATCTTTAGTAGCCCCTGATGTCGATAACCGCCGCCGAAGCGCAACAAAGTGTATGCAACGAGTAGAGCTAACAGCGTTGCATAGAGCACTGATTGAGATCCAGAACCCTGGGTAATATCGCCGTTGCCAGTCATCAGCATAAAGCCAATCATACCAAAAACCATCGTTGCCAACGGCAAGAGCATGTAGCGTACTTTGGTGGCTTCAATCTGCTCGACCTGAGTTTCGATTTCAGTACTGAGTTTCCTCTCCGACTTTTTCATTGGGCCATGAACACGACCCGTGATGACGGTATAGAGTACTAGCAACAGTGTGAACCAGGCATAGAAATTGAGAGGGATAGTCCCAATCAGGATCGTTACCGAAGATTCGCCCAGTTCGTAGTTACTCACCAGCCCTAGAATATAGGCACCCCAAGCATTCAACAGAATAAGGATGCAAATTGGTGCGCTCGTACTGTCAATGATATATGCCAATCGCGCTCGGCTCATTTTAAACTTGTCGAACAGACCACGAGAGATAATCCCTGCGGTTAAAACACTGAGGTTAGATTCAATGAAAACAAAGACGCCCGTAAAGAATGTGAGTAATCCTGTTCTGCGCGGGGTAGAAGCAATCCCCTTATTCACCAGAAGACCGACAAAGGCGCTCACGCCACCGGACTGGCGCATAAAAGCTAACAGCGCCCCAACTAAAAGCGAAAATACTAGAATTCGAGCATTGCCAGCAGAACCTAACACTTCGATGGTACTTTCTATCGATCCTATTAGCCCGCCAAAGAGTGACATCAGAGGCGATGAACCAGCAAGTAACAGTGTAATAACTTCTGAACTGATCAACGCTGTGACGAGCGCTAGAATAACTTCACGGCGCCACAGCACAACCAGGATTGCTAACATTGGGGGTATGACACTAAACCAAGACATACTTATTCCACGGGCTCTGCAGCGCGTTAGTTATTACTATAGTTAAACGGCATCACTTAATTTACCATTACTGGATGCCAAGCGGACTTCAGCTTCTTCAGCCGATAGATTACTAAGTATCATCAATATGGCCACTTTAGCACGATAACCGCTTTTAATCAGCGCAGCCTTTGCGGTGTCGTATGGGCATTCTGTCGCCAGCATAACAATCCTGACTGCTCTGGCATACAGTTTTTCATTGGAGGCCGCTACATCCACCATTAGGTTTTGATATACCTTGCCAAGTTTCACCATCGTTGCCGTAGACAGCATGTTCAATGCCAGCTTCTGTGCGGTACCCGCTTTTAAACGGGTTGATCCGGTAAGCACCTCTGGCCCCACACTCAGAGCAATAGCAACCGCTGCATGAGAAAGGATAGCACCATCAGGATTACAACTCATCGCCACGGTTTTTGCGCCTAAGGAGTTAGCGTAGCTTAGGCCGCCGATCACATAGGGGGTCCGTCCGCTCGCAGCGATACCCACCACGCAGTCCTTGGAAGTTAAATCTATCGCCTTCAGATCGTTAGCACCTAATTCAACGCTGTCCTCTGCGCCTTCGACGGCTTTGAACATAGCTCCCTGGCCACCAGCTAATACGCCGACGACCAAACCATGAGGAACTGAAAAGGTGGGTGGGCACTCTACTGCGTCGAGTACACCCAGGCGACCGCTGGTACCCGCCCCAAGATAGATTAGCCTTCCGCCATCCTTAATTGCACTAACTGCTAGTTCAACCGCATCAGCTATCGCAGCCAGGGCCTGTGATACTGCCGACGCAACGGTAGCATCTTCACTATTAATTAACGTAACGAGATCTAAAGTGCTCAATTGGTCTAAGTCGAGAGAATTGGCGTTACGGCTCTCGGAGACCATACTCTCGAGCTGAATAATGAGTTCTTTTTCGCGTTGTTCACTCAATTGAATCATATCGCCTCGCTGACAAGATGGCACCGTTGTGTTGCGAACCCCAACTGCGCTATGGTAGTTCTCATCATAATAACTACTCGCGAGTACGACGCAACATGAAAACTTCGCTATCGCTCACCGCAGCATCATTTTTCATCGCTCTGATTGGTTGTCAATCCGATCAATCTGACACCGCAACAACCATCCCAACGAGTGAGAATTCGTTGGCTCTAGCCCAAGAAATGATTATCGCCGACACGCACGTCGACCTTCCTTATCGGCTTGAGGCGAACTATGAGAACGTGTTAGCACCAACTTCCACCGGTGATTTCGACGTCCCCCGTGCTCGCTCTGGTGGACTCAACGCACCCTTTATGTCGATCTACACCCCCGCCGGACTGGAGTTTGAAGAAGTAGATACCTCTAAGGGAAATGCTGATCAACTTATCGACATGATTGAAGCATTAGTCGCACAGGCACCGGATCAAATGGCAATTGTTCGCTCTTGGTCCGAGCTTGAAATCGCGGTGACTGAGGGTAAACTCGCCCTGCCACTCGGCATGGAAAACGGCTCCCCGATTGAGGGAAATCTTGATAATCTTCAGCACTTCTACGATCGGGGTATTCGCTACATCACACTAGCGCATTCTCGAAGCAACCATATTGCAGATTCCAGCTATGATACGGAGCGACCCGCAGGAGGGCTTACGGAATTTGGCGAGGCCGTGATCCGTGAAATGAATCGACTGGGCATCATGGTTGATATTTCACATGTCTCCGATGAGGCCTTTTACGATGTTCTTGAGGTCACTAGCAAACCCGTGATCGCTAGCCACAGCTCGGCTCGTCATTTCACACCTGGATTCGAACGTAATATGTCGGATGAGATGATCACCGCACTTGGCGAACAGGGTGGCGTTATCTTTATCAATTTCGGCAGTGCCTTCCTAACTGAAGCTGCAAACAACTACGGCCCTCGGCAACGAGAATTTCTTGCTAACGCTGGCGTCACTGACGCGGATTCGGAGGAGGCCATTGCCCTAGTTGAACAGTGGAAATTAGATAATCCCTACCCCTATGCAACGTTAGAGGACGTATTGGATCATATCGATCATGCCGTGGCGCTTGCTGGTATCAACGCGGTTGGTATCGGTTCCGACTACGACGGTGTTGATGACACACTGCCAGTAGGCCTGAAAGACGTTTCAAGCTATCCGAATCTAATCGAGGGTCTTTTAGCACGCGGGTATAGTATTAACGACGTCGAAAAAATCATGAGTGGTAACCTGAAACGGGTTTGGCTTGAGGTTGAACAAGAAGCTTAAGGGCAATGACCTGGTTTATTAGCTGCGCGTTATCGCGCGCTAATAAATTATGGTAATGCTGTATAGAGGGAGTGCAGCACTAAGTAATGGAGAGTGAAAATTACTCACAGCCGCCACTAGTCGCCTAGAACGGCAAATCAATCCCGAAGGTTAATGCCTTTACGCCGCTGCCACGGGTTATACCCAGATAAACTCGGTCGAACTCGGCTCCAAAAACCTCCCAAGGTTCCGCAACACCAAAGCTTAAACCCACTTGATAAAGGTTATCCACGTTAATACCGTTACGATAATCGTTGGTAAATATCAATTGTTTGGGGAAGTGCTGCCACATTACAAAGGTGCTTAAGCCAACCTTTCTATCCCATAACTCAAAGCCCAAGTTTCGACGAAAGTCGAACCCCAACTGAATCATCGATAGGCTCGATGATTCGCCAACGGACTTTTGACTCTCATGAGCATATACAAAGCGTTGGGCGCTGCGAATCTTCCAGTCGTCATTCGGCTGCCATTCATTTTGCAGCTTTACACCTACTTGCCAAAACCTAACTAGATCGTCGGAGCCGAAGTCATAGCCCACTCCAGCGTTGACAAAAGGTCGTATGCGAAAGGTGTCACTGATGGGGTAGACATATTCGATACCGGGAAGCAGACTGAAGGAAGCAAACTCCCGAGGTAACCACTCATTAACTAAGTCGTTACCCAGGCTTTCGTAGCCTACCTGTATGGGGAGAAGTAGACGCCAATGCGGTTGAGAACCTTCCGACTCAGTTAAATCCATCGATACCGGTATATTTAACACTACAACTCGCTCGTCTCGTATTGAGTAAATACCGGAACCTAGGACGGTTGCATAAATATACTTCGCATCAATCTCTACACCTTTGGCAGATTCAGGGTAATTAGCATCCGGAGTCTGAGCGAAAACCAGGGGCGTAGACACGACTAAAAGTAGTCCCGCAGCAAGACGATATAGAAGGTTGATATAATTTAACATATTAACTATTACAAACCATTCAAGTGCGCTTCGCTAGAATTTTTTATCATCGACACCTACCTAGCCTTCATGATAGCTTTGCATTCAAGTTTTTCTGGGAGTTTATACGCTGTGGATTGGCAAATTGCCCTGCTCTTTTTCCCCACCTTTTTCCTTGTTTCTATCACGCCCGGCTTATGTATGACGCTCGCCTTGACGTTGGGGATTCGATACGGGGTTAGGCGAACCCTTTGGATGATGTGGGGAGAGCTACTGGGCGTTGCTTTAGTTGCCATTTCCTCAGTAATGGGTGTTGCAGCACTGCTCTTGAGCGTTCCAATTGCTTTCACTATTCTAAAGATTCTGGGGGGCGGTTATCTCATTTACCTTGGCGTTAAAAGCTGGCGGCAAGCGGTGGGTGAGTTTCATCTAGCCAATACTTCCGTTAGTTCAGCGAAGGCGCTCTTTAGCCAGGGGTTTATTACTGCTATTGCCAACCCTAAGGGATGGGCCTTTATGGTCGCCTTACTTCCGCCGTTTATTAACGAATCCAAACCCTTGGCGCCGCAACTAACTACTCTCGTGTTAGTTATTTTCTGTACCGAATTCATTTCCCTTCTCGCCTACGCTTCAGGTGGTCGTAGTTTACGAAAATTATTGGAGAAGCCAGGCAATGCACAGCTGCTAGAACGAATTTCCGGTACAGTGATGATTGCTCTGGGGATTTGGCTCCTCGCCACCTAGCGATTCACCTTCTTGTTATTCGCTCTATAGTGATAATCGGGAGTTCACACCACGCTAAAAGATGCCTCACTAGGTACTTTTTAGTGCCGAAAACGCCTCGAATTGAGTAAGAAATGTCTGTCCTGATAGTTCATCAATCAGTCCACTTGCGGTGAGCGTATCTAGCACCGGACCTTTTACTTCAGCGAGATGAAGTTTGATTCCCTGATCCAGAAGCGAGTGGTTCAAACTCTCCAACATCTCAAGTCCGCTAAAATCAACTTCGTTCACCGCCGAACAAAATAGAATCACATGATGAATCTCATCGCGCTGATATACCGCATCATGAATCATCTCATCTAAGTAGCTAGCATTAGCAAAGAACAGGCTCTCATCCGGTCGAACTGAGTAAAGCGTAGGATCGGTCAGGACCCGATAACGATTTACATTACGAAAGTGCTCAGTACCCTCAACTAATCCGACTTCGGCCACATGTGGTTTTGAGGTCCGATAAAGATGCAACCCAATGGAGATAATGACGCCACTTGCAACGCCCACCTCAACACCCCATATCAGAGTAATTAAGACCGTACCCAATGCCGCCCAGAAATCACTTCTTGCACAACGCCAAGTCTTACGGAAGATACTAAAATCAATTAAGCCTAGCACTGCAACAATAATAGTCGCCGCGAGCGCAGCCTTAGGTAGGTAATAAAGCGCGGGTGTTAGCAGCAATGAGGCCACCGCAATTCCTGCTGCGGTGTACAGACTTGCTGCTTGAGTTCTTGCACCCGCATCAAAGTTTACTACTGATCGAGCAAATCCACCGGTGACCGGAAACCCAGATGACACAGAGCTGGCGACATTAGCCATCCCCAACCCAATTAGCTCCTGATTAGGAGTGATTTTTTCACGGCGTTTAGCCGCCAGAGTTCGCCCCACTGAGACGGATTCAACGTAGCCGATAATTGAAATGAGCAACGCTGGCAACCAGAGTTGTTGAACCAATTCAAAGGATGGCAGCGCAAAGTTGAGAGGCGGTAAACCACTGGGTATTGAACCGGTGATCGCAACACCCCGTTGATCTAGACCACCCCAGAATACGGCAATAATACTACCTACTACGGCAATAATTGGTGTCGCTCTGGCTATCGCTCCAGCGGTGGCGGAGGAAACGGGTAGATAACGCCGCACGATTGCTGCGGTATAAGCTTTATTCCAGTAGAGAAAGACAATCACACTAAGCCCCAAAGCAGCCGTTAGCCAATTGGTAGCCGGTAGAGAGGCCCATAGTGAGGGCAGAATAGCCGTTAAGCTAGCGCCACTGCCCTCAACCCCAAAGACATGACGCGCCTGACCGAAGGCGATAATCAGCCCCGACGCTGATATGAACCCCGAGATCACCGCATGGGAAAGAAAATGGGTCACCATGCCAAGGCGCATAAGCCCCATCACAAGCAGAAAGAGCCCACTTAGCAGTGCTAAGGTTGCGGCTGCAACGAGATAATGAGCAGAACCCGACACGGCCACTTCACCAAGCGTCGCCGCCGTCATCAAGCTTACTACGGCTACCGGACCTACGCTCAGTGTGCTACTAGTTCCCCAAAGTCCGTAGGCTATCAAAGGAAGTATACTAGCGTATAAACCCACCTCTGGCGGAACGCCAGCCAACATAGCATAGGCTAAGCTCTGAGGAATCAAGAGAATAGTGACAATGACCGCTGCGATCAGGTCACCACTAAAGTCTGCCTTGCTATAGGTGGCGATCCACTGTCTAGCGGGTAACCAATCCATCATTACTAACTACTTTTCCGGATTCGTTCGGGTGAGCCACTCGCGACCCTTGGCCATCAAATTCCAGTATACCCACGGCATGACTCGCTTCTTCAGCAACCAGCCAAAACGCGTCGCCGACGTCGCGCGATTTAACCAAGCTGGAAAGGAAGGAAGCAGTCTTCCACCATAACCAAACTCAGCTAACACCACTCTACCCTGTGCGACAGTTAACGGGCAGGCCCCGTAGCCATCATATAAGTGAGTGCTCGTGGTACCTGCGCGCTTTGCCATTATCTGATTCGCTACCACCACCACTTGTTTCCGAGCCGCGGCCATAGTTTTCGCATTCGCCGCGCTAATCACATCGCCGACACCCCAAATGTTTTCATCTACGGTAGACTGCAGTGTGCCAGCATCAACCGACAACCAACCACCTGGGTCACCCAAGCCGCTCTGCGCTACAAAACTCGGCGCCTTCTGTGGGGGGCAAACGTGAATCATATCGAAGCTTTGTTCACGTATTGATGTACCTTCTGCGCTAACATCTTCAAACCAGGCGATCTTCCTATCACCATCGACTTTAACTAAACGACTTTGTGTGTTCACCTGAGCGCCGTACTGATCACAAAATCCTTTCAATGTCGGGACGAAGTCTGCTACCCCGAACAGGCCGGGTGTGACCGTGTGAAACTGGACTTCCACCTGCGGTAATACGCCATTTCGGCGCCAATGATCCGCCGATAAGTACATCGCCTTTTGCGGCGCGCCGGCACACTTAATGGGCATTGCTGGCTGGGTAAACAGTGCTGTACCCGCTGTGAGCGACGACACCAGCTCCCAGGTATAGGGGGCTAAATCATAGCGGTAGTTTGAGGTAACTCCATTACGTCCCAGCGTTTCAGATAGCCCCTCAATACCATCCCAATCAAGGACTAATCCCGGACAGACAATTAACTGTTGATAGCCAACTCGACTGCCATCATCGAGTTCAACCACCTTTTCATTCACGCTAATGTTTACCGCCGCTTGCTTACGCCAGGTAACTCCCTTGGGAATCATTTTCTTGGTTTCGCGTCGAGTGGACTCAGCGGTCATTTCGCCTGCACCGACCAGCGTCCATCCGGGTTGATAGTAATGTTCGTTAGCAGGATCAATCATCGCAATTCGCAACATCGAGGAACGCTTCAATAGGCTTGCTGCCACTCCCACTCCAGCGGAGCCTGCACCAATAATGACCACATCGTAATGTGGCATCGCGGCGTGCGTTTGCGGCTGATTGGCAGTGCCAGCTTGGGCAATGACACCCAAGGTAGCTTGATACAAGTTTTGACAGCGATTTCCCGTTCGACAATACATATGTAGCGGTTGCTGGCTGGCTAGGATTGGGGCGAAGGCGTCCACATGCTCCTTAGCTAAGCCACTGCCAGAAAACGGGATATGATGAATCGTGATGCCATGGTCCTGAGCAACGGATTCGATTTCTGCAAACGGCGTTTGATCTGAGGATTCGCCATCTGGACGGTTACAGACGATCACTTTAACACCATTAGCCGCCAGCTCGGCAACGTCTGCCGTAGTTATCTGCCCCGATACCGTAATCGAGTCACTTAATTGCTTACCTAGCATATTGTTATTCCTATTCATTAAACGCGTTGATGGGTATCTTTAAGTACACCAAGCCATTGGTATCGGGCTTCGGTAGATCACCTGCTCTCATATTAACCTGCAACGAGGGTAAAATTAAACGTGGCATATCCAGGGTTGCATCGCGAGCTTCTCGCGCAGCCACAAAGTCAGCTTTCTGCTTTCCCTCACCCACGTGAATATTATGAATACGCTCTGCTGCAATGGTGGTTTCAAAACGCAGCTCTCGGCCGTTAGGTCCATAGTCGTGACACATGAATACTCGGTAGTTATCTGGCAGCGCTAGAATCTTTTGAATCGAATCGAATAATATCCCGGCGTCACCACCTGGGAAATCAGCTCTGGCGGTACCTGCATCGGGCATGAATAGCGTATCCCCCACAAACACTGCATCACCCATAACATGGGTAAAGCAGGCAGGAGTATGTCCTGGGGTGTGCATCGCGGTGGCGGTTAGATTACCCACCTGATAATGCTCGCCCTCTGAGAAAAGATGATCAAATTGAGTACCATCCCTCAGAAAGTCCTGCCCCTCATTGAAGATAACACCGAAGGTTTTCTGGACGGTGGTGATATGGGCTCCAATGGCTATTTTTCCACCCAAAGATTCCTTTAGGTAGGGTGCTGCCGACAGATGATCTGCATGAACATGCGTCTCGATGATCCATTCAACCGATAGATTCTTCTCGCGAACGAAGGCAATAATCTCATCCGCGCCTCGATGACTAATCGATCCTGAGGCGTAATCAAAATCAAGGGTTGAATCGATAATTGCACAACTCGAAGAGCTAGGGTCTTGAACAACATAGCTGTAGGTATTTGAGTCTGGCTCAAAGAAATGAGTGACCACTGGTTGTAGTATGTCGCTTGTGTTCATGGAGAATTCCTCTAATCACTACCATATATTAGTTAATTCTAATATAAATATACCGCTTTGCCAAGTTACCCTAAGTGGGAAGCCTGTAGACTAGATTCCCGCTCAGCATAACTAAGAGTATATACCGTAAATGGCTAGGAAATTGCATTAGCCGCCCTAGTTACCAAGTGCCTTTGCAAAGAACTGCTGATCCCGCCTAATCGCTTCATCAAAGAGGCCTCCCCTGAATAGATGGTCGCGATCATCATAGAGATAGAGCTGATAAGCTTTATTCGCCTGGTACAGCTGGGCAGCTAAAACAATACTATTTTCCGCCGCAGTGGTTTGATCGTCCCGTGCATGTTGAATCATCAAGGGGACCGCTATCTCTGAGACAACAGGCGCCACCGCTAAGTCACTGAAACTGTAATCTCCAGCGCGGAGCTCAATCAAAAGCGAATCAAGTACCGACTTAGTCTTGGTATTCGAATCAGTCACCGCTCCGGTTGATAATGCTTCGATCATCCAGTAGCGGAGGAAATCCTCTCCCGCCGTGGACCAGATGGATGCAGCCGCTAAGCGATCTCCTAACGCTATTACAGCTCGTTGCGTGATACCACCACCCATCGAGTGACCTGCCATTACTACTTGATCAGTATTCACATTCTCTAGTTTCATCGCTGCCCAATAGCTGGCAATCACATCGCGCGTATAGTAATGCGCCGCATAAGCTCTGCGGGTATATTCCAGCCCGTCGGAACGATTATGACCGCGATAGTCTGCAGCCACCACCAAATATCCCAACTGCGCATACGCCGTGACGAGTCCACGATAGTAATCACCCGGACGACTCACCGTACCATCCGCCGAAATACCATATTGGGGGGGGGTTAGGATGATAGCCATGATTAAAGATTAAGATTGGCCAACCGGCCTCCGGCGCGACACGATTTGGATGCACTATCAGCGCGAACTGATTCAGACCGTCGGACTGAAAAGCTACCGTCTGATGAACAAGTCCTCCCTGTTCAACTGCAGAATGAGGGAACTCGAACTGACTACCGGTTGATTCACCTACCCACTCCTGAAGTTCGCCGAGAGAGATACCTTCCTTTGCTTGAGCAGTGGCTACCAACATACTCAGCGACACCAGCCAAATTACAAACCATCGAACCATCATGTTATTACTTCTCTTCTATTATCTAGTTATTGGAATACCCGGTATTAATGTATATCCTAGGTCAAATGACTTCGAATGCAAAAGGTGAATTATGAACCGTGAACTTCTCAAAGTTGCCATCCAACCGCTCAGAGACGCTGGCTACAACGGCGGGGTAGCAGAATTACATGGCGCAATAGACGAAGTATTCCATCACTCCGCTCTACTGCAACTTGCTTTCCCATTTGAGACGTTGCCCGACATTGCTGCGTTAAAGCAAGTGTACACTGACCTTTATGCAGCTATTCCGGACCTCGAACGTCGTGACACGATTGTCATGGCTGGCGAGAATAGCGATGGCAGTCAATGGGTGGGTTGCTGCGGATACTATTGCGGCAGCTTTGAAGCGGACTGGTTAGACATCCCCGCCACCGGGCACATGGTGTCCATGCGCTTTCACGAATTCTATCGCATCAGTGAAGGGAAAGTTACCGAGCTTCAGGCGCTGTGGGATATTCCCGAAGTCATGATACAGGCTAACGCTTGGCCGATGTCTCCTAGTTTAGGTCGAGAGTGGCACGTACCTGGCCCAGCAACTCAGGATGGCCTCACTATTACTAACCATTCTGACACGCACGCCGATGAATCTGCCACCTCGGTGCTAAATATGTGCAACGCGCTGGGCAATTACGCTACAGGTGGCGTAGAGGCCATGCGCCTTAATGACTACTGGCATAAGCGCTGTAGCTGGTATGGCCCAGCTGGAATTGGCACCGCGCGGAACATCCAAAATTTCCGTAATTGGCACCAGATTCCCTTCCTTAATGGCTTACCCGATAGAGTTGGCGATGCTGCCAAGGGCTATCTGTTAGGTGATGGTGACTACGTGGGCTTTACGGCCTGGCCGGGGATGTTCATGAGCGTCAGCGGCGATGGCTGGCTTGGTATTGCACCGTCAGGACAAAAAATTACCATGAGAAGTCTGGATTTCTGGCGCTGTGAAGGCGAGCTAATCCGTGAAAATTGGGTCTTAGTGGACATCCTTCACGTTTACCACCAGCTTGGTGTGGACGTGTTCAAACGCCTACGTGAATTCAACAAGGCACGTCGCTAGTTAGACGAGGGGCGGCCTAGCGCTCTTCTCGAGCGCTGACTAGCCCCTTAGCTTAGGTGCCTTCAAGATGAGACACTCTAGCGGCTTCGATTGAGACCGTCCTTCCGGACGTGTCCTTGCTGCGAATCCCTCTATTAGCCACTAAGATCAGCTACTCGAGCTTGGCCTCAACGGCAGAAAGTATCTGATTAATTTGCTCCTCTGATAGCTCCGCTCGCTCAATTAAACGAACAATTAAATCCGCCTCACTACCGTGATTTTCCTCGTCAATCATTACGACCTTGTGCTCAAACACATTGTCGTCAGAGCCCTCTTCGAGCCACACCAATTCACGAACCTCATGGCGCTCGCCGTCGACTTCAATGTTGATATCTAGCTCCAACTTGCCCATCTCCGACGCTAATCTTCCAAGCTCTCTTCCCAGCACCGTTTGCAGCGATGGAGGTAAGTCTGCTATGAGCGCATCGCGTCCCTCTTGCGTCGCCACCATTTCTGGGTTGAAAACCAATTCCGCCGTCTCACCGTTTACCTCTAGATTGAGGTGAATTTCTCTCGTATCGGCCGAGGAGTCGGCACGCTCCTCAACTTCAATGGTTATCTCCTGCGATTGAGACACCTCAGCGTGGCTAGCTAGTGTCAGCGAGATCAATGTCGCCGATAATAATGCTGCTAATTTCATTTTTAACTCCTCTCGGTATTTTTTATTGTTATGGCCGTCAGATTAATCGTACTTGGCCGCTTCACCCTGTGCTGGCAGGGAGTTGATAATGAACTGCCTGAGGTCTTCATTAGATAACTCAAGGTCCTCGCGGCGCAGATACATCATATGGCCACTTTCATAGCCAGCGAAACTCATCCTGTCGCGCATACGACCACTTGGGTCTAATTGCCACATAGTATACTTAGCGTCGAAATAATTCGTTGCACCGTCGTAGTAGCCAGATTGAATTAACACATTAAGATATGGATTCTGCGCCATGGCCTGACGGAGGTCCTCGCCCGCTTGGTTGCCCTCTCGGTTCCAAGGGTGTACTGGGCCAAACATGTTGTATTTAACATCAGTCTTGTAGCCCAATTCCTCGCGGAGATAGTAATTAATTGCCGGCGTGAAAGAATGCAGCCAACTAGTTAGCTCGGCCCAATAGTCCGGTCTATCACCTGCCAAGCGTCGGTCTATACCCTTGTAGCGAGAGTCCAAACGACCAACTGTAAACCCTTCATCTCGAAGTAGTGACTTCCAAAATACGCTATTGGCGATATCTAGGTTATTCTGCTGTACCTCTAGCTCACTTAAACCTGAATAGGCCGCAACCTGAGCCGCGACTTCGTCGCGCTCATCGTCAGCTAAGAAGGCTCCCTTAGCTAGCGCAGGGAGATACTGATTCACGGCATAGGCTTCAACCTCTTCCAGGTAGTCCAGCAGTGCAAGGCTCTGATAACGCTCCTCAAGCTGTTGGTGATACCAAGCCGTGGCGGCAAAATATGGTAGTCGGTTGGCCACTTCAACAGGGCCATTTCGCTCAATACCAATATCCGTTGGTGAAACAAGAATTACGCCATTGAGATACATCCATTCGCTGTTTTGCAGCGCAAGCGCCAATCCGGAAACACGAGTTGTTCCGTAACTCTCTCCAATCAAGAACTTAGGGGAACGCCAACGATCTTTGCGAGTCACAAACGTTTCGACCCATCCCGCAAGATAATTAATGTCCTCATTGACACCAAAGAACATACCTTGCTGTTCTTCTCGACTTGGCATGGAGCCATCGGCTTTCGGCAATACGCGCGAAAATCCAGTGTTAACTGGATTAACAAAAACGATATCGGCCACATCGAGGACTGAGAACGGGTTTTCTTGCACTCCGTAAGGCTGAACTGGATAGCCTTCCTCGTCAATGTTAAGAACCTTCGGTCCGGTATAGGCGACATGCATCCAAACCGAAGCCGAACCAGGCCCACCGTTAAAAGAGATCAATAACGGGCGGTTTGGATCATCACCCACATCAGTGCGCCGGTAGTAAGTGTAAAAGAGTGTTGCCGTCGGATGTCCACTGTCGTCAAAGACTGGCTGAGTTCCAACTTCCGCAGTGTAGCGAATACGTTCGCCATTTATGCGAATTCGGTGCTCCGAGATTGATGAGCTCTCTGCATCGATTAAAGCCGCAGCGGCGACTTCAGCGTGACTCATTGAGACACTAAAAAGCAAAGTAATAACTAACGAAGGTAATAGCTTTAACACGTTTTTTACTCCAATCAACATACTCTAAGCGCCGCGATGGTAGACTCACGACACACCAGCACCGAATTAACCTTTGCTGAAATGAACATCCATCTGCGGAAATGGAATAGTAATATTATTATCATCCAACGCTCGCTTCACTTCCTCGATGACTTCAAAGCGGGCAATCCAATAGTCCGCAGTGTTAACCCATGGACGAACGACAAGATTAACCGAACTATCGGCGAGTTCTGAGACAGCGACTAACGGTTCCGGATCGTCCAGAACATGCTCGTTAGCTTGCAAAGTGTCCATGATAACCGATTTTGCCAGTCGCATATCTGAGTCATAACTAATTCCAATCACAATATCTACTCGTCGCGTTGGCAGCGCCGAATAATTAGTAATCTCACTCGCATAGACGGTCGAGTTAGGTAAGATAATCACTTTATTATCCGTCGTCACGAGTTTAGTGGAAAATAATTCGATGTTCTTGACTACTCCCTCAATACCCGCTGCGCCGATAAAGTCACCGGAACGAAAAGGTTTAAGAACAATAATCATGACACCCGATGAAAAGTTCGAAAGAGAGTCCTTTAGTGCAAGACCAACTGCTAAGCCGGCGGCACCTAGAACCGCTACTAGCGACGTTGTCTCTACACCAATTTTATTCAGGGTTGCGACCATTACCGCACCAATAATAGTAATTTGAATAATTTTAGCGACGAACCCGCTTACCGCAGCATCAACACCGGTCTTCTGCATACGCGTATCTATTTGGCGACGAACGAGGCCGGCAAGATAAATACCAACGCTAAAAATTATCAGCGCAAAGATCGTCTTAAGACTTACCTCCAGAATTAGATCATGATGATCTTGAAACCATGTTGTTACATCCGTTACAACTGCTTCGGCTTCGGTCGTTACTTCGGTTACAACTTCTTCAGCTTTGTCCGTTACTTCGGTGACAACGTCTTCAGCTTTGGTCGTTACTTCCGTCACAACTGCTTCAGCTTTGGTCGTTACTTTCGTCACAACTGCTGCAGCTTTGGTCATGTCCATTATCTCTTCCTCGTTAGTTTTGGTTAATAACGATTCTATCTAGGGATCTAGTATTATTTTAATACAAAAAAGGGGCGGCTCACGCCACCCCTTTAAACCTAGCACAATGTCTTAAAGATCAGCTATTAAAAATCTACCGCCAGAGTGTTGGAACAAACTGAATTACCCACTTGACATATTTGGTAGCTAAACGAGGTTCCGTTAACGCCAGTATCCGTATCTTTGTAGTTGCCGTCGTTGGCTGTTCTCGCCAGAAGATTGCCATCTCGATAGATCTCAACATTCGCTCCAATAGCACCAGACCAATTTAGCTGAACAGCCAATCGACCTCGACGAAGGCTTTGCGACCGGATACTTGCCGAGATTTCACCGCCTCCAGTAGCCTCTGAAACAGTAATCTGCTCAACCGAAGAAGCGGAAGCACCGTCGTTATCTTCGACCATCAAGCTTACGGTATAGTCACCCGCTGACGCATAGCTATGCGAAGGGTTCTGCTGCGAAGACGAGGTGCCATCGCCGAAGTCCCAACTCCAAGTCACAAGGCTACCGTCTGAATCAGAGCTCGTGTCGGTGAAGGACACGTTTAACTGATCAACCGATGAACTGAATCCTGCCACAGGCGAATTGTTACTTGGTGGATTACCCACCAAAGCCATGCGGACGTTATCCACTTCGATGGTTCCGGATTCGGCAATAATATAGCTATAGACCGTCCAAATACCTGCTGCCGAAGTTGAGTAATGGGTATAATCCGTCCATTCCGAAGTCAGCGCAAAGCTAGCTTCTTGGAATGTTGAAGGATCATCATCGTGAGTGTAAATTTCCTGACCCTGGAAATGTGTGGATATCTTGGCAATCGCCCCAGGTGTGACGGCTCTCATAGATAGCGTGAACGAGTAGGTTTCTCCGCCAACAGTCGCTCCAGGTAGTTGATCACCGGTTGCATCGATAGGTTGATGGACTTCCTCTCCCTGCTCTAAACGAAGATAGTAACTACCATCCGCAGCTTGCGATACATCTTGAATACGCTCTACACCGCCATCGAAATAGCGCCAGCCGAAGCCTCCAAAGGGCGCGATATGCTCAAAGCTGCCATTGGCAACATCCCCACCGCGGCCAAAACCATCAATAAAATCATTAGGCTGGATTCGACTCCAAGCGGGGTTGATGGTTTCTAAATGATCCACCAACATGTGAGCTTCGCCCGAGTGCTCCCATTGAGAGCCGTGAAACTGCTCCCAGAGCCAGGAGTATTTCAGCGCTGAAAGATTTCCTCCCACCTCAGCAACCACTTCGTCGACGTAGTTGGCGGGCTCATTTAAATCCCAACCATAGGCATTCATTAGAACAATATGGACAGCGTCACCATAGACTGAACGTAAATTGGAAATAACGGTTTTATAGCGACTTTTAATCTTATTAACCCGAGCACCAACATCATTAGCGCCCGCGTTCACCACAATAATGTGTGGATCAAAGCCGCTGCGATAGTTCGGATCTTGATTGTAGTAGTCTTCGGAGAAGATAAATGAGGTCACATCGTTGTCCTGACCACCATCAAGCTTAGCTCCACCCACCGCGGCTAGATGCATCTCAGCACCCAACATGCGGCTCACCATCGCTGGGAAGGCATAATAGGTACCTGAATCACCTGAATCTCGTTCACTGTAGTTCGAGGTGCCATCCATATTAGAGTCACCGAAGAACTCTATGCGCAGATCGGGACGTGCGGGTGGCGCTAGAATCGTGCCGTCTAAGTCGAAGCCGTAAACGGTTAGGTTAGTGTTGTAGAAGGTTTCCTTAAACAATTCTACCGTATGAATACCAGGGGACAACCCTTCAGCCAACACATACTCTGCGCGCTCTGGATCCATATACAAACGTTGATCTGACGGCACGCCATCAATAATCACACGAAATTGCTCTGTGCCATCTCCAGGGTCGAAGTCACCAGCCAGACGAGTACCGTCGAAGCGAATCTTGATACTAGAGCCTTGCCAACCTACCCATGGCTCAGAAGGATTATCGAAATTCCAGCGCCCGGTATATTGGATGTTGGGATTACTAGGATCAACGAACGCGGCAAGGCTCGGCATCGATAATGCAGCGAGCAATGAACAAGTCCCAATTGTTTTAAGCAGTTTCATATTATATTCCTTATGCGAAATGATGAGCCCGTGGTTATAGTTATTTATGAGGCTCGTGATCGCCAAAAGCTAATGCAAAATACGCCTAGACGATTGATTTATTCTGGGCTGATGTGATCACAATAGGCAAGGAGTTGATCAAAAAACAAACAAGATGGTTTTTCACCTCACCTTGAATTTATTTCAACGGCGAGGAAAATAAAGGGCTGTGCGGTATATTTTAAGTGATCAGCGGTTGCCGGCAAACTACTGTTTTAGCACCTTGCCGGCAATTTTCGGACAGTTAATTAGAAGACTTTTACCCCATTAATGTAAGTGGCGATGACTTCAGTTGTGCAGTAGCTGTCGTCATAATTCCTATCACAGGCATTATAGATTGGCTCTGCTGTTGATTCATCCTCGGCATCGAATGCCTCGGCAAGAGCTAATAGATCATTGTTCACAATAATGAAGTCAGCCTGCTTGCCCACTTCGAGAGAACCGGTTTCCTGCTGGTGCCGCATCGCTTTAGCGCCGTTAATGGTGTACGCATCTAAGATGTCCTTCATTGATAGACGCTCATCCGGATTCATGACCACCCACTGCCATTCGCTATCCTCATTAAGCGAGTTCTTGGCCACCCAATCCGCTCTCAGAAACGCCCCAACCATATTCGTGAACGGCCTAGGCCCCTGAAAGTCGACCGGTGCATCGCTTCCAAAGGACAGCGTGCCCCCTGCGCTGCGAATAGACTCTGCAGGGTAACTATCGCGCATATATTCACTCTCTTCGCGATAGAGATCATTTACATCATAGATATTTTCGACCTGAGAGATGTAGGGGATCACAGACTGATCATACGCCTGCCAAGGTGTGAACCAAGACGGTGTTGGCGTTGCGAAGACGCCAAGCTCTGCGAATCGATTAATATCCTTACTTTGTACAAGCTGCAAGTGGGAGATATTGTGCGGCAGCTGGCTATCGCGCTCTGAACGCGCTAATTCAACTGCATCGAGTGCAATGCTCACCGCTCGATCACCAATGGCATGGAAGTACATCACTAGACCTTCCTCATCCGCACGATTTACCAAACGATTTACTTCCGCAGGTTGGAGCTCAAGGTACCCACGAGCAATATCACTATGATCATCATATTGAGTGTCGCCGTTCGCAGTTATCTCTAGCGATTTATAGGGCTCGAATAGCGCAGCTGTCTGGGTGGGATACTCGATAACACCATCAACAAATAACTTAATCCCTTCAATCTTAAGCCGATCATCTGCGCCGAGTTCGTTCTGAGCGGCTCTGACATCTTGGATAAGCAGATCCAATTCGAGCTCTCCCGCTGCGTTAACATGGACATCTTTCTTGAGCCCGAAGAAAAGGCTAACTCGCGGTGCTAAATTGTGTGCTTCACTAAGTGCCGAATATACCGCAAAATCGCGCTCAGCTGACCAAGCCTCACTGATCGCAGTAATACCATTACTCAACAAGTAATGGTTGATATCGTCACCGCGCGCGATGAACTGTTCCGCTGTGGTAGTCTCATACCTAAAGAGATCCCAAGCCGCCTGGCTACGAAGCTGCCCCTTTGGCTGACCTTGTTCATTCAGTGGAATCAAGCCTTTGTATGCGGCAAGTTCGTTATTAAGGCTCGCCTCACTAATCACAACCGTTTCGCCGCGAAACGTGGCAGCATTGCTTAAGGCATAGTGATTTACCGCAAAGGCGTGGCCGTCATTACCAATAAGAATAATTTTATGCTTGTCGGACACATCATCTAGCCCCGTAGCAATATCTGGATAACCTCCCAAAAACATTGGGCTGTCCGCGCCATAACCATTAAATTGGCTCACCGTAATCCAGTCCCCCTCAGGAGGCACGCTAGGGTGTTCGGCTAAACATGATTGTAGCGTTGTCACCAATCCCGCTAAATCTAATTCATTCTGATCAGGTAGCGTACAAGTAGATTGTTCGAGGGCCAGAAGTGGATGAATATGACTGTCGTGAATACCTGGCATCAAAAATTGATGATTTAAATCAATACGCTCGGTTTGTTCTGAGACAAACGCGCTAACTTCTTCCTCGGTGCCTAACGCAAGAATCTTATCGCTCTTAATGGCCATTGCCGCCACAACGCGCTGGTCTGCATCAGCTGTGTAAATGGTGCCGTTGTAAACGTACTTATCCGCTATGGGTTGTTCTGGTGTGCATCCGGAAGTTAGAACAAGTATCGCTATGGATGACAGTAATCTAGACAGAGTCAGCATAAAATCCTCGCTAAGTCATTATTCTTTAAACAATTTACTATGATTTGAACCGTTTCGTTACTTACCCGCTTTCAGAAACACGAATAAATATCTCACCTACGATACATGTCACGACCACTCCCAAAAGCACCGCCCACTGTATGCCCTCACCGGGGACATACATAAAGAGGACTTTGGTGACTGCAAGCACTAACACACATGCGAGTCCGCAAAGTAACGCTACAGGGTATCCACCGGAGATTTTGAAGGGGCGTTCGCGTTCGCTGTCTACCCGTCGCAGCTTCAAAAATGCCATGAATAACCCCTGATAGGGCAACAAAAATATGACGGCACTAAACGCAAAAAGCGTCCAGAAAAGATCCTCATTATTCCCAGCCATGAAGCCGTAAAGTACCAGCAGGACGGTACTTACCAATCCCATGGCAATGGCTGCGCCAACCGGCGTTCCCTTCGATTTTGAACTAAAGGCAAAGAAGTTAGGCAACTCGCCACCTGCAGCCGCCTCCTGAGCGGCTCGGTTCGATCCCATGCCCCAGGTAACGCCGTTAGAAAAGAAGGTAAAGAGCGCCAGCACGCCTAGCAACATGACCAGTTCCTCGCCGAAAGCTAGGCCGCGGAAGAAGGCATTAAGCGTATCCACCAAGCCTTCTACTAGATTGATCTCACCACTTGGGATAGCGATGAGTACCGCGAGTGTGCCCAAAATATAAAAACCGATAATCAAGATCCCTGAAACGAAAATAGACCAGGGGACATCACGCTTTGGATTCTTCATCTCGGCGCTACTCGCGCTGATCAACTCAAATCCAAGCATGCCGTAGATGATAGCGGGTAAGTACTGCGAGCCTGAATCAATGCTAATTGCAAGACTATCCCAATTGATAGGATTCGCGATGGTGGTACCTTGAGCAAATTGCCAAGCTCCGAGAATCACCGCACTGAAGATCAGAATCTTAAAAATACCGCCGAGGTTTGGCACCCATTTACCGATATTCAGTGCGACACAATTACTCAACATGGCGATCCAGGTGAGCACAATGCCAATAGCTATTTGCCAGGTCAGCGAAAGGTCAGGCATGAAGAGTTGCGAAAATATCCCGGCAAACAGAATATAAATGGCGGGAATCCATACCGCGGTATTCACCCAGTAACACCAGGAGGCCCTTGAGGCCCAACGTTTTCCATACGCATCGCGAATCCAGGCGTAGATCCCACCCTGCTCGGGATAAGCACAGCCCATTTCGGCACAGATCAATGCAAAGGGAAGATAGAAGATTACGCCGAGTAGCACCCACCAAGTGAGACTAGACACCCCTACTGAAGCTGCCGCTGCAAGGGTATCAAGAAGTAGTATCGCAGAAACGGTGAATAGCACCATATCGCGTCGGCCAAGTGTTTTACGATAAACAATCGTTTCTGTCATTTGAGCTCCAAGCTGTATTAGACTAGTCATCAACTTGCTCATAGAGCATGAGTTATTAACTATCAATCTACACGGAGTGGACCATGAGTCATAGTGATAACAACGATTTTTTGACACAAGATTATTCCATGTACGCAAATCAATTCAGCTACCTCGGGTTTCCGATTAGCCGGAATTTAGCTTCTAGCGCAGATACCGTCATTATGGGCGTGCCCTATGACTTAGCCACATCCGGTCGAGCAGGAGCGCGAGGCGGACCTGCGGCAATCCGCCAAGCGAGTGGCAACCTAAAGTGGGAGGGGTTTCGCTGGCCTTGGCAGTTTGCCGTGGATGAGGTGCTCACGCCCATTGATTATGGTGACGTGGAATATTTCTTCGGTGACAGTGAGCACATGTTGGAACAGGTTGAAGCCACTGCCAGTAAGATTGTGAAGGCAGGCAAAACACTCATTTCCTTTGGCGGCGACCACTTTGTTACCCTACCCCTACTCCGTGCTCATGCGAAGCATCACGGCAAAGTCAGCCTCATTCACTTCGACGCCCACACCGACTCCTATAAGGAAGATGAGCGCTACTCGCATGGTTCGATGTTCTATCATGCGCCCAGAGAGGGACTAATCGATACCGAATCCTCTATCCAGATAGGCATTCGTACCAGCTATCATCGAGACGATCATGCCTTTGAAGTGATCGACGCCCATGCAGCGAATAACCTTTCGGTGGAAGAAATTGTCGCGAGAATTAAAGCGCGCGTTGGTGATAATAAGGTTTACCTCACCTTTGACATTGACTGTTTAGATCCCGCTTACGCACCAGGGACCGGCACGCCGGTAATTGGCGGTCTGACCACCAACAAAATCTTGCAGGTTTTGCAGGGATTGAAGGATATTAATCTGATTGGCTGCGACCTTGTTGAAGTATCACCCGCCTATGATCAGGCGGAAATTACCGCTTTAGCAGGGGCTACCATCGCCCTCCAATTCCTCTACATGATTGCCAGCAAGCGCGTTGATAGCCCACTTTGATAGCTTCGGTCTGGGGTATTTGCACTCCAGACTCTTGTCTTAGCCCTATCCCTAGTTCTACCCCTAGTCCAAGCCGACAAACTAGCAATGACGTTTAACGGTACCTGTCTTCACTTTTTCTAAGCACAAAAAAGGTAGCCCATCTCTGAGCTACCTTTCTCACGTTGTGAATACCTCAGCTAAGCTGAGGCGCCGGACAAGCTTAGTTGAACGACATGCCGAAGCTAACACCTATGGTACGTGGCTTTGATGGCCATACATACGCGTTAGGAAGGCCGTAACCGTACTCGTTGTTCGCGTCGGCGTTTTCCCAACCACGTTCGAAGTAAGTTTCGTCAGTAGCGTTCTCAACGAACAACGCAACGTTCCAGTCACTATTGCTATCGTAGCCTAGACGGAAGGCAACTTCTGTCCACGGCTGTACAGCAACTGATTCGAAGTTGTCAGGTCCACCAAACATTTCACTCTGGTAAATTACTTCGGTAGTGAAGAACATATCACCATCAGATAGCGGCTGCAGGTAAGTGACGATTGCCGAAGCACTTAGCTCTGGAGCGAATGGCAGCGAGTTGCCTTCACAACCAGCACAGGCGCCAACGTCTACCATGTCTTCGTCATCGGTAATCTCGGTACTCAAATAAGCACCCGATAGGAAGATATCCCAGTTTTCGCTAGGCAGATAACGTAAGTCCATTTCTAAACCGGCACCCGTCGCTTCACCGACGTTTGATACTTGAGTAGAACCATCGTCGAAGTAGGCGAGCTGAAGGTCATCATAGGTATAGGTAAACAACGCTACGTTGAACTGCATTGAGTTGTCTAGGAGACGAGTCTTCATACCCACTTCATAGCTCATCACTGTCTCAGGATCGAACTGCATTGGCACCGCTTCATCAGGGCGAAGTACGTACGGATTTTGAGTGTTATCAGAAATATCAAATCCGAATGTTGCGAAGCCACCAGACTTATAGCCCTTTGCAGCGTTTGCGTAGAGTGCTACGTCATCACTGATATCATAGTTCATTGCAACACGCGGGGTAAATTCACTCCACTCATCCTCATTGCTAAGCGCACCAAGTGTCATGAATTCGTAGTTGAAGTTGTTATATAAAGCACCGCCACTATCTAGCACCTGGTTACTCATCTTCTTTTTGTCTAGCGTATAGCGAGCACCGGCAGTTACATCAAGACGCTCGGACACTGAATAGGTCAAATCACCATAAACGGCGTAACCTGAGTTTTCGACATCGACATAACTTTGCTCAGCCTTGCCCATTACCTGATCCGCAGGGTCGATTTGCTCTCCCCAATAATCGGCGAAAGCTGGTGATGAACAATCAGTAACAGGACCTAGTGATGAATCAAAGTCACCAGAATCAGTCACCGCAATAGCACGACACAATGCATCTTCATCATAGATGTACTCGAAAAAGCCATCGATGTCTTCTTGGTATGCAGAAACACCCGCGAAACCAGACAGAGGACCATCACCGTCAAAGCTCAAGCGGAATTCTTGGCTGGTGTATTCTACGTCGTTCTTTTGACGGTAGTTGTTAACGAGCTCTGGACCTGCATCATAATCTTCTAGATAATCAAAATCGTAGGTCTTGTACGCAGTGATTGAGCTAAGCGTTAGCTCTTCGCTCAGGGCGAAATCTGCATGCAAGGTAATCAAATCAATTTCAGCTGTATCAAATCCTTCACCGCCTTTCAGGTCAACATTAACCTTGTCAGAAGGGAGACCGGCTTCTGGATCCCAGTATACTGATGGATCCTGGTCGCGACTTTCAGTCTGATACATGAGGGTAGCATCGACAAAGTCCCCTGCGTAACGCATTGCCAATCGAGCTGACTTGTTATCATGGAAACCTAGGTCATCACCGCCCTGCATGTTCTCAAGGTAGCCATCATTCTGCATTCCGTAAACACTGGCACGAAAAAAGAGATTGTCGGTTAACGGCTGGTTGATCGTGGCTGTACCTTCAAGGTGATTGTACTCAGCTAAAGTGAAGTCAACACTGGCTTCAAATTCATCGGTAGGCTTGTTGGTAATGATTTCGACCGCACCCGCGATTGCGTTACGACCGAATAGGGTTCCCTGAGGGCCTTTAACAACTTCGGCACGCGAGATATCGTAAAAAGACATCTGAACACCACCGGTACGACCGGCCCAGACACCATCTTGGAACACTGCAACCGATGGGTCACCACCAATACCGAAATCGTTAGTTACGACTCCACGCATTGCTAGCGCATCAGTAAAACTGTCCTCAGTACGACCGCTGAAACCTGGTGTAAAATCAACAAGACCACGAACATCCGTGATATTTGCCTTCTTCATGAAATCGCCACCAAAGGCTGACACTGCTACAGGAATATCCTGTAGGGTTTGCTCACGCTTTTGTGCCGTTACGAGTACTTCTTCAATTTCAGGCCCTTGTGTTTGCGATTGTGCGCCAGAGCTTAAGGCTACTGACCCAACAACAGCCAATACAGCAGCTGATAACTTATTATAATTAAACGTCATTTTACTTCCCTTCAACATTCAACAAACTAGTTTTCTTTTAATTTTGTGAGTTTGCGGACTCCATTTCACCTCTCCTAAAAGAGGCCTCTCTTTCCATGCCGCACTGTAATCAATGTGATCACAATAAACAGGTCAATCCTTTATAAAGTGCTATGATTTCCCTGTCAACTAGCAGCGCGACTTAGTGAGAAGTACCTACATGAGTAAAGGAACCGTCTTATGTGCGTTAGCAGCGATATTCTCCGCGAGAATTTTTTTTGCAGGCTGGACAAATTACAAACATTTGATCACTATCAGGTGATAATAAAAAGATAATCAACGAGGCCAGACACGATGTCCACAGAACGCCCCCGTTTTAAGACTCAGCAAGAAGCCGTCTATTTCGAACTGCGTGAAGCCATTCTTCGCGGTAAATTTCAGCCTGGAAATAGCGTAACACTTCGCGGTGTAGCCGAAATGCTTGACGTAAGTTTAATGCCCGTACGAGAATCGCTTCGCCGTTTAACCGCTGAACGAGCACTGCAATTATTAGACAATCGACGAATTGCTGTTCCTACAATGAGCGAATCCAGACTCGAAGAGATCTATATAACGCGCTTTACCCTAGAATCCTTCGCCGCGGAAAAAGCGATGGCAAATATTGACGCCGCCGCAATGGGCAGACTTGAAGAAATCAATAGACTTCATAACCGTGCGATCGCAGAGCGCGATGTTGAAAATTATATTTACCTGAACTTCGATTTCCATCGTCAAATATACAGCTATAGCGGGCTAGAAGTTATTTTGCCACTAATAGAAAGCCTATGGTTACAGATTGCCCCGTTCATGCGAATGATCAGCGATCGCTTTGCTCAAGAGGGTGACTTCGATGAATCAGAAGATAAGCACCTCGAGATCTTAGAAGCCATCGGTAAACAAAACGCCACGCGTCTCAAGCATTTAATTCAAGATGATATCCTCGATGGCGTCCGCATACAGCAGGAAATGATGGGCTGGCAAGTATCCAGCTAGCGTAGTTGTGATCACATTCATCGGAATAATCTTGACACTCGCTCCTAGAATGTGATCACATTAATGATTATTGAAATTCGACGCGAAGAATCCAAAGAGATTCTCCACTCAAACTGGGATTAAAAATTATGAACAAGCCGATGAATTCTGCGGAACTAAAAGCAATGGACGGTGAACATCACCTTCACCCATTCACTGACTTCAAGGAATTGAAGGAGCGCGGTACGCGTATTGTTACTAAGGCCGAGAATGTCTATATCTACACCGATGAAGGCCAGAAACTTCTCGACGGTATGTCAGGACTATGGTGCTGCAATCTTGGCTACTCGCAGCCATCTATTGTTGAAGCGGTTGCCAAGCAAATGGCTGAGCTACCGTACTACAACAACTTTTTTCAGTGTTCGCACCCACCTGCCATTCAGCTTTCTAAAGAATTGACTGATCTGGCACCGGCTCATATTAATAATGTGTTCTTCACCAACTCTGGATCGGAAGGCAATGACACCGTTATTCGTCTAGTAAACCGCTACTGGGATCTGAAGGGTCAGCCCGAGAAATGTAATATCATTGCCCGAAACAATGCGTACCACGGCTCAACCGTTGCCGCAGCAAGCCTTGGCGGCATGGGTTACATGCACAAGCAGTTTCATACATTAGGTAACATTCACCACGTAGACCAGCCATACTGGTTCGACGAAGGTGGCAACATGACGCCAGAAGAATTTGGCCTGAAAGCGGCACAATCACTAGAAGAAAAGATTTTAGAACTGGGTCCAGAGACTGTTGGCGCCTTCATTGCCGAGCCGATTCAGGGCGCGGGCGGTGTCATCATCCCGCCATCAACTTATTGGCCAGCGGTTCAAGCTATTCTAAACAAGTACGACATCCTATTCATCTCTGATGAGGTGATCTTCGGTTTCGGTCGTACCGGTAAAATGTTTGGCTGCGACTACTACGGTACAAAGCCTGACATGATCAACTTCGCAAAAGCTGTCACTAATGGCTACCAACCACTCGGTGGCGTACTAGTTGGCGATAAAGTGACTGACGTACTTAAAACACAAGGTGGTGATTTTAACCACGGTTTCACTTATTCAGGTCACCCTGCAGCCGCTGCTGCCGCTTTGGCAACGCTGAAAATCATGCGTGAAGAGAACATCGTCGAGAACGTTGCAAAGGAACTCGGCCCTTACTTAGCAGAGAAGCTAGTCGCCGTTGCTGAGCACCCACTCGTTGGCGAAGTTCGCTCTGTAGGGTTAGTTGGCGCCATTGAACTGGTTAAAGACAAGCGCACACGTGCTCGCTGGGGATCAGACGGAGAAGCTGGCGGTGCCTGTCGTCAAGCCTCACTAGACAATGATCTAGTCATGCGCGCAACGGGTGACATTATGCTGATTGCTCCGCCATTGGTGATTACCAAGGCTCAAATCGATGAACTTATCGAGAAAGCTATGAAGGCGCTCGATCAAGCTCATGAGCAGCTAAAGCGCGATTTCTCCTAAGCTTTTTCAGCTAACAAAAACACCGGCATTTAGCCGGTGTTTTTGTATCTAGCAGCAAAGATCTATCGAGCAATACCGACGATAAAAAGAAAACACTATCTCGTCGAAAACTAGAGGAAAAATAACCTATGACCGAGCACTTTGGCTTTCTTAGCCTCATCCCAACAGCCATTGTACTAATAGTTGCCATCATCACTCGAAGAACCATCGCAGCAGTCATCTGCGGTGTCATTGCAGCCTTTATTCTTATTGACGGTATCAACTTCCTACCCTCCATTTCCACTGCGGTATTGAATGTTATGCAGGCCGAAGACACCGGCTGGGTGCTCCTGGTTTGTGGGCTCTATGGTAGCTTCATTGCGCTACTTGTTCGTGCAGGCGGAGCGCAAGCTTTTGGTAACATGGTTACTAAGCGAGTCACTACGAAGCAGGGGTCGCTGCTGTGGACCTGGCTTTTAGGCCTCGTTATCTTCTTAGATGATTACCTCAACTCGCTAACGGTAAGCTCCTCCATGAAGAAGGTGACCGACAGTCACAGAACTTCACGAGAAATGTTAAGTTATGTGGTTGATTCTACGGCGGCGCCGATCTGTTTAATCATCCCTATCTCTACGTGGGCCGTATACTTCGCAAGCTTATTGGAAAGTAATGGCGTAGCCGCGGACGGCGAAGGAATTAACATCTTTATCCAATCCATCCCCTATATGTTCTACCCATTCGTAGCTGTGATTATGGTGCCCTTGGTCATTACCGGAGTCATTCCTCTTATTGGCAAGATGAAACTCGCCGAGGAACGTGCCGAGAGTACCGGGCAGGTCATTCCACCCGGCAGTGAGCATATTGAACTGGATGACCCCTATGAAGCGGGAGATAATGAGTCACCCAGTATTAGTCTCTTCTTCGTACCCATTCTGGTATTGATCGGCTTTACGATTTGGTTCGATATCGACCTTCTGATTGGCGTCATCGCGGGGATTCTAATCACCTTTATTCAATATTGGCTGATGGGCGTACTCAAGCCCAGCGAGATGTGTGACAGCGTGATGGCCGGACTTAAGACGATGCTACCGGTGCTCACCATTCTTATCTCGGTCTTCACCCTTATCGAGGCCAACAACTCTCTCGGCTTCACTGCCTTCATTATTGAAACCGTGTCCCCGCTAATGAGTGCCAAGATGCTACCCATCGTAACCTTCATTACCATGGCCTTCATCTCTTTCACGACGGGTTCAAACTGGGGCGTATTTGGCTTGGCGATACCGGTTGTCTTTCCGTTAGCAGAGGCCTTAGATGTAAACATTTATCTCATGGCAGGGGCACTGTTCTCTGCGAGTGGCTTCGGTAGTCAGGCTTGCTTCTATAGTGACTCGACTGTGCTAACAGCGCAGGGAGCCGGCTGTAGCAGTTACGACCACGCCATCACCCAGCTCCCCTACGCGCTCATTGCGGCAGGCATCTCTGCGATAGGTTTCCTGATTGTCAGCTAAGTGACGACTGCTCGGTGGCATTCTGAAAGCGACCGAGCAGCACCAACGCCAGCGTGTTTACGGCAAGATAACCCATGATAATGCTAAGGTCCAGGCTCAGCGGTAGTGTCAACACAACGACTGACGACAGACCAATGCGTAACCACTCCACCCTAAAGCTATTCGCTCTTTCCTCCAAAATCCCTGCACAACTCACAAGTGGAACACTAATCAACAACCAGGTCAGCCACAACGTAGGATTATCGTAGCTGAGTGAATTCAGTGCAAAGAAGGTTGAAAAGACACTGCAAGCCGCTAATTGAAACGCCGCATAGGCGATCATTGGCGAAGTTAGCATAGGCTTGTAGCGTGCTAAGGTTCCTCCACGCGCCATGGTCTTTGCTAACGGATAATCATCCTGCATGTGCTGGGCTCGCCAACCGGTTCGGCCAAAAACCAATCGTAAAGCCTCCAACCAATTCTTGGCTCGGGGTATATCTATCGCCATCTGCTTCCAGACCTGAAAGTTGGCCGTTAATGGCGAGAGGCTTCTTACCGGCACGGTTACACCATAATCAATTTTCAGTCCTGGAATTTCTTCTTGGAACGTACCGAAAAGTCTGTCCCAAATAACAAAGACTCCACCATGATTCCGATCGATGTAGACATCGTTTTGGCCGTGATGGACGCGGTGGTTTGATGGCGTTACGAATACCCTATCCAGCCACCCTAGACGATCAACATAGCGCGTATGAACCCAGAATTGATAGACCAAGTTGATGGCTCCCACCGTCGCGATTGTCGCGGGGCTAAAGCCGATTAAATAAAGGGGAAAGTAAAAGATGAAGCCGAAGAGTCCACTACTCGTTTGCCTGAGTGCGGTAGTAAGATTGTATTCTTCACTTTGGTGATGAACCACATGGCTCGCCCAGAAGAAGTTGCATTCATGGCTTATGCGGTGAAACCAGTAATAGCAGAAATCGTAGAGCACAAACGCCACTAGCCAAAGCACCGGCGTCATTTCAATGGCCTCAAATAACGTTACGCCATTTAACAGATCTAAGTACACCCAGCCGCCAATGCTAATCAGTATGACCTTGGTCGAAATGCTCCATACACCCAGAGCTAATGAGCCAAAGGCATCAGCAAACGGCATGTAATGCTTGCCGCTACGGTGGTCTAACCACCATTCAATACCAATCAAAAGAAAGAAGATTGGAATCGCGGCAAACACAATCATACTTGTCATCATTTAACTCCCTGCTGAAACTGACAACGTCATTCTAGTCACATTATCATAGCCATCAGAGCTTACTCAAGCTAACTGTCTTTCCGCTCAGTCGGCGGCATCCCCTAATCAAAGAACCCAGCTAGGCACCCAGCAAGGTGGAGGAAGACGCGTTAGCCAATCTTTTCTCGCGCTTCGTACTCACCCAGCTTGTGCTCTCCGAAGGAATCGAGCGCCCAATACTTGTCTTGAGTAATCACCGCAATTAACCGGTCTCGCCCCCAGCGCTTTGCCTCACCACAGGGAAGCATTTTCGCAAGACGATGTGAAATACGACGCCGTCGCGCTGCATCATCTAACTGCAGGAAGTCCGAACCTAATGGTTGGCGAATTTGGGTCTCAAATAACATTACCCCACGCTGCCACGCTGCTTGAGACGTGCTAAGACTGAGGCTCTCAGACCAGTATAGGTAGGGTTGGAAGGCTTTCGCAATGGGCTTTGCGTTAGTGCTTTGAGAAAAATTGTTGGCGGACATTTATACGCTCCTAAAGTAAATAAGAACGCATCAAGTAAAGTGAACTACAAGGAAACCTGTTTGGTTACGCTATTGCGTCACATCCTCCGGTTGGAGTAACCACCTTGCTCAGGTAAGCAGGTTGGCGAGGGATAACCCTCTCTTGATGCTCTGATCAGTATACGGAAATTCGTTGCTATGTAAATAAACTAGGGAGATTTAACGAAACACGATAATATCAATAGCGATTACTCAAAATAATAAACTTAGAGGGAATCTAATCATGAAGAGATTCGCAAAGTATGTCGGCCTACTACTGGTCGTAATCATTGCTGGCGGCGGTACCTTCGCGGCCTACGAATGGAATGCTGACAAACCATTCAGATTCAGGTCTTTGCTGGATAGAGAAGTCGTAAAGCTAGCATTTGAAGATCCTGAAATACTCACCTCGCTCGGCTTCCTAGAAAGCGTAGGAATTAAGGGCCATAACGCTCACCTGAGTGATGCGAGTTTGGCTAACGATGAAGTCATGATGACGAAAGCCATCGAGATTAAGGGGCTCATTGAAGCCTATCCCGATAGTGAGCTTTCAGAGAATGATTTGCTCTCCAAACGGATCTCCCTCTATTTATTGAATTACTTAGAGGCGGCAGCGCCCTACCAGTACCATAACTACCCTGCAAATCAACTATTTGGTATCCAAAGCGCTTTCCCGAGCTTCATGCAGGCCCAGCATCAGGTTCACGATATTGAAGACGCCGAGAACTATCTTCATCGTATGACGGAACTCCCACGCAAGTTTAATCAGTATATGGAAGGGTTAGTGCTGCGAGAGGAACGTGATATTCTTCCCCCGCGCTTCGTGGTTCAGCGCGTCTTAGACGAGATGAATGCCTTCGTCGCAACGCCGCCAATGGAAAATATTCTCTACACGGCGCTTGAGGAAAAGTTGTCCTCAGCGGCGGAAGTCACTGACGAGCAGAAGCGCGATATCCTCCAGCGAGCCATCGGCCATATTGAGAACGACGTTTACCCTGCGTACGATACGTTTATTGTTTACTTCAATCGCGTCATTGAGAAGACCAACTCAGAAGATGGAATTTGGCACCTCCCACAGGGCGACGAAGTCTACGCGCTCGCGTTGCAGTTCTTTACTACCACCGATTACACCGCCTATGAAATCCATGAGATTGGATTGGCTGAAGTTGATCGAATCCAGGCGGAAATCCTTGATATTTTAGCGGCGGAAGGTTACGACACCAGCGTTGGCTTCACCGCAGCAATGGAAACCCTCAGCGCAAATCCTGACTTCTACTATGAAGATAGTGATGCAGGACGCGCACAGATTTTAGAGGATTACCAAACCATCTTGGATGAGATTGACGCAGGGATAGATAGCGCCTTCAATATTCGCCCCATCGCGGGTATGGAAGTGGTAAGAATTCCTGAGTTTAAGGAAAAGACTTCTCCCGGTGCTTACTATCAGCAGCCAGCCATTGACGGCTCCAGACCTGGTCGCTTCTTCGCAAACCTTTATGACATCAAGGCGACGCCGAAGTTTGGCATGCGCACTTTGGCCTACCACGAAGGTATTCCTGGACACCACTTCCAGATTGCCATCGCGATGGAACTAGAAGGTATGCCACTTATTCGTCGCATGTCGCCATTCACCGCCTACACCGAAGGTTGGGCGCTCTACTCAGAGCAAGTAGCATGGGAGCAAGGCTTCCAGAACGACCCCTACGATAACATTGGCCGTCTGGTTGCAGAACTCTTCCGAGCAGTGCGCTTAGTCGTCGACACCGGTATACACCACCAGCGTTGGACTCGTGAGGAAGCGATCGAATATATGCTAGTTAACACTGGCATGGCTGAGAGCGATGTCATCTCAGAAATCGAGCGCTATATCGTCATGCCCGGTCAAGCAACAGCATACAAGATTGGTATGATGAAGATCCTCGAACTTCGCAGCAAAGCGCAAACAGCGTTGGGTGATCGTTTCGACATTCGTGATTTCCATGATGTCGTGCTGAAAAATGGCGCCGTTCCGTTAGCTATTCTCGAAGAACTCGTGGATCAGTATATTGCCGAGGTTGGCACTCAGTAGCGAATGATACTTGTCATGTTTGGGTTGTAGTTTTTAATCCATAAGACAAAAAAAGGCGACTCATTTGAGTCGCCTTTTTATTTTACTGCAGGCGAGTAGCGCGAGCTACTAACCCATCAACACTGCTTAGAGCGCGAGACTTAGACCCAAGGTGTACATGTCACCTTTACCTAAATTATCGACGTCTTGGTAGCGATACTGACCTGATACGGTAAAGCCATCAATCTTAAAGCCTAAGGTCGCATCAAGTTCGGTAGCAGAACCCGCTCGCTCAATAGAAGGTAGCCAGAAGCTATTTTCCTTGATAGTGCTGATTCCCATGCGGGTCTCTTCACGCCCTTCATTATCAGACTCAAGCTGGCTGGCACGCACATCAAAGAACCAATTTTGACCGCTATACCCTGCGAACAATCCATAACCTGCGGTCGCTTCACTCCAGTCTTGGCTAGCAACAAACATAGCATTAGCATTCATTTGCTTCTCTTCGAAGTTATCAACGCTAGCCTTCTTATAGCTGGTTACAACAAATGGACCCAATTCGAATCCTGAATCAGCAAACAGATTGTAGCCAGCTTCTAAGGTTACACCCGCTGTGGTGTAGTCAGCGCTCGCTGTCTGAATTCTGTCTAAAGAAAGAATGCGGAGGTGACGGGATGTATCCATCGAACCGTAGCTAAATTCCGGCGCAATTTCGCCGTACAGGCCACCAGAAACAAAGTTTAATGATAGCGCTAAGCCAAAGCTATCAGCATCCACTGAGCCACTCTCAACGCCACCACGCATCGTGGTACCCACTGACTGACCGAATGTAAGCTCTGAGCTTGACCCAGTGAAAGCAATACCAACACGCATTGATTCACTCATTGGCGCTTGGTAACCCACCTGAAGCTGCTCAGTGGTACGCTCACCGTTAGTCATAAAGTCTGCATTCCAATCTGTCGTATTGTTCGACATATTAAGCAGCACACTTGCGCCCTCGTCACCAAAACGGAAACGTGACATTTGCGTTCGGAAGCTCGCCATCTGATCACTTGAGCTCGCTAATGCTAATGCTGGCATTGATGAGAAGATATCAGGAGCTGTGAAGATTGACTCTAGGCCTGCACCGAAAATTGCGTGACCCGCGCCCGTTGGGTGAACAAAGTCATTGAACGCAAAGAAATCAGGATTGGCGTTCGGATTCACTGAGCCATCAGGAAGGATAGCTTCGAAGCCACTCCAATATCCCGATGCAGCAGAACAACTACCATCAAAACAGGTAACACCTAATGCGCTACCAGGTAGTGCAAAACCATATGCACCTGGATTTTCGAACAATTCGATCATCGCAGTATTGACGTCTGGCATGATGATATTTGCATCGCTACCACCAACCAATAAAGTTAGTGCGGTATTGAAGCCATCAACACCTGCCTTAGTAATCGCCTTGGTTCCTGGCGCGACCGCTTCCAAGAAATTAATCGCCGGAGATAGATCGAGTGCCACTAAATTGGGCACAACAATGTAGTTAGCGCCCATTGAGTCTAGCGCTGCCGCTGCAGTGAAAACGTTTCCAGCACCAATTGAGATATCACCTGCACCAAACGAACCGTCGCCGTCGTAGTCAGGCTGCTGCAGAAAATCATTACCGCCGGCGCTCACATAGTAAATAGCATTAGGATCAGCCTGACCCATTGAGTCTTGGGCGTACGAAGAAAGCGGCCCGAGAATAGGGTGTGTTTGTCCAACTGGAGATGCCACAGAGGCCAATACTTGAGCAGAGTTGAAACCGCCAACTGCGTAGTTAGTCCCCCCCATCAATTCTGGCTTTGGCGCATCCAGCTTGAGTGCCATAGCAAACAGCTCAACACCTAGGTATTCAAACTCTCCGGTAGTGTAATCTGGGCCGATACGATTAGTGGCTTTACCGCCAAACATTCCCGTGTCACTCAGACTGTCACCAAAGACATAGACTTTAGAGTAAGGAGAATCTGCAATGGCAGCACCGGACATTAGTCCTAGCGCAATACTAGTAGCGATTAGTGATTTTTTCATGACATCCCTTTTTTGTTTTTATGGTTTGTAATACCAGTTTACGCCAAAAAAACCTCACTAGACTAGTGAAAACTCTGCTTTTTTCTCGAATTTTGCTTGTTTTTCATTCATTATCGAGAATTTTAGCAACTAGAGGAAGGTGCTTCTGTGTCACCTAGGTGACTATGCTAACTAATCAGCAGTTGGCTTAGCCGCGCGCAGCTGGCTTAATAGCCGCACAAGTTCTAATTCACGAGGTTCACCACAATGACTATTCTCGCTTTCGGAGCAAGCACTAGCTCCACTTCAATTAACCAACAATTCGCACAATTCGCTGCCGGTGCCATTGCCGATGAATTTAACGCAATTTCACTGCGCGACTTTGAGAGTCCAATCTATAGCAGCGATGAAGAAGCCACTAATGGTATACCCGACAGCGCACTGCAATTACATGGCCTTATTAGCGAAGCGGATGTTCTGGTCATTAGCTTTGCTGAGCATAACGGCACTTATACCGCCGCCTTTAAGAATCTCTTTGACTGGATGTCTCGCCACCAGCAGAAGGTTTTTGCAGACAAACGAGTGATTTTGCTTGCCACCTCACCGGGCCCGGGCGGAGCTAAGAACGTACTAAATCAGGCGGAAACCTCGATGCCATTTTTCGGGGCAAGCGTATTAGGTTCTTTTTCACTCCCAAATTTTAATCAGACTTTCTCTACCGAGTCCCTAATGCTTATTGATAAAGATCAAGTACAACGCTTTGAAGCATTCAAAACCGAGATCATTAGTAAGCTGTAGCTAGCGCTCTGCCGTCAGTTAGACCTAGAGGCTTGAATTTAGGGTTACGGTCGCCGCATAATAAGACTATGTTAAACGCCGTGACCAACCTCATTCTTTGGGATCATTTCTGTAGTACCTCAGCCGCCTGGCAAGACATCAGCAGCGGCGACGATCCCGACCCTGCCCGCTCTTAATTTGTTGTAAATGCCTTACGGCCACGTTATCTAATCACAAATTATGAAGGTACATTTATGCTTCTTAGCTCCCCTAAAGACGTGCGCGAGCACACTGACAGTTACTATGCCGCATCCATCAACAATCAAAGCAACTACCCTAGTGTTGAGGGCGATCTCAACACTGATATCTGCGTCATTGGCGGCGGCTTTAGCGGCGTCAATACCGCGCTGGAGTTAGCGGAGCAAGGCTTTAAAGTGGTACTGCTTGAAGCCAATCGAATTGGCTGGGGTGCAACGGGACGAAATGGTGGACAGATTATTGGCGGCATTGGTCATAAGCTGGAGCAGTTTAAACGGAGTATCGGCGATGACGGCATCAAGACTATTCAACAGGCCGGCTGGGAGTGCTGCGAGATCATCCGCGAACGGGTTGCAAAGTATAATATCGACTGTGACCTTACGTGGGGTTACGCGGATGTTGCGATCAAACCCAGACACATTGACGAGCTAAAGGCCTTTCAGGCAGAGCAGCACGCCGCAGGGTACCCGTATCAATTGGAGTGGGTCGACGCTGAGCAGATGCGAGAGCATCACGTGAACTCCGATAGCTATCTGGGGGCGCTTGTAAACAAAGCGGGATATGGCCATGTCCATCCACTCAACCTCTGTCGTGGTGAGGCTGCCGCCGCTGCGTCACTCGGCGTACATATTTTCGAACAAACCAAGGTTACGCGCGTTATCGAGGGCGATAAACCCAAGGTCGTTACCGAGAAAGGTTCGGTAAGCGCCGATTTCGTGGTGCATTGTGGCAACGCCTACATGGGCGACTTGCAGCCAAAACTTGCGAAGAAAATACTGCCGTCTACCAGCTGTGTAATAGCCACCGAACCGCTAGGCGATCTCGCTGAAAAGATAATGCCCGGTAATTTAGCCGTGTGTGACCCTAATACTGCGCTGGATTACTTTCGTCTCTCAGCTGATGGGCGAATGCTCTTCGGAGGGCTATCGAACTACACCGGACTAGAGCCGAAAGACTTAGTTGGCACCATGCAAGCGAAGATGATTAAAGTGTTTCCTGAACTTACATCCGCCCAGGTAGACTTTGGCTGGTCTGGACAAATGGGTATTGGTATTAACCGGATGCCCCAGCTAGGTAGATTGAGCAAGAATGTGTTTTACATTCAAGCCTACTCTGGCCATGGCGTAGCACCCACTCATCTAACTGCGCGGGTCACTGCAGACATGATTGCTCAACAGGCTGATCGCTTTGATGTATTCGCTAAGATACAACACTGGAACTGGCCAGGCGGAAAATTATTCAGAAGGCCAGGGATGGCACTGGGCATGCTTTGGTTCAAACTGCTTGACGAACTTTAGTCCATAGTAGATTGCCGTCAATGGAGCTGCTGGAATATCAGCTCAGCAGCTCAATTTTCACTAATTATTTTATCAGCTACTTAGCTGACTTCGTTATGGTATTGCTGCACCCGAGGGTTCATAATCCGAAACCACAACGGTGGTACCAACGCAATTAGAATCATGGTGGCGTAGCCCGCTGGCAACTGGGGACTCTCGTCGTGGTGCCTCAAGACTTGATAACGTCGCTGCGGATAAGCGTGATGATCAGAGTGACGCTGCAACTGAAACAACAGGACGTTAGTGAGGAGAAAATTACTATTCCATGAATGCGTGACATTGGTCTTCTCGTAGCGTCCATTCTCTTGCAGACTGCGCGCTAATCCATAATGCTCAATGTAGTTGATTATTTCGAGAACGCCGAAAGCAATTACACTCTGAACTAAGAAGAATCCTAAACCCGGAATACCCCAAACTACCAGCATCACAAAACCCAAGAACGCACTCAGTGTATACCAGCCAATTAGTTCATTCCGCCACCATGGCAGCTGACGGAGACGGAGGCGTTGATTCTCCAGTCGCCAAGCATTCATCGTATTATGCCACACAGCACGAGGCCAAAAGTGATACAAGGACTGACCAAACTTAGAAGATGACGGGTCATTGGGGGTGGATACCCATACATGGTGACCGCGCACGTGCTCAACCTTAAAGCCCGCATAGCAGACCATTGCCAATAGGCAGCCACCGGCGAAGCGCTCGAGTATGGTATTCTTGTGGATCAGTTCATGACCTACGTTAATGGCAACCACCGCACCCGCTGTCCCCATTGAAAATAACCATCCTGACTGGGCCAACCAGCCTTCTAGCTGGAGACTAAACACCCAAGCTGCAAGCACTAATGTCAGACAATATAGCGGCGCGCAGAGAATAATTAGCCAACGGTAGTAGGCCTGACCAGTGAGATCCTCAAACTGAGTCTCCTCATTTATATTATCGCTATCTCGTCCAATAAAGCGCTCTAGAACTGGAACCACCCCAAACACAATAGCGGGAGTTAACCACAGCCAAAGGCTAGCTTGCGTAGCAGCCCACAGGCCATAACTTACCCACATCGAAAGCGGTGTCAGCAGTACCAATAAGTACGCATACTTCTTTACTGCTAAGAAACGATCCGCTTTATCCATTGCCATGCCATTCTCCCTAGAAGCGCCTTCCGATTGCCAAGTTGATGGGCGAGTCCCATCCATCATTAGTGCTTGACCAGCCCGCATTCGAAATATGTTGATAACTTAGTGAAATAATCCAGTCATTTGGCGTCACTACCCCCGCTGCGAGTCGCGCATTGAAAGCGAAATGTCTACTTTGCTGACGATAACCCAGCGAGTTCTCTGAGATCCAGCTGGGACCCAAAGCACGCACTTGAAAGAATGCCTGTCCTAGGGCGAATGATTCTGGGTAGTAGAGCGTCAACTGCGGGTAGATTGAAACCACATTGACGACTTGCGCTCCAGGGCCGGCGTTCGTTCGCCACTGAGCTACGGAGGTGCCAATTGACAAAGTTTGCCTCGGAGAACGCTCCCAAGCCCACCATTCAACATCGAGCGCCACCAAACTATTATCTTGAGAAGCATCAAACTGCTTTCCACCGCCGACGTTTAGCACCAATGAATGCAGCGCGAAGTTATCAGCGTGGACAGACGAAGACGCTATCAATCCAGATAACATCAGCAATGAAAGAATTCGCCTAGGCGTCTTCATAACGCTTAAATATTAGCGAGGTGTTAATACCACCGAAGGCGAAGTTATTGCTCATAATATAGCTGGTATTTACTTCACGAACATCATTGCGAATGTAGTCTAACGGCGCACACTTGGGATCGACTTCATTCAAGTTAACGGTGGGACAGAACCAACCGTCATTCATCATATTGATGGAAAAAATGGCCTCCAACGCGCCACAGGCTCCCAGAGTGTGCCCCATATAACTCTTCAGCGAAGAGATTGGTACCGAGTTACCAAATACATTGAAGGTTGCATGGCTTTCCGCGATGTCTCCTCGGTCGGTAGCCGTACCGTGGGCATTAATGTAGCCAATATCCTGGGGCTTTAACTGCGCGTCAGCTAACGCCATTTCCATAGCTATCTGCATCGTCTCTTGATTTGGCTGGGTTATATGAGAGCCGTCGGAATTGGTACCAAAGCCCACTATCTCAGCATAGATCTTTGCGCCACGGGCCTGTGCCGACTCCAAGGTCTCCAAGATAAGAGATCCTGCGCCTTCTCCAGTGACTAGTCCGTCGCGATTAGCGTCAAAAGGCTTAGGCGTTGTGGCTGGCTCTTCGTTTAAGGTACTGGCAGCGTAAAGCGTATCAAATACGGCCGCATAGCTTGGCGAAATCTCTTCAGCACCCCCTGCAACCATCCAGCGTTGTTTCCCTTCCCGAACCGCCTCGAAGGCATATCCGATACCCTGACTGCCCGAAGTACACGCCGAACTCGTCGTAATCACGCGTCCTTTTAGTTTGAAGAAAACCCCAATATTAACGGGAGCAGTATGCGCCATCATACGGATATATGAACTGGCATTGAGCGTGCCCGTAGACTTAGTCACTAACATATTGCCGAAGTCCATGAGCCCCTGCTCGGCGCCCGCAGAGGACCCAAAGGAAACGCCCATTGAACCATCTTGAATGGCTTCATCATCAGCTAGACCAGCATCCGCCAAGGCTCGTTGCGTCGCTGCAACCGACAGTAACGCCACGCGCCCCATGCCGCGCATTTGCTTTCGGTTGAAGCCGGGATCAGTGAAAATGGCTGGCGCACCCAACTGGGTGTACAACCCCTCGTATTCACTCCAGCCGGGAAAATGCTGAACTGCATTCTCCACCGCTTTCAGCTTAGCGCTGATATCAGCCCAGTCTTCACCTAAGGGTGAAACGCTAGACATACCCGTGATGACAACCCGATGAGCCATTAGCAAAGCCCTCCGTTTACCGAGATAACTTGGCGAGTAATATAACTCGCGTCTTCACTTAAGAGGAATTCAACTGCTGCTGCAACTTCATGTACCTGGCCCACACGCTGAGCTGGCACCATTTGCTTTACTATGTCCTTCGGAACATCCTCAACCATATCAGTCTCAATCATTCCAGGGGCGACACAATTGACGGTAATCTTTCGCTTTGCTAACTCAACCGCGAGTGCCTTGGTAGCACCAATAATTCCCGCCTTGGCGGCGGAATAATTAACTTGACCACGATTACCAATTAGACCTGAGACTGAAGACATGGTAATAATTCGTGCGGGTTTTCGGGTTCTAACCATCGGCATGATGCAAGGCTTCACCACGTTATAAAACCCATCTAGATTGGTATCTAAGACGGCATCCCAATCCTCATCACTCATCGCCGGAAAAGCGTTGTCTCGAGCAATTCCTGCATTAGCTACTACACCGTAGTATGCGCCATACTCTTCCATATCGGCTTCAAGAGCTGCCTGAGTGGCTGCACGATCCGACACATCAAAACAAAGCAGGCGCGCGGTTGATCCTAACTCGTGGATCGCTGCAACAACCGCCTTAGCGGCCGCTGCACTTGCTACATAATGCACAACTACTTCGTAGCCCGCGGTTGCCAATCTCAAGGCTATTCCTTTGCCAATTCCTCGGCTTGATCCTGTCACTAAAACCGTTTTCTTCATTTTATTCGTCGTCACCTGTTGGCTTAAATACATTAATCCGTGCACTACAGATTAGTTTATCAGCAGTGCGAAGTTCACAACAAAAGCTGGAAAGCCCATTCTGCCCAACTAAATCCTCTTGAACCCGAGCATACAACGGTTCATTCTTTGGTAGATAGGTTACTTCAGTGTGATATCGCCGAGTGCCTAATAGAAATCCGACTTTAGGCTTGTTGCCTGCTTGTTGATCCCGATAGCCTGCCCACATTGCAATGGTTTGCGCCATCATCTCCAAACCAATATAAGCTGGGACTCTGCCTTCTACTGCAGCGAGATGATCATCTTCGATTTCAGTACTACTCAGCGCATAGTCATCACCAAATTCAAGACCTCTATCGATAAAAACCATGGGACCTTCATGAGGTAATAGCTTAGCCGTCTCTTCTTTGCTCAACATTAACTCGGCTCGCTTTTCGTCAAGACCACAGAAACATTAGAGCCGCCAAACGCAAAGGAATTCGACATCACGGCTCGAATGTTAGGTTTTGAGGAAGTTTCTCGTAGTAAGCCAATATCTGCAAATTCCTCGGCGATTTCATCGGTTAGATTGACCGGTAACGTACCATGTTCTAGACAGCTGAAACACAGCGCGCATTCAAGGGCGCCGGCGGCACCCAAAGTGTGCCCAAAGATTCCCTTCGTGGAGCTACAATCAACTTGACCAAAGATACTCCGCACGGCCTGAGACTCCATGGCATCATTCTGCTCGGTCGCCGTACCGTGAAGGTTTAAATAATCAATATCTAGCGGCTCAAGTTGGGCGTATTCAAGTGCAAATTGCATTGCGCTTTTGGCACCCAACGCTTCAGGGTGCGGCGCAGAAAAATGATGTGCATCCGATGCTGATCCGACACCAGCAACCTGAACTCCACTGGAATCTCTACTCAATAGGAAGAGGGCACCGCCCTCACCTAGGTTAATACCGTCGCGTTGGGCGGAAAAAGGTAGGCATTGCTCATCACTCATCGCACCCAACGCTTGAAACCCTCTAATGGTTAGATCACATAGCGTGTCGACGCCGCCGGCGATAACGAGATCGCAAATATCGTTTTCTAGCCACCGTTTAGCAGTTCCTAGAGCGTTGGCGCCGGACGAACACGCGGTAGAAATAGAAAGGCAAGGTCCTAACAAGCCGAGATAATTTGCCAAGCTGATAGAGGGTGACGAAATATCCTGTTGATTCAGGTGAAATTGGGTATTCTGTGCGGAGCCATCGCCAGCGGCCAAGGCACGAAAGTAGGGCTCACTCTCAGCGATGCCTGATGTTGATGTACCGATTACAACGCCGATACGCTCAAAGGGTACCTCAGCCCTTAATTGATCAAAGGAAGTCGCTATTTGCTCGAATAGTTCCCAGAGCATTTGGTTGTTTCGAGAGAAATGAGTTACGGGCCAATCTGCTGGAAGTTCGGCATTGATATCTACCTCACCGAAGAAGCTGCTAACCCCCGCTCGAGTCTTAGGTACTAAACCGACATTCCCGACGAGAACGTTTTCGTAACACTGTTTCAAAGTACGACCAGCAGAGGATAGCGCTGCGACAGCCACTATTCGACATTCAGACATTTGATTCCTACTTCTAATTATTGGAGGTCTACAATCCGTTGTTATAATTTAGCTACAGCCTTCGAATTGTGAGCACAGTTTGTGTTGTGCCAATAGCGGCCTTAACCGTAACTAACTGCTCATTTTCATATTGAATGGCTATTGATTGCTCAGGGTGAGTAAACCTTATACCTCGAGAATTCTCAGTTTCTCGATAAGTGCCCCCTAATGCTGCAACTTGCGTTGCTACCTGAGCGCTGTCGCCTCGCGTCCAGCTTATTAAGTTAATAATAGCATGCATCGGTAAATTCTTTTCAGCAAAGCCAGTAAACAACCATCGTTCACCATACCAACTTGCCTCAGCAATGACTTTTCCAAGAGGATCCATAAAAACAACATGCTGCTCCGCTAACCGCCAAGAGGTCGCGACGAGTAAACTCGTGACCTCATCTTCAACATAGACGTCCACGAAGTCTATTCGCTCACCCGACCCCTGCAATAACATGCCTCCAGAAACCGGACCTAAGGAAACAGGCGTCCCGGTACAGGCATTCAACAGTATTGCTATGAACAGGAAATTAACGAGTCGCACGAACAATCTCTGCAGTGGTATTCAGCTTACGCTCCGAATTTTTCACGAAGGGATTATCTAAATCCCACGCATATCCAGCCAATATCGACGAAATCATCGTGGTGATCTTTTGGGCATGTATATGATCATTGCGATAGAAAATAACGTCTTGAAAGCGTCCGTCATACCAACCCATCACATAAGTTTTGAAGGCCTTTACGCCCTGCAGCAGTGATGCTTCAAAATCCTTTTCCCAATCCACGGTCGTTCCTGCTAGCTCGCGTTTGATGGCCGACGCCGCCAGGGATGCAGATTTCATTGCAATGGTAACCCCTGAAGAGAAGACAGGGTCAAGGAATTCACCGGCGTTACCGAGCACACAATAGCCATCGCCATATAACGAAGAAATGTTCGTAGAGTAAGATTCTAACGTTCGAGTGTCACTATCCCACTTAGCGTTCGCTAATAGTTGACTGAGATTTTCAACCTGCCCAACTTGACGGCGAAGAATTTCCGCTGGAGTACCCTCGCCCAGTAGGTGACTCTCGCCTACCACCCCAATGGAAGCGCGACCGTCAGCAAACGGAATTAGCCAAAACCAGACATCGCGGTTATCAGGATGAATGCTCACGAGAATCTTCTCACGATCGAAATGTCCAGCTGTAATATGGTCCTCGACGTGAGTGAAGCAGGCTTTTCGGCTAGGCAGATCGCTGGGCTCATCAAGCGATAGCAAACGCGGGAGCACGCGGCCATAGCCTGAGCCATCGACCACAAATTTGGCGCGCATCGAGCGCTCATTACCTTGGTTATCCGCTGCGCTCAGACGAGTAATCGAACCCGTGCGAGAATATCCAGTAACACGGTGCCCATAGTGAATAGCCACGCCACTTCGTTCTACCTCATCGGCAAGGCATTTATCAAAATCCCCTCTTCGAACTTGCCAAGTTTCCCCATCTCCGTTGCTAAATTTTTCTCTAAAATCGATCTCACTGTACTGACCAGCCCACTCAAAAGCAGCGCCGTTTTTACGCTGGAAACCCAGGGCGTCAGCATTTTTGGCAACTACGTCGTAGAGCCCTGCTTCGCGAAGGATCATATTGCACTGAGGCAGAAGTGACTCACCGATAACAAATCGCGGGAAAGTCGCTGCCTCGACTACCTCAACATTCAGGCCCTGGTCATGCAGTAGCTTGGCGGCCACAGTTCCCGACGGCCCTGCGCCAATCACTACAACATCTAAAAGATCAGTTTCCATTACTTGCTCCCCGTTCGCTCAACGCTAGCGCAGTCAAAAACGCTACCGAAATTCCAACTGCAATGATCAAACCAATACTTGCTAATACCGGCACTGCACTTAACGCCAATAAGCCAAAGGCCAAAATTGACGTGATTGCCGAGCAAACGACTGCATTGGTAGCATAAACTGCCTTCGACGCAACAAATAGGGCAAAATCTATACCCAGCCCTAATACTAATAGCAACGATAACACGCTAAATACGTTCAGCGCCAAGCCCACCGCATAGAGCGCGAACAGTCCCGCTAAAGCTCCCGCAGCAGCGGCGCCTAAGCGAAGTATTCCGGCCCGCAACCCCTGTCGCCAAATCAATAGTCCTGCCAAGACGGCCAAAGCCACCACAAAGAGATAGCTAGCATATTCTCGTCCAACCTTGAGTGAGGCAGAAATTGCATCCGCTCTATCCACCAGTACAACCTCTTTATCCCAATTCGCCGACAGCAGCCGCTTCCAGTCTGCAGCGTTTGACGACACTATTAAGGCTCCGTAATAGGATGGCACCGCCGAATCATCGCCTCTGTCTGGCGTTCCCTCAACAAAGCTGAGTGCCCAAGGCTCCATCAATGGATTAGCGGCTAAGTCACTTAGCGTCAACACACTCAGTTCTGAAATCCTCTGCTGCAGTAGGGCTCGGTCAAGGGTGATACCTAACGTCTGCTCCAAGGCGACCAGCTTTTCCTCTTGCTCAAACCAATGTCTGAGCATATCGATGCGCCGCTGTTGCTCATTCTGCGGAAGAACCACATCGGCAAGATTAGTGACAACGCTGAAATCTTCGCCTTCAGCTAGCGCTTCAGCGCGAATTTGAGTACGGCGCATCGACACCAACAACTCATCTTCAGTTCGCGCACTAACAATAATGGTACGCGGAGCCATATCAACGGCTAGCCACTCAGACAATGCCAACTGCTCCTGTTGAAGCTCGGCATTCAGAGGCTGTAGCTTTCTGACATCGTCGTCTGCCGGGGCTTGAATAACCATGACCACTAGTATCAGAATAGCAGTAATGGCAAACATCTGCGCCACATTAGGCCGAAGTGAAGGAAACTGCTCCCAGTCTAACGAAGGGAAATGTGAGGTGGTATTCGCTACCACACGCGGAAACATAAACACCACTACTAAGACGGCAACCAACAATCCGACGGCCGAAAACACCCCCATCTGTGCCAGCGCTTCATAGGGTGACAAGGCTTGAGCTAAAAACACTAGAATAGAACTTGCTGCGCTCAGTGCCAGCAACCCACGAATACGGCGCTCGCGCTGCTGTGACTTGGCAAATAACCAGTGGAAAGCGTAATCCACGCTCACTCCCATCAGGCAGGCACCAAAGACAGTGGTGAGGAGGTGAATCTGACCGAAAATGAGCTGTGTGATGAGCAGTGCGGCGCCAGTGCCCACTGCCAGCGGATAAAATACGACGACAATTAGGAAGGCGCGGCGAAACACCAGTAATAGTAAACTGATAATCGCGATGAGTGACGCAAGCCCGATGGTACTCACTTCGCCCTTAGCCTGTTCCATCGCCGCATAGGCGTAGCGAGCTGAGCCTACCACTAGGATTTGGTAGTCTTCAGTCTCTGCTCTAGCCTGCTCAGCTTCCAGCCAAAAATTAAAATCTTGCTGCCAAATTATGGAGCCCGCCAAGTTACCTGCATCGAACTGCAGTAAGGTTCCCCATTCGCCATCTCTCTCAAAGTAAGGCGCATCAGCGAAGAGTTGTGCACCACTCATTTGCTTGGCAAAAAATGTATTGATTCCAGCGTCGATTTGAAGCGGATCATGCTGCAACATTGCAGTGGGGGTATCGAAGCCAAACCACTTGGTCATAAGCCAACTACTGTAGTCGTCCTCGGCAAACTGATCCGGAGAAGAAAAATTAAGGGCGAACCGCTGAAGGCTCTCATATTGATCCGCCAACTCCTCAGGATCTCGCTGCCAAAGCGCTCCTGTAAATAAGTTTCGCTGTTGAGCTCGCTGGAATAATTCGCCTGCGGATTGATGAACTTGTTTGCGCTCATCTCCAGAAATGAACACGAAGATAGCTGATGAAAGCTTTCGACTAGGACCCGCCAATAGAGTCCGCACCGATTCGCTCATCGAACTGTCCGGAACCAGTGCCAGCACATCGGTATTAATTTTCGGGGGAAATAGCCACAGGGCTACGATGATAAGCAGCGGTAGAGAGCCCCATTTGAACAACTCTACCGGCGACTTCATGGACAGTTGGCCCAGTCTATATCAGGGCGAACATCCAAAGGCGTCAAGTTAATTTCCGTGGAATGCCCACCCGTTTCTTGGTAGCTAATTCGCTCTACATGTTGGCTACCTGACACCTCCACCGCGGTTAATATAGCTGCCACCGCTTCATTCAAAGGAACCAGCTTGACTCGCCATCCTTCCTGACTCCAGTTAGCGGTAATTTCAAAGAAGGCCGACAACTGCTCAAAGTCACCCGCAAAAATAGCCCTGACCCAATAACTGGCCGAGGCAGTAGCGACTGATTCAGAGGTCCAACATTGCTGCGATAAGAAGGGCGCTTGAGTTAACCATATCACTCCCCGATGCGGTTCAAACAGGAAGCTTCCGGATGATTTAAGAGGCTGTGATAACGAAGATATGATTTTAGTTTGTTGAAACAAACCAGAGCTTTGGGTGTTTTCGGAAAGTCGAGCTTTGACACGATCGAGCGCTTCATCGGCGGTAGCCAGCTGCAGGACAAATGACATCAACACAGCCAATGAAAAAATGACTTTAATAAGCCAGCTAATCAAGATTGCACCCCGCATCGATGAGTCTGTCACGCAACCCTAAAGGGCTGCCAAAGGCCATTTCACCGGTCTTGATATTCACCGGAACCTGAGTAGTAGAAGCCTTTGTCAGCTTTTCACCAGTCTCGGCATCACGAATGATATAACGAATAACTAATCGGCACTCCCATTCCAATATCTCCGCCATAATCGCTAATTTCGAACCGTACCGAGCTGGGCGCACATAGCGCAATTTCATATCCACGATGGGCCAACCAAAACCATCCGCCTCCATGGCATCAATATCGTAATTGATGCTGCGAATGAGCGCTGTACGGGCAATTTCGATGTATTTAACATAGTGACCATGCCAGGCAATGCGCATGATATCGACATCGTGAAACGGCACTTCTACCTGAGTTTCGTGCGCAATCAACGCCGCCTTAGCCATCAGTGAAACCTGTTCTCTCTGATGGCGTCAACCAAATTTCTCAGGTCGAACTCTAACGCACGGTCATCGCTCAACGGCGGAGCAATAGCAAACACTTGGTCCAGTGTTCGTGCAACGGCTATCGGGAGTTCCTTCGTACGATTTCGCAAGTAAACCCCCTGAGCAGCGCCAAAAAGGACTGCTGCAGAAACTTGATCAAGTAATTGCAACACTCGACGGCAGTCGCGTGCTGCAATGGTACCCATACTGACCTTATCCTGATTATGGCACTCAGTGGAACGGCTAAATACACTTGCTGGCATGGTTAGCTTAAGTGCCTCAGCCGTCCAACTTGAGACGCCTATCTGAACCGCTTTTAAACCGTGATTGATGACCGCGCGATCTCCCTCGGCGCCCGATAAATTACTCGGTAAGCCATGATTGAATTTCACATCAACCGCCTGTGCCAACTGCCTGTCTAAGAGGTCCGCTAAATTCGCCAAGTTAGCTTTTAATGAGTCCATCGCATGAGCGATATGCCCGCCATAGAAATGTCCACCATGGAGCACGGATTGAGTTTCAGGGTCAATAATTGGATTGTCGTTTGTGCTATTGAGCTCGGTTTCAATCAGCTGTTCGTAATGGCCCAATGCGTCGGCAAGAACACCAATGACATGAGGCGCACAACGCAGCGAGTAACGATCTTGGAGTCGGCTTGAGTGAGTGGGTGCTGATTGAGCTTCTAGATCCTCACGTAATTGAAGGGCTACGGAATTTTGCCCCGGGTGAGCCTTTACATTAAAGAGTCGCTCGTCATAGTGGAAGTCATTCCCGTCTAAGGCAATCGTATTAAGCGCCGTGATGCGCGTTGATAGAAACTGAGCGTAGCGAGCGCGCTCCAAATTTAAACAGGCCAAGGCGGTCATCACTGCAGTGCCATTCATTAGCGCTAAGCCCTCCTTAGGGCGAAGGCTAAGCGGCGCTAGATCGCATGCGATTAGAGCATCGCTTGCGGCCATAAGCTGCCCATCATAAAAGACCTCTCGCTCCCCACACAACGTAGCCGCCACATACGACAAAGGCGTTAGATCGCCCGATGCGCCCACCGAACCCTCTTCGGGAATACGTGGAGATATGCCGCTGTTGAGGAAGGCAACTAATTGCGTAAGTAAGCCCCAACTAACCCCAGAATATCCTCGTGCCAGCGACACTAGTCTAGCCGCCAGAATTGCTCGACTTTCGGTTATGGAGAAAACATCGCCCATACCACATCCGTGAAAGGTATAGATTTGCCTTGGAAGCTCGTAGGCAAGCGACTTACTCACCGTAACGGTACAGCTATCACCATAACCCGTCGTAACGCCGTAAATGACACCCTCTTTTTCCAGTAACCGATCTAAAAGCTCGGTACCGCTGTCAATCCACTCCCGATATTCGGCGGAGGTATCTAACGCAACCGTTACCCGATTCTGTGCAATGGCAACGATGTCAGCTGCTGTTAAAGCGATTCGACCGATTACTAGGGTCGACTTCTCAGCGGCGTGGTCAAGATACTGTGAATACATTTTAATCCTTACTCGAGCCCCAGAAGGGGTAAAAATTAAACCATTGTTCGGGTGCGCTACGCACATGTTGCTCCAAGCTTAGCGAGTAATGGGCGCAAGCTTCAAGTAAACCTTGCTCTCGATTACCTCGTTCGAGTACCAATCTCGAGTAAGCGTATTCGAAATTAATACGAAAATGATCGCCTTGACGATAGCAAAACATAAAGAAGACTGGACATTTGAGCAGTGCAGCCAGCATAAAAGGGCCTTGCGGAAATTCTGCAGGCTCACCTAAGAAGGGCACTGAAATGGTTCGCCCACCGTTAACCGGTACACGGTCAGCTGTAATGACAACCAAATAACCCTGAGCTATTTTTTCACTCAAAATAAAGGCCGTCTCTACACCTACACTCGTTACCTGAATAAGCTCTATCGAATCATTAGTATAGGCGGAAACCGCTTTATTGAATGTTTCTGCATGTTCGGTATGCACTAGTGCACAGACCTTGCGGTTAGCCTTTCCCGCCATTGCCTTACATGCTTCCACATTGCCATGATGAGAACCAATTAGAAGCGCTCCTTGCCCGCTATCAATGACAGAGCGAAACTCCTTCCTGCCGTGAATGTCTGTGGCAGATAAGTCGTACTGTCGGCTAAGGATAAGTAATCGATACAACATGCTGTTCGCAAACGCCCAGAATTGCTTAAACACACTGAGAGCAAGATGCGGACGGGAGATATTTGGATTTACCCGTAACCAGTAATCGACTGCACCGCGACGAGCCATCGGATTCAGCAGAATTGAAACTAAGACGACAGGGAATAATACGACCCTAAACGGCCAAACACCGAAACGCCGGTGAAGCCACAACATGAAGTGAATACCACGCACCCAGCCGAAGTCTTTGTTATCGGTCCAATGAGCTGCCATTACTTAAACCACCGATAGACAAGCTTTGGACTTCTAATCAGCATGCCGAGAAATAATTTCCAATGAGTGGATGCAATTTCTAGGTTGTCATGTAAGGCACGAAAGTGACTAACGCCGTCCTCAGGGTACGACACGTTGACTGGAACCCATTGCATTCGGACGCCTTGCCAATGTAGTCGTACTAAGATTTCAATATCAAACCCCATACGCCAATGCATCTCACCCTGATCAACCGCTTGAAGCGTTGAAACCAGTGGGTAAACTCGAAAGCCACACATTGAGTCCTTGATCGTAAATGACAGGCTATTCAGCCACACTAGGATATGAGTCACGTATCGACCGTAAAGTCGTCGCTTTGGTATCGAGGCATCAAATTGAGGTAGCCCAGCAATGAGGTCTTCTGGCGCCTCTGTGGCTGACCGCAAAAGTTGAGGAAGTGCTTCTAGGCCATGCTGGCCGTCCGCATCAACTTGTACCACATGACTAAAGCCTAATTGCTCCGCCCAACGCAAACCGGAAACGACGGCGGCTCCTTTGCCGCCATTTTCTTCTCGGTGAAAAACTTGGACGGAATCTAGGGAACCTAACCGCCCCAAGACTGCATCTGAGTCGCTGTTTGAACCATCATTGACTATTAATACGGGGAGGTCACTCGTCCGAAGTTTCGTCACGACAGATTCGATAGCGTTCGGGTGATTGTAATAGGGAATTAATACGGCTAATTTCACAGGGCTACTCATCCACTAACAGCTTTGCCTGAGCAAAAACGGTGTCATTGTTCAAAATTTTAAGGTGATATTGCGCTTTTTCGACGATATATTTTAACCGAATCTGCACATCCGCCCCCGGCTTAATCACGGATTGAAACTTCACCGTAGCGAGGACGCTAATAGACCGAGACTCCTCGAACCAAAGTTGAATATATTGCTCAGCCATCCATACCATCGCAACCCCCGGCAAAACGGGCTGTTCGGGGAAATGTCCCTCAAACCACGCTAGGTCCGCCGAAATTAACACCTCTAATGAAAGTTCATGTGCCGACAACCAGTCGACTGCAATGGGCGTAGGCAACCGTTTGTCTGAGCTGAGTAACTTTAGGCACGAATGGTCCGTCACTTTCGATCTCTCCGTGGTTGGCAAACTCCTCAGGAACCGCCATTTACGCGGTATGGTACTGGCTTCGAGAAACGACGCACAGAAGCGGCGCAGGGAATTCTTCAACTCGAGCACCTCGGAGTGAGTCAACGCCTGAGGGTCTGTAACCACGATAAAAGCCGCTAGCCTAGATTGGCTGTAAGGCACCACCCGAATTGACTTTACTGCGGGGTATTCCAGCAATTTTTGCTCAATGGCGGTTAAGGATATTCGCTTCTCATTGATCTTGGCAATTCGATCCACTCTGCCAGAGAGTTCAAAGGCGCCGTCCATTCCGCTAGGACTTAAATTATCGTCCAGCTGGCACACGGGACACCAAGGCGAGGAGACTTCGTTACTTACGAAGTTAATTGACACACCTTCCAATGGCTTCCACTGATGCTGATCCGCTGACTGCGATCGGGTTGCGATACCTCCGGTCTCAGTACTTCCATAAAGCTCCAAAATAGGAGTTTTAAACCATTCCTTCGCCGTCAACGCTTCAGCAAAAGATAACGGTCCGCCTGAGCTGACTACTAGCCTGGGCGATTTCGTGGGGGCAGAGGTTGAGGACAACCTCGCTAACTGCGATGGTGACGAAATCACCGCTAAATCAATGTCTGTATTAAGGGCATGAGCAACTTCGCTGGGATACACCCAAGTTTCCGGAACTAACTCCAAAGCAAGACTTACTGGAACCACCAATCGAAATAGAAAGCCATAAATGTGTTGATGTGAGACGGTTCCGCCTACTTTTTTCACCCCACGGTAAAATTGCGACAGAATCCTTGCCTCCGCCTCCAGTTGGGAAAGCGTCTTGTAAACAACCTTGGCATCACCACTCGAGCCAGAGGTCAGAAAAGCAATCTCTCCCGAGGTTTCCTTAAGTCGACTGGAGCTTTTAGACTCATAAAAGACACCCTCAACATATGCATCCCTTCCGCTTGCCAAAAAGTGACCCAGTGCTGATTCGCTGACCTGATTCAACAGAATTGGAGTGCAGCCACTTTCCAACAGTCCAAGCAACGCACCGCAACACTCATCAAGGCGTTCACAGAACAACCCGACTTCAGCCGAGGTCACACGCCCTTGAATGGAATGATAGCTTGTTGCTGCGACGTCGTTTCGTTGGCCAACAAAATTCCGTAATCTTGTTAAGAATAAGCTCATAGATAGTTAGCTCCTGCGGTACCAACTACGGAAAATAAATTCCAAAATAAATGTGGCCGCTACGATTACGTAGCTAATCAAACCATTGAACAAAAGCCAGAGGTCGCGATCGCCAAGTGCCACGGTGTAAGCACTTGCAACGGCAGTCAAACCAAATACAAAGCACCACAACTTTGTTACTTGTCGAGTATAGTGAACACCTCTCGGTTCTAAATTAGGCTCCTGCCTCCTTGCTATTTGCTCCACCAAGGGAACTTGCTCTGGACGCAAACTCTGAGCAAACCAAACCAACATCATTAGGTTAATCGCTACCGGGTAGGACAGTGCTGCCATAGTAGGAAACAATACAAACACAGCAACTATTGCACACAGTAAGGCAACCGCGACGACCGCCCTAAATACCGTCAGTCCGAACCGAATAAAATCTAGATTCCTCAAAACTAATAGGACGATGACGGGTATTACAAAGATCGCCCTCGGTACTAAATCCCAAAACAACCAGAGACTGATCGGATAAAGTATGGAAAGTAAAAAAATTAACGCGTTCAAAGGCTTCGTAGAGTATTTATAGCCTCTACCACTTCACCGACCGTGCGAACCGACTTGAATTCGTCTGGCGCAATCTTCTTGCCAGTCATCTCGCGAATTCGAACAATTAAATCCACTGCATCAATCGAGTCAATATCCAAGTCATCGTAAAGTGCCGCGTCCAAAGTGACTTCATCGGGGTCAACATCAAACATCTCTTCAAAAATTGCTTTCAATTCGTTTAGTGTATTTTCATCTGTCATGATATTTTGCTCCACGCATCACCCTCTTGAGGCAGCAACGAATGTTGCCAGTGCAGTAACACTTGAGAAATGTTGTCGAGTTTCTTCTGGGTTCGCTTCAGGATCAATCTTCACGCCGTATTTTTTCTGCAGAGCCAAACCCAATTCCAGAGCGTCAATTGAATCTAAACCTAAACCTTCGACAAATAGCGGTTCATCGGCCTCGATTTCGTTGGCAGAAATATCCTCTAGATCAAGTGCTTCAATAATTAACTCTTTAATTTCCTGTTCTAATTCTTGTCCCATTTGTCACCTCGGTCCGTAAAAAAATTGAGCCAATCTTCAGTGAGTTGTCTAGCAGCCTTCGCTCGCGGTAAAGTTCGATATGGCTCGAGCTCCCACTTACCCTCATACGATAGCAAAAATCCGGGTGCTTCCGAAGGTAAACGATACCAATGCACTTCTTTTGTGAGAAAAGGGGTTGTTCGCTGAATCGTCAACAAAAGCACGGGCACATCAGCCATAATAGCTATATTAGCAGCGCCGCGGGACAACGTCATGGTTTTCGTATCGGAAGTCCGAGATCCTTCCGGATAAATGATGATCACCTCACCCTGAGCAACCGCCTGACGACATTCGTCCAACATTTCGGGGCGTCCGTCGTTCGGAATGAAACCGCACGCTCTGACCAACACGCCTACAAAGGGATTAGTCCAAAGGCTTTTTTTCACGATGCAATTAGCACGCGGCATACGCGCAATCATTATCACAACATCAATAAGACTGGGATGATTAGCAATTAATACACCACCATGCTCCATGTCCTTAGCCAGCGACTTCCAATTATTCCACTGGATATCAACTCTTCCGGCTAGTCGGATATAGGTCACCAGTAGCGCAAAGCCACGACTAACTAGATAGCGGTTCCAGCAAATCCGCGTCTCTCGCTGACGAATTAGCAAGCGCAACAGCAATACACAAACTGAGAGAACCATTGCTCCTAACGCGAAGCTAATAAAACCTATAGCGGTCACCAAGACGAACAGCAGCCGATATAAATAAGTGGATCCTTGATTCAACATTTATCTATATCCGCCCGAAAAAGTGTATTCACTAACAGCCGAAAGATTTCAGTGTAGCCAACACTGTCATCTAAGTGCTTTGCGTCTAGGAGGCTGAATGCCCGACCACTATCCGATATTCGAAGAACTAATGAAGTTGTCGCTACGTTTATCGCAGATACGGGAGCATAAATCTCGGGTACTGATTGATCTGTCATAACAAGCAGAACATCGGTAGCTTGTTCCCTGCGAAGAAGCTCTGCTTCCAAAAGCGCGTTATAGAATCGATGCTTTGCTGCGCTTATCGCCACTATATGCTTATGATTCTTCGTGGCCATAGAAAGAATACCTGGTTCAGCATTTTGTACCGATAGGGAGAAATCCGTCGGCGACATAGGCTCATCGGCGACAATAGATTCCATTAACCGTTGAGTTCTAGCGAGATCGCCATATTGTGAACACCAAACGATAGTCAGTCCTTCGCCATTGAGCAGCTCATTTGCAAGCGCCGCAGCTCGCTTACCAGTCGGACTTAAGCGCCGATTCAACATTGCCGGCAATTTTAGGCCGGCTGTGAAAACCGCTTCAGGTATTCCCGCAGCGATAAGCCGTTCTTGCTCTTCAACCTCAACATCAATGGCAATAGCCTTAATCATTAGTTTATCAATAGTCATTGTGCTACTTTCTCAGCTACTTAATTTCATTATGGGCGAACTAGCCTCGCTACTAAATATGATAAACACGCTGTTCGACTTTCACCGCCTTGACGAAAAACTCTCGGGATCCCGGACAGAGCGACGTCAGGCAATGCGCGCTTGCTCTCGGCTAAGGCTAGCTGGTTTACTATCCCAAGCTGGCGCTAGCAGTATTGCAGTTACTCGCGACCACAAAGGCCTTCATCCCACGGATGATCAATTCTACTGTTCCGTATCGTATACTCAAACTTTAGTTGCTTCGGCAATCTCTCGCCACCCTATTGGTATTGATATCGAAACTATTTCTGCTCGTCGTGACTGGCGTAAGATCGGTAAGTTTCTTTGGCGTGAGACCCCTGAAAGCATCGAAGACTTCTATTTTCGCTTCGGGATCATGGAAGCGTGGGGCAAGCTACAGGGAATTGGAATTCATTCTCATAGCCGAAGAATTCAGGTTTTAGGTTCCACAATTTTATCACCCGACACCCCTAACGAAAGTTGGCGCTTTATCAGTCAACAACACCATGGCTTAAACTTCTGTATCGTTGCACGCGCAGACCATATGCCGTCTGAGCGGGAAACAGCGCTTACTGACCAAATTAACACCAACCTCAACATGCTAGGCCCACCCTCGGTTTAGCCCTCGCAGTCGCTCTGCATTGTCAGACACTAAATGACTAAGTGAATTCAAATCAAAGCCATCGCTAGGTAGCGAACAGCTGTCCTTCTACGTCCGCAAAACCTTTAAATTCAAGTGTGTTGCCACTGGGATCGCGAATAAATAGCGTCCCCTGTTCTCCAGCGGTGTTCGGGAATCGAATATGGGGTTCCACCACAAACTGAACGCCCTGTTGTTCAAGACTAGACCGCAATTCATTCCAAGCGTCCATAGTGAGTACTACACCAAAATGGGGCACAGGTATCCCATGGCCATCGACGATATTTGATACATCAGTTCGCTGCTTATGTTCATCTAAATGCACAACAAATTGATGTCCAAAGAAATTGAAGTCAACCCAACGATCACTACTTCGCCCTTCTGGGCACTCGAGTAGTTGACCATAAAACTCTCTAGCTTTAGCTAGCGAGTCTACCGATACGGCAAGGTGAAACGGTGACAGCATAATGAACTCCTTGATAATTAAGACGCTTCAATTAAAACAAAAGCCAGCTTAACCCATTGCGGATCAAATTGACTCAGCGCTATAACTCGAACATTATCTGAACTCTATAAGAATTAATCTATTAAAATCGTAATAGAAAACGGTGCTTGCTATGTCAAAGAAAAAAGCCGATTTAACACGTCGCTCCTTCCTCGGAGTGGCCTCAGGAACCTTTGCAGGCTTTGGTATCGTTCAAGTGGACATGGACTCGGCGGCGCACTGAATCCTATCAAAGACCCCCAAGACTAGTGCTTATCATAAAAAAGGCCGTTCAATTGTGAACGGCCTTTTCAGTTTATGGGGTATAGAAAATAGGCGAGCCCGGCCCCACCGGAATCCCTGCCACAAATACCCAAAGATAGAAGAATGAACTCCAGATCACTAGGAACACCATGGTGTACGGCAGCATGATTGAGATCAAGGTTCCGATACCAATATTCTTGTAATAGCGTGAGGCGATGGCAAGAATCAAACCAAAGTAGCTCATCATGGGCGTGATCAAATTAGTGGTTGAATCACCAATTCGATAGGCGGCTTGAATGGTCTCAGGAGAGTAACCTACTAGCATTAACATAGGCACGAAAATAGGCGCCGTCACGGCCCATTGAGCCGATGCCGACCCTAAGCTCAGATTAATGAGCCCACAAACTAGAATAAACAGGAAGAATAAACTTGGCCCGGTGAGGCCTGCTGATTCCAGAGCGGTTGCGCCCATTACCGCTAACACCGCACCGAAGTTAGTCCATTTGAAGTAGGCTACAAACTGAGCCGCAAAGAAGACTAGCACCATATAGCCACCCATTGAGCTCATGGCCTTCGACATAGCGTTAATAGCATCTACGTCATTGTTCATTGTCCCCACTACCTTGCCGTAGACAAATCCGGGTACCGCAAAGAAGATAAAGATAAAGGCGACAATACTCTTAAGGAATGGAGAGCCACCTAATTCGCCGGTCTCGGGATTTAATAGCACGCCGCCTAGCGAATCCATCGCGGTGGCAGCAATAACCAAACCCACCAGCACTGCAGCTAAGCCCGCAAAACGAAGGCCTCGACGCTCAATATCGGTCAGCGCAGCGCCACCTTCAACCTCGGTATTTGCTAACGCCTCAGGATCGCCCATTGCTGAATCATAGGTACCGAGTTTGGGTTCAACCACTTTTTCGGTTACCCAGGTTCCCATGACCGTAACCAGGAACGTTGACGCTGCCATAAACCACCAATTGGCCTCAGCACCAACGGTGTAACCACTATCGATCATCTGTGCTGCTTCTTGGGTGATACCGCTCAACAGCGGATCTACGGTTCCCAGCAGTAAGTTAGCTGAGTAGCCACCCGATACACCCGCAAATGCTGCAGCTAAACCCGCTAGGGGATGACGACCTAAGGAATGAAAGATCATTGCCGCTAGCGGAATTAAGACCACATAGCCTAGTTCGGACGCGGTATTAGAAATAATGCCGGCAAAGACGATCACAAAGGTTACTAGTCGAGCTGGTGCGCCATAAACCATCTTACGCATTACCGCAGAGATTAGTCCCGAGTGCTCGGCAATACCGACGCCTAGGATCGCTACCAGTACCGTTCCCAATGGCGTGAAACCAGTGAAATTGGTGACTAACCCAGTCAGAATGCGCTGCAAACCCTCAGCGTTCATCAGGCTCACGACCCGAATCATGCCATCCTCAGCCACATTAGGTGAGCCAGCCGGACGCGGGTCGATGACGGAAAACTCAAAGTAACCGGCTACACCACTTGCCACAATCACCGCGATACAGAAGAAGGCGAATAGCGTAACGGGATGCGGTAGTAAGTTACCGAGAAACTCTACCGAATCGAGAAAGCGGGTAAAGATTGTTTTTTTACTAGGATGGTCCATGAGAAGCCCTAAAAATTCTTATTAGAGCAGTAGTCTACCTTATTTTCCGAGTGAGTTCCCAGCCGCTGATCTGCGTGAGAAAAACCGTTGGTATTCAATGCCAGACCCTTTCACAAAACTTTCTGGACCGTCCCTACAGACCTCGCCCTCAACCCTTTATTTTGACTGCGAATTCAATTAGGCTCATTAGATAAAATGACTATCAGGAAACCGCCATGCCCACGCTGCTCTTAGCTCTTGTTCTTTCGTTGACAGCCACCTTTGTCCTTGCTGACCAAGAAGCGCCGTGTCACACGAATTCAGCGCTATGCTTCGACTCGATCACCGACCTATCCATAGGAGTCCTCCGTGAGCGGCAGTATCGAGCGAGCTATGAACTGCTCTCTTCGCGGAGTCTTGGCGAATTCTCAGGTGCCATGCTGGCCTTTGAAATTGATGAAATTCGTCAATATACCCGCCTTGCCCTTCCGCAGAGTCATCGTCCTAACGATGGTTATCCGGTGATAGTGTTCGCCCACGGCTGGGTTGGCATTAATGACGCACCTAACTTTGAATTTGCCGAGAGTGGCCTATACCGTGAGATGATGGAAGCCTACTTACAGGCCGGCTTTGCAGTGATGATTCCGGGCTTCCGAGGGCATGGAACCGTAGACAACCACCCTGCCCGAGGCATTGAATTCCTGGAGCATTTTGACAACAGTAGCTACCTTTCGCCCACCTTCTACGCCATTGATTTGCTCGGTAGCGTACAGGCCATTCCGTCCCTCAATCGCATCCACCAACTGGGTGCCTCCCACGACACGCCGCTAATAAACCCGAGCGAAGTTAATCTCGTTGCGCACTCACAGGGTGGAGATGTGGCGTTAACCGCATTAGCCATTGCGAACAATAATCGTCTCGTCCGGACTGCGTTTGATGCCTCATCCATTTGGTCCGGCTGCATTCCGGATCGATTCACTCAAGCGGAAACCTATGGGCCGATGTCTAACAGCCGCGAAGCATTCCTATCCGGTGATGGAACTTGGACTGGGAGCGCAATTGGCCGCAACGGCGAAATCAATCCTAATTTTGTTTTTGCCTGGCCGGCCGATTGGATCGGGACGCTGGATGTGACTAGCGCGGATTGGAGTTGGCAGGATGACACCTGGAAGCTCTCCATGCTGGCATCTTTCGATGATCGCTACCAAACCATGTATCAAACGCTCTCAGACCACTTCGGTGATCTAGATGGCGTCAGCTATCGCTTGACTACGTCACCAGCGAAAAAGGTTAGCGCAGAACATCATCCACGCGTTGCGGATCGCTTGCTTGAAATCGGCGGTTTCCATCAGGAGAAGCGCCTCTCAACGCCTATTATCTTTAATATCTCAGATCGAGATTATTATAGTTTAGCTGAGTGGAACTTAGAATTAGCGGAGCGCATCAATGACGCCGGCGGCGATGCCAAGGTAAATATCTACCCTGGCACCACGCATGGTCTGGGAGTTAGCGAACACCAATGGTTTTCGCCAGCTGGGACTGAATCAGCGGTAGCCAAAGCACTGGCAGCCGATATCGCGTTATTCAGAGACTAAAGGCGTGCCGCTGGCACCACTGAACTCAACACGAAAAAAGCGATTGGGGCGTTTGAGTTGATAGACAAATTGCTCGGCAGAGCTCTCGACGGTCCATACATTAACTAATGAAACGGTTAACCCCGTAGCATTAAACACGGCTTTAGTTTGCTCGTCTGCAGGAAAATCGAGCTGACCGTTTACGTCTGTGGGTTCGCCAAAACCGCCGTAGCCAGTCACTTCATCAAAGGAACCATCCGAGTGGCGATGCTCGTGGCGGAATTCAATGGTTTCCCCCTGACGAGTGAATACCCATGTTCGAGACTTATCGTCACCGACCCAAAATGGCACTCTAATTTCGCTAGCGGAACACTGCTCGAATCGAGCCAGCATGTTTGCCCTGGCGAAGTCAGCATCTACCTCATCATCCGATACCATTACGCCTTGATATTGCATACCACAATGTAGTGAGAGTTGCTGCCAAAAAGCCTCTGCCGGGCTAAGCGCTTCAGTAGGCTGATGTTGATTTGGGATTGAACAACCTAGCAAGCTAGTTGTTAGCAGTACGAGTAGAATTGTCTGTCGATTAAACATAGAAAAGGGCCTGTTGCTGTTATTCACCACAGCATAACAGACCCTTCATCAAAGCGAAGCGTTGAATAGCTTAGACTGGATTCACAATAGCGCGAGTTCGCTCAATGATGTCAACGCCCTGCTGAAGTAGCCAGTAGGGAATATCAATTAACACCCAGTTTTCCTTGAGCTTATCGCCTTCACGACGATAGACGTCCACAACTCGCATATCGGCACTGACGTTGCCACCAGGAAGCCCCATAAAGCCACCTGTAGGTTGATTAGAAAGGTTCGGCCAGCCAAAGAAGCAGGCGTAATTACCCTCCGCAAAACGGCTAACGTGGCCATTAAATACCTTACCAGTAAGTCCTTCGCGGAAGGGATATTGGTGCTGCTCTTGGTAGCGTTCAATGGTGTAGGTTGCGCCAATGCCTGCTGGGCCATACCACGTCATATCCTGATGCCAAGTTCGCGCTAGGACTTCAGGAGGACAACGGTCGTTACCCGACATATTCAATGAGGATAAATCGTCAATCATTTGATTAAGAACCGCTAGTGTCTTAACCGCCTCTTCCGGCTGCTGAGCTCCGGCGATAATACCGTCGTGCGCTTGTGGTCCAGGGTAGACGAATGAGGCACCAGTTTGCGGGGGTAGTGGATTGATTCCGCATTGATGCATCACGCCAATGATGTCTATCCAGAGTCCCGTCTGTGTAATTTTGCCATTTTCCACGCAGTTAAACTCGGCGTAGCGAATGTTGATCATCTTGCGGGTAGGTCGGATACCCATCCACTCGCCATCCAATAAACCGGTAAAGTGGCCCATGCTCATTACCCAATTATCGCCAGCGATTTCACTCTCACCCGCCATAAAGACATCTTCCCTACGTTGCATTGCGGTCAGCGCCTTGAACAGTGGCTGCCAAACAATCTCCGCTACCGTGTCGCGGCAGCTTTGCTGGTTGTAAGGGTGAACGCCATAAAAGGTATAATCATCCGCAATATAGTCCTTCATAACGGCTGCAACGGTATTCTCGTCGGCGGCTGACATAGCATTGAAGTAAGCTTTTACAACTTCTTTATTATCTTGATGAACGGACATGGGGCTGCCTTACTCTTAAATTTGATTACCTGAATAACCGCAGTTTATCACCTAAAACCGCAAAATGTACTTCGAAGTCAAAATATTTTTAGCAGAATGCTAATGCCCTCAGTCTAGCACTATTTGTCGCCGAACTTGCACCAATCTACAGAACTGATAGCCTTGATTGAAATAGGGAGATAGTTCTATGAGCAATGGAGACTTAGCTACAGACTCCACGGTGAGCGATAAGCACGCTCATCACCGACATGATGTCAATGAAATCAAGCCGGCCGATCGTGAAACACGAGAGATTATTACGCCGTTTGCCTTCACCATGGAACCATCATTGGTGGGCATCCCGCTCGCCAGTCCTTTTCGGCGCGCTATTGCCATCGCGATTGATGCCATTATCATTGGTTTTACAACTCAGTTAGGCAGCGTTTTCATTGCTCTAATTGCGGCGGTCGCGGCATTCTTCAGCGTCTCGAAAAAGTACTTTCCAACCCAACGGCGTTGGTTGAGGGTGTTGCTCAAAATACTCTCAGGTATCGCGATCTTAACGACCTTCATCGGAGTTTTACTGAATTTCAGTGATCAGTCATTTTTTGACGCGGCCGGAGTGGATAGTTCGAATGTCACGAACGAAGAGCGTATCGCCCTTGAAAGTTATGTCGCGGCAACGAATCCGAGCTCCTGTGACACCCGTTGTGTTCGCGAGCAATTAGTCACGCTTCAAGAGACTCTTCGCACACAGGATGACAGCAAGGACATCTCCGAACTCACTGATGATGAAGTAGCCTTGCTTAGTGGGGTGTACCATATCATGAATGCAGCGTTGGAATCGGACGACGATTCGGCCAGCATCGCCGATGTAGTAGTCGATGCCAGCGAGAATGTCATCCAGGATAACGCCAACGCTACCATCATAGAGGGTGAGTTACCTTCGCCGGAAGAACCCGAAGAGGGTAGCTACAGCCTGCTAAAGTGGGCACAGGGCCTCCTCGAAGACCTTGGCCTAGGCTTCGGTTGGGCTGCTGTTTACTTCACGCTGTTTCCGGTACTTTGGAAAGGTCAGACGCCAGGTAAACGTTTACTAGGAATCCGAGTGCTAGCGCTCAGTGGTAACTATCTCAACATCTGGGATTCATTCGGTCGCTACGGTGGTTATGGTGCTGGTTTTGCTACCGGTCTACTTGGATTTTTTCAGGTTTATTGGGATCCGAACAGGCAGGCTATCCATGACAAGATTAGTGGTACCGTGGTCATTCGTGGGCGCCCTATTCATGACAGCGATACGATTGATTGAATGTTTACTCACTATGAATTCGTCATATCACGATACACAGCCAACTCATGAGATCGCAAAACGTTCAATTTTCGCCTATATTTGAAGAATAAGAAATCATTCGGAGCTGAGCGAACTCATGAATCTAAAACAACCTATATCCACCCTTAAAACTCAATCCCAATTTTCGTCTGGAGCAACCCGACTAACCCCTATATCCAAACGATATTGGCAGGCGATGGTCGCCGTAGCGTTGGTGTTTAGTATTTTGACGGGCTCACATCTGAGAGCTGCTAGCGATAATGCAATAATCCGGATTGAAGTTCGCTTAAGCGAGTTGACCGTTCAGGAATTACGGCAACTGAGTGCCTTTTGTGAGAGTCAAATAGCAAGTTCCGATCAATGTGAAAACATTGACGAACTATTCCGTTATAGTACAACCTCAGAGCTCTCAGAAGACTCCTCCGAAGATGAGATTCGTAACTACCTAGGACAGTGGCTTAATAGCGCTGATTTACGCACCTTAGAGCCCTGTGACTTTAGGTTAGAGCGACTCGATGACGGCTCTATTTCACTAATCACCGTCAATCGAGAGTAGTGCTGCTACAGCGCAGCACTCAACGCTTTAATATCATAATTCAGCGTTTTATCGTTCAGGGTGTAATCCACAGGAACGTCAATGAGATGAACCCCAGGTTGAATTAAGCATTGCTGCAACTGCTCTTGCAGCTGATTAGCGCTGCTAATTCTCCAACCATGGGCGCCATAACTCTCAGCGTACTTTACGAAATCAGGGTTGCCGTAATCCAAGCCAAAGTTGTTGAACTCCATATTGGATTGTTTCCACTTAATCATCCCGTAAGCATCATCTCTAAGAATCAGCACCACAATGTGTAAATTCAGTCGAACCGCAGTTTCCAGCTCCTGACTATTCATCATGAAACCGCCGTCTCCACAGACGGTGATGACGGCACGGTCGGGATAGACCATCTTCGCAGCCATGGCCGACGGTAATCCTGCACCCATTGTAGCGAGTGCATTATCTAGTAATAGTGTATTTCGTGCGGCTGCATAATAATTTCGTGCAAACCAAATCTTATACACACCGTTATCGAGCGTTACGATGCCATCTTTCGGCATCACTGCTCGCACATCTTTCACAAAACGTTCGGGGAGAATTGGAAATCGATCATCGCTAGCTGATTCGGCAGAGTGTTCTCTGCAAGCTTGTTGAATTCGATGAAATTCACTGAATTCCCAGTGCGTGGATGGTGTAATGATTTCCTTAATCTGCCAAATGCTATTGGCGATGTCTCCTATGACTTCAACCTGGGGAAAGTACACTGGATCAATGCCCGCAGGATCGAAATTCACATGAATTACTTGAGCGCCGTCAGGCTTCATGAAGAATGGTGGTTTCTCAACTACGTCGTGGCCCACGTTAATAATTAAATCTGCATGCGCTATCACTCGGTGAACAAAATCGTTGGCTGATAGCGCGGTATTCCCCATAAACAACGGATGCGTTTCATCTAGAACACCCTTACCCATCTGTGTCGTAATGAAGGGTATGCCAGTTTTTTCAACAAACTCACCCAACATTTTTGAAGTAAGTTTACGGTTCGCACCCGCACCAATAAGAATGAGAGGTCGTTGCGATTTTTGAATCATTGAGGTCGCCATATCGATGGCTTTGTTTTCGGCAATAGGGCGTCGTTTAACACTTGCTGGAATCACTACCGCATCGGTTTTCTCTGCGGCGATATCTTCAGGCAGTTCAATATGGACAGCTCCTGGTCGCTCATCTGAAGCTAACCGAAAAGCTTCTCTAACTACCGAAGGGATCCTATCTCCACTAACAATTTGACTTGTGAACTTCGTAATGGGACGCATCATGCCGCACACATCAATAACCTGAAACCGCCCTTGCTTGCTCGTCTTGATCGGTTTTTGACCGGTAATCATTAGAATTGGCATTGCGCCTAGCTGAGCATAAGCCGCTGGAGTCACTAAGTTGGTCGCACCAGGGCCTAAGGTAGAGAGACATACACCTGTCTTACCCGTAAGTCGTCCGTAGGTAGCAGCCATGAATCCAGCACCTTGTTCGTGACGGGTTAGAATCAATTTAATTGAGGAGGTTCGTAGAGACTCTAACAAATCGAGATTTTCTTCTCCGGGAATGCCGAATATATACTCAACTCCTTCTGCCTCTAATGCCTTGACAAACAAATCGGATGCTTTCATAACCTAATCCTCAATTAGTGGTTATCTAAACCTTAAACCCTAGCAACGATGGTTGCTAATATCTATTTTTTAGGTGCTGAATAGTTTTTCGCTATGATCTAAGTGAATGCCGCGACATGCTTTTACAGCACCGATAGCTGCACTCTGTAATCCCAGTTATGACAGCTCAACGGTGCTTTAAATTCCGTTTTGTGTTCGTTAATCATACCGTAGCCGGATATAAGTACTATTTTTTATACAATTACGTTTCATTTTTGCAGCAAACACACGTATAATGCCGCCCCTTGAATACTATCCGAACTACACTTGTTGTTCGGAGAAATTAGCTCTCGATGCCATCCCCCGCAAAGGCGCACGGGTTTCGTAGGCTAGAGCACTTTAACTTGAAGCAGAGTAACGACATGGCAGATCTATCACATTACAGAAACATTGGTATTTTCGCGCACGTCGATGCGGGTAAGACCACAACGACTGAACGTATCCTTAAGCTCACTGGTAAGATCCACAAGACCGGTGAAGTACACGACGGCGCAGCTACAACCGATTTCATGGACCAGGAGCAAGAGCGTGGTATTACCATTCAGTCTGCTGCGACGACATGTTACTGGAAGGATCACCGCCTAAACATCATCGATACCCCTGGGCACGTTGACTTCACTGTTGAAGTATATCGCTCACTAAAGGTTCTTGATGGTGGTGTTGGTGTTTTCTGTGGATCAGGTGGTGTAGAGCCACAATCTGAAACTAACTGGCGTTACGCTAACGAGTCGGAAGTTGCACGAATCATTTTCGTCAACAAGCTTGACCGCGTTGGTGCTGACTTCCTTCGTGTTGTTGACCAGGTGCGCAACGTGTTGGGCGCTAACCCACTCGTTATGACACTGCCAATTGGTCGCGAAGACGACTTCGTTGGTATTGTTGACCTACTATCTCGCACTGCATACAAGTGGGATGATTCAGGTCTTCCTGAGAATTTCGAAATCATCGACATCCCAGCTGATATGGTTGATGACGTTGATATGTACCGCGAACAGCTTATCGAAACAGCTGTTGAGCAGGACGACGACCTAATGATGGCTTACATGGAAGGCGAAGAGCCATCTATGGAAGATATCAAGCGTTGTATCCGTGAAGGTACTCGCAAGCTAGACTTCTTCCCAACTTACTGTGGTTCTGCCTTTAAGAACAAAGGTGTTCAGTTGGTTCTTGATGCGGTAGTTGACTACCTCCCAAGCCCTACTGAAGTTGACGCACAGCCGTTAACTGACGAAGAAGGTAACGACACTGGCGAAAAAGCGTTGGTTTCTGTTGATGAGCCACTTCGCGCACTAGCGTTTAAGATTATGGATGACCGTTTCGGCGCCCTAACCTTCGTGCGTATCTACTCAGGTAAGCTTGAGAAGGGTATGACTATTCTCAACTCGTTCACGGGTAAGACTGAGCGTATCGGCCGTATGGTTGAGATGCACGCAGATGAGCGTAACGAGCTAGATTCAGCACAAGCTGGTGACATTATCGCAATCGTTGGCATGAAGAACGTACAGACTGGTCACACGCTATGTGATCCTAAGCACCCTTGTACGCTTGAGCCTATGATCTTCCCTGAGCCAGTAATCTCGATTGCTGTTTCTCCGAAGGACAAAGCCGGTACTGAAAAGCTAGGTGTTGCACTAGGTAAGATGATCGCAGAAGATCCATCATTCCGTGTTGAAACTGACGAAGACAGTGGCGAGACTATCCTTAAGGGAATGGGTGAGCTTCACCTAGACATTAAGGTTGATATCTTGAAGCGTACTTTCGGTGTTGAGCTTGAAGTAGGGCAGCCTCAGGTTGCTTACCGTGAGACTATCACCATCCCAACTGAAGATTCATACACGCACAAGAAGCAGTCTGGTGGTTCTGGCCAATACGGTAAGATTGACTACCGCATCAAGCCTGGTGAGCCAGGTTCAGGCTTCACGTTCTCGTCGTCGGTTGTTGGCGGTAACGTTCCTAAGGAATTCTGGCCAGCCGTTGAGAAAGGCTTCAAGTCTATGATGGACGAAGGTGTTCTTGCAGGGTTCCCAGTTCTTGACGTTGAAGTTGAGCTTTACGACGGTGCATTCCACGCGGTCGATTCATCGGCAATTGCTTTTGAAATCGCAGCGAAAGGCGCATTCCGTCAGTCAATTCCTAAGGCCGGCGCTCAGTTAATTGAGCCGATCATGAAGGTTGATGTATTCACACCTGAAGATCATGTTGGTGATGTAATTGGTGACTTGAACCGTCGTCGTGGCATGATCAAAGATCAGGAGCCAGGTGCAACAGGCGTTCGTATTAAAGCAGACGTTCCTCTTTCGGAAATGTTCGGCTATATCGGACACCTACGTACTATCACTTCAGGCCGTGGTCAGTTCTCTATGGAGTTCTCTCACTACCTACCTTGCCCTCAGCAGGTTGCTGACAAGGTAATCGCTGAAGTTAAAGAGCGTAAAGCTGCTAAGTAAGCTTTAAACGCCGCGTAGCAAAACGCTTGCTACGGAAAAAAGCCGCAACATCGTAAGGTGTTTGCGGCTTTTTTATTTGTGCCTGCCGACCTTCCCTATATCGATCTATTACGCTCGCCTCCAATACCCTAGTACTGATATCATAAACGAACGCCAGGACCAAACGAGCCGGAAGCTCAACACCTTACGCGAGGCATAGTATGGCCATCGACATAGCACCCACTGTTCTCTACTCCGCTCAGATTGGAGTAGTGATGCTTGCTATCGCTCAACTTCTCAGTAAACCAAAGGGTACACAAACCACCTTTCTTATTGGACTGTTGGGTCTTCTCTTAATTCATATATTTGGTGAGCTTTACATCTACTCTGGCGCCTATCGCTTCGCCCCCTCAATAGCTGGGTTTCAGTTGCCTATTAGAATGATGTTGGGACCTGCTCTCTACTTCTACGCGTATATTGCTATGTCGGAACGACCCGAGATATCCGTAAAAAAATATCTCGCCGCACTACTCGGACCCCTCGTAATCATTATCGCAATGCTGCCCTTTGTGATCCTCATTAGTCCCGAGGAAAAACTCGCGCTGGCGAATCCGGCTACCCGCGACCCTGAATTATGGAAGATTGCCGTCTTCACCTGCCTTTTTTCCGCCGTAGCCTTCGTAGGCTTCACCTTCATCTATTTAGGCGCGGCACTTAGGCTCCATGCGAGGCACCGTCGGAAGCTGATGGACCGGTACGCGGAAATCGAACAGCGCTCTATGGATTGGTTCAAGGTAATTTTGATTCTCTGGGGGCTAGCTTGGCTGATGTACGCCGCGAAGTTCGCGAGCACCTTTGTGGGGATCAACTTACATGTCGTTGGCGCTGTACTGCCAGTAGTTGAAAGCCTTATTTTATTGCTATTTACCCATCTGGCTATCAAACAGACTGAGGTGCAACCTCTTAGTGAGAAGGAAACCGAATTACAGACGGAGAGAGTGTCGGTCCTCACCTCCGATCAAATGCAACAGATTGCAAACAGACTTTCCTCTTCAATGACTAGCGATAAACTCTTCACAGATGAGGAGCTTTCGCTTAATCGCCTGGCAAAGCATGTCGAGGTTAGTGAAAATTATATTTCCGAGACGCTTTCACAATGGTTGAACACGAACTTCTATCACTTCGTGAATAGCTATCGAGTAGAAGCCGCTAAACAAATGCTGATCTCCAGCGACAAACTCGTTTCCACTATCGCCTACGAAGTGGGCTTTAAGTCAAAATCTACTTTTAACTCAGCCTTTAAAAAGCTTGCAGGCACCACCCCGACGGCCTTTAAAAGCGAAACATAACAAGGTAATGATCAACGAAGCAGACTAATAAGTCCGAATGTGCCCATTCGGACGACAGTATCACCTCTCCCTCCGATAATGTGTCCATATCTTTCACATTTTAGGGGACCTTGTTTTGGATAACACATCGACAGGCATTTCGCTTAGCAACGTAGACAACAGCACGAATAGTCAGCAACCCAAAGACTCTAGCAGGCTTGCCAATCTAGGCCTTAAGTATTCCGCTTTGTTTTGGTTCCTCGCCATCATGGCCGGTCAGTGGCTCTTCTTCTACTACCTCATTTCCTTTTACGGTCTATCCGTTATCAATGACAACATGGAAATCTGGAACCGCTGGGAAGCGATGGGAAGCTCACCCTACAAGGCAGGTGATAGCACTGGTAATGCGATGTTTGCCGCTCACACCCTAGGCGCAGGGATTGTTGCTTTCGGTGGCGCATTGCAACTTATTCCAAAACTTCGCAGCATTGTGCCAACTTTCCACAAAGTTAATGGTTATATTTATTTAACCACAGTGATGTGCCTAGCGCTGTCGGGCTTTTATCTATCGTGGATACGCGAGGCCAGCCCCAACGCCATCTCCGCCATTGGCACTAGCATTAATGGCTTTCTGATTATTGGCTTCGCCTACCTGACGGTAAAGACTGCACGAATCAGAAGAATTCAACAACATCGCCGTTGGGCCATCAGACTATTCCTAGTAAGTAATGCTCAATGGTTTCTGCGTGTGGGAGTTTTCAGCTATCTAATAACCGGTACAGTTATGGGCACTGAACCAGCGTTTGGCGACCCGTTCTTCTCGGTTTGGACCTTCGCCTGCTTCCTACTACCCTTGTTAACCGCGGAACTCTATTTCTTCGCTAGCAGGAGCAGCAGCGCTAGCTTAAAGCTTATCACTAGCCTGTTTTTGATTGTCTTAACGATCTTAATGTTGATTGGTGTGTTTGGCCTCACACCCTTTCTGCTTCAGGTGATGAGCGGAGAGCCAATTGCCTTCTAACCCGATTATAGATAGATAGATAGATAGATAGATAGATAGATAGATAGGTAGATAGAGGAAACGCTTCGGGGCCATCCCATTAAGGTGGGCTCGCAGCTTCCTTGAGCAAACGATGAAATGTAATTCTAAAGTCAGTCAGACAAAACTAGCAGACATAAAAAAAGCACGCTAATGCGTGCTCTTTTATCAACAAAGGTCGATTAAGCTGCTGTTACGTTCTCAGCCTGTGGACCTTTCTGACCAGTTGTAACATCAAAAGTTACCGCTTGGCCTTCAGCTAAGGTTTTGAAACCTGTGCCGTTGATTGCAGAGTGGTGAACGAAAACGTCAGGACCAGACTCTTGCTGAATGAAACCGAAACCTTTAGTTTCGTCGAACCACTTAACTACGCCAGTTGTAGACATAATAATATTTCCTAAATGTAAAAATGTTTTCCCCTTTGGGGACGAATCGCTGAGTGTTGCCGATTCATTCATATCTTCGGGGATTTCACATCTAGGCTTTCGCTAAGAGGGGTCTTCTCGGAGGTACAATGAAACTTACAATGTTCAACAGCGACCACTATACAGCAGAATGCGGCGAATGCCAATAAGTTATCGTTAATATTTTATTTCGCCATGAACGGATTTAGGATCAAGCCCTGCAACCCAGAGAAACGGATGGGGGCGTCGAGCACTGCAAAGCAGATACAATCTTCTTCCATTCCCGCCACCGGCTGGTGTTCGGTAGTCTCGTTAGCGACGATGAAGTCACCTTCGTTGTAGCGACCCATTTCATCGGAAAACGAACCTTTCAATACTAAGGTAATTTCATTTCCACGGTGAGAATGCTGGGGCAACTTTGAGCCGGCTAAGATCTTGTAGAAGCGACCAACGTAGCGAGGGTCCCCTGTTTCAACATCAAAGGTTTGTACTGACTTGAACATACCCTTCCAGTTCAACTGATCAAGCCCCTGTGGGACGAGTCGCCAGAGTGGCTTCGGTAAACCTGGCACGGTTGCGGGATCAGCTTCGACATCTCTAACTTGATCCAGAGACGCCATCATTCGATCAAAAAGCTCAGGGCTAACTTGTTCTCCCGAACTCTCCACTACCATTTCTGCCGCTAAAGACTCGTACTGTTTATACGTCTTACAGCAGCTCTCACACATATCGATGTGACACGCCACGATGAGACCCAGTGAATCGGTAAGGAGTCCACTTGCATGCTTTAGAAGCACTTCGTTCGACGGATGATGATTCATACTAATTTACACTCATAAAGTTCTCGAACTTCTTCATCGCCAATCGCAACCTACTTTTCACGGTGCCGAGAGGGACGTCAAGGTCGAGCGCAATCTCACTCTGTGATTTTGCTTCGAAAAACGTTTTGTATACCACCTGACGCTGTTCGATAGTTAGGTGGTCAAGAAGCTTACGTACCGTGGCTAAATTTAGATCACTATCTGGATCTATTTCAGCACTCTCGTCCGGGAGGTCCGGCCACAGCTCACTACTCGTCATGGGCTGCCGGCCTTGCTTGCGGAGCCAATCGATCTTTTTATTACGAGCAATCGTGTAAATCCAAGTCGTAGCAGAGGCTTTCGAGCTATTGAATTGCGAGGCTCTGTCCCACACGGTGAACAGTGATTCTTGAATAATTTCCTCGGCATTCTCGGAGGAAAGACCACCCTTTCGGAGAAACGCCTTGAGCTTTGGGGCGATATTGTTGAACAGCTGGGAAAAGGCCTGACGATCTCGATCGTTGGCAATACGTGTCATCAGCTCGTTTAGATTAGGTTCCATTGAACATACCACAGTTGTCAAGCCAATACAGTAATGGATTCATAAACGGTGGTAAAGCTCGACAATTACGTAAACGCAAAAGGTTGTAATGTGATCCACACTTGTGCAGCGCTCGTAATGCGTCTAAGTCAAATAAAGGATGGTCACGTTATGGATCAAATCATCGAACAGGAGTCCTCTTCAGCGGCCATGTCGCAGACTGGTGTCAACCTGCTTGAAAGAGATCTTTCAAGTTGTTCAGCCCCAGTTAAAGCGGTTTGCGAACTGTTTGCAAACTTGACTTCGCAACAGGTCACGAAAGCAAATTTTTCGCGGGCTTACCGCTCCGATATCGTGTTCACAGACCCGCTGCACGTCATCAACGGCTTAGATGAATTAGTTAATTACAGTGAAAGCCTCTACACCAACGTAGAAAGTTGCCGCTTCGAGTTTGAAAGGATCTTAGAACGCCAGGGTGAGGCTACACTGATCTGGAAGATGCATTTAGTCCACCCGAAGCTCAACGGTGGCAAGCTCGTTTTGGTACCGGGGGTCACCCACGTCCTATTCGAAGATAGAATTTACTACCATCGGGACTATTTTGATGCCGGCGCGATGCTTTATGAACAACTCCCGGTCCTGAAGCAGGTTATTGGTTGGCTAAAGGCTCGACTTAAATGAATCATCGTTATACTAGCGCTTGGGTTACGGGCGGTTCCAAGGGAATCGGCAGATCTCTGGTTGAAGCGCTAAGCAGTCAAAGCAATCAGGTCTTCGTGTCAGCTCGCCAGTCCCAAGAACTGCAAGATGCAACCGCCGAAGACCATGTTCACTCTGTCCCCTTCGACGCCACCGACCAGCAAACTATCGTTGCTGCACAGCGTAGAGTCGCTCAGCAAACCGACTCGCTAGACCTCTTGGTAGTTAATGCTGGAATCTGCGAGTACTTTGACTCTCACAGCCTATCTAGCGAAGTTGCGGAACGTGTGATGCAAGTCAACTACATCGCCTCCGTGCAACTTATCGAAGCAGCGTTGCCGCTTCTTCGAGCTGCCGTGCGAAGAGGAAGAAAACCGGTGATTAGCGTAATCTCCAGCAGCATCGTCTTCTTACCTCTGCCAAAATCCGCAGCCTATGCCGCCTCAAAAGCCGCACTCACTCAATTTTGTGAGGCGTTAAGATACGATCTGGCGAATGAGGGCATCGAACTACAGTTAGTTTTCCCAGGCTTTGTTGAAACGCCACTCACTGATAAAAATGATTTTGATATGCCTTTCAGAATTACCAGTCAGGACGCGGCACGACGAATACTGAGAGGGCTTGTGAAAGGTACCGCCAACCTCCAATTCCCGAAGCGTTTTACCTTTTGGCTAGTAATTATTGATAGTTTGCCCGCCGCACTAAAAAGCTGGCTACTACGCAAGATGTCACCGATAAAAAATTTAAAAAGAGACGACCATGACGAGCAAACTTAAAATCGCCGTAATCGGCGGTGGTATTTCCGGCCTAACCGCAGCACATCTATTATCAGAAAAACATACCGTCAGCCTCTTCGAAGCCGGCGATTATCTTGGCGGTCATACTAACACTGAAGATGTGACAATAGACGGCAAGCGCTATGCGGTGAACACCGGCTTCATTGTGTTTAATGACTGGACCTACCCCAATTTTATTAAGCTGATGGATAGCTTGGATGTTCAATCGGAAGACTCCGATATGAGCTTTTCGGTTCATTGCGAGAACTCCGGCCTCGAATATGCCGGAACCAACATCGCTACGCTGTTCGCCCAAAAGCGCAACCTGTTCAAGCCAAGCTATTGGAAGATGTTGTTGGATATCATTAAGTTCAATAAACAGGCAAAGCTCCTCCTCGAGGCGAATGAGGTCCCCAACGTTACGCTTGGCGAATATATCGACAGCGAAGGGTTTGGGAGGCTATTTCGAGACAAGTACATCATCCCCATGGGGGCGGCTATTTGGTCAGCCTCAGAAGAGGTGATGCTCTCGTTCCCGTTACCGTTCTTTTTAAAGTTTTTTAACAATCACGGTTTACTCAACGTTGAAAACAGGCCGCAGTGGCGGGTGATTAGTGGCGGTTCGCGAAGTTATGTGAAACCCTTAAGCCAGAGATTTTCAGAGCGTGCGGTCACCAACCGCCCCGTGGAATCTGTCACTAGATCAGCGAATGGTGTGCGGATAAATTTTGCCGATGGCGAGCTGGCTCAATTTGATGAAGTGGTCTTCGCCTGTCACAGCGATCAGGCTTTAGCGCTACTAACTGACAGCACGGAGCATGAGAAAGAGATCCTAGGCGCCATCCCCTACCAGCATAACGACGTGGTACTGCATACGGATAAGCGCTTAATGCCAAAACGTCGTGCCGCCTGGGCATCTTGGAATTATCACATTCCGCAGCGCCTGACCGACCAAGCTACGGTCACCTATCACATGAATCGACTCCAAAACTTCGATGATTGCCCTGAAGAGTTGCTAGTCACTTTGAACCGCAGCCAAGATATAGATCCAAGCAAGATCATTAAGTCGTTCAGCTACGCCCACCCTGTTTTCAGTGGTGACGGTGAAATCGCTCAGGGGCGATGGAAAGAAATCAGTGGCCACAACCGAAGTCACTTTTGTGGCGCCTATTGGCGCAATGGTTTCCACGAAGACGGCGTTTTCAGTGCAGTGCGTGTAGCGGAACATTTTGGAATCAGCCTTTGAGTATGCGTTCTGCCATTTATCGGGGAGTTGTGGTGCACACCCGTCACTCTCCCCGCTACCATAGCTTTAATTATCATACTCACATGCTCTACCTTGATCTGGACGAGCTCGAGCAGCTCTCCCGATCAATTACACTATTCAGCGTGAACCGCTTCAATCTGATCGGTTTCCATCGTAAGGATTATCTGCAATCCTACCATGATGATTTAAAAGCAGATGTTATTGAAACCATTCTTCAGGACGAACTAGGGCAGGGGTTGGTGACCGATAGGCCAATCACCCGGGTTAGCCTTTTAACGCAACCAAGATACTTTGGCCTAAGTTTTAATCCACTAAGTCTTTTCTATTGCTATGACGACGCTGAGGAATTAGTTTGTATCGTTGGCGAAGTCCACAATACTCCATGGAACCAACGCCATCGCTATATTATCCCGTGCCTTCCCGGTAAAGAGTGGCAGTACCAACACGCGAAGGACTTCCATGTCTCGCCATTCAACCCAATGAACCTTAATTATCATTGGACATTGTCGTTGGTAGACGAACACCTAAAGGTGGTGATTGACGCGCGAGTTCAACAGCAAGAGGAAGAGCGACACTTCGTTGCTGCGATGCGTTTAAGCCGTACTTCGGTAAACCGTATGCCCTCCCTACTAATCCGCTACCCACTAAGCGCCGTAACAACTGTTATTAGAATTTACGGCCAGGCTTTAAAGCTGTGGCTAAAGAAAGTCCCATTTTACAGTCACCCAGAATCGTGATAAGAATCAGGACTATACTGATCGAGAACGTTAGGCAAGGAATAAGAAATGAAAGCTGCTACTCGCAATGCTGACCAAGCAAACCCCCTAAAATTAACTTGGGCTCAGCGATTGATATTTAATAACCTCAGTTCACTTACCGGCGCTCACCTCACCATTCTCGATAATGGCAACACCCGCAACTTCGGCGACCCACACAGCAGCCTCAAAGCAGTGATTAAAGTGAATCACGCTCGCTTCTACTCGGATCTTGTCCTCGGCGGAACCATTGGTGCTGGCGAATCATTCATGGCCGGTGACTGGGAAACACCTGATCTCACCGCGGTGATTCAAATCATGGCGAAAAATATGGGAGTTACCTCGAAGTTCGATGCAGGTTTAGCTAAGCTCATCAAACCGCTAAATAAATTTTATCACTGGCGCAATCGAAATTCAGAGCGTCAGGCGAGAAACAATATCGCTCGACACTACGATCTAGGGAACGACTTCTTCAAAACCTTCCTCGATCCTACTATGTCCTACTCGGCAGCGCCGTTCGCAAAGGGCGAGAGCACCATGGAACAGGCTTCGCTAGCGAAATTCGCCGCCATGGCAGAGCAACTAGAGCTCAAAGCAGAAGACTCTCTGGTAGAAATCGGCACTGGGTGGGGAGGGTTTGCCATCTATGCCGCCGAAAAGATTGGCTGCCATGTGACGACGACCACCATTTCAGAAGAGCAGCATGCGTACACCAAAGCACTCATAGAAGAACGTGGTTTGGCTGAGAAAATTACCCTCTTGAAAGATGATTACCGAGCGTTACACGGTAGGTTCGATAAGCTAGCTTCCATTGAAATGATTGAGGCGGTTGGCTGGCAATATCTTGACACATACTTCGGCACGCTGAAGCGTCTGCTAAAGCCGGGCGGCAAGGCAGTCATTCAGGCAATCACTATTCCCGAGGATCGTTATGAATCGGCTAAGAATGATGTCGACTTCATCCAGAAATACATCTTTCCAGGTGGTTTTTTGCCTTCCGTCTCGGCTATTTCAACTCACGCGGGGAGTCAAGGTCTCTACTTAAGTAATTACTATGACTTCGGTTTAGGTTATGCCGAAACGCTCGCCTGCTGGCGAAAGCGCTTTGAGGAGAATCTATCACTAATTAAGTCCCAAGGGCTGTCCGATACGTTCATTAACATGTGGCGTTTCTACTTGAGTTACTGCGAGGGCGGATTCCGCGAACAGAAGATTGGCGTCGGCCACTTCACTTTTACTAATTAAACCTAAGGCGTCGATACCAATCACGGCTTAACACTCCTTTTTTAAGGCTCTATACCCTTGCCTCAAATCGCCTTGGCAGCAGCTCTCTACCCTTCAACGGGTTCTTAGCCAAGGCGAGCTTCTTTTAGTTTTGTACCCGTGTTACTTCGAAGCCTGCTTGCTCTAGGCCAATTAAAACTCCGTCTGGCCCCAGAAGATGAGCGACACCCACCAGTACAAGTTCCGTCTCAGGCGTTTTCCCCATTTCAATTAACGCCGGCATCCACGCACGGTTTCGATCAACTAATAACGTCTGATATAGTTCGGGAAATTCGTCCTTCATAGTCGTCACATACAGTGCCTCAAGATAGCTTATCTCACCCTGTCGCCACGCCGCACGCATTGAATCCATTTCATACTCAATCGATTTGAGCTCATCCAAGGCCATTTCCATCAGCTCACTTTCAACGCCCTCGCCATAGGTTTCGAAGAAGGCTAAATGATCGTCGATGCTTTCCAATTCACCTACCGATTTATCATCAACCGCAGCGCGGTTGAAATAATACTGATCAACACCTGGAGCGGAAATTCCTGCTCGCTGCAGCTCGATCATTAACATTTGAATGGTAACGAAGCCCGTCTTATAGCGGTCAAATGCTCGGCTAGGTAATTGCGCTTCACGGAGCCAGTTTTCCAGCGCTTGATACTGCACCGGGTCCAGATAATTTTGTAGCGTTTCCCCTGCCGGCAAACTAACGCGTTGAAGCAAATTCTGCTGCACAGCCACATCGTTAAGAGCGTGCATATCCGTCTCGAAAAATAGCACTTTGGACGCGTTATAGGCGACCTCAAAACTTTCTGGCAGCGGGTAATCCTGTTCGGATAGCACATGAATTGTTCCGCCCACGTAGAAGGTATTATCTCCTTGTGTCACTTGCCAAACTGGTGCGGCTAGTAGCGTTCTTGAAAACAGGACAGCTAGGAGGAGCACGGTTACTTTGAACATATTTTTATTCCTCTATGAGTGGGAAGCCTACTGCTTCACAATCTCTCCGCCTTGCATCACAAAATTAACGTCAAGCAACGCTTCAATATCCGCTAGCGGTGAGCGCTCTAACGCAATAATATCTGCCAACTTGCCAACCTCGAGCGTACCTAAATCATCGGACATGTTGATGAGATCCGCTGCATTGACAGTAGCTGACGTCAGGATATCCGTAGGCGTCATACCAGCTCGTTGCATCAGAACTGCCTCTTGAGCATTCAGCCCATGCTGAGAAACACCACTATCCGTTCCAAAGGCAATCTTCACACCCGCTTGGTAAGCCCCAGCAAAATTCGTCTGCATATCCGCGCCCACACGAATCGCTTTCTCTGCCTGAGCAGGCGTTAACACTGTGGTGTTTTCGGCCATCTGCACTACAGTGTCTCCAGCAAGAAGAGTGGGCACCAAGTAGGCGCCGGTAGATTTGAAGAGTTCATAGGATTCAGGGCCCGCATACGAACCGTGTTCAATACTGTCTACCCCCGCTTCTAATGCGGCGATGATTCCGTCTTCCTGATGGGCGTGCGAGGCAACTTTTCGCCCTAGACGATGTGCCGCTCGAACAATTTCCTGAAGTTCATCCATCTCCATCTGCTGGCCAGTACCCGTTGCTCGATCGGTGAGGACGCCGCCCGTTGAAGTGATTTTGATGAGATCCGCACCATACTTTACCGCATCACGCGTTGCCCTTCGGCAATCGTAGGGACCATCGCACAGCGTTCGCCGCCCCGCTGAAGCGTGCAACATATACTCAGGGCTTAAGCCACTGACGTCATTATGACCGCCGGTGGTAGCAACGCCAGCCGCTGCAATAACGCGCGGCCCCTCTACCCAACCACGAGCTACCGCATCGCGGTAGGCATACATCATTTGCTCATTCGATCCTACGTCGCGAACGGTCGTAAACCCTGCTTCCAGCGTTCGCCTTCCGTAGAGAATGGCTTTCATTCCCGCCAACGCCTCAGAGAGTCGCAATGCGTCACGATCATTGGCTGGCCCCAGTTCACTTTGTAAATGAACGTGCATATCCATCAATCCTGGCATAACGAAGAAGTTACGCAGATCAACCAGCTCAACCTCGGCCGTAAACCCCTCTAGCGATAGATAGCCTGCTTCAACCTGAGTGATTCGATTATCGGTCACCACTAAGGTTCGCGCGCGCAACGGTTCCTGACCGGGAATCAGCAGGAGTTCACCAGCATAGATGACCTTGGTATTAGCGAGTGCGGCAGTGGATAGGAGTGCTGCGAGGACGACGGCAGCGTAGCGAATTATTAACATTGTTATTCTCCACGGTTGACTGATAGACCGACTATAGCGCTTAATTTAAGGCAAATAAATCTACTAGCGCTCAGCCGCAATCAAGGATGTCATCAAATGGAGTTTAATAACGCCGCTATCTCGCCGGAGTCGCTGCCGCAAATCAGTCAGCTTTCATTCACCCCCGTCGAGGCGGATTATATAAAAGTTCGCCGTATTATTACTTCAACCGTCGTAGTAGTTTGCTTAGCCTTACTAGCCGTTGCCTGGCTGATCATTCCGGATTGGGTCTCCGCGGCAGAGATCCCCGCGAAGATTGTTAGCTCGGTATTACTTGGCATTAGTCTTATCATCGCCATTTACTGCTGGCTGGCGGATCCTAAAAAATGCTTTGCATTACGCGATCACGACCTCAGTTATCAGTCGGGGTTAATTGTCCGTAAGACCATTACCCAGCCTATTACGCGCGTACAGCATATTGAAGTTAAACAGGGGCCCATTGAACGCCGCTACAACCTAGCCTGCCTATTGGCTTATAGTGCTGGCGGGCATATGCACACCTTTGTAATTCCTGGCCTACGCTTTGAAGAAGCAAAGCAGATGCGCGCCTTTATCCTTGATCACAAAGAGGCCGTTCGCGATGAGCAATGATCCCATTGCGTATAACGATGGCGAGTGGCACCGAATTTCGCCCATTGCGGTAGTCTTCTTCTTAGCTAAAACCTTAAAGCAGCTGGGTGGTCAGTTTATCTACCTGGTGCCGGCTTTTCTGGTACTAGGGAACAGCATTAAAGAAAACCCTGGCGTGACTATCCCTGGACTGCTGGGGCTATTGCTGCTACTCATTGGCTTCGCGGTGGCGAGCTTTTTGGTTTATCGATATCGGCTCACTGACGACACCATTGAGATTCGTTCGGGTATCTTTAATAAAACACAGACCCATCTACCGTTTACGCGAATTCAGAATATTCGCTTCGAACAGCCTATCTACTACCGCATTTCCGATTACTGCTGTATGCAGCTAGACACTGCGGGTTCTGCCAAAAATGAAGCTAAGCTCATTGCCATTAAAATGGCCCATGCGGTTGCGCTCAAGGAGACGATTCTTGGAGCTCGAGCCGAAGAAGCGACCTTAAAGGATGGAGCTAGCTCAGAGGCCGAAGAGCCTCAGGCTTTAGCGGACGAAGTCGTTCTCAACCGTCGCTCGGTGATGGACCTCGTTATTCACGGCCTGACGAACAATCGTATCTGGATTTTCCTCGGCGCAGCGGCGCCGTTGTTCGATGAATTTGCGGATTCAATCGGCAGCGCGTTCAGCTACATTGGCATCGATTTGCAGCAACTCTTTGATGTGGACTCCCAGGGCTACGCCGTGGTCGCACTCGCTGCGCTGAGCTTCACTATGATAGCGATGATGATTCTTGCGCTGTTCTCCGTTGCCGGTTCCATTCTTACCTATTACGGCTATACGCTTTCACGTGCTGGTCATCGCTATATCCGCCGTTCTGGGCTACTCACTAAGCATGAGGTTGCGCTACCACTGCGCAGGCTTCAATCCATTGAGTTCAAGCAGGATTGGCTGGACTTGGTGTTAAAGCGCGTGAACCTAACGTTCAAGCAGAACCAAACGGGTAACCCCGGCCAACCTGGCGTAGAAAGTAATAGCAAACTCATTGTGCCGTCTGTTTACCCGGATGAGGCCTATGACTTAGCGAATGATGCCATGCCGGGGACGCAGCTAAATCGTGCTGCGTTTAAACCCATCCATAGTCGCTTCATGATTAGTAAAATGCTCTTCCTGTGGATACCAATTAGCCTGTTAGCTAGCGCCGTAGTTTGGCTTAACACCGACTGGCTAAAAGCCATTGAAGTCGGCGCAGCGATTGTTGCTTTCGGTGCGCTAGTGAGCTACTTGCGCTGGCGACGTTGGGGCTTTAGTGGCGATGAGCAATTTGTCTATGTTCGCAAGGGCTTCATTGGGGTGAGCTATAAATGTTTCGAGCGACACAAGCTGCAGCAAATCAGCCAGTCTCAGAGTTGGTTCATGCGCCGTCGTAATCTCTGCAAGATCCAGTTTGTGCTAGCCTCCGGCAGCATCAGCATACCCTATTTGCCGGTCGCTGATGCCGTAGACTTAGTGGATGGCTCGCTGTTCATCACCGAGAGTTCTGGTAAGTCTTGGATGTAAAATTAAAACTACATGGGGTCATGCGTCGGCAACAAAACCTTCCCATGACGCCATGTAATCAATAAACGCAGGGCCTAGTTTTTCGATAGCTAGATACTCCCTAGTCACCGGCAATGACTCACTCACAAAGTTCTTATCCTTGCAGCGTAGCGGGAAGTCATGGTGGAGAATTGCCGCTCTACCGGGGAGGATAAAATCAGCTCCTTTGTCCAAACACCACTGGGCATCTTCGGTACTGTAGATTTTACCTGCGACGCCCAACGGCACACCCGATAGATCTAATGAGGTGAAGCAATCAATAAGTAGTTGGCCTTCATACTCACCCGAAGAGACTACCGCCTTCACGTCCCAGAGCGACATATCTAGATAATCAATCCGGTGATCACGGCAGATCTGTTGAGCCACTTGCTGCATTTCCGTTAGCTCCACGCCGAAGCGCTCTGGGGACAACCGGACACCCACCACAAAATCCTCACCGCAACGCTCGCGTATGCCGTTGATCACCTCGTTAAGCATTTTGCTTCGTCCCTGCAAATCACCACCGAACTCATCGCTGCGTTGGTTGATACTGGCACTCAGGAATTGAGCAATCAAATAGCCGTGCGCGCCGTGTACCTCAACGCCGTCGAAACCGGCTCGCTGACAGCGCTCTGCCGCGCTGGTAAAACATTCAATTTCGTCCCAGACTTCCGCATTCGTCAGCGCACGTGCCTGATATTTTTCTAAGTCTGACGGTGCCACCGCCTGCCCTATAGCGAACTGCGGCGGAGTGCGCATTCCGGCATGGTGCAGCTGGGCAATCGACATCGCTCCGGCAGTGCGAAGCCCATCAGCTAAACGCGTTAGTCCCTCAAGATGCTGCTCATTGTAAAGTCCTAATTGACCATCGAAACCCTTACCTGTCTCGGAGACCTGGGCGGCGCAGGTATGCACCATGGCAAAGCCACCTTCAGCGCGGTATACCAACCAGTTGTACTCATCATCCGTAAGCGTTCCGTCCACGTTACTCTGCAAGTTGGTTAACGCCGCTAGCGAGAAACGATTTGATAAAACTTTTCCTGCTATGGTGAGCGGGGTATTTAGTTCAGCCATAAAAACCTCAACAGTGATTAACGGAAACAACCCAATGCTTCCTTTTTGTCATAATTCCTCAGAATTCATCCCACCACAATAGCTGACCTCCATGCTATATTTGATAGGACAATTACTTAGTGGGTGCCTACGCGATGAAAATCCTTCTCCATCTTAGCCTGTTGTGTTCAGTTTTTGCTTTATTTGGCTGCGACCGCAGCGATAACTCCGAAGCCAATTTCGGCGCTGAAAATTCGGATCAAACAGTGCTGACAGAGGCTGGTGCAGCCACTCGCGACGAACTGGCCAGCCTATTCGCTGACGTCCCGCTGCGCGTCATTGCCATGTCAGAGGTACAGCGTGGCAACGTCAACGTGATTGAGCTCAAGCTAAGTACCCCGCTAGCCGATCAGCGATTGCGCGAACACATTACCCTAACTCCGAACGCCGGCGAAGCCGTTTTAAGCGCCGACGGCATGCGCGTGCAGTTTCGTGATGTGGAACCCGAAACCGACTACCAATACCGTGTTTTAGCATCCTTAGCCGCGGAGAATGGGAGTACTCTGGGTGCGACGCAAAAGGGCGAATTTAGGTCACAACCCATGCCGGCATCGGTTCGTTTTGATGCCAGTGGTGCCATTGTAAACCTGCGCTCAGTAGACAACCTAATTCTTCATAGCACCAATCTTGAGTTTGCCGACATCAATGTATACCGCATTAAGGATGATCAGCTTGGCAGTTTTTTCTCCGATCTAAATGGTTTTTTGGATGGCTCAAGTCGATACCATAGGAATGCTGACAAGCAGGAAGCGATTGAACACCTAAACACCCAGCGAATTGAACTACCGCAGGGCCGGAATACGCGCCACGAAATTGGCCTCGCACTCAATACCTTAGCGGACTTTGATCGCTCTGGAATTTATTTGCTAACGGCGCGTGGTCCGGGCGATTTAGATTTCAGCAGCGCCATGTGGTTGAGCGTTTCTCACATTGGACTACAGCTTCGTAATTTCGCTGACACGGTCGAAATCTTCGCCCAGGAAATTGATGGCGGTAAAGCTATCGAAGGCGCAGAAATAAGTCGCCTCGACTACAACAATGAGCTTCAATCCTCAGCAGTGACTGACCAGTTTGGTCACGCTAGTTTCAGCCGCAGTGAGGGTCGCGGCGGCTTCTTTATCGCCCGCCACAATGGCGCTGTAAGTGTCATTCAGTTGTATCGCAATAGCTATGATCTCAGTGAGCAACTCCAGGGGCTGGACTACCATCAAGCTCAGCTTCAATATCCCTATTTCCCCAGAGATCTGTATCGCCCTGGTGAAACGGTTCAATTCTCCCTGCTCGCGAAGGATCATGACGGTCACTCGCTAACGGGCAAGCAGCTACTAGAAGTCTTCGACGCCCGAGGTAATGAGTTCGCTACCGTTGCCAAACGTCCTAATGAATTCGGCTACCTCGAACTGGATATTCAACTACCTGAGGACGCCTCCACCGGTTACTGGGGTATCCGCATTGATGGCGGCGCGAATACCGCTTACGTCAACTTCCAAGTGGAAGAGTTCCTCCCTGAGACGCTTGAGCTCAGTTGGAACAACGGTCAGGACGCGCCGGTTTGGCCGCTGCAGCAAACCATTGATAGTCCACTGCAAATACCCGTTTCGGGGCAGTTTTTGTATGGCGCCCCAGCTGCCGGTAACCGCCTAACTACTAACGCAATCATTAGGCCTAGCGTTAACCCTTTCCGCTCCCTTGACGACTTCTACTTTGGCAATAACGATGTTCGCTCCCTCTACCTAGATCTCCCCGAGCAAACGCTAAATGATGATGGCGAAGCGGTGACCGAGCTTGGCCTGGCCACATTGCATGCGGCCAATGTGGACCTTGACTCGCTAACGAGTCCAGCCGTGCTCAGCCTCAATTACAGCTTATTTGAAAACAGTGGTCGGAGTATCGATCGTCAACACGACTTAATCCTTTGGCCTAAGCCCTTTTTTGTTGGCGTAGACCCTCAGTTCGATGGCGGCCGTGTGAGCGAGAATAGCATCGCTGAATTCATCCTCGGCCGGTTTAATGCCGCCGGAGAGCAGACTTCAGAGGGCCGCGCAACGGTTCAATTGGTGCGCGAAGAACGCACCGGATTTTGGCGACACACGGCACAGCGAGGTTGGCAATACGTCCGTCAGGACAATGAGTACCTGATGTTTGATGGCCAGTACGACTTTGCCAATAGTGACACGCTGCAACTTCCCGTTGAATGGGGGACCTATCGCCTTGAAGTGACTGATGAAGCCGGCGGCTTAACGCGTATTCGTTTTCAAGCAGGCTCTGACTGGTATAACCGCTGGATGAATCAAGCCAGTATTCAGGATCCCGAATCCATCACGATCAACCTCAACGGTGAGGCCTTTCAAGCTGGCGCTGAGATAAGCGCTCAGATTAGCAGCCCCATTCGAGGCACTGGACTATGGGTACTGGAATCCGATGAGATTTTGGCAAAGGGCCACTTCGACATCACCGACTCACTCAGCGAAATTACGGTCACTATCCCTGAGGACGTAGACCGCCACGATATCTACTTAAGCGCTTTTGTGGTCTCTCCTGAAGGCGATGCAGAGCGCGTTCGCAAGCGTGCCTTCGGCCTCCAACACGTGCCACTAGACCGCAGTGAACAACAGTTAGATATCAGCGTTGAAACCGCCGCCAACTGGCTACCGGATCAACAAAACCGTCTCTCGGTTACCGTACTCAATGGTGACGGTCAGCCCTATAGCGGCGCTGCCCAAGTAACTGTCAGTGCGGTGGATGTGGGCGCGCTATCGCTCACGGATTATCGTATTACAGATCCCTTTACCGAGCTCTATGGACCCAGACGCTACGCGGCCAACGGCATTTCCGATATCTACGGCTGGGTACTTGAACCGAATACACTGGATAATGCCAAAATTCACTGGGGCGGAGATCTCATGTTGGCTACCGCAGCCCCTGCTGACATGCAGGATGACGAAAGTTTGCGCGGAGCAGAGCGAGCTAAATCTTCGCCGACCATTGCCACCTGGTTTAGCGGCCCGGTTGAAGTGGTTAACGGGAGTGCCGAAATCAACGTTGATGTACCGAATTTTAATGGTGCACTGCTCCTGACCGCTCATGGATTTGGCGAGCGTGCAGTGGGGTATGTGCAGCAGCGGGTCACCGTCTCCTCACCGGTCGTCATTGAGTTCGCACAACCGCGATTCCTTGCTCAGGGCGATCAGTTGGCTGGCATCCTCGATATTCGCAATTTGCGCCATGAGGGCGGTGATCTCGAACTGAGTATTCACTCAGAGGGTGCGTTGAACCTAGCGAACACCACGCAGAAAATTTCTCTAGCACAGGGTGAGGCCACGCAAATTCACCTACCTATTGAAGCTGCGGGCACGGGTTCTGACGGCGCTATCATCGTCTCCTTAACTGGCGACAATCTAGCTATTGAGCGACGCTGGCCAATCGCTCTGCGCGGCATTGACAACCCACGTGCTAATTTCGCGCATGCCCTCGTAGCAAGTGGCGAGTCCATTCAATTTCCTACGTCAGTACTCGATGACTTAGCGCCTGTTGGTTTAAGAACATGGTTGCAAATTGGCGCGCAGCCAGATTTTGGCCAGGCCGAGAACTGGTCTTACTTAGCAGACTACGACTACGCCTGTCTTGAGCAAACCACCAGCCGGTTGAGGCCTTGGCTAAATGCTTCCTCGACTCAACTGAGCGAGCTCAACGCTAGCGAAGCTGAGCGCAGTGAAATGATCGAAGCGAGTTTACAGCGCTACCGTGAACTGCAACACCCTAGCGGTGGATTCCAACTCTGGCCTTCGTCGGCCAACGAATCCCCATGGCTAACAGTTTATGTGGTGGACACTCTGCTAGCGTTGCGCGCATCGGGGGCCACTGTCCCAGATACGCTGATGAAACCGAGTATCGAACGACTCCGCAGCTACGTGTTGAATAGAAGTACGTTAGATGACTTGGGTTACAGCCAAAACCCCAATGCCTTAGACGCAAGCGTCAAGAGTTATGCAGCCTACGTGTTAGCCCGAGAGGGATTACTAGCGCTTGGCCCGATTCGTGATATTCGTGATCGGCTTGGGCTGTCACTTCGCACCCCAATGAGTGTCGTTCACCTCGCACTTGCGCTTAAGCTAAGCGGTGACTCAATGGCCGCGAACGAGTTACTGCAACAGAAACTTGTCAGCACCGTTCGACCCCAGAGCTATATGGGTGATTACGGTTCCACGCTGCGGGACAGTGCGGCGGTTTATCAACTGCTGCAGCAACACGATCTCTTAGCTTCGGTTGACGCCGAGGCACTATTCAACGAGGTCTTCGAATCCTTCCGCGATAAGCGATGGCTTAACACTCAGGAGCGAGCTCAATTACTAGCCCTAAGTTTAGGAAGTGACGCTGACAGCGCCTGGGAGGCGCAGATTAATGGTACCCATTTCGATGGCCTGCAGTTGAGTGACGACACTAGACGTTGGCCCCTGACAACGGAAGAGCAAAACCTGCACATCAATAACACCGGTTCGAAACCCATATTCGTGAGTTTCGCGGCCTCTGGCGTAGCCACTCCAGCTGCCATAGCAAAGGATCCCGTGCGAGTTCAGCTTAGCTACTACTTAATTGAAAACGGAGCATATCGCCTGCTCACCGATGAGGACCAAGTAGCCAGCGGTTCGTTGGTCTACGCTCAACTCAAGGCCTGGTCGGGGCAGCGAATTCACGATGCCATGTTGATTTCCCTGCTTCCCGCGGGCTTCGAACTGGTGAATCCTCGATTAGCCAATTCACCTTCACTAACAGAACTCAATGTGGAAGAGCTTGCGTCCGGTAACAATCTATATCCCGAGCACGAAGAGTATCGTGACGACCGCTTTGTTAGCACCTTCGACCTGCGTTCAGACCGAGAAATACAAACTGGGTACCTGTTACGCGCTACCACACCGGGTAACTTCCAAGTTCCGGTAACGCTAATAGAATCCATGTATCAACCGGGCGTGCGCGGCCAAACTAAGCCGCTAGATAGGCTTGTTATTCAGTGAGTAGCGGGAAGCGTCCACGAGTAAGGCGCAGTCTTGGCTCGCTGATCGTTTTAACCACGGGGCTGGTTTTACTCGCCCTACTGGCAGACCAACTGTTCCCTCTCGCTCTGCCCGAGCAGCGAAGCTCCTATAGTAGGGTGGTCCTCGATCGTAATAATCTGCCACTCAGGGCTTTCCCGGATGAAGCAGGAATCTGGCGCCACGAAGTTGAATTAGCTCAGGTGAGCCCGCGCTACGTTGAAGCATTACTCACCTACGAGGATCAATACTTTTACCAGCACCCCGGGGTCAATCCCTTTAGTTTGATTCGTGCGGCCCAACAGTGGTTAGAAGCCGGTGAAATTGTCTCCGGTGGTTCGACCATTACCATGCAGGTTGCCCGCTTACTTCATCCGCACCCTCGAAGTCTGCTAGGTAAAACACAGCAAATCCTTCGGGCGTTACAACTGGAATGGCACCTGAGCAAGGATGAAATTCTCACCCTCTATCTCAATCACGCACCCTTCGGCGGTAATTTCGAGGGCGTGGAGGCGGCAAGTCAACAATACCTCAGAAAATCCAGCGCTGAACTGCGCGATGCCGAGGCGGCATTGCTTGCGGTACTTCCGCAATCGCCCAGTCGCTTTCGACCGGACCGCCATCCCGAAGTGGCGCAGGCCGCTCGCGACAAGGTCATAGACCGTTTAGTGAAGTTTAATATTTGGCGTGTTGATGAGGGCGAAAGGGCTAAGCAGGAAGGTGTTATTAGCTGGCCTCCGGAGAGACAGACTATCGCGCCGCTGTTTAGCCGCAGGCTTAGTAATCGTTACTCGGAAACCGTCATCCCCAGCTTTATTGATGCGGAACTGCAACGCCGAGTGCAAACTTTGGCAGCACAACATGCGAGTCGCTGGGGCCGAGAAACTAATGCTGCAGTGCTGGTTATCAGTAATCAACATAGCGAAGTGATGAGTTACGTCGGCAGTGCTAAATATGCGAATCCCGACAGCGCCGGTTTCGTGGATATGGTGCCAGCCATTCGTTCGCCTGGCTCTACCCTGAAGCCGCTATTGTTTGCATTAGCCCTGGATCAGCAATTGATTCACAGTGAAAGTCTGTTCATTGATGCGCCGCGCCTCAACACCGACTATCAACCGGAGAACTTTAATACCGGTTATTCCGGCCCAGTTAGTGCAGCGAACGCGCTTCGATTATCTCTCAATATCCCCTTCGTCGAGCTCATCGAGGCCTACGGTTCGCAGCGTTTCGTCGATCAGCTGGCTCACGTGCAAGCGCCATTGCTATTAAGCTCTGCTGAGCCGAATCCAGCCATCATCCTCGGCGGCGCCGGGAGCTCACTGGAGTCGCTGGCCACACTGTACGGAGCCATCATGAACCAGGGCTTGGTCACACCGTTGCGTTTTTCTCAGCTTGATACGCCCGCGGCTGCTCGACGTCTACTTTCCCCCAGCGCAGCTTGGATTACCTTCAGCAGTCTCGCGACGCAACCCCTGCCAACGCTAAACGGTCAGCGATCGCAAGATCCCAATAATCCGATCGCCTGGAAATCTGGCACCAGTTGGGGGAATCGGGATGCTTGGGCTATTGGCGGCAATCACGACTTTACCGTCGCCGTGTGGATAGGGAGAGCTGACTCCAGCCCAATTGCCAACCTAATGGGCGCGCAGGCCGCTGGCCCACTAATGACTCAGGTATTCGACCAGTTAGCCAGTACAGAGCAAGCGCTAATAGCACCCAAAACCGTGATAACTCGGACCATCTGCTGGCCCGACGGCCGCGCGGCGGAACTGGCTGAGCACTGCCCGATTGGCCGAGAAGCGCTCACCATTGACGGCGTCACCCCACGCACGTTGGATAGCAATCATCCGGGCGAGTTTTTAATCGCGAATCGCCCCCTTTGGGTAGATGGGCAAGGCACTTCTCGCCTTCTGGCTCACTGCCTAACGAATGACGCACAACGCTTATCTATCCCCATATGGCCTGATAGCGCTGCAGGCTTAGTTCCGCGCGAATTCATCACCGCTATTCCTACCTTAAATGCGCACTGTATTACGCCGCTTCAAGCTGCCAGCAACGATACTTCAGCACTTCGAGTAGAGGGCTTACAGCCCAACGAAACCCTCCGCCTACTTAATGATGAACCCATTGAGATAGTCCTGAACGCTCCAAGTGCAATCGGCCCGGTAGACTGGATTCTGGACGGCGCGCTGTTGAACACTCGAGCCACGTCGCTTTCCCTCAACATCTCGCCTCAGCTCTCAGGTGACCATCGACTCCTCATTATCGATTCAGCAGGTCGATATCGATCAATTCACTTTTCAGTACGCTAGTTGGGGTATGAAACTTAGGTCGCGACTTCGTTTTGCGAACATTGTGATCCCGCGAAAAACGGTTACTATTGTTGGCACTGCTTAGTTAAGTATTTAATTTCTGCCCAAAGCACTATCGGTCAGCGCCTACTCTGCTGCGAAGCGAGTAGTTAACTGCCAACTGCTAGTGAATAACAACGGGCGACAACAAAGGGTTTTCAGTATGAAAAAGACCATTCTAAGTGCCGTGATTGCTGCCGCACTAGTAGGCTGTGGTAACGATGCCACGGTTCAACAAACTAATAGTGCCTCTGCGGATCAAGCGCAAGCCACCGAAACGATCAATACCCCTGACGCGGCATTTTTGCAGCTCGTCGATGACCAGTTCATGGCGATGGTCGCACTCAGCCCCGAGTTTCAAACCTCGCTAGGTATCAAAGACAACTATGGCAAGTGGGATGAAATTTCTGCGGAAGCTGACGCCCAAGCAATGGCGCTAACCCAGAGCAATCTGCAGCAGCTAGAAGCGCTAGACCCTAGTCTACTGAATGAACAGAATCAATTGAGTCTCCGCATGGCGATTGCCCAGTTAACGCAGCAAATTGAGCGAGACCGCTGGCGCAATCATGGTTACCCGGTTAACCAAATGTACGGTGTGCACAGTAAGGTTCCGTCATTCCTTATTAACCAGCACCGAGTCACTAGCGTCAGCGACGCTGAAGCCTACATCGAACGTCTAAACGGTGTACCAACGCTGTTCGAACAGCTAGAAGCTGATATGAAAACACGTCAGGACATGGGCGTGATGCCACCGGCGTTTGTTTACCCAATGGTACTGCAAGATTCACGTAACATTATTGTTGGCGCGCCCTTCGATGATGGCGAGGCTAGCACCTTACTGGCTGATTTCACGGGCAAGGTAAACGCCCTGGACATTGAAGACGATCAAAAAGCAGCGCTCATCGCTGATGCAACTGCCGCGCTGACCGAGCAAGTAGGTCCGGCCTACGAACAGTTGATCAGTGTGCTAGAAGTACAGGCGGCTGAAGCGACCACCGACGACGGCGCTTGGAAGCTCCCAGACGGCGACGAATACTACGCCTCGCAGCTTCAGTTGATGACCACTACGGACCTCACCGCGGATGAGATTCATAATATCGGTGTCGCGGACGTTGCGCGCATTCACGGTGAAATGCGTGACATCATGGCTCAGGTTGGTTTTGAGGGTGATCTGCAGGAGTTCTTCGAATTCATGCGCACCGATCCACAGTTCTATTACCCAACAACGCCAGAGGGAAAACAGCGCTACTTAGATGAAGCTACCGCACTGATCGATATCATGCGTGCTCAGCTTGATGATTATTTTGGCATCCAGCCAAAGGCAGCGCTGGAAGTGAAGGCCGTTGAAGCCTTCCGTGAACAGAGTGCCGGCAAGGCGTTCTATAGTCGTCCTGCTCCAGATGGCAGCCGTCCAGGCGTTTACTACGCGAACCTGTATGATATGAACAGCATGCCAACCTACCAGATGGAAGCACTGGCTTACCACGAAGGCGTACCGGGTCACCACATGCAGCTCGCTATTGCTCAGGAGCTTGACGAGTTGCCAAAGTTCCGTCGTTTCGGCGGTTACACCGCTTATATTGAAGGCTGGGGACTTTACAGTGAGCTGCTTCCAAAGGAGATGGGCTACTATCAGGACCCGTACTCTGACTTTGGCCGTCTGGCAATGGAATTGTGGCGCGCATGTCGTTTAGTTGTGGATACGGGTATGCACGAAAAGCGCTGGACTCGTGAAGAGGCCATTGAATATCTTCAGGTGAACACGCCTAACCCAGATGGCGATATCGTTAAAGCGATTGAGCGGTATATTGTCATGCCGGGTCAGGCTACTGCCTACAAGATTGGTATGATCAAGATTGTCGAGCTTCGTGAAGCTGCGAAAGCTAGCCTTGGCGATAAGTTCGACATCCGCGGCTTCCATGACACCGTGCTAGGCAGTGGAGCTGTACCGCTTGATATCCTAGAGGAGAATGTTGACGCTTGGGTCGCTTCGCAGCGTTAGAGATCAACTTAGTACCCAGAGCGACCTTTACGAATTGCTCGTAAAACGCTCAATAAAAGGCCGCGTTATTACGCGGCCTTTTTCTTTCCCGTGGAAAATACCCATAAACCAAATCTTAGCCAACAACGAAGTACCTGTAGTGGTATTAAATTTAGGCGTTAACCATGAAGCACGAACACACTATTCGTCTCCTCACTACCTTCGGCACGGTACCCTTCATTGCGGCAGCGATTGCCGAGTTTGTTGGTATCTCTCTCTTTGGCCATACCCCAGTGGAGATATTCAGTAGTTATGGAACGGTCATCATTAGTTTCTTAGCGGGGAGTATTTGGGGCGCAGCGCGCTATCAAAACACTACCGATAATCAGGCTGCTGACACCCCCTCTAAGGCGCCCTTTGTTGCCACTAACGTGCTGACTTTGGTGTGCTGGTTCGCGCTGTTGCAGTCGTCATTCGTGTTCGCACTAGGCGTTAACGGTCTGCTGTTTATTGCCCTCTACAGAGTAGAGGCAACACGTGAAAGGGACGGCAGCTATCGCCGTCTTCGCCGCGTGGTAACAACTTTGGTGGTGCTTCTGCACCTGATAATGGTGGTAATACTATGGCTCGTTTAACTGTGTTTTTTGATGGTTCCTGCCCGCTTTGTGCAAAGGAAATGGACACCCTCGCTAGATTTGATATCCATTCACGCATTCACTTCGTTGACCTCAATGACGAAATCTCGCTCCCTCTGGGCATCACCCACTCGGCTGCGGTGGATACGCTGCATGTGATTGATACCCAAGGACAAGTTCGCACTGCGGTAGACGCCAATGTATTGCTGTGGGAAACGGTAGACAGAAAGCCGTGGTTGCGAGTACTGCGCTGGCCCCTAATCCGTAACTTTGCCAATGTTGGCTACCGTGTGTTCTCGACGCATCGAGAATTCTTCAGCCTTCTTCTGACCGGCAAGAAACGTTGCGATAGCCACTGCGAGGTGAAGGTCTCAAAATCAGCGAGCAGCCATGAGTAGTCATCGAATTATCGTTGGCGCTAGCAGTGGTATCGCCCAGGCTTTTTATCATCATATAAGGCAACAGGAGCCCGACACCCTCATAACGCGTATTTCTTCGCGACACTTAGCGGGCGCTATACACTGTGATTACAGTGAGCGCAGCATAGCGGAGGTCTGCAAAAATATTGCTAGCGCTGATGAACTTAGCATTCACATTTTCAATGGCCAGCTGGTCAGCGAAGGAAAACTGCCCGAGAAAAGCTTGAGGGCTTTTGAAGGTGATTACTTCCAGCGCCTAATCCACAGCAATACCATAGTGCCAATGCTGTTTTTGCAGGCTCTCATGCCACTGTTTAAAACTCAAACCCGTGGGGTGATCAGTGTTCTCAGTGCAAGAGTGGGCAGTATTGATGATAATCACCTAGGGGGGTGGTATAGCTACCGCGCATCAAAAAGCGCCCTAAACCAGCTGCTACAGTGTTTTGCTGCAGAACTCCGTTACCGCAGTCCGAAAAGCACAGTGATTGCTTTTCACCCCGGAACCACTGACACTGAACTGTCAAAGCCATTTCAAAAAAACGTGAGCGCCGAGAAACTATTTTCTCCCGAATTTGTCGCATCACGCCTATATTCATTATGTAGCCGTCCAGAACCCACGGGCAGAGCCCTGTTTACGGATTGGCAGCATGAGACTATTGCTTGGTAAACGAGGAAAATTATGTATCGCGATTTCATTCCCAAAACAAAAATTAGACTCGGAATTAGTGCTTGTCTCTTGGGCGAACCGGTTCGCTTCGATGGTGGACATAAGCGTTCGGCTTTTTGCACTGATGCACTGAGCGATTTTGTTGAATACGTTCCCCTCTGTCCGGAAGCGGCAATTGGCTTGGGTGTTCCTCGTCCAACTATTCGGCTTGAGCAACACGATGACAAAATTATTGCGACGTCAGCCAAGGGCAACGACGTCACCGAGGCGCTTGAGGCTTATGGTAAGGAACAGGCGGTAGCGCTAGACCAAAAGATAAGTGGCTACATTTTTTGTGCGAAATCGCCAAGTTGCGGTATGGAGCGGGTCAAGCTCTATCAGGGCGAAAGTAAGATGAGTACCAGTGATGGCATTGGACTGTATGCAAAAGAGATCATGCAGCACAATCCTATTCTTCCCGTTGAAGAAAACGGCCGCATCAACGATGCCCTGTTACGCGAGAACTTCATCACCCGGGTGTATGCCTACAGCCACTGGCAGCACCTCATGGCCGAAGGATTAACCGCGGGCAAGCTGATTGAATTTCACAGTCAGTACAAGTACCTGCTAATGGCTCACAGCATTGCGGCCTACAAATCCTTGGGACAACTGCTAGCGGATGTGAGTGGTGACCTACAGAGCCTGAGCGAATGTTACATCGTGGAGTTCATGCGCTCTATTAGTTCGCCCGTAAGCAGGAAGGCACACACTAACGTTTTGCAGCACCTACAGGGTTATTTCAAAAATCACCTTTCATCGGCGCAACGACAGGAATTCGCTAAAGTGATCACCGATTATCGCGAGGGCCACCTGCCGTTACTGGCACCGCTGACGCTAATTCGTCATTTCCTAGCCGAGTATCCCGATGAATATGTGGCGAAGCAGCGTTACCTCCATCCGTATCCTGATGAGCTCAATCTGCGTTACGCCATTTAACTAGCAAGGTAAACGGTTCCATGTCACAGCTAGTTTGGTTTCGAAATGACCTGCGCACCCATGACAACCCTGCACTCAGCACCGCGCTGGAGACGAATACTCCCGTCTCCGCGGTGTACGTTGAGGTAAGTCAGCAACACGCGGCTTCGCCACATCAGCGAGCGCTGAAAATGCATGTACTCAGGGAGCTGAACCGTGAGCTCGCTGAATTAGGGGTTACTCTCCAAATCTGCTCAGTGGGTACCTTTCAGGAGGCGGCGCAGGCGGTTGTCAGGCTAGCGACCCATCACAACTGCGCTGGCATCTACGCCAACCGAGATTGTGGGGTACATGAATATCAACGCGACCAGTACGTAAGCGATCACTTTTCCGGCAATGTCAGCTTTTACGGTATTGATACCGTCCAGCCTCTGGGGTCCATCACTACAGGTCAGGGCACCATGTTTAAGGTCTTCACGCCGTTCAAGCGGGCTTGGCTTAGCCGTTGGAACGAGTCACTAGTTCAGCCTATTCGCCCCACCAGTCAGCTCCGGCCTATTGCGCCGTCCGCAGACGTTGAAGACTTTACGCTAAATCAGCTAACGCAGCTGCCGGAGGTTGATGTCTGGTTGAATCCTGAACAATCACTTCAGGACTTTGTGCAGTTGGGCGCTAGCCAATACGACAAGCTGCGCGACTTCCCTGCGATAGAAGGCACCAGCAAGCTTTCGCCTCACCTAGCCATTGGGGCTATTTCCATTCAGTCCTGTGTTCGATCCCTACTACAGGGGCGAAGCGTTGCGGACCTCAACGACGGAGAATCCGTGTGGCTGAGTGAACTTATTTGGCGAGATTTTTACCGCCACTTAATGTTTGCCTATCCCGACATTTCCAAAAACCGAGCCTTTCAACCTTATACGGACCTGATTCATTGGGATAATCACGAGGAACATTTTCAAGCCTGGTGCCAGGGCAAGACTGGCTTTCCCATTGTGGATGCCGCCATGCGCTGTCTGAATAGCACTGGTTGGATGCACAATCGTCTGCGAATGGTGGTGGCTAGCTTTCTCTGTAAGGATTTGATGATTGACTGGCGCTGGGGTGAACGTTACTTCATGTCAGTGCTGATAGATGGCGACTTCGCCAGCAATAACGGGGGCTGGCAATGGGCGGCCAGCGCAGGGGCTGATGCGGCCCCGTACTTCAGGATTTTCAATCCTATTAGACAGAGCCAGAGATTCGATGTGCATGGCGAGTTCATTCGCACTTGGATTCCCGAGCTGAGAGAGCTTCCGGATAAGGCTATCCATGAACCCCACGCTTGGTTCGAAAAAAATCAACTCACGGCAAACTATTGCCCGCCAATCATTGATCGCTCGAAGAGCAAAGACAAAGTACTTACTGCCTTTGCTCATGCGAAGGAAAAATCAGTCAGTTAAGACCCCCGAGCGGTAATCACTCATCGCTTGCTCTAGTTCTGCCCGAGTATTCATAACAAACGGGCCGTATTGCGCTATCGGCTCTTTGATGGGCTTACCACTTAACACCAGAAGTGTTGCGCCATTGTTGGTAGCGGATAACTTCAGTGATTCGCCCGCACTATAGAGCCCCATTTCCCACTGCTTTAGTCCCGTTGTTGCTCCTTCAAAGACGTATACAAAGGCTGGCTCCTCGCGATTAAAGCTCAATTCAACCGCCTCATCAGCAGCCAGCTCTATCTCAATCAAATGAGGCTTCGTGGTCATCGCGGGTAATGGTCCTTCTAACTGCTGTTGCGGCTCGGCCCCAAAGCTCACCGCTACGGACCCAGCAATCACTGCTATCTCAGAACCTCTAGCGGATTTTGCTCTAGCCAGTTCACCGGCATTGAAATCATGATAGGCAGCAGGCTTCATCTTCTCTGCGCCGGGTAGATTCAACCAGATCTGAAAACCCTGCATTAAGCCGTCCAACTGTTCGGGTGTCTCCGAGTGAATGACCCCCCGTGCCGCCGTCATCCATTGTACATCGCCTGGACCAATGACACCCTCGTTGCCCATATGATCGCGGTGACGCATCTTGCCCGCCTTCATATAGGTGATGGTTTCAAAACCTCGGTGTGGGTGACTGGGAAAGCCACCCATATAGTCCGCCGACTGGTCACTGTTAAACTCATCAAGCATGAGAAACGGATCCATTCGCTGTTGCATCGCTTGGCCGCCAATACGTCGGATTTTAACTCCATCGCCATCGGCGGTTTCCATGGAGCGTACCTTTTGCTCTAACTTTCGTTCAGTTGTCATTTTAATATCTCCTTATCCGCGCCCATGGGGAAGCGTGTAATCCACGGTTGGGCCCGCAGGGACAATACCCGTAGGGTTGATCATAAGGTGTGACTCATAGTAGTGACCTTTGATGTGCTCGAAGTCCACTGTCTGCGCCACACCACCCACTTGATATAGCTCTCTGAGGTAGCCTGATAAATTCGGGTAACTCTCAATGGTGCGAAGATTGCACTTAAAGTGGCCAACGTAGACGCTGTCAAAGCGAATAAGGGTGGTAAATAGGCGCCAATCCGCTTCAGTTATCTGCTCACCAACTAGATAGCGTTGTGTTCCCAAGCGCTCCTCAAGCTGATCTAAGACATTAAAGAGCTTCTTAACATGACGTTCATACACCGCTTGATGCGTTGCAAATCCGCTGAGGTATACGCCGTTGTTAACCGCGTGATAAACCAGTTCATTGATCTCGTCGATGTCGCCGCGCAACGACTCTGGGTAGTAGTCATCGGCATTGCCGGTCAAGTCATTGAAGGCTGAATTCATCATTCGAATGATTTCGGCAGACTCATTACTGACAATTTGCTCGGTCTGCTTGTCCCAGAGCACCGGAACGGTGACGCGCCCTTCGTACTCGGGCTTTGACTGTAAGTACAATTCATAGAGAAAGGACTTCTGATAAAGGGGATCTTTCAGCGTCCAGCCGTTTTCAAGCATTAGATAGTCAACCACCGCGACGTCAATATGCTCACTCAATGATTTCAGCTCTCTAAAGATTAAGGTGCGGTGCGCCCAAGGGCACGCCAAGCTTACATAGAGGTGATAGCGACCAGACTCAGCTTTGAATCCAGCCTTGCCAGTAGGTCCCGCTTCGCCGGTAGGCGTTATCCAATTTCTAAAGGCGCTGTCCTGACGCTGAAACTCACCATTTGAAGACTTCGTGTCGTACCACTTATCAACCCACTCGCCGTTCTGTAATAAACCCATTTTTAATGCTCCTTATTTTTGATGGGTTTACTATAGCGCTGGCTAATCATTAAAAAAATACTCATAATTTAACCAATTAGTTAAGTAGGGTTTAACAGTTTGAAAAAAGAACTCATTGATGTTCAGCTCTTAATCATTCTCGACGCTATCGATCGTCGAGGTAGCTTCGCCCGTGCTGCTGAAGAATTAGAACGCACAACTGCTGCGTTGTCCTACAGCATCACAAAAGCCGAGGATCAACTTGGGCTGACGTTATTCCAACGTGAGGGCCGTCGTTCGGTGCTCACTGCCGCAGGCGAGCTAATACTCACGGACGGACGAGAAATTTTGCAGCACTTAAGAGGGCTTCAAGATCGTGCCTTCGAGCGCGCTCAGGGTTGGGAACCCCGTATTCGTATTGGCCTGGAAGCCACGCTGGACGAGTCACCGTTCTACGAAGCGCTACGGGATTTTTGCCTGAACCACCCAAACATTGAGATTGAGTTGGTGGAGACCGTGTTGAATGGCGGTTGGGAAGCGCTCTCGGAGGGAACGATTGATCTGTTGGTTGGTGTTCCCGGTCCTATTCCACCGCAGCATAACTTTCGCTGTGTTGCTCTAGATGAACTAGATATGGCGCTTGTAGGAACTTCGGCGAGCCTGCGAAACCTCCCCGCTGAGCGGGGCAAGACGCTACATCCTTCCGCCAGTCTCGCTCAGCTAGATGACGTAAAACGGGTCATCCTTCGCGACACCGTCCAGCTAAATATTGCCCGACAGGCAGGCTTAGCGGACCGACGTTTTGACCTTCTTGTCCAAACCCGCTCACAGAAGAAGGCGGCCATAGTTAATGGCTTAGGTATCGGCCACTTGCCCCGGCATGAGATCACTCATGATCTAGCAAGCGGTAAGTTGGTTGAACTGTCCTCCGCAAATGGGGCGAAGCTAAGCAGCTATGTAGCCTGGCAGCTAAATCATGCCGGGAAAGCTACACAGGCATTGGCGAAGCTAATTACTAACAGTTACGAAGCACAAAAAACTAAATAATTTAAGCAAATTTGTTGCAACATTCGAGCTCTTGAGCTAATTTTGCATTCGAAGTCAAAATTATCTCAAGGATCCCTATGAGCCGACACATTGTCGAGTTATTCTACCAGACTCTTAAGCACTCTCCTGAGCAGCTATCATCACTCGTTAGTGACGATTTTAGCTGGGCTGCTGCACACCCTATTAATGATCTAGCTAGCCTTAGCGAGTGTGTGGAAAGGTTTTGGCAGCCAATTGCCGAAGCGATGCCAGATGTTGAGCGCAAGGTCCTCGTTGACGTTGCCGGCGATGACAATGGTCAACAGTGGGTTATGGCAACCGGATATTTTATTGGCAACTTAGTGTCGCCGTTATTCGGCATCCCTGCTACTGGACGCGCCCTTCATCTTCGTTTCACCGAGATCGTTGGCATTAAAGACGGACTTATCAATCGCGGTGAAGTGATTCTGGACTTCCTTGACGCTATGAATCAGGTGGGTGTAAACCCTATTCGCCCTTCACTGGGTTTTGATGGTTTGATCATGGCGCCAACACGCGCCTCTGACGCTCAGCAAAACAGCAGTTTAAGTACCGTTCAGCTCATCAAAAATATGCTCGCTGAACTCGGCCGTTACGATGGCAAGTCCTTGGAATCAATGAAGCTGGCGGACTACTGGCATGACGATTTCATGTGGTACGGCCCGGCGGGAATTGGTACTACGCGTGGCATTGATGGTTTCCGTAGATTACATCAAGGTCCATTCCTTCGCGGTTTTCCAGATCGAAGTGTGGATGTCTCCACCTGCTATGTGGGCGAAGGCGACTTCGCAGCTACCGGCGGCTGGCCGCACATGTCAGCAACCCATACCGGTCCGCACTGGTTGGGCCTCGCTGCAACAGGGCAGTCCATCACCCTGCGCGTAATGGATATCTGGCGACGCGACGGCGACAAGCTGAAAGAAAACTGGGTGGGGATCGATATTGTCCACATTCTTCTTCAACTTGGACTTAATGTGTTCGAGTTGATGGATGAGCGTTTCTGTCGCACCGCTTAGTCGTTGTAAAAACGACTAAAATGCCCAATGTTTAAGCCGAGATCGCGGACTAATTATCACTATGCAGGTTGTCATTAACTTGCTTTTTGCATTCGAAGTACATTATCATCATTTCAACTCAAACACCTTAAATCAGGGGTGTCATAATTGTTAGAGGCACATCATGTCCCAAGAAAATCTATCCATCGCTCAACGCGTTCTCCGTTATGACGAACTTGTTCCCTGCACCACTGCGTTTATTGACGCACGTACCCCTGGCAGCGACAAGAAGCAGAATTATTGCTTGATTGGTCAAGGCGTCGCTGAGAACCCAGGACAGGTTGTTCACATTAAATACCCGCACCCATTTGATATTGGTGCAGCAAAGCAGCCGAACGGTTGTAAGAACTCACACCATAGCCACGATACCGCCGAAGTCTTCGTTGTCCACAAGGGCAGCTGGAAGTTCACCTGGGGTGAACACGGCACAGACGGTGAAGCCGTCCTAGAGGAAGGTGACACTATCTCTATTCCAACTAACGTTTTCCGCGGTTTTGAAAATGTGGGTAATGACGAAGGCTTCCTGTTCTGTATCTTAGGTCTGAACAAAGATGGTTCGGCAGGACAGGTTCACTGGGCACCCTACGTGTATGAGCAGGCTACAAAGCATGGTCTAGTACTGTTAGATGACGGTCGCCTTCTAGACACCCTTGCCGGTGATGTTGTGCCGGAGGATGCAGTACTTTGCACCCCCACCACCGCAGCAGACGTCCCTAACTTTGATTCAATGACGGTCGAGCAGATGTTGCGTTGCGTAATTACTAATGATCAGTTGGCTGAGCAGCCAGTTGGCGGCCTTAACGGCAATGGCGTTAAAGAGATTGCTGTTGTTGGCGCGGCCAGCACTGACGAAGCACTTCCAGCAGCTAAAATGGCCTGGACCCACGGTTTCTCATCACGTCGTCTTCAGCTTGAGCCTAACGCAAGCACCGCCGCTCATACCCGTGCCGAAGAAGAAGTACTATTTGTTCACAATGGTTGCTTGTCAGTGACTGTTGATGGCGAAGAGTGGGTACTTAACGAAGGTGATCTGATCACCATTCCAGTAGGTTCAACTCGCAGCTTCCGCAACAGTGCTGACGTACTGTGTGATGTCATCGTCGCTCGCGGTGCGGACGTTCCTCAAGCTGCGAGCTTTAGCTAAAGCATTTTCTGGGCATGACTATTTCGCGCTAGTTTACGCCCTTTTCATTTTAACGAGAGTCAGCGCCAACTAGCCTGACCGGAGAAAAACTATGAATCGCCTAGAAAATCACTTCGACTCAGCGCCGTCTGAAACTTCTGAAACTGGCAGTATGGCGGGCTTTGATCCTGAATTTACCGACATCGTGGATTACATCCTCCGCATTACCTACCGTATTTGGGAAGGTAAGCAAGTTGGTCTTTGTTATGACTACTATTCGGACGATTGTCCGGTTTACACCATTGCTGGTGTCAGTGTCGGTGCCGAAGAAGTGACTCAGAATACCCTCAATACCATGGCAGCTTTCCCTGACAGAACGCTCCATGCGGAAGATATTATTTGGGGTGGTGATGCGGAAAACGGTTATCATTCTTCGCACCGTATTCGCACTCATATGACTAACACGGGCCCGAGTGACCTGGGTCCAGCAACCGGTAAACATGCGATCATTCCAGTCATTGCTCACTGCGTGTGCAAGGACAACAAGATTGTTGAGGAATGGCTAGTTCGCGATAACTTCAGCTTGGCCGAGCAGCTTGGCTTCGACCCTATCGAGGTTGCAAAAGATAAGGCAGCATTGCCGTTATCTGATCGCCTAAAAGACTACATTGGCAGCGAACTAGCTCGCCTTGATGCCATTAAACCACTCCGTATCGCCGCAACACCTAGCAGCGATGAAGAGCTTGCGGTCACTGCGCTCAACAATATCTGGAACGCCCGTATGGTTGGCGATGTACAAAAGTACTACGCTGAGAACGCCCGTTTCTACGGAGTGAACAAGCGCCAGCTCAATGGCCATCAGGAAATCATGCAGTTTTACTTGCAGCTTTTAGGCTCGCTAAGTGGCATTCGCTTTAGTGCCGATTATGTGTGTTCAAATGAACATAAAGATGGCGGTTCTGATGTTGCTGTTCGTTGGACACTCAAGGGTGACCATCTGGGCACCGTGCTTTACGGCAGTCCGACAGGCGCACCAATTTTCATTCTCGGCGAGAGCCATTTCCGCATCATCGATGGCCAGATCACCGAAGAGTGGAATATTTTTGATGAGTTATCAGTATGGGTTCAGGTATTCCGTGCTCAGAACGCGCTACTCGCTGCTGAATAATAGGACGTTTCATGACACCAGATCGCATTATTGATTCCCACCATCATTTGTGGGATCTCGCTAAGGTACACTATCCTTGGCTGATACAACGTGGTGTCACCCGTTTTTTCGGCGATCCTACTGCAATCCAACGCGATTACCTCAGCGCGGATTTTCAATCCGACCACGGTAAGCTAAATGTTGTGGACAGTGTTCATATTCAAGTTGGCGCAGAGAATGGCCTGAACGAGGCACAGTGGATTGATGTTCAAGCGAATGACAACCGCTTACCATCGGCGCAAGTTAGTTTTTGCGATCTGGCAGCCGATGACACGGAAGCGCAGATCCATCAGCTTGCGTCGCTAAACTCGCTCAGAGGCATACGCCAAATTGTAGGTCGATCTCCAGCGGAGGATGCCCAAACCGGCACCGACGGCCTTATTTCTTCGAAGGCTTTTAGTAAGGGTTTAGGGCTGCTTGAACAGCAGCAACTCAGCTTTGACCTGCAACTTATTCCTGAGCAGATGCTTCGCATGGCCACGCTATTAGAGGCGCACCCTTCACTGTCGGTATCGCTATGCCACATGGGCTCTCCGTGGTACCAAAGTGGTGCTGGCTTCGAAACCTGGAAGGCGGGAATCACGGAGTTAGCTAAGAATCCCAATATCCACTGTAAGCTATCGGGCTTAGTGATGTTTAATCATAGCTGGAGTCCAGCTGACTTCATGCCATTTATCGAACACGTCCTCAATAACTTCGGTGACAGGCGGATTATGTTCGGTTCGAACTTTCCAGTGGACGGGCTTCATGCAAACTATGAACAACTAGTTCAAGCTTACCTTCAGTGCTGCAATCAGATAGGAAACGTTAATTTAGACGCTATCTTTCATGATAATGCGGCAGCGTTCTACCGGTTAGCTCGCTAACAGTATTAAATAGCGCTGGCATTGAATTAACACAATAATAATGATGAGGTAAATCTATGTACGAATTTGGGGCGCTTAACTGGGGCGTTTTAGCAGTCTACCTGATTGCCAACATTGGTCTAGGCGTATTCTTAAGCACCAAAGTGCAATCTACCAATGATTTTTTCTTGGGCGATAAAAGTATTCCTTGGTGGGCCATTGGGATCTCAGTCGTCGCAACCTATGTGAGCGCCTTATCTTTCCTCGGTGGACCTGCATGGTCCTACAGCGAAGGCATGGCCGTCATTGCCATTCACCTCAACTATCCGCTGGTTATTGTCTTTGTTATCACCTTTTTACTACCGTTTTTCTATAACAGTGGCGTGGCCTCAATCCACGACTACCTTGAGAAGCGATTCGGTTTAAAAGCTCGTACTGTAATGAGCGCCATCTTCTTGACCTCGCAGGGTTTAACCACCGCTGCGGCGGTCTATGCTACCGCGTTAGTGATTAACTTCATCACCGGCTTCGGCGTCACTGAGGCGATTATCATTGTGACCATCATTGCCCTGCTCTACACCATGATGGGCGGTATTGCCGCGGTAATTTGGACCGACGTAGTCCAGGCGGGTATCCTACTCATTGGCGCGTTGATCATCTTCGCGGCATTGTTAGACGCTTTGCCAGATGGACTGATGACCACGTTGGAATCACTTAAGGATAAAGGCATGACAGATGCCTTAGTCACTAAGTTCTCTCTCGCCGAAGTCTCAACAGTCTGGAGTGGCGTAATTGCCATGACGCTTTTCCATATCACCGTATATGGTGCGAACCAAATGATGGTTCAGCGTACACTGACTTCGAAGAACATCGGTGACGCCAAGAAGTCCTACATGATGATGGGCTACGGCGCGATCTTCATTTACTTCCTATTCCTGCTGTTAGGCGTGCTATTCCATAACTACTATGACGGCAAAACCTTCGAGAACGGCAACACGATCATTCTGGACTTTGCCTCCACCTTAGCTATCCCCGGTTTGATGGGGCTAATTGCAGCAGCGGTGGTTGCAGCCTCAATGTCATCGTTGGATTCAGCATTGAACTCAATGTCGACGGTTACCACCATTGATATCTATCAAAAGTTCTTTAAGCCTGAGGCCTCCGATGAGCACTACCTCAAGGCCTCACGTTGGTTTACCGTGTTTTGGGCGGCAATGATCATCGGCCCAGCAATTCTTTATGCTAGCAGTGAAGGCTCAATCCTAGAGACACTATCGAAGGTAGGATCGTTCTTTGTGGGTGCTAAGCTGAGTCTCTTTGGCTTGGGTATCTTCTCCAAGCACACTACCGAGCGTGGCGTGTTAATTGGTGTACTCTTTGGCTTCGCGTCGGTGTGGTATGTAGCAAGCTACACGGACATAGCATGGCCTTGGTTCTGTGCTATCGGCGCCATCACCAATACAATTGTGGCACTCGCAGCCAGCCTCATTCTTGACGGTAAAGCGAAGGAACACTCGCAGTACACGATTGTTGGCCAGCGTAAATGGTTTGCAGAAACGGGCACCCCGACTACCGAGAACGGTTGGTCGTTGCTCCCCGGTAAACTAGACAGAGCTAGCCTCTATCTACTGGGCTTCTTCGTAGCGTCCATCATAGCACTGTGGGCATTTAACGCCTTCATCTAGGGATAGCAACGATATAGAAGGCTGGGCTTTGCCCGGCCTTTTTTTGTTCTATCACTAAAGAAAGCTCTGCGCTATTTCCTCTGTCGACAGAGAAATGGCTACTTTATTTTCAACTAATAAAAAGGCTTCATGCTCAGCTGCCGTCTCAGCAGGTTCGCACGAAGCCTTGTTAAATTTATCGACTGTTAGCCAACAAACAGTGCAACAGTATGTTAAGCGCTCTACCGTAACAAATCAGTTGGAATAATTTCCCCATTGACTAAGAGCTAGAAGTGTTTCGAGACACCTTCAACTAAGGCATTAGCGCCCTGCTTGATGAACGTGTGATCCGACGACATCAGGAATAGACTAATACCGCGCTCAACCCAAAAAGCGACGTCATCCGCTGACGGTACAAAAATCCCAACTGACTTTCCGGTCTTCTTTGCTGCAAGACAAACTCGCTCAGCCAATTCGACAACTGCCGGCGCACGAGGCGTGGTCTCGCCTAGCGCTACCGTCAAATCCATCATGCCAATAAATAGGCAATCAATGCCCTCTACTGCGGCAATGTCTTCAATCTCATCAAATGCAGCTAGGTCTTCTATCTGCGCAATCACGACGGTGTTGCTGGCAGCGTGCTCAAGATTCTGAGTCACGGTATTACCGGCATAGTTCGCGGCGCGCGTTGAGCCTGCATAACCTCTGCCACCGTCACCATACTGGCACGCTTTAGCAATATCCTGAGCCTTAGCCAAACTATCAACATGGGGAACAACTACACCCGTAGCGCCACAGTCTAAGGCATTCAACAACTGTTCGTGCCCAGCCGAGGGAACGCGCACTAGCACTGGCATACCGCCGGCGCGATAGGCAAAGATATTTGAATCAATGTCCTTGCGATCGAAGGGAGAGTGCTCCGCATCGAGACAGACTACATCCATCGTTGTTCGCGACAGAACTTCTGCCAGCATCATTGACGGTGTCTTGATAAACGTCCCTACTAAAGGCTCTTGGTTCGCTAATCGTTGCTTAAGCGTCTTAGTCATTGTTATCGATTCCATAGTTTTTCAAGATAATAATTAACAGCCTGAGGAGCTTCTAAAGTCACCAAATGACCTGCCGAAGGTATCTCCTCTAGGGTTGAATTGGGAATAGCAGCGGCCATTTCCGCATGAATTTCGGGGCTACAGAGTGCGTCTTCGGCACCGCACATCACCAGGGTAGGTACGCTAATCTGAGCAAGCGATGCCGAGCTTTCTGGCCGCGTGGCTAATGCTTGCCATTGCGCATCAAACGCCTCAACGCCAGCGTCCCGCGCCATATCGAGCACACAGCCTTTAATGGCCGTATTGCTCAGGTTCTCCCGCGCGACATACATCGGGAATAATTCGCCTAATAGTAGGTCTTTGATGAACACTTCGCCGCGTTGCGCTGCCAGTTGACGCTGTTGCGCTCGCACATCGAGGCGTTCCGGCCTTTCAGCCCTAGGATTACCGTCCAATATTGCCAACGACTTGACCCGCTCGGGTGCAACTCGAAGGATCTCAAAACTAATAATAGCGCCCATGGAGAGACCCACGAGATGAAACTCACCCGCAATACTGTTTAGCGCTCGTTGCGCCATCGCGCTAATCGAAATATCGCTAGGAGAGTGATTCGCTACCTCACAGTGATAGCGATCTTCAAAGGTGGCTAACTGCGGCGCAAAAAGGCGCTCATCGCACAGCGAGCCAGGAATAAAGAGGATCTTTTCACATTTCATAAATTCAGCCTTTAGGGCTGAACCTATGCGCTCAACCCGACTTTTAATTTTCCGCCAAACTGTCGTTTTTCTGCGGGAACGGACGAATCTTCAATTCGTTCCATCAACATACTAACGGTGGCTTCCACCATGCGTTCAAGCGGTTGAACAATCGTGGTCAGATCATAGGCCTGCCACTTAGATGCCGCAATACCGTCAAAGCCAACTACCGACAAATCCTCGGGGATTCGCAAGCCGTACTTCGCTCTAAGTGTATCAATACAGCCAATCGCCATAATGTCGTTCGCACAGATCACCGCATGGGGTAGCTCACGGTCAGATGACATCATTGCTACAGTACTTGCCGCTGCACTGTCATAGGTGTAGTCACCCTGATAGACATCGTAATGCGCGCCGGCGTATTTCAATTGGCTCATCGCTCCTTGAAGACGCTCCTGCGCGACGGCTGAGTCACTAGGACCACTGAATACAGCAAACCGCTTATGTCCGCGCTTTTGCAAATGATCGACTAAAAGCTTAGCACCTTCAAAATGATCGCAGCCCACCGAAGAGATACTCGAGTCGGAGAACACACGATTATAAAAAACGAGTGGAATCCCTCGCTTACGACACTGCTCAATCTGGTCGTCGGAAAACTGCGAGGCGGCAATAATACCATCCACCTGGTACTGCCAGATTTGGTCAAGCACAACCCGCATATCGCTCGCTGCTCCTACCGTAAACAGCAAGATGTGCACCCCGTGCTCAGACAACTGAGCATTGAGGTGCGACATCATCTCGGGATAATTCAAGTTGGTGAACTCGGTAGTAATCACCGCCACGATATTCGAGCGGCGAGTAATCAGCCCCCTTGCTATCGCATTAGGCTGATAACCGAGTTCATCCGAAGCCTTCATAACTTTCGCCCGTGTCTTAGCTGAGACACTTGCTCCAGGTTTAAAACAACGAGAGACAGCGGACTGAGAAACACCAGCCAAACGCGCCACGTCATAGGACGTCGCGCGATGGTTGGCAGGCTTCGCTACTTTTTGATTATTATTTACCGAGCTTTTTTCCATATCGTTCCACGCGGATATCGGCCTGTGCCTTGTGCCCCGCGAAGCCTTCTACTGCACAAAGACGTGAGCAGTATTCACCAATGTGGTGTGAGGCTTCTTCCGTAAGGCGCTGATAGGTACAGGTCTTGATGAATTTACCAACCCATAATCCACCAGTATAACGCGCTGCTTTATTGGTTGGTAGGGTATGATTTGTACCCACTACCTTATCACCATATGACACATTGGTCTCGGGTCCAACGAACATTGCACCAAAGTTAGTCATATTATCGAGGAAGTAATCAGGATCTTCAGTCATCACCTGAACGTGCTCATAGGCAAGTTCATCGGCAACTTGAAGCATTTCCTCGTAGGTGTCACACAGAACGATCTGACCGTAGTCCGCCCAAGCTTTGCCGGCGATGTCAGCAGTAGGAAGTACCTTCAGCTGACGCTCAATAGCCGCTAGCGTATCGTTAGCAAGCTTCTCTGAGTTGGTGAGTAGAACTGCTGGAGAGTTTGGTCCGTGCTCCGCCTGACCTAATAGATCCGTTGCACACAGTTCGCCATCTACGCTTTCGTCAGCGATAACCAAGGTCTCAGTAGGGCCAGCAAACAAGTCAATACCGACACGCCCGAATAACTGACGTTTGGCTTCGGCAACGAATGCGTTACCTGGACCAACTAGCATATCAACTGGGGCGATAGTTTCAGTACCAATAGCCATCGCACCCACTGCTTGAATACCACCGAAGCAGTAGATTTCGTCTGCGCCCGCCATATCCATTGCCACTACGATGGCTGGGTGTGGTACGCCGTTAAACGGTGGCGCACAGGCAATAACGCGCTTAACGCCCGCCACTTTGGCCGTCACAACGCTCATATGAGCGGAAGCAACGAGTGGGTATTTACCGCCTGGAATGTAACAACCAACACTGTTCATTGGAATGTTTTTGTGGCCAAGAATAACACCTGGCAAGGTCTCTTCTTCAACGTCCTTCATCGAGTTACGCTGGATCTGAGCGAAGTTACGAACCTGTTTTTGCGCAAAGCGAATATCTTCGATGACCTGTTCTGGCAGTTCGTCGTAGGCAGCTTGAATTTCTTCAGCAGACAATCGGAATGGTTTATCAGCCGGCCAACCATCAAATTTTTCAGCGTAGGCATGAACTGCCGCGTCGCCATTCTGTTCAATTTCAGCAAGTACGCCTTCAACCGTTTCGCGAACTACGCGATCATTGTTTTTAGCGACTTCTACGTCAATTCCGTCTTTCAATTTTTTAATCACGGGAGCACCTATATGTACGAATTTTATTGTTCAATATGAGGAGATTAGTTATTTTTGACTTCGAATGCAATATTTGTATTTTATTTTCTGCTAAGGTAAAAGATAATCTCTATCAATATACTAATTTCAGGACAGGCCCTCAGAATGACTTCGAATTCAAAAACTCCCTTCAGCAGCTCCCTTTTGACGGGTCGAACCGCTCTGGTAACTGGTGCAGGAAAAGGGATTGGCAAGGCGTGTGTCGAGTCGCTAGTGAGCGCTGGCGCGACGGTTATTGCGATAGCGCGGACCGCCGCAGATTTAGATCAGCTAGTTGCTGAGCATGGCGAGCAAGTGATTGGCTGGTGCCTGGATGCTACCAGTGACGAACTGCTGACAAAAATTAGTGCGCACCAAAGCATCGATATCCTTGTTAACAATTTGGGAACGAATACACCTCAGCTTATTAGCGAGCTGGATGACGACGTCCTCGACCGCATGCTAGATATGAATGTTCGCTCTTTATTTCGAATCACTCGCTCAGTGGTTCGTAAAATGATCGCTAATGGTCAGGGCGGTTCGATCATCAGTATTGGCTCACAGATGGGCCATGTGGGCTCACCAAAACGCTCTGTTTACTGCGCTACGAAACACGCTGTTGAAGGTTTGACAAAAGCACTCGCTGTGGAGCTTGCCGAGCACAATATCCGTGTGAATAGTGTGGCTCCAACCTTCATTGAAACACCGATGACCGCACCGATGTTCGCCGATCCGGCCTTCCAGGAGTTTGTCATGGAGCGAATCCCATTAGGACGGGTAGGCCAGGTCGACGAAGTCGCCAATGCCGTAACTTTCTTGGCCTCCTCTGCGTCTTCTCTCACTACTGGCTCGTGTATCAAAGTAGACGGTGGTTGGACGGCTCAGTGATCGTTGTTTAGGGCACTCCGTGCCCTTTTGACGCCACCCATATCCGATACCAATCCTCGCGACTAAGGATTATCTGGCTCTTAGCCATCGCACTGGCAAGTCGTTCAATCTTGCCGCTGCCATTAATAACAATGGGTCTACTCGGATGGCGCATGACCCAAGCGTAGATCACCCCTTCTAGTGAGGTGTCATACTTGGTCGCCAATTGGGACAAACACGCTATAACACGATGCGCCTGCTCCGTCTGCGGACGAAAGAATGCGCCGCCAGCTAAGCATGACCATGCCATAGGTCGGACACCAGCCATCTGTAGATGATCAACTGCCCCATTTTCAAACGCGTCAAAGCTAAGCGGATTGAGCTCTACTTGATTGGTCACGAGTTGGTGGTCGAAACCCCGATTCAATAACTCAAACTGACTCGCGCTAAAATTGGATACACCAAACGCGCCAACTTTCCCCTCACTGCGAAGTGCGTTGAAGCAGCTAACCACCTCATCAACATCCATAAGCAGATCGGGACGGTGCAGTAGTAGGGTGTCAATGTGGTCAGTCTGAAGGCGCGCCAACGAGCGTTCCACCGAGCTACGAATATGCTTAGCGCTGGTGTCGTAATGGTTCAGCGACACATCATTACTAGCAGAAATAAGTTGAATGTCGCACTTCGTTACAACATGCAGCTGCTGGCGGATTGCTGGTTGAATTGCCAGGGCGTTGCCAAAGAGCTGCTCACAGCGGTAATCACCGTAAATATCTGCGTGATCTACTAATGATACACCGAGGTCTAAATGCCCTTTGAGGAAACTCAGCGTTTCCTGCGCACTGAAATCCCAAGCCGCTAACCGCCAGTAGCCTTGTGCCCATCCTAGCTCACCAGTATGTTTAAATGGAGATCCTGTTGCTAAAGTCATAGTCCCTCACTCCGAAGCTCACTCTCAACCTTGGTTGTGAGAGTTTCGTCCAATGATAGTAGTTTTGAAACGTTGCTCACCGCGCTGATAGTTGCCTCGACCATTTCCGGGAATAGATGGTTAGCGCCGACCGCTATCAGTTCCTCGATCCCTGTTGCGTCAGGAAGTCTAATCATTAACGGCGTCGTAATGTCAGCGCTGCGAATATGCTCAATAACCTCAGTAGCATGTTCAATGGTATCGAAGCTCAACAGCGCGAGTTGGGCCGATTCAATACCGCAGGTGGATAAAATGCTCAGCTCAGTGCAGTCACCATAGGTGATACGAATCCCTTTTCTTCTAGCCGCGGCAACAACTTCTGGATCGCGCTCAATAACCAAATAAGGCACCTGCTGAACCTGGAGTAACCGCACTACTGCTTTACCTACGCGGCCATAACCACCCACCAGCACGAGTTTTTCTTCACTGCTGAATTCTGGCTCATCATTAGCCTCTAACTTGCTAGGCTTTAACCAGCGCGCAACAACATGATGACCATGGCGAATAAGGAATGGACTTAATGCCATACTCAACACCGCTACGATCATAATGAACGATGCTTGCTCATTGGGCAGTAATCCATAGCTAACGGCAATAGTTAGCAGTGCTAAACCAAACTCTCCGGCCTCGGAGAGAATCAGCCCAGATTGTGCGGCCGGCTTTGCAGGGTAACCTAGGAGACGAATTAAGCCACCTATGATCAGTGCCTTTAAGCCAATCAACGCCAAGGTAAAGAAGATAATACGTGGGGCATACTGCACCAGCAACGATGTATCAACGCTCATCCCTATGGTGACGAAAAATAATCCCAGTAGAATATCTCGAAAGCCACGGATATCACTCTCGATTTGATGTTTATAGTGGCATTCGCCCAGCATCATTCCCGTCACGAAGGCTCCTAATGCCATGGATAAGCCTGCCGCATGAGTAACCCAGGCCGCCACCATGACGATGACCAGCGTGCTGAGAACGAAGATTTCGCTAGACTGAGACTTAGCCACTTCACGGTAAACACTAGGCAGCAACCATCGCCCCACTGCCAGGAGCAGGGCCGCAAGCATTAAGCCTTTCGCCAGCGCTAAGCCTAGCGCTGAGGCTAGATCCTCTCCGCTTGATGCGCCGAGTACTGGCACAACAATTAACAGTACTACCGCTATGAGGTCCTGAAAGAGCAACACCCCGATTGAGAGCCGGCCGTGATCAGTATGCACTTCACCTAACGTAGACAGCTCTTTGGTAACAATCGCCGTTGAAGACAGGGCAAGTGCTCCAGCGATAACGAAGGCCGCCTCAAGTGACACCCCCCAGAAATATGCTGACGAGCCAAAAATCAGCATACATAGGAAGACCTGTGCGCTGCCGACACCAAAGACCGGCCCCTTTAAACGGAGCAACTTGGGAACCGAGAATTCCAATCCCAGGGCAAAGAGCAAAAACACCACGCCAAATTCAGCCAAAAAGCTAAATCTCTCCGGCTCACTAACCCAATCCAATACACTGGGACCAATCACCGCGCCGGCAACCAAAAAGGCGACAATACTCGGCACATAGAGTCGGCGAAAAATTACTGCCGAGGCTAACGCTGCTGCTAAAATTATAAGTAATTGGTCAAAAGATTGAGTGTCTAACATGCGGTTTAGCCTATTATCCCTGTGTGCTACCTCTGAGATTATCACAGTTGTCTTTAGCCGAGACAATCGCTACCTAAAAAAGCGAGTGATACGGACGCTATAGCTCCATTACTCTCCCCGTTTTGGCACCTATCGAAGCGAACACTTAGTTCCTTGTAGCTACTTTCGTCAGTTCGCACGATGCGATCTAAAACAACTGACAAAGCAACAACTCACTTCGTGTCTATACTGCAATTTATGGTGCGATTTTATAACACTCCCAGACGACATTTTGGCCTATCTTTCCTGCGGAAAAACAGGCGGCTTGCCCTCGTAACTACATTCCTAGTTACCTTGATGGCGGTACCGTTCTCGCATGCAGCAGTCCCTTTTAATCAAGGCATTCCCCTAGACCGCAATGAAAGTATGCTGGATTACTGGACAGAGCGCCTGTCACAACAAGCCGTTTTATCGGAGTACGAATTTCGTCAGTTCGACAATGATTTAAACAACAAGATTATTGAGTTTGAGCAACACTTAGCGAACCCGGAAACGACGCTTAAAGAAGTGACTGGGTTGCACCAAAATCTCCTTGCCCTACTCACACTTCGTCGGACGATCTTCGACCAAGCACCATCGGTACTTCGCAGAGAGATCTATGGCCTAGGTGAGTTAGGACTGTTATCGGCTCGAACAGAGATCGCCGTCATCAAACTTTTTACCCATACACAACGCTTCGAATTTCAACGATCTATTTATAATGCCGAATCAGGCTGGCAGCTATCCGCGATGGTTGAAGCGAGACTAGCTGGGCAACTACTGCTACTGATGTTCGTCTTCGGTATCTGGCGGCTGCGGCTCGTCCCAAAGCTAAAGATTGCAGCGCTCAATAGCGAAAAGCAGGTTTCCCGTTGGCGCTCAACCCTTAGCTGGCTATTACTCTCCTTGCGCAGACCTCTTGAACTGCTTTTTTTACTGTCGGCCGTTATGAAAATTGTGACACATGAATTACCTCGTATCGATTTCAGTATTTTACACAGTGCGCTCTTTTGGGCCTTTGGTTCTTTTCTTGCTGCGAGGCTCGTTTACACCATTGGAGCTAACGAGTATCGACGCAACAGCACCCTAGATCGTAACGCCCGAAAACGTTGGCGTGTCATATATAGTGTAGCGGTAATCGGCGCGCTAATTGCGTTCGGCTCCGATGCCGTGCACGTTGTGAATCTGGCCAAGATGACTCTAGAGTCGTGGTATCTGCTGGCCTTAGTTCCAGTATGCCTGCCAATCATCGTTTTTCACTGCGTTGCTTGGAAAGCGCATATCTTTGAAACACTTAGCCGGATTGATTACCAGTCAGTTAGCATCGCTCAGTGGTGTCTCCGCCACCAATCAGGCTTGAGTGTTTGGTACGTTGTCCCTATAGCCGCCAGTTATCTTAGCTGGCAATGGCTAAGCCGCTCCGTTCTGGCGGTCCTCGCCGAGAACCCGACATTCAGAATTCTCCTCTCCTACCTCTTTAAGGTGGAAGTTGCCAAACAGGTGGCTAAGTCTGAAGGAGACAATCCGAAACTCCTCGCTATCAGCCAATCAAAGAAGGATGAAATCCTTCGAGGCCCTGGGCAACACATCCCCGTTGACGCGCTGCTTAGTCAACGTATTCGTAAGCTCATTAATTTGAATAGATCCACAATAAGCCTTGTTCATGGGGCTAGAGCCTCGGGGAAAACAGCACTACTTAAGGGGCTGATGACGCACGATATAAGCCCTAATGGCGAGGCCGTTAATGTACGAGTAGTTGATTGTCCTCGAGGTGATTTTGAGCAATTTCTCGAAGCGATGAAGGCGCAGATATTTAGTCATGCACAAAGCGTTGGTGAAGTTATCTCGTTTCTGCGCGATAGCGAAGAACAGGTTATTTGTATTGATAACGCCCATCGTTTAGTAACGCCTACAATTGGCGGGTTAGCGGAATTTGAACGACTTATCCGTCTGATACGCCGCTCCTCAGGCGCGATTTCATGGGTGCTTACTATTGACACTGCGGCCTGGCGCTTTATTCAGCGAGCTCGAGGCGAGCGTTTCAAATTTGATCTCGAAGATCGGATGCCAATTTGGAGTGCCAAGGAGGTTCAAACACTGATTGACAGCACAAATTCATACCTTTCGCTCAAATTAAATTTTGATCGCCTCAATCTCCCAAGACAGTTTGACGAACTCGTTCAACCTAGCGATAAGGAGTTAGCGAACATTCGCTTTCGCAGGATTCTTAGCGACTACTGCGGTGGCAACCCTGGTATTGCTCTGCAGCTTTGGTCAGAGTCTCTCTTCATTTGCCCTTCCGAACCTTCAACGTTAGTCGTGCAGGTATTCGACATATCTCGAGACGGTAGCATTGATAACCTTTCGGTAAGTTTACATTTGGTATTGCGAGCCATACTTCAACTGGAGCTAGCCGTGCGTTCTGATATCGAAAACGCCACCAAGTGCAGCTCTGAAGAAGTCATCGATGCACTTCGTTTATTAGGTAATCTCAGTATCGTCGAGCGAACCGAACAGGGATTTTATCGAGTCAGTTGGCTCTGGTATCGGGAAATTTGCTCTTTGATGCAACGCAAACACTTACTGGTAATGGGAGAGCTAAAAAAATGAGTCGTCATTTGCAGCGATTGAGCACTCTCGCTATTTCGTCAGTCTTTACCTCAGGCCTTATGGCACAAGAACTCACGGAGGCACCTCAAATTGCATTGGGACAACTTAGCGAACTAATTCGCTGGTCGGGCGTTCTCAGCTCCGTGGTCATCGTGATAGGCGTTATCCTCGCCATGCGCTTTGTTCACAATATTATTCAGCAAATAAGCGAACAATTTGTCCAACGACGATTATTGCTTCACAAGCTCGAAACCATTTTGCAGTTCGCTGTCTACATCGCAACCACCATTGTAGTCTTTAATATTTCGCTCCGTGTCGACGAACGTGTGTTAGCGCTAATTGGCGGGACGTTAGCGGTTGCAGTTGGTTTTGGTTTAAAGGATCTAGTCGCATCCTTTGTTGCGGGGCTTATCATCATGATCGATCGTCCCTTCCAGGTAGGCGATCGATTAAGTTTCGACGAACAGTATGGGGACGTTCTAAGTATTGGACTGCGCTCCGTCCGCTTGAAGACATTGAATGACGACATCGTCACCATTCCTAACAATAAATTCCTATCGGACACCACAGTAAGTGGTAACTTCGGCGAACTAGACATGCACGTTGGGATGGATTTCTACATCGGCTACGATCAGAATGTCGCCGCCGCGCGCGCTGTTATCGAAGAAGCTGCAGCAAGTAGCCGCTATATCCATCTACCCCGTCCGATTGTAGTCTTGGTGGAGCAAACGGTACTCGATAATTATGTAGCGATAAAACTTCGCCTTAAAGCTTACGTTTTAGACACCCGCTACGAAAAACTATTCGAGACCGACGTGAACCTAAGAGTTATAGAGGCCTTTGGTCAAAAGGGTATAAAACCGGCTGCCGTCCTGCATCGCCATCTTAATGCTACAGAAGGTGAAGCTGCCCGTATCGCCGAACCCGTTGCGAGCGAGAGCAACCGCGAATGAAGTCGCTGCGGAGTTTTCTAGCTGTTTCACTGTTCGTCATCACTGCCGCCGTCGCTGCTGCGAATCATGTTTATAGCTGGCTAAAAATCAAAACCTCGATAGAGGACGCTGCTCAGCTTGAGGTTTTACGTGAAACTCAAGCAGCGAAGCTGCTGCTTGAAGAAGCAGTGAATCACTTCGACGATTCATTTGCTCAATACCTCATCGAGATCTTATTACTTGATAAGGAATATTCGTCTTTCTCGTTTCTGACTAACGATCCGCAGTCATTATCAAACTCGCCATTACTGACAGAACCGTCAACTGCTGACTTACGTCACCAACAACTCATTGCAAGCGCAGCGGATGATCAAAACGACTACGTTGACCGCCGACTTGACGCGTATCTCGTCAGTTCGCTTCCCGTGTGTCTAAACTACGAAGCCGAATGCTTTCGAATAAGCTATCAGATTAACCTGGATGAGCGGCTGGAACGAGCTTATGGGCCCGTCATCAAACAGTCACTCTTCAACCTATTATTTGGGGTTTTCGGCGCCAGCATATTATTGATTGCTATTCACAACCGCTTTACTCGTCGTCTAGAGCGGGTGCTTCAGGTTTTGACTCGATGGAAAATGGGCGATCTTGACCTTCGGATCACACTCGACGGGAATGACGAGCTAACAACTATTAGTGATGCCGTGGACGAGTTGGTGAATCAGCTTAATGATGAACAGGAAGCACTTCTTGAGAGCCAACAGCTCAATCAAGCAATCATCGCTAGCGCCGAGTATGCGATCATTACCTTAGATCTAGATGGTATTATTCGGACCATGAACAACGCTGCTGAGGATCTTCTTGAATACCAGCGAAAAGAATTAGTCGGCAGCCATTCACCGCTGGTTTTCGAACCTGTGAACCAAAAGGATCAACAATCTATCACAGCTTTTTTGATGCGCCGCCGGCACTCATCCTCACAGGGTGATACGCAGGCTGTCTTCACGCAATCTACCTTTATAAGCAAATCAGGGACACCGATTCCAGTCCGGCTAGCTCTGTCCTCTTTGTTTGATCAGGATGGCCGCCATAATGGCTTCGTTTGTATCGCTTACAATATCAGTGAGCAGGTAGAGCAAGAGCTCCAGCTTCGTCTCTCTTCGAGTGTATTCAGTCACTCGAGTCAGGCAATCCTCATTGTCAATCGTCAGCAACAAGTGGAAGATTGTAATGCACGATTTTTAGAGACTTTCCAAGCTAGTCGATCAGAGACAGTGGGTCACTCTGCCAGAAATTGGCTTAGTAAAAAACACTCCAGCGCCTTCTTTAATTATATCTGGCGACAAACTATAAAAAGCGGAGAATGGTCAGGTGAGGTAACCCAAGAAACTGCCAATGGGGACAGCTTTCCGAGCGAGTTAATTATGTACTGCGTTAACTCACCAAACGGAGAGATTGAGCACGTTATTATGCTGAGCCAAGACATTACCCAAAAGAAGAATTCAGAGGAGCGCCTAGAGCAAATGGCGTACCTTGATTCACTAACCAATCTACCGAATCGCTTCCTATTCAAGGATCGACTAGAGCGTGCAATGACGGAAGCGATCAGAGAGCATACTGTAGTAGCTTTGATGTTCATCGATCTAGACCGTTTCAAGATAATCAACGATAACTACGGACACGAGATTGGCGATGAACTACTGCAACTTGTCGCGGCTCGTCTGAAGCAGGCTCTCCGTCCGAGCGATACCATATGCCGCCTAGGAGGCGACGAGTTCACAGTTATTCTCAAGCAACTCCCAACTGATTCCGCTCGACAACTCGCTGCTAAAACGGCAGATAGATTGGTCAATGCATTAGAATTGGTGTTCGAGATTGGTGCCCGCAAGATCTATGTGAGTGCGAGCATTGGTATTACGCTGTTTCCCGACAATGGCACTGAGTTTACCGAACTGACTCGTAACGCTGATACCGCCATGTATATAGCGAAAGATTTAGATCAACGCCGCTATGCCTTCTTCGAAGATCAGATGTTGGATATTAACCGACGGCGTTTGAAGCTAGAGACCGCCCTGCGTCGTGATCTCTCCAACAATACACTGCGCGTAGCCTACCAGCCTTTAATCGACTTCGCTGATTCCACAATCATTGGGGTTGAGGCGCTCTGTCGTTGGGAGTGCCCTGAATTTGGTTCGATTTCACCCGATGAGTTTATTCCTATCGCGGAAGATATAGGTATGATCGACGAGCTTGGTAGGTGGGTGATGAATGAGGCAATGAGGGACTTTAAAGAATGGTCATCACTGCTGAAAGCTCCTGGCTACCTCTCAATCAATGCTTCTCCACAACAATTTCGCGCACAGACCTTTTTTACGGAGTTAAACACGGCTCGCTTGGAATTCGGTGTTGAGACCGAGCAAATTCAAATTGAGATAACCGAGTCAGTTCTGCTCGACCATGCTCCGTCTACCACTCGGCAGATTCGCGAGCTTCGGCAAGCAGGCATCCGTATTGCTATCGACGACTTTGGGACTGGATACTCCAGCCTAAGTTATCTCAAACGGTTTCCGATCAATGCACTCAAAATCGATAAAAGTTTTGTTCAACACGCCGTTGATGACCCGACAGATCTTGCCATTATTCGGGCCATTATGGCTATCGCTCTCCAGATGAACGTAACCGTAATCGCTGAGGGTGTGGAGACGAAGTCCGAGCTAAATCTACTTGTTCGCGAAGGTGTTCACTGCGGACAGGGGTTTTTCTATGCCAAACCGCTTTATAAAGACGAGTTAATCGAGTTTATCCGCAAATTTGATCGTCATTAATGACTGCACGGCGCAAGCAGGTACAATAGCGCACAAAATCTTAGAGCGAGTTTTAAAATGTTCATGAAATCCCCAATAAACAATTTAGAATTGGCCCGATTCCCTACTAATCATGACTCATCGCTGCGAGCCTGGGATGCTGCGGATGAACTTGTCTTAACCTGGCTTAACGACCACTTCGCCGAACATGCTCCCGCATTAATAATCAATGATAGCTTCGGTGCAATTTCGCTGGGGTGTCACGGCACGACGAGCGTGTCAGATTCTAAATTGAGTATTATCGCAACTGAACTGAATGCGAAAAAGAATAACCTCCCCGGCCCAAAACTCATTGATGCTGTCAGTCCTCTCGTCGCCGCCACTGGTCCCGTCGTGGTCAAGATCCCCAAGTCCATGGACTTACTTGCCTACCAACTACGGCTCTTGCGAGCGATACTGACCGAAGGACAAATCGTAGTCGGCACCGCAATGGTAAAGCATTTACCCCAGCGCGCCATTGAACTGTTCGAACAGATTATTGGCCCGACTACCCGGTCGCTAGCAAAGAAAAAAGCGCGGTTAGTTTTCAGTCATTTCGACAGTTCACTCGAAGTACCGCCGCTACCGAACAATCAATTCAGCTATGAAGGGCGTGAATATCGATCTCATGCCAACGTTTTTTCGAGTAAAAGTATTGATATCGGCACCCGCTTCTTACTTCAACATCTTCCTCCTTTACCTGAACGAGCTCAGATTGCCGATCTAGGCTGTGGCAACGGTATTATCGGCATCGAGTGCGCTCTGCGTTCGCCGTCTAGCGAGATTCATTTTTTTGACGAGTCATCGATGGCTATCGATAGCGCTCGTAGTAATTGGAGTCGTTTGATTGGCGAGCCGAATGCAGCGAACTTTAATTGGGTAGATACCCTAGGTGAGAGCATGGCTAATCGCTTCGACCTAGTGATTAACAACCCTCCGTTTCACCAAGGACAAGTCATCGGCGACTTCCTTGCGTGGAATATGTTCACCGCTTCACTACGTTGTTTGAAAGTTCGAGGCCAACTGGTTATTGTTGGCAATAGGCACCTTAACTATCATGGAAAACTAAAAAAACTATTTGGCCATTGCGAAACTATCGCCAGTAATGCCAAATTCGTTGTATTGAGGGCCACCAAACTCCGTTAATCGCGCGGTTGAGATATGATTCTCAGAAGCGCCTGACTTCCAAGGATACCTATATGTCATCAACTGCGTTCGACTTTATTATCGTAGGAGCCGGTTCAGCCGGTTGTGTATTAGCCTCGCGACTCAGTGAAGACCCTAACGTCTCCGTGTTACTTATCGAAGCAGGAAAAAAAGACACCAACCCATTCATTCATGCGCCGGCAGGCGTTGCGGGCCTAGCCGTATTGGGGCAGTCGAACTGGAAATATAATACGACACCACAAAGCGAGCTCAATACCCGGAGAGGATACCAGCCTCGAGGTAAGGTGTTAGGCGGCTCGTCTTCCATTAACGCGATGCTTTACGTTCGTGGCCAAGCTGAGGACTATGACCAGTGGGCGGCATTGGGTAACGATGGTTGGGATTATCAAAGTGTATTGCCCTTCTTTATTAAAGCCGAACGCAATGACACCTTCCACAATGAACTCCACGGAACTGAGGGTCCGCTAGGCGTTAGTAGTCCATCTCATGCAAGCGAACTCAATGATCGCTTTATTGCGGCCTGTGAGGCCAATGGTATCGCTAGGAATGATGACTATAACGGCGCAACGCAGCGTGGCGCTCATATTCTACAACGGACTATTTGGGACGGGGAGCGATGCAGCGCCGCCAAAGCCTACCTAAGCCCCGTCCTGCAGCGAGATAACCTTACAGTACTCACCAACACCCTGACTCATCGAGTCACCCTGGTAGACGGAGTAGCGACAGGAGTCGTGGTAAGCACTCAGGGAAAGGAACGGGTTATTAAAGCCACTCGCGAGGTGTTACTCGCTGCGGGTGCTTTCGGATCGCCACAAATACTTCAACTCTCTGGCATAGGTGAGTTTGATGAGTTAGCCGCACATGGTATTAGCCCTCAAATTGAGTTGCCTGGTGTGGGCAAAAATCTTCAAGATCATATTGATTATGTTGTGGATTATCGCTGCAATGAAACCCACTCAAGTTTTGGTATTTCCTTCAAAGGTGCTCTCCAGCTAATAGGAGATAGCATTCAATGGGTACGTAAACGAGAGGGGCGAATCACAAGCTCAATCGCAGAGTCCGGCGCCTTTTTCTCAACGACTACCAGTACTGATCGACCCGACATCCAGTTAATTTTTGTAACCGGCATGGTGGACGATCATGGGCGAAAGCTCCATCTAGGGCATGGATTTAGTTGTCACGCTACGGTACTAAGACCTTATAGCCGAGGAACTGTCTCTCTCGCCAGCCCCGACCCAAAGGATTCGCCGCTTATTGACCCCCAGTTCTTAGCCGATCCGCGAGATCGTCAGACGATGCTGGATGGCGCTCGAAAAATGCATGAAATTCTCACCTCTGAAGCACTGCTTCCAGTGAGAGAACAGCTTTTATACCCGGTGGATTATCGAAACGACACTGAGCTTATGGCAGATATCCGTGCCCGCGCGGATACGCAATACCATCCTGTTGGTAGTTGCAAAATGGGTCCAAGCACTGACTCGATGGCAGTCGTCGACAACCAATGCCGCGTTTATGGCGTATCAGGATTGCGAGTTGTTGATGCCTCGATAATGCCCACCCTAGTGAGCGGCAATACCAACGCCCCAACTATCATGATTGCTGAGAAAATCGCTCATGAAATGAAACTCGCTTAGATCGCGTAACGGAATAGAGCTATGTACTATCATGTAAGTATCGGCAGTAACATCCGCCCGGAGAAGAATATCGGTTCTGCCGTTGCCGAATTAACCCTGCGCATGGGTAGCATTACACTATTCCCAAGAGTCGTTACTGCTGCGGTGGATATGATAGAAGTCAATGACTTCATCAATACCGCCGCGATTTTTGAGAGCTCTCTGAGCCCTTCACAAGTCAAAGCTATTTTGAACGAGATAGAACGCGACCTTGGCAGAGATCGTGACGACCCACTCTGCAGTGTGAAAAATAGGTGCTGCGATATCGACATCTTTCAAGTCTTGGATACTCCTCAGCCGAAGAGTTTCCTGGCAAGCGACGAAAGCTACGTTAAGGCGGTCTTCACCTCAAATCGGTACGCCGCCATTCACTGCGACCACTTTGATCTAAGCGATGGATCTTCCACCGTCAACCTTCAAACTACAACCGGTAACAAACTGGTTATCAACTAAGTAGTCTAAAGCCTTCAGCAGTGGTTCAAATCCTGCCTCATAACCAAGGGGCGTTTCAGCAAGCACTCGAGCTTTATCTGCTTCAGAATGCGATGGCAGAAACTTAACCGGCCCGGGTTGAATGCTATTCACTCGTATACCGGGAGCCCACTTTAAAGCCAACGACTTAGTTAGGTTTTCTAATGCCGCCTTACTGGAGCAGTAACGAGCATGAGCCGCTCGAGGACGATCAGCGAAGATGTCGCTTAGATGAACAATCAACCCAGGTTGATCGAGGTTGGTAAGTAGTGGTTGGAGCTGATAGTTCATTAGCGCGGGAGCCTGCACATGCACACGATTAAAACGTTCAAGTTGATCCCAAGCATCAAAATCTGTGGAGTCTACTGCAAAATACGACGCATTATGTACCAATAGCTGAATGGACTTGACTCGCTGCTCAATCTGCCCCAGAGCCTTCAAAACCGAGCCCTTATCTTCGTAGTCGCACGCTATCCATAGCACTCCTTGTGCTACCAACGTATCCAACTCCGCGCTCGACTGCCTCGATAGTGCGATGACCTGCCAGCCAAGTTTTAAGTAGCGCTCGGCGACCATTAATCCGAAACGCCTACTTGCACCTGAAACCACTATTGTATTCATTTGTATCTCCGCCAGCCGCTCTATACAAGAGATCTTATCCTAAAATGCTAAAGCTGTGAAAAACATCCGTAATTCACTCAGGTCAGCATAGGATATAAGTCCTGGCTCCTATTGTGGATAAGTTATTTTTACAAAAACTGTACGGCCATCTAGCGCAAACCTTTATAGTTTCTGGGCTAGCGGAAAATCAAGCTTTTTTTTAAGAAAAATACGAATAAATTTGAATTTAACTTTTAGCAAAGACAATGACGAGTTATCTACCTCTATACTCTAGATTAATAATCTAAAAACTCTATATTTATCAATAGCTTAAGCGAATATCGAATTGAGCATGACGGCCACTAATAGATTACATAAAAACAGCTAAAGACCACTATTTACAAGGCCTAGAACGTACTTTACTCATAATTGGCCACAGCACATACTGTACAAAAATACATAATCAAAATGTAACCAAAACCCATAAAGTTATTCTATGAAAGCTGTGCATAAGAGTGTGGATAGACTTAACAGGCGGGGCGCAAAAACCCTTAACTAAGGGTTTTTACACATCTGTACGTTTTTTGTACAATTTAACTTATTTCGGAGAGCTGTTCCGGCTTACCTTTACATGCGGAAATAACAATATCTGCATGCTGAGCCAACAATAAGCCAATCTTTTCGGCATCTTTTTCATTTAAGCTTTTTGCCTGTGCTTCAAAGAGATCCGTAAAGCCGGCAGCAAGTTCCAACATTTTGTCATGCTTTTCTGCTTCTTTTTTGTCGTCAAACATCTTCCCATCCCTATCGCACTTCCACATCGCTATTACGGCCATGAATTTCTCCTAGTTGTCACTGCCCATCAAAGCTAGGAGTGTACCAGTATTTACTAGATAATGGTGAAGCGGTTCGATTGCGCTATTTCGCAAAAAATACGACAATAGAGAAAACAGAGTGAGTAAGTAAAATGCCCAAACCAACCGATGCCTTCGAACAAAAACTCGCTGAGCTAGAAACGTTAGTGAATGAACTCGAAGCGGGTGAACTGTCGCTGGAAGATGCTATGACTAAGTTTGAACGAGGTATCGTTCTAACTCGCGAATGCCAACAATCGCTTAGCGCAGCCGAACAGAAGGTTTCACAGTTGATAGCACAGAACTCTGCTGACGAAACTCTTCCCTTTAATCCGGAGCAATAAGCGTCGTGACATTCAAGTCTTTCGCCGCTGCTAGCCAAGCGCGAATAGAGTCTTACCTCGATCAGCAACTCGCCAACGAAACCTTACTTGACGAGGCTATCCGCTACAGTGTCTTTAATGGCGGCAAACGAGTTCGCCCCGCACTCGTTTATGCCACAGCCAAGGCTGTTGGTCTAAATCAAGATTTCGCTGACCCTATTGCAGCAGCCATTGAGTTAATTCACGCCTATTCACTCGTTCACGATGATCTTCCTGCTATGGACGACGATGACCTCCGGCGTGGTCTACCTACCTGTCACAAAAAGTATGATGAGGCCACAGCGATTTTAGTGGGCGACGGACTCCAAAGCCTAGGATTCCAGCAGCTAAGCCTTATGCCGCCTCAAACTATCAGCGCATCATTAACAGCGCTTTGCGAAGCGGCAGGCCCGCAGGGCATGGTACTCGGCCAGGCAATCGATGTTTCTTCGGCCGGCTCGGCGTTGTGCTATGAAGAACTTCAGGCAATGCATCGCGCCAAAACGGGCGCAATGATTGTTGCCAGCTGTGTGCTTCCAGGTTTGGCATCAGAGGCTAATGCATCTGAACTGTCTGCGCTTAGGCGTTATGCCGATGCGATTGGTCTCGCCTTCCAGATCCAAGACGACATTCTTGACGTGACCGCCGACACCACTACGCTTGGCAAGCCTCAAGGGTCTGACGCTCGCAACGAAAAACCTACTTACGTCAGCCTCCTAGGCCTTGATGGCGCAAGGTCAGAATTAGCGAAGATGCATGCCGAAGCCGTCGCTGCATTAGGTGAGCTAAAAGGCGACATCAACGCGTTGCGCGGAATGGCTGACTATATTGTCAGTCGAGCGCTCTAGCCCATTCAAACGCAGTAACCTGACGTTCGCACTCAAGGGCAGTTTCATTGCTAGGAAAGCAAGGCAAATGGCCTTACAATAGCTGATTACACCCCCGAGAAAAGTAGTTTTTAATGTACGAAGAGATCCCCCAAAATAGACCTTCCACCCCGCTACTCGACTCAATAGAGTCAACGAGTGACTTGCGGGCGCTGGATGAACGTCAGTTGATTATTTTAGCGGATGAGCTTCGTCATTATCTTTTGTACAGCGTTGGACAAACTGGCGGCCATTTCGGGGCTGGCCTGGGTGTTGTTGAACTAACGATCGCTTTACACTTTCTTTACGATACACCCTACGATCGTTTAGTTTGGGATGTTGGTCATCAAGCCTATCCACACAAAATTCTTACTGGTCGCCGCGAGGCAATGCTGAGTATGCGTCAAGAGGGGGGATTGTCAGGCTTCCCTAAGCGCTCAGAGAGTGAGTACGACACCTTCGGTGTAGGTCACTCCTCCACCTCGATAGGCGCTGCTCAGGGAATGGCCATGGCGGCAAGACTCAAGGGCGAATGTCGCCGTGCTGTAGCGGTAATCGGCGACGGGGCAATGACGGCTGGTATGGCTTTTGAGGCGCTAGCCCATGCTGCTCATACCAAAGAAAATATGATGGTTGTCCTCAATGACAATAATATGTCGATCTCCAAGAACGTAGGAGGTCTCGCGAACTATTTCGCCAAGGTGTGGAGTTCAAAGACCTATATTGCTCTTCGAGCAGGTTCTCGCAAGGTTCTATCTAAGATACCACAGGCGTGGGAGCTTGCGCGTAAAACTGAGGAACACGTGAAGGGGATGATTAGTCCCGGAACTTTATTTGAGGAACTCGGTTTCAATTACGTAGGCCCGCTTGACGGACACGACCTACCAAGTCTTATTTCTACTATCCGCAATATGCGTGACTTAGAAGGTCCACAGCTTCTTCATATTATCACTCGCAAAGGTAAGGGTTTTGGCCCAGCAGAACGGGATCCTATTGGCTATCATGCGCTAACAAAAATCGAACCAAAGCGAACGAGCACTGAACTTAAAGTTAAGAAATTAAAATTCCAAGACATTTTTGGGCAGTGGCTCTGTGACAGTGCCGCGCAAAACGAGAAGCTCGTCGCCATTACCCCTGCGATGTCGGAAGGCTCAGGTATGCTAAAGTATGCTGAGCAATTCCCAGACCGTTTTTTTGATGTGGCGATTGCCGAACAACATTCGGTGACCCTAGCGGCCGGTTTAGCCTGCGAGTCTCTAAAACCTGTCGTCGCCATTTATTCAACATTCCTGCAACGCGGCTACGACCAACTCATTCATGATGTAGCGATCCAAAATCTAGATGTCACCTTTGCCATCGATCGCGCCGGCTTAGTCGGTGAGGATGGCGCAACTCACGCCGGGGCATACGATCTTAGTTACCTGCGCTGCATACCCAACATGGTTATCGCCGTGCCCAGTGACGAAGCGGAAACACGACTATTGCTCGAGACCGCATTCCAATATCAGGGGCCCGCGGCGGTTCGCTATCCTCGTGGCTCGGGCACCGGCATGACGCCAGCGGACAAGCTTGATGTCATTCCTATAGGTAAGTCGAATCGAGTACGAACAGGTAGTGATGTCGCGATTCTCTGCTTCGGTACGCTGCTGAGTGAATGTCTCATCGTCGCCGAATCACTGAATGCAACACTGATCGATATGCGCTGGGTTAAGCCTCTAGATACCGAAGCCATTGATGCGCTCGTAGGCTCTCATGAGCTACTCGTTACGGTTGAGGTCAATGCTATCGCGGGTGGTGCGGGTAGTGCGGTGAGTGAGTACCTGAATCACCAACGCCTCGCTATGGAGGTATTGCAGTTAGGGCTTCCAGACCGCTGTGAAGATCATGCTCCGCAGAATATTCAGCTACAGAAGGTTGGTTTGGATAGCTCGGGTATTCTTGCAGCCATCGAAAATCGTCTACAAAGATAATTTGCTTGTCGACTTGTTTGTAGTCTTTCAATAGCGGGTTTTAAACTTGTGATGACAGCAGCCGCTATCGATCACAGGCACCCCGACAAAAACATCCTAGTTAACTGACACTACGCATCGTCACTAAACATATGACCGAGTTTTGTACCCTTCGTGGCAATATAGCCCTCGTTGTGGACGTTGTGCCCTACTTTAATCTCTTCTCGGCCTTCCACGTGGATACCATATTTCGCCAATGCATCAAGCTTGCGTGGGTTATTAGTCATCAACTTAAGCTTAGTCACTCCGAAGTGCTGTAGCATCTGTTCACACATGGAGTACTCGCGCTGGTCGGCACCAAAGCCTAACGCCTCGTTGGCCTCCACCGTGTCAGCTCCCTCGTCCTGTAGATGATAGGCGCGAATCTTATTCATCAAGCCAATACCTCTGCCTTCCTGACGAAGATACATGATCATACCACTGCCGTGCTCAGCGATACGTCGCATCGCTTCCTGCAGTTGTGGACCACAATCACAACGAGCGCTGAACAATGCATCGCCTGTCAGACACTCAGAATGAACGCGAGCCAATACAGCCTCGCTAGTATTTAGCTCTCCAAACGTCAACACCACATGCTCCTTCATGGTCTGCGGGTCCTGGAAACCGTGAATGAGGAACTCGCCAAATTGTGTTGGCAGCTTAGAAGAATCGACGTATTGGACGCTCAAGGGAAAATCTCCAAATAAACAGGCGACGATTTTTACAGAGGAATCGATCGCGATAAATAGGTAATTAAAGCAACGGCGAACAAAGATAGGCCAATTGTTGCAGTAATTTAGTAGCCAGACCCCGCTTACGCCAACGAGCTAAACTTAGCGCACGCGTATCGTTCTGATATTGATCAATGAGTTGATGTAGCTGATGAACGGTATCGGTATGGTAAATGGCCACCGTCAGCTCGAAGTTTAGCCAGAAGCTTCGCATATCAAGATTAACGGAGCCGTAGAGGGCTAGATCGTCATCGATAACCACCAGCTTGGCATGAAGCAAGCCGCCGTCAAACACTTCAATGCGTACGCCAGCAGCGAGTAACTCCTCATAGTAGGAACTGCTTGCTAGACCTACCAATCGTGAATCATTCCGCTTCGGTACAATTAATGTCACCTCAACACCACGGTGGACCGCGGCCTTCAAAGCGGTTACTAAGCCTTCACCGGGAACAAAATAGGGGGTGGTCATACGGACGCAGCTTTGGGCCGCGTAGATTGCCGTCAAAAGCACCTCTTCAATACTATCATCAGGACTGGCAGGGCCGCTTGGAGCAACTTGACACAACACGCTCCCTGAAGGGTTCGGAAGCTCGGCCTCTCGTAGCCTTGGAAGTAAATTACGCCCAGTCTCAAGCTGCCAATCGTTGACGACAACACTTTTGAGGAATAGCGCCGCGGGGCCTTCAATGCGGAGCATTGTATCCACCCACTCACCCACACCAGCACCTTCGTTGAACAGTATTGGATCAACTAAATTCATACTACCGGTCCAACCTAATCGACCATCAACCACAACAGCTTTGCGGTGGACTCGAAGGTCCTGTCGCTCTAACCAAAGACGCCAGGGGAGGACCGGAAGTAACTCCAACACCTTCACGCCATTGCGTTCCAGCTGCAGTTGACGCTCACTACCGATGAAGTCCGATGAGCCTGCAGAATCTACCGCAATAAATACCTGTACACCACGCCTTGCGGCCTGTTCGAGAGACTGCAAGACGGGCTCTACCCTACCGTGCTCCTCTAGAATATAAAACTCCATCCAGATGCTATGCTCGGCATGATCAAAATCGACAATCAAGCCATCGAAAACGGGGCCTGCCTCAGTGAAGAGTTCGGTCGCATTCCCCGGTAGCAGGGGCATTCCTTCGCGACTAAAAATAAGTTTGGCAACGCCCTGCTGCTTAAGATTAAGTATCTGTTCCGTCGGCGGGATAAGCTCAACCATTGAATCAAGCCAAGCTCGGTACTTTTTGTTAAGACGCCTAGCGCGTTTTGCTCTAAAACGGCCTAGTTCTAGCTCACCAAAAACTAGGTAGGCAACCACGCCTAAGATGGGCACGGCGAAGATTACGCCGATCCAAGCCAAGGTTACGCCAACCTTTCGGCGCTTAAGAATTAATCGAAACAGGATAAGAAGAACGGTAACAAAATACCCAAGCATGAGTGCCGAGGTTAACCACCCCGAAAAATCGTTCATAGCCAACCCAAGGCCACTGCGACGAGCAACAAACCGGCACTGAAGACACCAGCAACCACATCATCAATCATGATGCCGATGCCGCCGGAGACATGTCGGTCAATCCAGCCAATCGGCCACGGCTTAGCTATGTCAAATATACGAAACAGAATGAAGCCAATGACTAAATTGATTAAGGTTGGCTCTACGACTGCTAGCGTAATCCAAATACCTACCCATTCATCAATGACGATGCCGCCGTAATCGTGCACGCCCATTTTTATAGCACTGCGATGGGCACACCAAGTACCATACACCGATAAGACAACCATGATGGCGGCGGCCATTACTGGCGATAGAGATGAAACAAGCAGAATGAATACCAACAGCCCTGAAACGGTGCCCCAGGTGCCTGGAGCGGGACGAATCAAACCTGATCCCATACCAAAGGCTATGAAGTGATCGAGATCGGTAAAAACCTGCTTAGCATTAATTGGTTGTTCTTTAGCCATAATTAGAAGTGACCATAACCTAAATCAGTGCAAATGGTTGCATGACCATCGTCAACTAATAGAAGTATTTCTGAGTTGGAATTTAATCGCCCTATTCGCGTCACTGGCGTATTCGTTTCGCTTCCTAATGCAATAATTTGTTCGCGTTTTGCAACCGGTGCTGTGAACAGAAGTTCATAATCATCCCCGCCCTGAAAGGCCAGCTCGAAGGACGCTTCTCGGCCAAAACGCGCAATCGTAAGCGGATTTATCGGTAATAACTGAACATCGAGTTCGGCACCTAAGTCAGAGGACTTCAGAATGTGGCGAATATCACCAGCAACTCCGTCCGATAGATCGAGACAACTGGTTGCGATACCCTTTGCTAGGCCTTGGCCAAAGGCCAATCTACAGGGCGGCTGCCAATACACGGAATGTAGCTCAGAGAGTTCGCCCACTAGCGAAGATTCTATATCTTCTAATGCTGCTGCACTGCCACCCAAGCTACCCGTCACCCAAAGGTCATCATCGTCTTTCGCGCCACTTCGGCGAAGTGCACGACCCTTTTGTACCCGTCCCATAGCAGTCACCGAGAAACTTCGCGGACCCTGAACGGTGTCGCCACCGATAATAGGGGTCTGATAACGATCGATACCCGCTGCGACACCCTTGGCAAGCCTGCGAGCCACTTCCACATCGAGACTAGGCGTGGTGACGGAGAGCGTAAAACCTAGAGGCTGAGCACCCATAGCCGCTAGATCACTCACCGCGCAGCCAATGGCTCGGGAAACTACCAGCGCGTCATCGGCACCAACAGGAAAGTGTCTAGATTCCACTTGGGTATCCGTGGAGACAACAAGCTCTTCATTTGAATCCAAACAAAGAACCGCTGCGTCGTCACCGATGCCTAGCGTGATACGCTCATCAGTCCGACCCAGCGGCTTCATGAATTCCTCTATGAAAGAGAACTCTCTCATAGATTATTTAGCCCGAACCTCCGCCATTCGAAACTTGGCGGCAGCTTTATCGAGAACACCATTCACGTATTTAAACGAGTCCGTTGCTCCGAAGGTTTTGGCTAAGTTAACCGATTCATTGATAACAACCTTGTAGGGCACATCAATGCAGTGCTGCAATTCAAAGAAGCCCATGCGCAGCACCGAAATCGCAACGGGGTCGAGCTCTGAAAAAGCACGATCCAGATACGGTTCGATTGCAGCCTGTAAGGCGATCTTTTCGCGCGCCACACCATTAAGTACTTTCGAAAAGAACTCGGTGTCCACGGGAGTCATATCATTATCGACATGAAACTGAGCTTCAATTTCAGTTGAAGGTGTACCAGTAAGTTGCCACTGGTACAGTGCTTGAACTAAAAGTTTGCGCGCCTTGCGACGCGCTGAGGGAGTTGTTGCCATAATATTTTTACAACTGTTTAAGTAGAGAAACCATTTCAAGAGCCGTTACTGCCGCCTCTTCACCTTTATTACCAGCTTTGGTGCCAGCACGTTCGATTGCTTGTTCGATAGTGTCTACGGTGAGGACACCGAAAGTCACAGGCAACGTTGCATCCAAACTAACCGTAGATAAGCCCTTCACACATTCGCCGGAAACGTATTCAAAGTGTGGCGTACCGCCACGAATTACCGCACCCAATGCAATGATTGCATCGTACTTACCCGCTGCAGCAACCTTCTTAACGACCACCGGCAATTCAAAGGCACCCGGTACTCGGATAATAGTAATATCATCTTCGGTAACGCCGTGACGACGCAGACAACCCATAGCACCTTCAAGTAGCGATTCAACAACAAACTCATTCCAACGTGCTACCACGATGGCGAACTTTCCGCCGCTTACTAAATTACCTTCTATTGTTTTCATAGACTTGCTTCCCCTCAGTTTAGTCGGCTTGGCATGGAATGTACTCGGTGACTTCAAGCCCCCATCCCGACAATGCGTTAAATTTGATTGGCGCGCTCATTAAGCGCATCTGTGAAATCCCTAAATCCTTAAGGATTTGCGAGCCCGTGCCTACTTCGCGGTACCCTTTGATGTTATCAGCGGCCAGTGCTGAAGGCGCTTTGCCTTCGGCCACTAGGTCAATATCAAGATCCAGTTCATTGAAGGCTTCATCATGGCAAAGCACAACTAAGACACCCTGACCTTCCTTGGCGATACGGCGCATGGCTCGTTTCACGGTCCAATGGCGATAGGGATCGCTCTCATGCTGAATGCCGAACATATCGCGAACACGAGTAGTGACGTGTACACGAACTAAATTAGGTTCGTCTTCGTTGACTTCACCTTTGATGAACACCAAGTGGTTTTCGTCACGAGCGCTATCACGATACGTCTTCAGTTCGAAATCACCATACTGTGTCATTACTCGGCGTGACTGAACACACTCTACCGTCTGCTCCGTTGAAGCGCGGTAGTGAATGAGGTCAGCAATCGTACCCATTTTAATATTGTGTTCTTTGGCAAAGATCTCAAGATCATCACGGCGAGCCATAGTACCGTCTTCGTTCATGATTTCAACAATCACTGATGACGGCTCATAGCCTGCTAAACGCGCTAAGTCAGAACCCGCTTCAGTGTGACCTGCTCGGCTTAAAACACCACCTGGCTGCGCTCGCAGCGGAAAAATATGTCCCGGTTGGACAATGTCTTTGGCAATCGCATTACGCGCCACTGCAGCACGAACTGTGTGGGCGCGATCTGCAGCTGAAATACCCGTAGTAACGCCTTCAGCCGCCTCAATCGAGACGGTAAAGTTGGTGGTGTGCTGAGCGCGATTGTCCGAAACCATTAATGGCAAATTCAGTAACTCGCAGCGCTCATTGGTTAAGGTCATACAAATTAACCCACGCGCATGCGTTGCCATGAAGTTAATGTCCTCAGGACGAATTTGCTCACTCGCAATAATTAGATCGCCTTCATTTTCGCGATCTTCGTCATCCATAAGAATAACCATTTTCCCCTGACGAATATCTTCAATCAGTTCAGGTACAGTGCTCATTGGCATGTTAGTCACAACCTCAATTTTTAATAAAGCCAGCGTGGCGTAAGCTATCTAGCGTGACACCACTACTACGATTTTGTTCCTGCGGGCTTAATAATAGACGCTCTAAATAGCGTGCAATCATATCTACCTCAATATTTACCAGATCACCCACTTGATAGCTGGCGATCTGGGTTTTCTCAGCAGTGTGCGGCACGATGGTTAACCGACATTGATACTCGGAGACATCGTTAACCGTCAGGCTTACACCGTCTACACAAATGGAACCCTTGTGGGCAACGTATCGAACAAGCTCAGCCGGCAAACTCAAGTGATAATCCCAAGCCCGACCATCGCGATTGATATCGACGATCTTAGCCGTGCCATCGACGTGCCCAGATACGATGTGACCACCGAATCGAGTGGTGGGTAACATGGCTTTTTCTAGGTTCACTTTAGTTCCGATTGCCAACTTAGCTAGGGTACTTAGCGCCAGTGTTTCGTTCGACACATCCGCGCTAAAGTAGTCACTTCCGAAATCAACGACTGTCAGACAAACACCATTCGTTGCAATGCTGTCACCTAAGCTTACGTCAGAGAAATCTAGTGTACTCGAACGAATTCTTAGACGAGCATCACCGCCGCGACTTTGACGTTGTTCAATTACTCCATCTGCTTCTACTAGACCGGTAAACATACGGCTCCCTCGGCAAGTTGGATTCCAAAACGCAGATCATCCCCTATTGTGCGCACTTCCGCTATATCGAGATTTACTGACTCCGACATTTTTTCGAACGGCAAACGCAACAGCGGGTTGGCGCTGGAGCCCATTAACTTAGGGGCCATGTACAGATACCAATAGTCCACCAAACCGGCTGCAAGGAACGCCCCTGACAGAGTCGGACCTGCTTCCACCAGTACTTGATTACACTGACGGCCAGCTAATAGTTGCAATACCTCTACTAACGGCAAGCGACCATTTTCTAGCGGCAAACGAATATGTTCGATATTGGGGATAGTTCGGTCCACGTCTGCTCCGGTAACCCAAAGCGTGGGCGCTTCACTGCGGCAAATCGCTGCATCCGCCGACAAACGACCGTGTGAATCCAAAACAACACGCAATGGTGGGTTGGCCATTAACCAATCTAAGCTGCGGGCATCAACCGCTAATTCCTCTGCCCGTAAGGTGAGACGGGAATCATCCTGAAGAACCGAATCTACTCCGGTAATGATCGCGGAGCTTAAGGCGCGAATCTTTTGCACATCACCGCGGGCAGCGGGTCCAGTAATCCATTTTGATTCCCCTGAAGCCATGGCAGTACGACCATCAACCGAGGAAGCCGACTTCATGACCACATAGGGTAACTGACAGCGTGCACGCTTCAGAAAGCCTGGATTGATTGCCTCGGCTTGAGCTTGCATCAGCGGCCCATCCACTTGAACCCCCGCCGCTCGAAGCTTATCTAGCCCAGCTCCAGCCACCTTTGCATAGGGATCAACACCGGCAAATACCACTCGACTGACGCCAGCATCAATGAGCGCATCGGCGCAGGGCGAGGTTCTACCAGTATGACTACAGGGCTCAAGACTTACGTAGGCGGTAGCTCCGCGAGCTCGATAGCCGGCTTCAGCTAAGGCCATGCGTTCTGCATGGAATCCGCCTGCGGGTTGAGTGTGACCTTCAGCAACCACTTCGTCATCACGCACCAGCACACAACCCACGGAAGGGTTTGGTCGAGTAATGAAACGCCCTTGACGTGCCACCTGAATCGCACGCGACATAAAGTTATGATCTGCGGTATTCATCACTACTTGACCAGTTCTGCTCGTTTAAGCTCGTCGAGCTCAGCCTGGAACTCGTCAATATTCTGGAAGCTTAAATAAACCGATGCGTAGCGGATATAGGCCACCTTATCCAGCTTTTTGAGCTCATGCATCACACGCTCGCCAATACGGATAGATTGCAATTCACGCTCACCAGTAGCCTGAAGAAAGTGTTTGATATTATTGATGGCGGTTTCAATATCTTCGGTCGCGACGGGTCTTTTCTCTAGCGCCCGCATCATTCCAGCACGAAGTTTTAGCTCATCAAAGGGCTGACGAGAACCATCTTGTTTCACCACGCTAGGCATAAGCAGCTCAGCGGTTTCGTAGGAAGTAAATCGATCATGGCACGACATGCATTCGCGACGACGGCGAACTTGATCACCCTCGGCAACTAAGCGCGAATCAACAACTTTTGTTTCCTCTGCTTTGCAAAATGGACAACGCATGTGTGTACCCTAACGATTTATAAAGAACAGCGCGCATTGTAGCACAGATTTTAATCAGGCAAAGCCCCGTGAACACTGGCTCCAGAAACAACAAACCCCATCATTTATGACGGGGTTTGTTAGCAGCGCCAAGCACTCGAAGGCAGCGCAGTACTGCCTGAACCGAATCGTTAGTCAGCGTAAACTGGGAATCGCGCGCAAAGCGCCTTCACCTTTTCGCGAACTTCAGGAATAACGGATTCGGAGGTACCTTGCTCTAGTGAGTCCAGTACATCAACAATCCAGTTACTCAGCTCAGCCGTTTCCTGCTCCTTGAAACCACGCGTAGTAATTGCTGGCGTACCAAGACGAAGTCCCGAGGTCACAAACGGTGAACGCGGATCATTCGGTACCGAGTTCTTATTTACCGTGATGAAGGCTTCACCCAATGCAGCATCGGCATCTTTACCGGTGTACTCTTTGCCAATAAGGTCAACCAGCAGAAGATGGTTTTGGGTGCCACCCGACACAATCTTAATGCCGCGTTCTTGAATCGTCTCCGCCATCACTTTGGCATTGATCATCACTTGTTTTTGGTAAGCTTTGTAGTCGTCACCCATTGCCTCTTTAAAGCAAATAGCTTTGGCTGCAATCACGTGCATTAATGGGCCACCCTGTCCGCCTGGGAAAACCGCTGAGTTAAACTTCTTCTCAAGTTCAGCGTTAGCACGTGCGAGAATCAACCCACCACGAGGGCCCCGCAACGTTTTGTGGGTCGTTGTGGTAACAACATCGGCAAACGGAACTGGGTTAGGGTAAACGCCTGCGGCGATGAGACCAGCAACATGTGCCATATCAACGAAGAGGTACGCGCCAACTTTATCAGCGATTTCACGGAATTTCGCCCAGTCAACCACACCAGAGTAAGCTGAGAAACCAGCGATAATCATCTTCGGTTTGTGCTCTATTGCCAAAGCCTCAACCTCAGCGTAATCTATTTCTCCAGAGGTTGGACTTAGACCGTACTGAACGGCGTTGTAGATTTTGCCTGAAAAGTTAACGCTCGAACCGTGAGTCAGGTGGCCGCCATGAGCCAAACTCATTCCTAGAACAGTATCTCCGGCGTTGAGTAATGCTTGAAATACTGCCGAATTTGCCTGGGAACCCGAGTGCGGCTGCACGTTCGCGTAATCGGCGCCGAATAATTGCTTGGCACGTTCAATCGCGAGATCCTCAGCAATATCAACAAATTCACAACCGCCGTAGTAACGTTTATGCGGGTAACCTTCAGCATACTTGTTGGTAAGCACAGAACCCTGAGCTTCCATTACACGTGGACTGGTGTAGTTTTCCGACGCGATCAATTCAATGTGATGTTCTTGACGCTCACGCTCTGACTCCATTGAGGCAAAGAGATCAGGATCGAAGTCGGCGATAGACATGGACTTTTTAAACATAATGTTTCCTCGTGTTTCGTATCGTAAACAAACTATCACATAGTCTACGTATAGTGAAGGTTGGCGTTAGTCTAAACTGAAGAAATTAAATGAACAAAGTAGGAGTGAATATGACCACAAAAAAAATACCCTCCACCATTGTCAGCCCAGAGGGCACACTGGAACATCTCTCTGCTATGGAGGTCGACGAGCTAACTAAAACGAAATTCGACCATCCTATCTATACCCTGTTTCGCCAGTGCGCCCTTGCGGTGCTTAACGCCGGTGCGCAAACGGATTCCGTCGAGGATCTTATGGCAGAGTTTGCGGACTTTGAGATCCACTTCGTTCGCCAAGATCGAGGGATTCGCCTCCATCTCATCAATGCACCAGGGGATGCCTTCGTGGACGGCAAAATGATCCACGGCGTAAGGAAGTTGCTGTTTTCCGTGTTGCGGGATGTCCTCTATGTACGCCACCAATTTGATCTCGAAGAACGCGCAGACAATATGGGCGAACTATTGAGCGACGGCGTTTACCGAGTCGTTCGTAACGCTGGGGTGCTTCGCACTGGAATGCAAGATGGACTTGTTGTTTGCTGGGGCGGTCACTCGATTGGCACCGAGGAATATAAGTTCTGTAAGCGAGTAGGCTACCAACTGGGGCTGCGCGATCTTGGGATTATCACCGGCTGTGGGCCCGGCGCGATGAAAGCGCCCATGAAGGGAGCGGCAATTGGCCATGCCAAGCAGCAACATGAACCTCGACGCTATATTGGCTTAACTGAAAACTCAATTATTGCGGCAGAACCACCGAATGCGATCGTGAATGAACTCGTGATCATGCCGGACATCGAGAAGCGCCTCGAGGCTTTTGTTCGAGTAGGCCACGGTTTGATTGTTTTCCCGGGAGGACCGGGAACCGCAGAGGAAATTCTTTATGCGCTGGCACTCAAGCTACACCCGAAAAATAAAGCATTACACCTCCCACTGATCTTTGCCGCCGGTGAGTCAAGTCGTGGCTACTTTGATGCCATGGATATTTTTCTTCGCAAGGCGCTCGGAGAGGATATTGCCCAGCACTATCGGCTGATTGTGGGTGACCCTGAAGCCATCGCTCGCGAGATGCGTGAAGCAGTAACGCAGGTGATGGATTACCGGTGTGAGCAAAACGACAGCTTCTCCTACAATTGGGGCCTGCATATTCCAGAGGACTTGCAAACTCCATTCATTGCCACCCACGACTCCATGGCACAGTTAGATTTACACCTGAGTCGCGAGCCCTACGAACTCGCCGTTGAGCTACGCCGAGTATTTTCCGGCGTCGTCTCGGGTAATATCAAAGAGGCTGGAATTCGTGCGGTACGAGATCACGGCCCATTCCAACTCAGTGGCGACCAAGCGCTAATGGACACTATTGATGAATTGTTACAGAGTATGGTTTCCGAGGGCCGTATGAAGATAGCGGGCGACTATATTCCCTGCTATGAAATTCGTAGCTAGTGATCCTAGGCTTTACCTGAGTATTGAATGACTCGTACAATCAACAGTCACTAAATTCGAGGACAGGCACTTGCTTGAAGAACTCAGTCAGCAGTTTGGCATGATGCAGGGGGCGGAGATTGTCGCCCTTATTTTGGCGATAGCCTATGTGATATTGGCAGCGCGAAAGAATCAGTGGTGCTGGCCCGCCGCAGCGATCTCAACGGCCATTTACACGGCGCTATTTTGGCATGTATCGCTGGTCTCTGAGTCGCTGTTAAACGGCTATTATTTGGTGATGGCTGCTTGGGGATGGTGGAATTGGCGCAGTGAAGAGGACCTCAGCTTCGTCTCGGAGCAGCGCTCGCTCAACTGGCATGGGGTCGCCATCTTAGTTTGCACAATTATAGCGCTAGCATGGGGCTATACCGCTGAGCGCTGGCTTGGTGCCGACTTAGCTTACTTCGATTCGGCCACCACAACCTTTGCGGTATTTGCTACGTGGATGTTAACCCAGAAGATTCGCGCTAATTGGCTCTATTGGATAGTGATTAACCTTGCCAGTATTGCACTCTACCAGGCCAAGGGGCTCTATATCACTAGTATTCTTATGATGATCTATACCGTCATGGCGGTTGTGGGTTGGTATAGTTGGAAACAGGACGATGACCGACACATCTCTGCAGCAAACGCTTAGGGCACTGCACCCCTCGCTGGCGAACTGCATCGTAGCGTTCACTCTGAGTGGCACTGCCAATAACGTTGCTAAGGTTCGTTCGGGGCGTCAGTCTCTGGCCGTCCGACGGATGTCACCCGTGCGTGATGCGGCTACCCCGCGTTCGGTGGAGCGGGAAATTTGGTTAACCCTACACCAGCAGAGCATTGCCCCAGAATTATTGCATTGGGATAGTGTCCATCAATTCTGTATTTCCAAGTGGATTGATGCAGATGGGGCACCGTCGTCGGCACAACTCGTGCCGTTGCTGGTGACGCTTCATACTTCGCCCGCACCGGATAGCTGCCCGCAGATTGATATACTACAAGGCATCAGGTTTTATTTAGACGAGTTAGCAATCCCTGTCAGCGACTTCTTACCGCATTTCCAACAGCTCTTGGCCACGCTTGAACTAAGCCAATTAAACACGGGACTTTGTCATAACGACCTAGTTGCTGGCAACCTCATCAACGATGGAAGTCAGCTATGGCTTATCGACTTTGAATACAGCGGGATCAATCACCCCTACTTCGACGTCTGTAGCGCCTGGATGACTTTTGTTGACCCGAAGGAAAGCCTAAACGACTTCGCGAAAGCGTATTTAACGGCGATTGAGAGGGAATTTAATGAGACTGAACACCAGGCTTTAGCATCCGCGTACGAGCTCAGCTTATGGCTTGGTTTGCTATGGGCGGCAGCGAAGCAGCCCGATTGGCGCAGTCAGTATGAGCAGCGGTTGAACAAGATTGACCACCCCGTAACTCAGTGGCTACTTGTTCAACTCGGCCAATAATTATCTAGTCTTCTGACGAAGCAGCTCTACCGCTAAAATGGCGCACTATTCCTGAAAAATCATCCGACATGGCCGTTTCGTTTTCAGCAACAAACTCCGCATACACGTCTTGGGCTCTTTGCCCCATTGGCGTAGTGGAATTCGACTGCTCAGCCAAAGCCAATGCCAATCCTAGATCCTTTTGCATTAGCGCAGTACCAAAGCCCCCTTGATAACCGTTTGCTGCAGGCACACCATCCATGACTCCCGGCCACGGATTGTATTTCTCTAATACCCAGCTATTACCTGAACTAGCCTTCATAATTTCAGAAAGCACTGCCGGATCTAAGCCATTGTCCACGCCAAAACTTAGCGCCTCAGAGGTCCCTGTCATCAGGACTGCCAGTAACATGTTATTGGCGATCTTAGCAATTTGACCAGCGCCAGCGGCTCCAGCGTGAAACACGTTAGCTCCCATCACTTGAAGCAGAGGTGTTGCACGCTTAAGCGCATCCTCATTACCGCCACAAATAAAACTCAACGTACCCGCTTTCGCTCCTGCAGTGCCTCCAGAAACCGGCGCATCTACCACGCTGACACCGAGTGCATCGCCGGCACTATGAAGATTTTTCGCCGCCTCCGCGCTAATGGTTGAGCAATCGATGACAAGCGTGTCCTTGGCCAGCGACTCCAGCAAACCTGAATCTAGATAAACTGATTGTACAGCGGCGTCGCTGGGCAACATGGTAATAATGGCATCGCAACCATCCAACGCCGCAAGCGCCGACGACGCCGTCTCTAGCCCCTGATTAGCTGCGCTCTCCAGTAACTCCTTACTCATATCCACCGCTACGACCTGCTGCCCAGATTTGTGCAGGTTAATCGCCATGGGAAGGCCCATGTTACCAATACCAATAAACAATACTTTCATGCTTTGAATACCCTTGCGTTAACTATTGGTCCACTGAGGTGCGCGTTTTTCAAGGAATGCGTTAACCCCCTCCGTGGTATCGGCCGAATCAAAAAGCTCTACGAAGGCTTCGCGCTCTTGGTAGAGGGCATCGCGCATTGAAGTATGTCGCGTAGCCTGAATTAGGGCTTTACTTGCGGCAACTGAAGTGGGACTTTGATTCGCAACTTGATCCGCGAGGTTCAACGCGGTCTCTAGCGCCGCGCCCTGGGCGACAACCTCTTCAACCAAGCCGATTTCAAGTGCCTTGTCCGCCTTGAGCCGTTCACCACAGAGAATCATACGTTTGGCCCAAGCCTCGCCCACAATCCGGGTCAGTGTTTGCGTGCCTAGTCCGCAAGGTAAAAGGCCAACTTTAGCTTCAGGCAAAGCAAGCTGAGCCTGTGCTTCAGCAATACGAATATCGCAGGCCATCGCTGCCTCGAGACCACCGCCCATGGCGTAGCCATTGATTGCCGCAATGGATACACCGCGGAAATTTGCCAAGGCCGTGAAGGCTCTGCCGAAACACGTTGCGAGTGTTGCGGCGATCCCTTTATCCCCGGATGCGAACATATTAAGGTCGGCCCCGGCCGAGAAGAATTTTTCGCCCTCACCTGTTAGTACTAAGGCATAGATGTCGCGATCATTATTTAACCCCTCAACTAACTCAGCCAGCAAATTCAAACTGGTCTCGGTCCAGGTATTTGCCGGCGGATTAGTAATGGTAAGTAGTGCGGTTGAACCGCGCTTTTCTAGGGTGATTCCACTCATAGCTGAAGTCCCTCACAGACTTGATCCATAAATAGGCGACGCGAGACAATGACACGCATCACCTCGTTAGTGCCTTCTAAAATCTGATGCACCCGCGTATCACGAACCATGCGCTCTAACGGGTATTCTTTAATATAGCCATAACCGCCGTGAAGCTGAAGCGCCTGATTACACACTTCAAAGCCCACATCGGTTGCGAACCGCTTCGCCATGGCGCAGTGCATAGCGGCATTTGCGTCGCCTGCATCAAGCTTAGCCGCAGCGTAGCGTACCAGTTGTCTGGCGGCGAGTAACTCCGTGGCCATATCGGCTAGACGAAATTGTAACGCCTGATTGGCAGCAATCGGCTTGCCAAACTGTTCACGCTCCTGGAGATATTGCTGACTTATTTCCAATGCCGCCTGAGCGGTACCGAGTGAACAGGTCGCAATGTTAATTCGCCCGCCATCTAAGCCCTTCATAGCGAACTTAAAACCATCACCTTCGTTACCCAAAAGGTGATCGGCTGGCACAAACACCTGGTCAAAAGTAATCATTCGGGTGGGCTGGCAATTCCACCCCATTTTCTCTTCTTTTTTGCCGTAGCTGATTCCTTCGCTTCGAGCTGGCACTACAAAGGCGCTCACACCGCCCGCACCTTTATCGCCCGTTCGCGCCATGACAATTAACACGTCAGTACTGCCTGCCCCCGAGATAAATACCTTGGCGCCTGAGAGTTGGTAGCCACCGGCCACTTTTTCGGCTTTAGTACGAAGTGAAGCCGCATCACTCCCGGCCCCCGGTTCAGTCAAACAATAGGAACCCAATAGCTCACCTTGCGTCATCGCTTCCCCGTAGGTTGTCTTGACGAGATCCGTACCCCAGGTTCCCAACATCCAAGCAGCCATGTTGTGAATCGTTAGATAGGCCGTGGTGGCAGTACAACCCTTAGAAAGCTGTTCGAAGATAAGGTGCGAATCAAGGCGGGACAGTGCTAAGCCACCTATATCCTCCGGCGCGTACAGACCACAAAAGCCTAACGCCGCTGCTTTGCGAATAGTTTCTACCGGAAAGTGAGAATCGCGATCCCACTCTGCCGCGAAGGGCGCCAGTTCGTCATTAGCGAAGTTATTCGCCAACTCCATAAATGCGCGCTGGTCATCTGATAAGCTAAAATCCATGATTCCTCCTTACTTCAGTGCAATCGTCATATTTGCGTCAATATGTTCACCGGCCTCAAACCAGCGAGAGGTTACTGTCTTGGTTTCGGTATAGAATCTAACGGCCTGTTTGCCATAGGCGTGTTGATCACCATAGAACGAACCTCGCCAACCTGTAAACGAAAAGAATGGCAATGGCACCGGAATCGGCACGTTTACGCCCACTTGACCAACTTTAATACGATGCTGGAAGTCACGCGCTGCATAGCCGCTGGCAGTAAAGATAGAAGTACCATTACCAAACGGATTACCGTTGATCATCGCCACTGCCTCATTGAGATCTTTCGCCTCGACTAAGCAAAGGACTGGGCCAAAGATCTCCTGCTGATATACCGCCATATCCGGGGTCACATTGGCAAAGACAGTGGAACCCACCCAGTTACCCTCAGGATAGCCTGCTACTTCAACTTTCGTTCCGTCTACCAAGCAAGTAGCACCGTCAGCCTTAGCCTGGTCGATAATGCTGGCTACTCGGTCTCGTGCTTGCGGAGAAATGAGCGGGCCGAAATCGGCATTTTCATCGGTAAATGGACCCGGCTTTAATGTCGCCAGCTCCGCGGCAATATCATCCGCCCAGTTAGCCGCCTCGCCAACCAAAACCGCCACCGAAATTGCCATACAGCGCTGCCCTGCCGCGCCGCAAGCCGCTCCCTTGAGCGCGTTAATCACCTGTTGTTTATCCGCATCCGGCATCACGACCATATGATTCTTCGCGCCCGCAAAGGCTTGGCAGCGTTTCAGGTTATCAGTAGCAGTCCGATAGACATGCTGACCGACTGGTACCGAGCCGACGAAAGACACCCCAACAATATCAGGATGATGAAGCAGGAAATCTACCTGCTCCTTAGCACCGTGAACCACCTGAAGAACATCCTTGGGGAAGCCCGCCTCGAGGAATAATTCCGCCAGACGGTTAGGGGTTAGCGGATCCTGCTCGGACGGCTTCAAAATGAAGGTGTTACCACAGGCGATAGCCATCGGGAACATCCATAGCGGGATCATTGCCGGGAAGTTAAATGGCGTAATACCGGCAAACACACCCATAGGTTGAATCCAAGACGAGCAGTCAATGTTGCGGGCGACATTACCCACGGTCTCACCCATCATCAATGAGCTAATATTGCAGGCATGTTCCGCCACTTCAATGCCGCGCCAAACATCTCCCTTAGCATCCTCAAAGGTTTTACCGGTTTCCATCGCTAGTAAGGTAGCGAGCTCATCATGGTGTTCTTTTAATAGCGCTTGGTATTTCAACATCATACGGGCACGCTGTGGGACGGGTACATCCTTCCAGGATTCAAAAGCCTGCTGAGCTGAAGTTACCGCCGCCGTCATCTCGTCATGGGTTGCACAGGGGGTTGAGGTCAACACTTCCTGAGTGGCCGGATTCGTCACTGGAATCGAAACAAGTGCCGCTGACTTTGCCCAACTACCATCAATGAGCTGTGGAACTTGGTTTGGGATAAAGCCCGAAACCTGAGACACGCGTTCCTGTATAGATATCGCCATTAAAACTTCCTTTATTCTTATAGATTGGTTTATTTGGATATTAAATATAGAATAGCGCGAATTTATCGCATATTTATTTCTAATTCATTCAGTAAGTTTCATTATTAAACCATGTAAAATGATTTTTAGGGCCATTTTAGCTTGAGATATGCCATGAATTGAATAATCCTGTGAATAGTCTATTCAAACGCCCTCTGCGCAAGTTGCTCAGAGGTCTCGGTCGAGAGGTTTTTGCAGGAAGAAAAAAAGCCTGAGATTGGAGATGTGAGTTTAGGATCAGAAATTAAAGCTCTGCAAAGCGCAACTTAGCTCCCGCTGCTCGAGGACTTGGCGTCACGTTAGTGGCCACGATCCCCCGGCGAATATTAGGAGGGATAATTAGCGCTTTCGATTGGTAAGAAGTGTTGCTAACGAAGCTGAGACAGACTCAACGAAAGGAAACCGCTGCGCCTGCCAAAGTGGGAGATGTTGAGTTTTGCAGCGTTCTAAGCAGCTACGAGTCGATTTTTGCGCTGACTATAATCTGCGACTAGTTCATCAATACTCGTTTGTTCATAAGCTCTTAGACCGCTTAACACCATCTGTTTTTCGCCACGACCGACTACTCGTTGACCGTCAACAAATTCAAATTTCAAGCGCACATTGCCACGCTTGCCCATTACGTCTAATTCAGAGCCACTCATGCGAAGAGCGAGTGAATTAAAGTTCAGATCGTCAAAGCGAATCTTCATGTCAGTATACATCACGATGGGGCGATCAGGATTAATCATCACCTGATGCTCAGCCATAAGTGGCACGAGAATATGCGGAAAGCTCTCACCGGAAAAAGCGACATATGCTGCAGTAAGCTGGTCAATCAGCTTAGGGCTGGTCAAGCCGTCATTTGAGTGTTCTATATTCAAACAGGGTTTACCATTTTCATCTACTAAGGATGATTTTCGGACACACTCAGTCGCCACCGTTAGGCGTGTTTGATCAGTGACCATACCTGCGAAATTCACATCAAGCTCGCGACAAATACCCACTTGGGACAGCAATACCGAAAACAGTAGATCCCCAGGAATGCAAAAACGCTTAGCATCAACATCATGAATAGGATTGAAATCATTCGCTATGTCTTTAGCAAATTCACTTCCTTGCTCACGGGTGAAGCTTAATACGCCATTAGATGACTGGAAAAAAGGTGTAACCAACATAAAACGATTCTCGGAAAGTCATAATACAAAAAGATGCCCAGCAAAACTGGGCAGTCACATTCTACGTTTATAGCCGTGACTTGCAAGTCATATCCGTATAACTCACCAGTCACTAGGCACTACTACTATTAATCCGAGGCGTTTAGATTCCCTCTAGAAACGCGATATCGACGACTTAATTCCGTCGCTGTTGGCGTGGTAACGTGGGTACCCGAGATTACAACCTGCTCAAGGTTACCGTCAATTTCCACAATACCGGGTACGGGCGATGGTAGGAGTCCGCCACCTGGGACATACTCAAAACGGTCATTGCCGGGAATGAAGTCGTTATTGCTCACTCCGTTACCATCAGAGATGCGAACTGCGTAAGAACGTGCAGTACCAAGCGAATCACAGGAACCGGCTCCAGCTGGCTCATGGGTGTTAAAGTAAGTGACCCCTGACAGCGTAACAGCATTACTAATCACTTTTTCTCCGGCAGCCATATCGAAATACCAGCCCTCCATCGATTCATTCACGGTTGAGGCTGTCGAGGTAATATCTGATAAATCCGACTTAAAGATCGCCCCATCGAAGGACGTGTCGTCACCAGTTTGATTTGGAATCGCCCCTGAACCGCCTCCTGGGCTGGATGGAGACTCATCTGAATCTTCGAACATGTAGAACGAGTAAGTAGCGCTAGTGTCGAACGGGTCCTCTCGGTCCCCTGAGCCAATTAATACTGAATCGTAGCCCATCTGCAATGGATTCGCGGCATTAGGATCATCCACTGCATCCACAACATCTGGTGGATATAGAAACTTCTGATCGTGCCCTACCGTGCCTAATACACTGACTTCCCAAGGCGTAGTACTGCCTACACCTTGGCTAACTCCTCCATCAATTAAATCTGCTAGATTCACTCGCCAAACATGACCACCCGTATCGCCTACATAAATCCTATCAGCCGAGCCGTTGCGATCACGGTCAATGATCGTTAGATCCGATGGAATACTCCATTTCATATGGTTGTGTTGAATAAAGGTGGCCGAAGCAGGGAAATCAGCAGGCTCATTGCTGCCTATAAATGCCACGATTTCTCCTGTCAGAGCGTCTAATGCATAAATTCCCGCTCCCATGCTGTAGCCTGGGTTATCATCGTTGCGACTGACGCCACTGTCATCAACCGCAGATTCATAACCCGCTCCGAAGAAGATCAGGAGTTTTTCCTCTTCACGATAGCCGGCGGTAACACTCGCATCGGTAATACGATTAGTCACAACTGCTGGAATGGGTTTCGACCAGGTTTCGCCTAGCTCGCTAAAACCGTCATCCTTAGTTACGGAGCGGTCATCGTAAGAACGTTTCCAGAGTAGTCGAGGGGAGTCTGGGTTATTAACGTCAAGCGCGTACAAGAATCTTCCGCCTCGTCGCATGCCTAAATATAGGTTAACCGTATCGCCAATATTTCCCAATGAGCCGAAACCTGATTCACCGCTGACTTGGGCATCATTGGTATATACCCCAATGCCACCATCTACGAAATAGGGCTTATCGGCACCAATCTTTCCGAACGAAGACGTAACATGTCCTTCTTCTGCGGCAGCGTCACTCGCGTCGTATTTAAGCTGAGCAAGTTCACCTAAATGCTCAGGCAAGGTTAATCCCCAAAGTTCGTTGCCTCGATGATCCCCCGCATCGTTTCCAGGACCACCCTGAGCAGCTCTGAAAAGTCCATCATTTGAACCGTAAAACACCACGATAGTGTCATCATTGCCATAGCTGTTGAAGTTTACAATTGCCGGCTGCGAGTGGATTACATCACCGTGGACGTATGGGCGCATGTCAGAATTTGAGCCATTATCATTTTCATCATAAACATCGTTGCCCGACAGCCAACTATAGAGTGACGCATCAATTTCAGCACTGAGTGCGGTGCCTAGAGTACCGCTGGTATCACTCGTAAAGGTCACTAAATCTCTCACTGCAGCGGAAGCGCTACGGATACGTTGCGCCACTCCGCCCTTTTCAACAACCTCTCCATCCGGGGCATCAGAACCAGACGGTATAGTCCCGCGAGGATCATAATCCCAATAAGTTGAATCAACACTCCAAAAGCTATTAGCTGTGGCATTAATAAACCCAGATGCAGTATTCTCCGCTGCTAGGCCGTTCTTGTCCTCGAGTTGAACTTCGTTAGTGTTTGGATCAACGCCCAAGGTATACATCTTGAGATTACCCGGCCATAGAGGCCGGTTGTAGGTATCAGGACGAAAAACCCCAATGTAGACCTGATTCAAGTTTGTGCCACGAACGTTTACCGAAACCGGCAGCGCCGTCGCCGCAAAGGCCGTGTTAATCGCCAAGATCTCGTTGAGAATATCTTTAATGGCCTCAGTCAGCTCGTTGGCGTTTTCGGCTGTGTAATATCCAGCCTGCCCAACACTTTCAAGAAAACCTCGCTCATCGGCAGTTGTTGGGTCTTGACCCTTTGCGTCCGGGTTGTAGACATCGATAACAAAGGTTTCGACGTTCTGATTTCCGTCTTGCGTGGCATCCGTATCGATATTCGCCAAATATCTAGACCACTCATCAGCCCAGCTAGACTCATACTTATTGTTATCTAAATCAATGATAGAGGTATCACCGCCAGCGCTAGCCAAAGCGAGCTCGGCACTTGTGTTCTCCCCTGAATCGGGGGAGCCGTTGCCAATTAACACAACATAGCTGTTACCGCAGTCACCGGCGGCCACCGGTGAGATATAATTGCCGCTACCATCTACGGCAGCAGTATCATGATTACCATCCTCTAAACCCGAATACGCTGACAACCCCATGTAGTAGCGATAGGCTTCATGGAGAGCCATCCCGTAAGGGGCGTTATTGGTCTTATCCAACAGGTAGTCATTATCATTACCGCTCGAATTCAGATAAAATAAATCACTGATAGCCAGCTGACTACCGGTTTTACTGTCAGCCTCTTTACGAACCAAATAGTCCTGCCATTCTATTCTTTGTGACGCAGTAAATTCTTCGACCGCACGCATAACCTTACCGCCACGCGGTGAGTTAGAATCTGAATAGAGCATTAAGCCTAAATTCATCGCATAGGTAGAGTCATTAGAATCTGCGGGGCAGTTTGGATCAGTCACTGCTCCGGAAGCGACACCATCGTCAGGAACAGCTAAACACGTTACCATGTTAAACAACGCATCATGTATGAGCATGTTCTTCGTTGGTGTCCGGGTGGCCACTCCGTTGGATTCGTCTCCCATCGAGGCATTCCAGTTCGCCGAATTATCAATCACGAATAAGACATTGGGCACACCGGCTGCACCAGCACCTGCCAAGAAAATATCGGTATCATGGGCAGCAGAAGAGCCAGCTACGGCTAAACCAACCGCAGCGGTTAGTTGAGATATTGTGACTGATAGTCGCTTAATTTTCATGAAATACTCCTAGGTACAACTGCCCGCTGTGAAGTTAAATTTTACCACTTGGCGATAACCTGATACGGCCGATGTAATAGTATCTACCACCGATACATCCACTTCCCAATAAACCGTTTCTGGGACAATGCTCTGCGTCAATGAATAACCTGCGGCGGCTTGTGCATGAACGCATACCGGAGTACCAACCGTTACGGTATAACCCGCCGTTAACTCCGCCGGGATGGTTAACGTGGTCGACGCTGAATTGACCAAATTATCGACATCACTTAACACGTACTCAATCACATTACGCGCAACCTGCTCAGTACTGAGTCGATCCTGGTGAGCAGTAATTAGCTGTGCGGAAGTCGTTGTCCGATATAAGAGCGAAACGGAAAGAAACGCCAACAGCACTACAATTACGAGTGCAGTAATTAACACCGCGCCACGTTGATTATTCATTGTCGCCTCATTGCAATATTCGTTAATTTAACGTTACCAACCACTAAGCGGCGCTTAAACTGATCAGAATAGGGTCCGAAATAACCGGCCTTGCCCATGAAGTAGCGCCGGGTGTCCGTTTGCTTTGCAACAGCCTCCTCTGAACGCAGTAACACATAAGCCTGGATGGCGGTGACATCTTGCCAGTCGGCCACCGTTGCTAATATTGAGACATATGCATCATCCGCACCGACCGAGGTATCACTGGGGGCCCCGTCGTTAGAGCGATCTACCCCGTAGTCAACTTCGAAGGCCTCAATATTTTCTACTAGCGGCTCAAGGACAAAGTTTGCACCTTCAAGCCGTAAACGTTTAAGTATTGAGTCGCTGGCGTCAACAAGGTAGATATTCACCAAGAAGGCACCTAAAGCCAACGGAGAGCCCGTGGCATAATCGTTTAGGTCGAAGTTGCTAGCATTGGCCCCACTATCTAGCACATAGTTGATGGGACTAGCCTGAAGATAGAAGGTATTGGAATCCAAAGTCACAGCATCTTCGGTTGAGCGGCGTGCGACGACAACGACATCGGTACCAGCTAAAACAGTGACACCCTGACAGGAAAAACCACTTGCGACATCGTTATAGCCGGAAATTGGGACGGCCATTTTCTGCTCTAAAGTCGCCACTGATGCAACCCAACTACTACTACACACGTCCGGCACAGCAGCAGGAGTCGCCGCCATATAGTCATCCAAACGAGCGAAATAGCCCGCCATTTCAAACTCTTCAGTAAACTGAGACGTTACAAATACACTATCTTCCAGTAATCGAGAACTTTCTCTGAGTTGCGCGTTAGTACTCAACCCTGAGATATAGACAGATACCACGGTGGTCATCAAGATAGCACCCAATGCCAAGGTGATTAACACTTCCACTAAGGTCAGACCTAACTGTTTTATTTTCATCCATCTAACTCCGCAAGGCGCACATAGAGGCGAACTGCTCGACGAAAGGTATCCGTGCCGTATAAACCATCACCGCAAGTTGCACTTGGGACGATGGTTGCCGAAGCACCTTGGTAAGCCACAACAATTTCATAAAAATCAGTAGATGAGACTAAGTTCCCACTCGCGTCGTAGGTCTCTGATGGGCCATAAACACAACCGCGAGCATCAACTAAACTTCCCACTGCTGTCGTACCATCTAGCTCCAACTGACCCTTTAAAGCGTTACTCCAACTTACCAAATCTCGTTCCGGCTGAGCTCGACTTGAAATGGTTCCAAAGGCGCCGCAAGTGATGGTTCCGCTATAGCCTGTTCCGACATATGCGGTCCCATTTGATGAAAACGCGTAACATCCAGCCACCTCGGCGTTACCTTGAATATACTCGGCCATGTTCTGCGCCAATCGAAGTGCCTCGTCACGTTGCAATACCTCAAGAGCTGCTAACTGACTTCTCCCCTGAAGGGCTACGAAGCCAAAAATAGCAACTGCGGTAACAAAAAGTGCCACGACAAATTCAATTAAGCTAAAGCCCCGTACATTTCTCATGTGCAAGAGTCTCCTGTACTTAACTCGACACCACCCGACAACTTCAAGGCAACGTGACTTGAGTTCAAACCGCTTGCGCTCGTAGAACAAATTTTAAAACTATCATTAGTCGCGCTCGCGTCACTCGCAACGTCACTTCTTCCATCACGTCCATAGACAACTTCTGTGACCGAAGCGGTGATAGTCACATTGCTGAATGCTTCACTTACAAAGAGACAGCTTGCTGCGGCAGTGGCTGCACTGCAGTCCGCGTAGCTGGTAGAATCGCTCGTTGCCACAAAGAAGCCTTTTCCCCAGTCGGAGCTCGCGCTCCCATTAGGCTTAATCCAAACATTTGCTCTGCGTTTAACCGCCTCTTGGCGAGCTATAGAAATACCGCTCTGAAGTTGTAGCGCTACGGTACGCTGCTGTGATTGAGCTGCCCATGATTGAAAATTAGGCAACGCGATAGATGCTACTATCCCTATAATTACGAGGATTATGAGCAATTCTACCAAAGTAAAACCACGATAAGAGGTCATGGGTACACCTACCACTTTGCCGTTGGAGTTTTAACGCCAAGCTGATTAAGAGTGAGATCGCCATCACCAGCTTGCGTTGAACCAGCAACGGGCGTGGCGGTTATGACGAAGCCTGGTGGAGCCGAGCTGACGGCAATAGTTACCGTATAGACTCCGCTAACCGATGATGGTTCCGTAACGCCTAGATTAGCAATGGTTGCGGTATAGCTTCGACTATCCAAAAGGTATTGTTGCTCCGCCGAAGCCAGCTCTAACATGTACTGTTGAGCGGCCGTGCGATTTGCGCGAGTTACATAATCATCGTATTGAGGTATCGCGATCGCCGCCAAGATACCTATAATCAATATCACTATCATCAACTCGATAAGTGTAAAACCTTTCGCGTGTCTCTTCATCTCAATCAAACTCTTGTTTGTTAGCTCTTATTATCGTCACCGGCTGAGCTAGCGCCAGATTATTCTAGCTAGCTTGTGCGGTTAGTAGACATTTTATTGACTAAATTTGAAACAGGTCACGTATTCCAAGGCCTGTTCTATTTAGTTTTCGATGTTTAGTCAGCTTAATCATGACCTAAGCTGCGCCTTTATAATGACTACCTTACCTACTAACGATAATGGACTCCACTCATAATGGTCTTAAATAAGGTTCGCCACGGTTTACAGCCCTCAAATCTGAACGTAATGTAGTGCTTACCAAGACATAAAAGGAACATTATAATGAAGCCACTCCTAACGCTCGCGCTTAGTCTCGTAGCGCTAAGCCCAATGGCCTCTGCCGACAACATTAAAGAACAAGTGGCCAGCATTGAACCGCAGGTTATTGAATGGCGACACCACCTCCATCAAAACCCAGAGCTTTCTAACCGCGAATTTCAGACCGCCATCTACATTACCGAGCACTTAGAATCTCTTGGCATCGAAGTAGAAACGGGCGTTGCACATACCGGTGTTGTAGGAATTCTGGATTCCGGCAAGCCGGGCCCGGTTATTGGCCTGCGCGCTGATATGGATGCACTCCCTGTGTTAGAGCAAACGGGTTTAGACTTTGCCTCAACCGCTATGGGGGAGTACAACGGTGAAGCCGTTCCGGTGATGCATGCCTGCGGCCATGACACCCACGTCGCGATGCTAATGGGTGCGGCAGAATTACTGGCCGCCAATACAGACGCCTTCACGGGCAAGGTTATCTTCCTTTTTCAACCCGCTGAAGAGGGCGCTCCTCGCGGTGAAGAGGGCGGCGCTGAACTAATGGTCAAGGAAGGCGTGCTCGATCGTCATAATATTGATAGCGTCTTTGGGATTCACATCAGCTCGGGCGAATTGATGGGTGCTATTGGTTACCGCGAGCGCGGCATTATGGCATCAGTGCAAGATTTCAAAATCATCGTTAAGGGCCAACAGGTCCACGGTGCCTACCCTTGGGGCGGTATTGATCCGATTGTCGCCTCGGCCCAGCTCATTAACCAGTTACAAACCATCGTGAGTCGAGAGGCCGAACTCATTAACGCCGGCGCGGTAGTCACCGTTGGCGCTATTCACGGCGGCGTTCGCAGCAACATTATCCCCGAAGAGGTGGAAATGCTTGGCACAATTCGAACCCTTGATCCGGATATGCGCGATCAAATTTGGGCTGCTATGCATCGTAAAGTTGCCGGTGTCGCCATGGCAACGCGCACTGATATTGAGCTAATCCTGCCCTATAGTAGTAATTACCCGGTGACCTTTAATGATCCAGAGCTAACCCGCTCCGTACTGCCTATCGCACGCCGAACGGCAGGCGATGATAAGGTATTTGAGCGAAATGCCGTCACGGGTGCCGAAGACTTCAGCTTCTTCCAGGAAAAGGTTCCTGGCGTCTACTTTTTCCTCGGCGGCCGCAATCCTGATACAGCCCCCGAAGATGCACCCGCCCACCATACGCCCTACTTTGTCGTTGAAGATGGCGCGATGAAAACCGGCGTCGAGCTGTTCTACCGGCTCATTATTGAATATCCGAATCAGTAATCGCCTCAACGTACGCGACTGCCAATAGCGCAGTCGCGTACGTGACTCATCAGCCACAAATCGTTACAGACTAAAACCCTTAGCTAAGCTAATCTAAGCCCCATATACGTGCGTATAACACAGCACAACGGGGGCAATATGTCAGAAGAAATTACACTTTTTAAAGATATGGTTCTGCGCTTTTTCGAACAGGAAGTGGCGCCACACTACGAGCAGTGGGAACACGACCACAGCATGCCACGCGATTTTTGGCGCACGATGGGCGAAGCGGGGTTATTGCTAGTAGATATGCCGGAAGAATTCGGCGGCTCGGAAACCAGCGTTGATGTAGCGCTAATGATTATGGAGGAGCTATCACGCTGTGGTTATTTTAGCCTAGCTACGGGTTACAACATCCATGCGAATATCGTCGCGCCTTATGTCATGAATATTGGCAACGATGCGCAACGTGCACGCTGGATCCCAGGGATGGCGAGTGGCGACATCGTTACGGCTCTGGGGATGACCGAACCTGGTGCAGGTAGCGACGTGGCGGGTATGCGTAGCACTGCCATTCGCGAGGGCGACCACTACCGCCTTAATGGCTCAAAAATCTTTATCACTAATGGCATCCACGCCGATATGGTCATTGTCTGTGCCAAGACTGATCCCGCCGCAGGGGCGAAAGGCATTTCACTGTTCTTAGTTGACACCTCGCTACCAGGGTTTTACAAGGGTAAAAGACTAGAGAAAATGGGCCAGCACAGCAGTGATACTGCCGAACTCTTCTTCGAAGATGTCATGGTGCCAGCAGAATGTTTGCTGGGTGAAGAAGGCAAGGGCTTCATGTACCTTATGCAGGAACTGCCTCGTGAACGTTTGGGCTGTGCAATTCAAGCTATCGGCCACGCTCAGGGCGCGCTTGATATGACCTGTGAATACGTCACGGACCGCAAAGCATTCGGCCAGAGCATAGCTCAGTTCCAGAATACCCGCTTCAAGCTCGCTGAGCTGAAGACGGAACTCGAGATGAGCCGCGCTCTCTACGAAAAATTAAAAGCCAAGTTCGCTGAAGATCAAATGACCGTTGATGACGGTGCGATGATCAAATTGGCGTCGACTGAAATGGAACTGAAAATGGTAGATACCTGCCTACAGCTTCACGGTGGTTATGGCTACACGGACGAATACGAAATCTCTCGTTTCTACCGTGACGCGCGAGTACAAACTATCTATGCAGGAAGTTCTGAGATCATGAAAGAAGTGGTAGCGCGAAGCATTCTTGGGCGCTAACTCCTTTTCAGTAGATTTTGGAGCAATAACTTCATTCTAGAGCTTCCCAATGCTCCGTTTTCTAAGGTAAAACTAAAAAAGGCGACTGAGAGTTCAGTCGCCTTTTTCATCTTTGCTGCTGAGCAGCTTGGTATTCGAACTCAGTTTGTCTAAGTCTCGCCTAGGCGAAACTAGTCTTTCAACTTAGTATACTTGATGCGCGATGGTTCATAGTTAGGACCATGGCGAGCAATCAAATCCTCGTGGTAGTCCGCGTAAGAACCTTCCATAAAGACGACTTTTGAGTCACCTTCAAACGCCAAGATGTGAGTGGCAACACGATCCAGGAACCAACGATCGTGCGAGATAACCATGGCACAACCCGGATAATTCAACAACGCCTCTTCCAATGCTCGGAGCGTTTCTACGTCTAAGTCGTTAGTTGGCTCATCCAACAGAAGTACGTTAGCACCTTGTTTGAGAATATTCGCCAAATGTAGACGACCGCGTTCACCACCCGAAAGATCACCCACGCGCTTCTGCTGGTCCATTCCCTTAAAATTAAAACGCCCCACATAGGCACGGCTTGAGGTGGTGTAATTGCCAATAGTGATATTGTCTAAGCCGCCCGAGACTTCTTCCCAAACGCTTTTGTCATTATCGAGCGCATCACGGCTCTGATCAACGAATGCCAATTTTACGCTTTCGCCAATCTCGATATTACCACCGTCCGGTTGCTCTTGACCGTTGATCAACTTGAATAGTGTAGATTTACCGGCACCGTTACCGCCAACAATCCCCACAATAGCACCCTTCGGAATGGAGAAACTGAGATCCTCGTAGAGCACCTTGTCATCGAAACGCTTGGTAACGTTGTTAAACTCGATAACCTTGTCACCCAAACGCTCACCGGGCGGAATGTAGATTTCGTTAGTCTCATTACGCTTCTGAAATTCACGACCGCTCATTTCCTCTACGCGCGCCAAACGAGCCTTATTCTTCGCTCTACGACCCTTCGGATTCTGGCGAGCCCACTCCAATTCATGCTTCATAGTTTTTGCATGAGCGGCCTCCTGTTTCGCTTCCATCGCCAAACGCGCTTCCTTTTGCTCTAACCAAGTGGTGTAGTTCCCTTCGTAGGGAATACCTTCGCCACGGTCTAATTCAAGAATCCAGCCGGCACAGTTATCAAGGAAGTAGCGATCGTGAGTAATGGCCACAACAGTCCCATCAAAGTCTAAGAGGAAGCGTTCTAACCAAGCTACTGATTCGGCATCTAGGTGGTTAGTCGGCTCATCCAGTAGCAGCATATCAGGGCGCGACATAAGCAGGCGGCATAGCGCTACGCGACGACGTTCACCACCCGACAAATTAGTGACATCCGCATCCCAAGCAGGCAAACGTAGCGCATTTGCGGCGACTTCAAATCGGTTGTCTAGATTGTGCGCATCCCACGCCTGAATAATATCCTCAAAGCGCGCCTGTTTTTTAGCCAGCGCGTCAAAGTCGGCGTCTGGCTCTGCATAGTCGGCATAAACCTGATCGAGGCCAGCTAAGGCATCAACAGCTTCGCGAACGCCATCTTCAACATTACCGCGAACATCCTTTTCAGGGTCCAGATGTGGTTCCTGCTCGAGGTAACCCACCTTGATACCCGGCATGGGCCGAGCTTCACCCTCATAATCTTTATCTACTCCAGCCATAATACGAAGCAAGGTAGATTTACCCGCCCCGTTTAAGCCTAAAACGCCAATCTTGGCGCCAGGAAAAAATGACAGAGAGATATTCTTCAGGATATGACGTTTCGGCGGAACGATTTTGCCCACACGATTCATTGAAAAAACGTATTCAGCCATGGTGTTCTTGAGCCCTTATGAAAAACTGGTTGAGATCGTTATATACTAGCCACTAATTGTAACACTGCGTTCTGCGATGATAAGCGTAAATCGCGGTGAGCCACCAAAAAGGGCAATTTTTGTGCAAAATGACGAACTAAATTGGTCCGTTTACCTCATTGAGACCGTGGATAACACGCTCTACTGCGGCGTCAGCAATGACGTTGAAGCTCGATACCAAGCCCACTGTGCTGGCAAAGGCGCCAAGTACACTCGCGCACATCGCCCCAAAGAGCTAGTCTGGACCGAGACGGGCCACTCCTATTCGTCGGCCCTGAAACGCGAGTACGCGATTAAAAAACTATCACGTAAACGGAAACTCTCTCTTATTGCAGGAACTAGCTCATGATCCAACGAATTTGTGTTTATTGTGGTTCGTCAGGCCAGGTGTCCCCGAGTTATCTAACCGAGGCCGCGGCGCTAGGAAGACTCTTTGCCGAACAACAGATCACCCTCGTCTATGGCGGTGCTAATGTGGGTTCCATGGGGGCTATGGCCGATGCCTGCTTGGCAGCAGGGGGAGAGGTCATTGGGGTGATGCCTAAAGGTTTGGAAGAGAAGGAAGTCGCCCATCAGGGCTTGACCGAACTGCATATCGTAGCAGACATGCATCAGCGCAAGGCGATGATGGCCGACCTAGCCGATGCATTCATCGCTCTGCCGGGTGGAATGGGCACGCTTGAGGAATTGTTTGAGGCGCTCACCTGGGCGCAGCTAGAATTTCACGGTAAAGCCATTGGCGTGTTAAATAGTCAGGGCTATTTTAGTCAACTTCTTGCATTCCTCAGCCACGCTGCAGCGGAAGGGTTCATGCATGAAAGACACGTTGGACTATTGCTGGAAGATTCCTCAGCCCCGGGATTGCTAGAGAAGCTGCGAAACTACCAACCACAGCAACAAAGCAAATGGTGGTAATTAACGCGCAGAGATCGAGGAAGCGAATACTCTCTCGCAGAGACTTCCCCGCTAATACGCTGTCGCGGACATTGATGAGGCAGATTTAGCGGACAAGCTTACCAGCCTACTTAAGCCTCTAGGCGCGCGAAATGTAGCGCGCTTCGTCCACATTCACACGAATCTTTTCACCTGTAGCTAAATATTCCGGAACTTGAACCACTAAACCAGTATTACAGGTTGCTGGCTTGGTTCGCGCCGCCGCGCTGGCGCCTTTGATCACTGGCGTGGTATCCACTACGGTCAACTCAATGGTTGAAGGAAGCTCCAGAGCCACCACATTTCCGTCTACCAAAAGCGCTAGCGCGCCCTGAAGGTCCTCACTGATATAGAGCACCTGATCGCCCAATGCATCTCGACTCACGGGAAACTGGCTGTAGTCTTCAGTATCCATGAACACCATAAATTCGCCATCGTCATAGGAGTAAGTCACTTCGCGGCGAATCAAATCGACATCGGGCAGCTGATCGTCCCCCTTGAAGCGATCTTCCAACTTTGCTCCCTCTGGGATAGTGGAAAATCTAACTTTGTAAAGGGTGGCCGCACCGCGAGCAGAGGGGTTTTGTACATCAATGATACGCACGATGCACATTTGATCCTTGTAACGAACTACCTGGCCTTTCTTAAGTTCTGCAGCGCGTGGCATAGCAGCAATCTCCACAATAGGTTGATGAATATAGGGCTATTTTAGCGAAAGCTTGATGCAACTTACAGTTTAAAGCGTCAACAGGATCGTAATTTGAAGAACAAGACGCCCGCATTAACGAATGCTATGCTTTGAAAACTCACGAGGAAACGTAGCATTAGCAGCAGGAATGCGATGAAAGTCTTAATTTTCGGTAATTCAGGTTCAGGGAAATCAACCTTAGCTAAACGCTTGAGTCAGCAACATGATTCATTTCATTTAGACCTCGACAACTTCGCGTGGGAGAGTACTTTACCGCCAACTCGAAAGTCACTTGAAGACTCCCTCGCTTTAATTGAGGCCGCCGTTGCAGGTCATGATCAGTGGGTGATTGAGGGTTGCTATAGTGACTTACTCGAACCACTTTCGACTCAGGCCGATCAACTAATTTTCTTAAATCTGTCAGTAGATGATTGCATTCGCAATGCTAAGAGTCGCCCCTGGGAACCGCACAAATATGCCACGCAAGCGGAACAAGACGCCAACCTACCCATGCTGCTGAACTGGATTACGGACTACGAGTCGCGAAACGACACCTTCTCTAAAGCTCATCATAAAGCACTCTATGACGCGTTTTCGGGCGAAAAAATTGAGCTAACTCAAAATCAATAAGCTATCAAAAAATGCGGTCTACTCGCTTTCACAGTTTGCTATACCTTCGAATAAAAACTTAGGTTGAGACGGTTAAACGGTAATATTGAACGCCAATTAGCTTTACACCTCGTTCCGCCCATCCCTATAATGCGACCACCTGAAAGGTTTTTGGTTTCCTTCGGAATTAATAGGGAATTCAGCGCTTCGGCGCGTTAATTGAAGCTGTCCCCGCAACTGTAGCTAACGAGATATCATCACTTGTGTACCACCATGTATTTGGGAAGGTCTGATGCGATTGCTGACTTAGTAGCCAGGAGACCTGCCAAGAACCCGTTGTCCCTCGTTCATCGGGTGAATGATCGAAGCGGATTGCCGTCTGACAACGCGGGTTGGCGGGCTAGCGATGCTAGGCCGAATCATCTCAATTATTACGGCAGAAACCATGACCTACAAAACACTTTGGTCCGCGGGCGCTATCAGCGTTGCGGCCACTCTTAGCACCTCCCTTTACGCCAGCGATCAACACCTCGAAGAAGTTAATGTGACCGCGCATCGGATGCCTGTGGCAGCCGATCAGTTGGGCTCCACCAGCATTAGCCTATTAGGTAGTGAACTCCGAGAGCAGGGAATTTACTTCGTCAGCGAAGCGCTTCAGCGAGCGCCGGGCGTTTCACTGGCTAGTAATGGCGGTACCGGAGCCCTTACCCAAATTCGCTTACGCGGCCAAGAGGCCAACCACACCTTAGTGCTGCTAGACGGCATGCGCATTAATGATCCTGTCACGGGTTTCGTGGACTTAGCCAACCTTCGCCTCACCGGTGTAGCTCGCATTGAGATCCTGTACGGTCCGCAGAGTGTGCTATATGGCACTGACGCTTCCGGCGGCGTGATCCATATCATCACCAACAGTGGTGAAGAGCAGAGCCTTGGATTGAGTGCTGAAGTTGGCAGCAATCAAACCGCACGCGTGTCCATCGCGGGAAGCTTCGATACCGATTCCGTTTATGGCGGGCTCCAATACAGTCACTATCAAACCGATGGCATTTCAGCGGCAAGCGAAGCGCGAGGAAGTAGCGAGAAGGATGGCTATGAATCCGATGCTGCCAATATACAGGTAGGTGCTCGCGTAAACGGCTTTGATGTCAATCTTGTGGGCTACGATAGTAAAAACACCGTTGGCTTTGATGCCGATGATTTAACTACAGGTCTCCCCATTGATGAGGCTATCGGGTTTGAAAATCGCCAAGATCGGCACTCCCAGTATGTTCGTGCTAGTGCCAGTTTTGCTTCGAGTACTGACGCATTCAGAGTGATGATTGCGTATACGCAGGGTAAGGACACCAATGACACCAGCAGTTATTCACCTGGCTACCCCAGCTACGGCATCCCCGCCGGCATGCAGGAGTACATTGCCGAGGGCGAACGAGACTACACGGAAGCGACAGCTAGCTACCGATTTAACGAAGCCGTTCAACTGCTTGTGGGTGCGGATCTACTTGATGAAGAAGTTGGTACCACCTTTTTTCCGACTCAGGCCATCAGCAGCCATAGCGTTTTCGCGCAACTCATGGGTGAATCAACGGGTATTAGTTATTCAGTTGGCTTGCGTAATGACGACCATGATCGTTTTGGCACCGAACTGAGCTATCGTGGCACTCTGCGCTATCAACTGTCGTCGGACTTAAGCATTCGTGGTAGCTACGGCACGGGCTTTAAGGCGCCGTCGCTATTCGAACTATACGACTTTGGCGGCAACCCCGACCTCCAACCAGAAACATCAAAAGGTGCAGACCTAGGAGTGGACTGGCAGCTTAATAACATCAGCATTTCCGCCACGCTATTCCAACAGGAAACTGAACAACTGATTCGTTCGGTGGGCAACTTCCCTAATTCACGGATGGAAAACGTTGACTCAAGTAAAGCCAAGGGGCTTGAGCTACAGTATGACCAGCAGCTCTCTTCAACTTGGCAGTTAAATGCCAACTACACCTTCACCGATGCTAAGGAGTACAATCCACAGACTCAGCCAGCGTTGCGCGTACCTAAGCATCAAGCCTATGCTATGGTGAATTGGCAAATGGTTGAACAGGCGGCTATTTGGACACAACTTCGTTATACCGGTGAGCGCACCGACTACAACTGGTTGTTCGCCAACTACCCCACTCTGGACAGCTATATCACGTTAGATGTCGGTGCTCGTTATCAAGTAACGGATGCACTAGCGCTTAACCTTGGTGTTAATAACCTCCTGGACGAAGATTATGAGAGCGTTACCGGTTTTGGCCAGTTGGGTCGCACTGCTTCTCTCATCATTAGCTACAGCCTCTGATCGGCCCGAGCGAGTCATCTCGCTCGACCTCTGTAGCGACTGGCTGCTGGCTCACTATGCTGAGCCCGGCCAGGTTCTTGCTCTCAGTCCGCTGAGCGCTAGCTATCAGGGGCCAATTGATACCTCTCGGTTTGCGCTTCACGACGGCTCGCTTGAGCAGTTAATCAGCCTTAATCCAGACCTGATCGTAGTTGGGCAATACAACGCTTGGCTGCTTCGTGAGCGCCTAACAGCGCTGGGCTATCCAGTGAAAACCTTGGCACTGCCACAAACCTTGCCAGCCGTAGATGATCAAAATGCAACGCTGTTGTCATGGCTGGCTCCCACGCAACAGTATGAATCGCAATTCCGGCCGGCACCCCCGCTCACGGAAGATGCGCCAAAGTTACTTAAGTTAGGTTCCAACGGTATTGCTACTGGCCTGGATACCTTCGAGAATCAGCTCCTTGAACAGGTGGGATTTCGGAATTACTCGGCTCACTCTGGTTATCAAGCCATCGATCTTGAAGCTATTATCGCTTCGCCGCCCGAACGGTTGTTGATTGCGGCACCTCAGAGCCCGGCCTTGGCAAATTTAGTCTTTGAGCACCCTCTCTGGGAGCAACTTCTTAGTCCAAAGCAAATATACACCTCCGACGATTGGCGCTGGCAGTGTCCAGGGCCTTGGACTTTCGAATTAATTGAGGAATTACGCGCATGGCATTAAATCTTCGGCTGATGCTACTGCTAGCCGTTTTACTCCTAACCTCGCTATCACTCGGCAGTGTTTGGGTATCGCCATTGGCGGGCCTCATTGACTTCCTGAGCCAGCAAACCACCTTAGCGGGGATGGTAATTGGTGACATCCGCTTACCACGAACCCTGCTAGCCGCTCTTTGCGGAGCCTCATTAGGGCTTGCCGGTGCCGCACTTCAGGGGCTACTTCGTAACCCCTTGGCTGACCCCGGCTTAGTTGGCGCGTCACAGGGTGCCGCACTTGGCGCTGCAGCAGCCTTCTATTTTGGTGTCGGTGGTCTGGCAGCAAGCTATGTCATTCCGGGAGCTGCCCTCATTGGCGCTGCTCTCTGCCTGATGGGAGTACTCGCGTTAGCGGGCTCAAGTAGGCCGGCGTTACTTATTCTTTCCGGTCTTGCCATTGCCACGGTAGCTTCGGCTCTATTGGCCATGGTGTTGAATTTCGCTCCGAATCCCTATGCCATGCAAGAACTCGTATTTTGGTTACTGGGCTCGGTCGCTAATCGTGACTTTAGCCACGTCGCAATTGCGCTAATGGGGTTGACGGCCGCTATTGTCCTTATCCTCCCGCAGCGCCGATTTCTGTTTGCGTTAACTCTGGGCGAAGAGGTGGCCGAAACCTCTGGTTTCAATGCTAAGTTAAATGCTCGACTCATTATTATTGGCAGTGCCATTGCGGTGGGTAGCTGTGTCGCAGTCGCCGGAAATATTGGTTTCGTAGGTTTAATTGTGCCGCATCTCATCCGCCCATTGGTAGGGCATCGACCCGATCGCAGCCTAGTCCCAGCAATGATTGGCGGTGCCGCTCTGGTGGTTGCTGCCGATCTGTTTGTCCGAGTCGTCCCCTCGGGTCAGGAGCTCAAGTTAGGTATCGTGACCTCACTGCTTGGTGCGCCGCTGTTTATTAAGCTGATTATTTCGGAGCGCAAGAAATGGCTGTAGTCACTCTCAATGATGTCAGTTTGGATCAGCGCCTGAGCAATATCTCGTTCAGCATCAACGAGGGCGAAGTAATTGGCATCATCGGCCCTAATGGTGCGGGTAAATCTACCCTCATTAAATTGCTCACAGGTCTATTAACACCAGATAGTGGCAGCATAGACTTTCTTGCCAAGCCGCTCACCTCCTATTCCGTTAAGGAACGCGGGCGGAGAATTAGCTGGATTCCTCAACATATCGAAACCAACTGGCCTATTTCGGTGCGTGACGCAGTAGAACTTGGCACGTTAATTCATGGTAATCACCAAGCCATCGATGCCGCAATAGCGAAGGCTGATCTAGCGCCACTTGCCAGCAGGCAATTGGACTCTCTTTCCGGCGGGGAGCTGGCTAGAGTTTGGTTTGCCAGAACGCTTTCCAGTGATGCGACACTGTTACTCGCCGATGAGCCCGTTGCCGCCTTAGACCCTCGTTATCAGCTTGAGCTACTGTCTCGAATCTGCGCAGAGGCTACTGCCACCAAGGCAGTGGTATTGGTACTACATGACCTCCAACTCGCTGCCCATTACTGTGATCGACTGCTACTTATTCATGAGGGTCAGTTAGTTGCAAGTGGAACACCCAAGTTGGTAATCCAGTCCACTGCGCTCGAAGCCTGTTTTGGGGTTGGCTTTCAGGTGGACTTTAATCAGTCGCCGCCGCTGGTTAGAGCGGTTGCTGCCAACGAAGAGCACCATCATGACGCTTAAGCACCGCGGTTCAATCAACGAGCTGGTCTATCCCTTCATCTATGAACCTTCGCCGCTATGTGACTTCGAGGTCTTGACTGACGAACTGGCAGCACGCCTAGGTGGCATCGCACAGCACCTCGAAGCTAGTTGTGAAGATATCCGAACGGATATTGCTACCTTGGTTGAGTGGGCCTTTCACCTCAACGGCTCAATTCGCGGTCGGCAGGCTATTCATGAAGAGCACATCAGCTGGTTAACCAAGCGCTACAAACACTATCAGGCCGAACTGGGCGATACGGTGACGAGTTTTGTACTACCAGAAGGCGCTGCGCCGGTTAGTGAGCTCAATCTCGCTAAGTGCAACTGCAAGAAAGTAATTCGTCAAATGGTAGTCATTGATGCAGCGGGCATTGAAATTCCGCCGGAACTCGTGCGTTTTACCAACCTACTCGCCAATTGGCTATTTTGCGTTAGTATGGTCATTAATAAGCGCAGGGGCTTCCCTATTCGCACTTTTGTATCGCAGTCCTACTAACACGGAGTTGATCTATGCCCATCGCCAAACGTATTGCTCTCGTTGCTCACGACAACATGAAACCAGCGTTGCTAGCTTGGATTGAAACGCACCAAGACCGACTACGAGATCAGCAGTTATTCGCAACGGGAACCACTGGTAAACTCATAGCTAGTGCCCTGGAGGCACCTGTACATTGCTTTGAAAGCGGACCTCTGGGCGGCGACCAACAGATTGGCGCACTCATTTGCGAAGGCGGTTTGGATATGATGATTTTCTTTTGGGACCCGCTAGAAGCCCAACCCCATGACCCCGACGTAAAAGCCCTGCTTCGCTTAGCGGCGGTATGGAACGTACCGATGGCCTGTAATGAAGCCACGGCAGATTATCTTATTCAATCACCACTGTTCAGCGAAGACTATTGCCCTAAAGCACCGGATTTTAGCGTGTATCGTGCACGCAAAGTCGGCGCTTAAAGCCTCGTCGAAGGGTTGCTGCTTAGAACAAAGCCTCTAACGCTTCGGCAAGCGTAGCGACCGCAACCACTTCCACACCCGGAATTTTTCCCGACGGCGCGTTAGACTTCGGTAACACGATACGGGTGAAGCCGTGTTTAACCGCCTCTCGTAGACGTTCCTGACCCGATGGGACGGGACGAATCTCACCACTCAGACCAACTTCACCGAATACCAACAGATCTCGCGGTAACGCGTTATCGCGTAAACTCGACACGATTGCGCACAATAGCGCCAAATCTGCCGACGTTTCCAACACTTTAACGCCACCCACCACATTAACAAAGACATCTTGGTCGCCCACCATAATGCCCCCGTGGCGATGTAAGACAGCCAACAGCATGGACAATCGATTAGCGTCTAAGCCCACCGCTACCCGTTTGGGATGTCCAGTGTGCGAGTCGTCAACTAAGGCCTGAAGTTCAACTAACAGCGGACGTGTTCCTTCCCATACTGCCATAATGGCCGAGCCTGAGCTCACCGCCTGATCCTTCTGCAGGAAAATAGCCGAAGGATTCGCAACGGCTTTGAGTCCCTTGTCCGTCATAGCGAACACGCCTAGCTCGTTGACCGCCCCGAAACGATTCTTCTGTCCTCGCAGAGTTCGGAACCGTGAGTCATGAGTTCCCTCAAGAAGCAACGAGGCGTCTATCATATGTTCAAGGACTTTGGGGCCAGCCAAACTGCCATCTTTGGTTACGTGCCCCACTAATAGGAGTACGGTACCCGTTTGCTTCGCATAGCGAGTGAGAAACGCCGCTGACTCGCGCACTTGCGAAACGGAGCCCGGCGCAGAGCTAATATCTTCCATGTGAACAACTTGGATAGAGTCAATAACCATCACCTTCGGCCGCTCGCTCTCGGCCACCCGACAAATTGACTCCACACTGGTTTCGGACAGCATTTTCAATTTATCGACTGGTAGGCCCAATCTATTGGCTCGCATCGCAACCTGTTGCAGTGACTCCTCGCCAGTGACATACAAACAGCTATTTTGCTGTGCGAGGAAGCACAGTGTTTCCAGTAGCAAGGTTGATTTGCCTGCCCCAGGGTGACCACCCATCAGAATGGCGGACCCCGGCACCATGCCACCGCCTAGAACACGATCGAACTCCGCGCTACCACTACTAAAGCGTGGTAAGTCCGCCAAATTAATATCGGCGAGTGTTTGAACCGTTTGACCGCCGGCTGAGCCCGCGTAACCCCCACGAGCAGCGGCCACCGGTTTGGCGCCAGAAGAGGATCCCAAACGGACTTCCGAGAGCGTATTCCATGCCCCGCAGTCATTACACTGCCCTTGCCAACGTGGGTAATCTGAACCGCAATCATTACAGACAAAGGCTGACTTGGTTTTTGCCACAGGGCTGCTCTCCGACGGATATAAAGGAAGTCTTTGATGTTACAGGATGCTGTCAATGGGCGCCAACATCGAATCGTGACGACATCGAATCGTGACGACATCGAATTGTGACAACATTACACAGTGACGCCCGCAAGCCCTATTAAGCTTTTATCGCTGTAGGCGTTGGCTCAATTCAATACGGGCAAGAATGCACGAGCGACTTAGAAGCCAACGAAGTGATAATTTTGGAATAGATGATCTGATGAGATTGATACTAAGACTTTATTAAGTACATGAAGTAGCACGTCCATGTGCATAAATGCCCGCTCGAAATACTGTGGAGCAAATCGCTATTCAAAGAACAACGAGCCTCCCCCAAAGCGCTCAACACAGTAATCTGTTTGAACGATGCTACTCCATGTAGCACTACATTACGTCAGCATTGAATATGATTCAATACCTAAAAGGACACGCGCACAAACCTTGGGAGACAAAATAAGAGCTTCCTCTTAAATTACTGCGGCTTTAGCATAGATTTGATCACATTTAAGATTTCGCTATTTGACGGATGAATTTAGCTGAAGTGCTGTGTTATGCTATTTGCCCAATCGTAGAGAGTTACACATGACTGCGTTATTAACCAATAGCACCATCAGCGTTGCCCGCGAACTAGCCGTTAACTATGGGCTAGAGGAAGCTGTGCTGCTGAGCCATTTGAATGAAGCAGTCATCATTCGTGGTGTGAAAGGCAAGGATGGTCATGCGTGGGTTAAACTAGAAGGCCCGCGCCTATTAAAGTTATTTCCCTTCTGGAACACTCAGGACCTGCAGCGCATCATCCAAAGCCTGAATAGCCAGTCCGCTATTATTGTTGCTTCACCACCGGTAACCGAGAGTAACGAACTTATTTATCGAATGGTTTCGCAACAAGCTTCAACCACTGTTGAACAGCGCATGGCGCCAGTCACTCAACCCATAGCACGACCTACTCCTACCCAGTTTAATGCTGCATCGCCCATGGCTCCGAATTGGCAACCTAGCGAAGACGATATGCGTACGTTAACGCAATTCGGAGTCAGCCGAGAATTCGCTATCGGACAACTCACTGAATTTGTGAACTATTGGCGCGAGCGTGGCACTGCCCATAATGCTTGGGGCAGTAAATTTGCAGCACAGGTTCGTCGTAAATGGCGCGAACATCAACAGGAAGAGGCTGAGTCCGCTCGCAAACAACCCCTCAATGAGGGCTGGACCCCCGGAGCAGATGTCTCCAGTATCCTATTGCGTGATGGCGTACCACAGACGTTTATCGACGACTGCGTCCCTGAGTTTAAGCTCTACTGGCGTGAACGTGGCGACAGTTCATCCACCTGGGATTCTAAATTCCTGCAGCATATTCGTCGCCAATGGCAGTCGTACTCTCATAACATTAAACATGACACCAACCCACAGACCATTGCAGCAAACTGGCAGCCTGACCGAGATGTCATCGACATCCTAGCCATGGCCAACATTCCAGCTGATTTTGCGGCCAGCGTGGTGGGTGAGTTTGTACTCTATTGGCGCGAAAGTCAGCAGCTCCACCGTTCGTGGAATAGTAAATTTCTTCAGCATGTAAAACACCGCTGGGCACAACGCCATCAACAGGGTGCTGTGTCGACAACAGGAGATAATCATGGCAACAGAGCCACGCGTGACCTATCAACAGGGGACCTCGTCCAAGATCGCAGCTGGGCAAACTAAAGCGGTTTTCTCGGAAACCCATATTGATGCCATTAATCAGGTAGTCGGAATCCTGCGTCTGAATTATCACAACCAATTCTTGGCTGCATTCAAGGATGATCAAACGCTAACGCATATGCGTAGACTGTGGGCGGAATCGTTGCAGTGTTTCGAAGCCGATATTATTTTGAAGGCGGTAAAGAAGCTCATCAACAACAGTGAATACTTACCAACACTATTCAAAATGCAGCAATTTTGCCGCCGTGAGCTATTTGTTGCTCACGATTTGCCCGATGTTCGCGCAGCCTATGTCGAGGCCTGTAATGCACCAACTCCACGCGCTGCGTTTAAGTGGAGCAACCCCATTGTCTACCATGCGGGCAGCGCAACAGGCTGGCATTTAATTGCCTCCGAAACGGAACAAAAGGTATTACCTATCTTCACTCAACATTATGAGAATTGGTGTCAAAAGGTTGTCGACGGCGAGTTTATTCCCGCTCCGGAAGTTAAAGAGTTACCCAGTGAAGTCTCACAGCCGCTTTCAAAGGAAGAGCAACTCGCCAACATGAAAGCACTAAAGAAGAAGCTTAATATGGGCTAGGAAGAAAGTCTCTAGCCCATCGTTTTACCTAGGCCACGCCACCAGTTTGAACCTGCCATAGCTGTTGATAAATTCCGGTTTCGCCCACCAACTCGGCATGCGTCCCCTGTTGAACAATTCTGCCCTTGTCCAGTACCACAATCTGATCCGCATCCACAATCGTCGATAATCGATGAGCAATCATAATTAACGTCCTGCCCTCGCGTATCTGCGTGAGCGAGCGCTGAATAGCGGCCTCCGTTTCATTATCAACTGCCGAAGTAGCCTCATCTAAAATCAGCACTCTAGGGTCCTTTAGCAGCGCACGGGCAATGGATAGTCGTTGGCGCTGACCTCCTGATAACTTTTGTCCGCGCTCGCCGACTATGGAGTCATAACCCTCTGGGAGTTCACTGATAAATTCGTGTGCTTCGGCCAACTTAGCAGCTTGTTCCACTGCCTCAATACTAGCGTTGGGCTCGCCGAAGGCGATATTCTCCCGAACCGTCCCGTGAAAAAGAAAAACGTCCTGACTCACCAAGCCAATCGTATCGCGAAGGGATTGCGTATCCCAGTCAGTAAGGCTTACTCCATCAAGTTTCACGGAGCCTGAGTACGGATCGTAAAAACGAAGTAGTAACTTGGTAATGGTACTTTTCCCCGCTCCGGTAGCCCCAACAAACGCAACCGTAGTACCGGGTTTTATATCAAGTGACAGGTGGTTAATCACTGGACGGTTTGGCTGATAGCCAAACGAAATATCATCGATCGAAATTTCGCCATTAACCGTCTTAGCATCCATCGTGTGAGCGCCGTTCGCAATATCTGACTTAACCGAGAGAACGTCCAAGATGCGACGCGTCGACGCCATGGCGCGCTCGTACAGATCAATCGTGCTCGCCAACTGCGTCAGAGGCCATAGTAAGCGCTGAGTTAGAAAGACCAATAAGCCATAGGCACCCACCTCGAGGCTACCCTGTAAGCTCATGTAGCCACCCACACAGAAGGTCAATAAAAAGCCGGTCAAAATAGCCATACGAATCACAGGAATAAACGCAGAACTGACCGCAATCGCTTCGCGGTTGGCGGTGACATAGTCCGAACTTTCCTGCTCCAATCGTGTTTTTTCGCGGGCTTCGGCTGTAAAACTCTTAATTGTGGTGACGCCGCTCAAATTATTACTCAAACGCGAACTGAGCAATGACACCTTTTCACGAACCTTGTTGTAACGCGGTTCAGCGCGTTTTTGAAACCAAAAAGCGCCATAGATGATTACTGGGATTGGCAAAAACGCCAGCATCGCAATAGTAGGATTAATGATGAAGAAGACCGTTCCGACACCAATCACCGCGGTTAATACCTGAAGCATCGCGTTAGCGCCGCCATCAAGAAAGCGCTCTAACTGATTCACATCGTCATTCAAAATAGCAACAAAATGGCCAGTATTATGCTGCTCCAGATAGCTATGATCCTGCTTTTGAAGGTGATCATAAGCGTCAATTCTTAGGCGATGCTGAAGTCGTTGAGCAAGATTGCGCCAGGCGACCAAGTGGAAATATTCAAACAGCGATTCGCCCGCCCAAATTAGAAAAGTCAGTACACCCAACAACATAATTTGGTGCACCGGATCGGCAATACCCATACTGGCGAGGAATGACTCCTCCTGTCGCACCACCACATCAATCGCAACACCAATCAAAATCTCAGGTGCAATATCGAATAACTTGTTAACGACCGAGCAGAAGCTCGCCCAATAAATCTGCGGTCGATCGGAATCGGCATAGCGTATTAGTCGACGAAGTGATGATACTTTTTCTGACATTGGGGCCTACTCTTTCAGCATATATTAGATGCGAGACATCGCTATGGGCGCTACCTTAACCGTCCTCTAAACGTACTTCAAGCTGTGGAAAGTCTCGTCGAAGGTGATCCTGCACAAATTCTAGCTTAGACTCATTAAGGTATATTCGCACCCGCAGACAGGACCCATACTCGACGGTTATTTCCGCTTCGGCCTGATCCACGATGTAGCGAATTTGTGCCTCGTGCTCGAAGCCCGCGTCGAAGCTTACATAGACTTTAGGTGAATACGTCTCGGTCTGAAGTGTCTGAAGGCCATGCTTAGTCGCTTCGCCATAGGCCCTAGCCAGCCCCCCAGTACCCAGTTTGGTACCACCGAAGTAGCGAATAACCACGGCGGCAACATTGCTGATCTCAGCATACTGAAGCACGGTTAAGATAGGACGACCCGCAGTCCCCTTGGGTTCGCCGTCGTCGCCCTGGCCTTCATGACGGCCGTTAAAACTAGAAAAAGCCCAACAGTGATGACTTGCCGAAGGGTGTGCTTGGCGTGCGTCAGCAAGGAGTTGCTGCAAATCCTCTCTCCCCTCTGCATAGTCGAGCCAGCAAATAAATCGAGACTTTTTCACCTCGATTTCGGTAATCTGACGACCTATTGGCACTTGATAAGATGGATCAAGCAATTTACTCTCCTGCTCAAAGCTGGATAAATCATATGGGCGCTAGCATATCACCTTGTAAGGCGGCTTTTTAGCAATGTGTCGTTTATGGTTTAAACTTCAACGATCGAGCGGTTAATCACGCGCCTACTCGTGCAACCAGTTTGCTGTCATTAATGGTAAAAGGAAATAGCTCAATGAATTCGAAACAATCTTTGCTGGTTTTATTTCTAACCGTCGCAGTAGCAGTGGGCTGGCTGGTTTTGCGGGACACGTCTGAAGATTCCGAGTCAACAAGCCCTGCGGCAACGTCTCCAGAGGCTGACAGTACCTCTGGCGCTAACGACTCGTCAGCGGCTCGAGTCGACCGAGTACCAACACCGGCCGAAGACTTGCCCGACTTTAGTAGCATCTCCGACACCAAAGCTAAGAAGCAGGCTTTCTTCGATTACTTCCGCCCTATCGTAGCCGCTGAAAATGAGCGGATGTTGGCTGAGCGAGAAATCATCAGTGCCACCTCTAATCCTCGTGAGCTTCAACCTTGGTGCGACAAGTATCGTGCCGATCCATGCTCTCAAGAGGAACTCCTCACTCACGTGGACGCCATTCCAATGAGTATGGCATTAGCCCAAGCTGCTGTAGAGTCTGCATGGGGCACCTCGCGTTTCGCCGTTAATGCTTATAATTTCTTTGGCCAGTGGTGCTTCACGGAAGGTTGCGGGTTGGTGCCATCAAAGCGCTCCGCCGGAGCTCACCATGAAGTCCAGGTCTTCGACCACCCGAAAGATGCTGTAAGAGCATACTTCCGCAACATCAACAGCCATCCAGCCTATGAACCAGCCAGGGATATTCGTCTTGAGGCTCGGGAGCGCGGGCAATCTGTTTCGGGTTCGGCCATGGTAGGCGGGTTGCTTAGTTATTCGGGAATTGGCGAGCATTATATTGACGAACTCCGCAGTGTCATTCGCGTTAATAAGCTCACTGATTAAGGAGAGCGAGAATTAAGAGCGATGAGCACGCTTTGGCAGCGGATTGTTCAGTCTATATTCTTGAAACCACTACCGAGTTGATAGTGGTTCCAAGCCATTAGCGTCAGTGCTTTAACGAAGCCTTGCAGCGCCGTTAGTGGTTTGAACGTACCAATCAATCTACCCAGCTACCCTCTGCACTCAGTTGCACCACCGGTACTGAAAACCAGTAGAACCGATGTCGCTGATTACTTCCAGCGGTACAGTTATAGCGGCTACGTCCTACTTGCAACGCTCCATCTGCCAAGACACTAAAGCTATGCTCTCCATCGGACGTGACAGCTTGTACACCTAAGCCAGACGCAAAACAGTTGATTCCCGAAATGTCTACGCCACTACCTTCCTGCAACGTCAGATGTGCCTGTGGCCATGCGCTACCATATTCCAGAATATGACTCGTTAGGACTTCACCCTTATTTTTCAAAACCACCGATTCAACTGGCATCGCCAATGTTCGTACCTTGGTATGAAAATCCTCCACTGTTCCATAAGGTCCACCAAAGGGGAAGCGAGGCAAGTGCCCCAGCTCCGAAAGCTCTCCAACTGCGCCCGATTGCTGCCCCACCGCAGCGAAACCCTCTTCCGATAGCACCTCAAGCATTTGAGGCGAAAACTCGCCATAGGGGTAAGCGAGTATCCTATTGGATTCTCCCGTCATTTCCTCAATGCGAGCCTCTGCTTTTAACAGGTCTTCGCGAAATCGAGTCAACCAAGCTTCGTCGGATTCGTTGGGCAGTTTAGCCGCAAGATGATTATGTTCCCAGCTATGATTGGAGAGCTCACCACCAAGGCGCTTTAACTCGTTGAGCTCATCCCAACTCATATAACCATGGAGACGTTGATCAATGAGAAGTGGGGGGACAAATATAGTAAAGGGCCAGTCGCGCGGAACGATCTCGCTTTTGATAGCGGCCATATTATCGGCATAGCCATCATCGAAGGTGATCGCCACCACATCATCAGCAATAGCGTTACCGTTCCGCAAGCTAACTACTAACTCACTTAGCGGCACTACCTCATAACCTAATTCTTCTACATAGGCCATATGTGCGGCGAACATTTCAGGCGAAATACTCGTAGAAGCTGGCGTGTCATTCGAAACATGATGGTATTGCAAAATAACCGCTGAATTGACCGTAGTACTTAACAAGGTTCCAACGATTATCATTAACAGCCTTAGCATTAGCCTCTCCTCGCTTGTTGCGTCATAATGGTGCACAATAAATCTTTCACGACTAGGGCGCTATAGCTACAATACTATGGTTAAGTTATCGCAAAAACTTCGCAAACACCGCTATCGGCTATCTGCCGATCTGCGCTTTCTGCTGCGATCGTTACTAGCCATACTATTAGTACAGCAACTCCTCCGTATCTGCCTCATGTTAGCCTATCCGTCGGATACGCTCTACCTACCGTTCCCAGTCCTCGCCGAGGCACTATTTTTCGGTTTCCGATTCGACCTCATGCTGAGCACGTGGATCTGTATTCCTATGATTATAGCCTGCGCTTTCCCTTCGGGGCTTCGAGTTCGAAGCCTCTGGCGAGCATGGCTCAGTTTTATGGGGCTAGCATCTATTATTACCGGCGTGGTCGCGATCTCTTTTTATCAAATTGTCGGCACGCAACAGGGCAGTTCGTTCTATCAATGGCTTGCTAATGGAGAAGAATTACCCTGGCTTGCGCTTTCCCAACAATGGGAATCTGTGATTTGGCTAATGGTAGCCATTCTATTTAGCGGACTGTTACATGAACTAATTCGCGCCTCGGACTTAAGCTGTCGAAATATCGGTCGTGAAAACAACTTCAAGCGCTTAGGGGTTTTTTCTCTATTGATTGTAATTTCTGCAATAGCAATGCGCGGCACCATATACTGGGGTGCACCGCTGAAACCAAACGAGGCGCAGTTTAGTAGCTATCAACACGCTAATCATCTTGCTGCAAACAGCTCGTTTACCGTAATTCGTACTCGAATGCGGATGCCAGACAACACTAATCCGCCACAATAAACTAGAATTAGCGCTAATGGCGTTAATTCGGATCCCACAAGGCTTCACCTACTCATGAGTTTTGATTCATTATTCCTGCGCACTGAGCTACTCAGCGCGATAGCCCAGAGCGGCTATACCCAACCTACGGCGATTCAAGCGGCTGTCATCCCTGGTGTACAGCGTGGGCGAGATGTTCTTGCGTCGGCGCAAACGGGTTCGGGGAAAACCGCTAGCTTCGCCCTGCCGATCCTCAATCTCTTCGATGAAGCCCCGCCACTTGAAAAGAATCAGGTTCAAAATCTTGTTTTAGTCCCTACTAGAGAGTTGGCTCAGCAGGTTTTCGATCAGTTCAAACACTATGGCCAGGATCTTCGCGTTCGCTGTGCAGTGGTCTACGGAGGGGTGAGCATTAATCCACAATTGATGCAGCTTCGCCGTGGTGCCCATATACTTATCGCTACCCCAGGCCGTTTACTAGACCTTATGAGTCAGAATGCGGTGAGATATGATCAATTTAGTACCTTAGTGCTAGATGAGGCTGATCGAATGCTCGACCTAGGATTCCGCGATGACCTTGATCGAATTTGTGACAAGCTACCAACAAGCCGGCAAAATCTACTATTCTCGGCTACCTTTTCTCCCTCTATTCGTGACTTCGCTCGCACTCGCCTTCGCGACCCTCTAGAAGTCGATACGGCACCTAAGGTTGGTGCGGCTAGCTCCGTTAAACACTGGCTTCATCCCGTCGATAAGAAACTCAAGCCTGAACTCTTACTCGAACTCGTCGAAACGAATGGCTGGGTGCAACTATTAGTATTCTGCAAAACAAAACGTGGCGTAGATAAACTTGTTAAGCTCCTTCAACAGAAACGTTTCAAGGCGGTTGGCATTCATGGGGATAAATCACAGCGCCAACGCACCGAAGCGCTTAGCACCTTTAAACGTGGCCAGGCCGATATCCTCGTCGCTACCGATGTTGCAGCGAGAGGATTAGATATTGAGGATATGCCAGTAGTTGTTAACTTCGATCTGCCGCGTAACCCTGAGGACTACGTCCACCGCATTGGTCGAACAGGCAGAGCTGGAAAGACTGGTAATGCTGTATCGCTCGTTGCAGCCGACGAAATTGAAGAACTGAAAGGTATTGAACGCCTATTGCAGAAGCAGCTTGAGCGACGTTTAGTGGATGGATTCGAACCGGACCATGACCTACCTTCCAGCCCCCCTATTCGCCCTGCCCGGGCAGCGAAGAAGCCTAAAAAGCCTAAATCTCGATCCAGTGACGGTGCCCAAAATACCGATCGGGCACCACGAAGTAATAATCGACGAAAGCCAACGCGCGGGGGGAAGCCCGGCTCAAAAGCTGCAAAACCAGGTGCCAAGCCGAGTCATCGGTCCAGCGCTAAAGCAGGCGCAAAGACCAGCATTAGCAGAGCCAAGCCAAGTAGCGGTGACAATACTCGGTCTCGCGATAGTGGTAAGCCCGCAGTGAAAGGCGGTGTGCCAACCCCTCGCCGAAGGGCGAGTTCGGGAACGCCAGCACCTGCAGGGACTAGACAGCCGCGGCGCCGCTAGTAGTTAAGGTGTTACTGCCGTGGGGTTAGCATGTGGCTTTCCACTAAATGCGGTTTGCACATATAGCAGATAACCTCTGGAAGCTCTTTAATTAGCCCAGAGGTACTAATTATGTCTACACAACGTTATTCGCTATCGGAATTGTGCACGATGTCGTCGCAGCCGATTTCGAAAATTAGAGAGCTTACCAAGGCTGGGCTGTTGCCTTGCGAACAGTCTGGGATGTACACCCAAGATGCGCTCCTAATGTTAAATCGAATGAGTCATATGGAACGCTTAGGGTGCAGCAAAGAACAGATTCAAAAATTCCTCAGCAAGTCTATTCTTTAGTTTGTTGAACCCGTCTCGCGTCACGTTGACGCCGAGTAAGAAAGAGAAAAACATTCAAACCTACCAATGAACCCATCACTGCGCCGGCCGAAGCACCTAATAGAAAATGTCCAAAGAGCAGTCCAGTAAAAGCCCCTGTAAAGAAAAAACCTAGGGTTAAGAATAATCCCACATTGCTAGGTCGAACTTCGTGACCACTCATTGCATTCCACCTCATTGTCGAGCGTCGACGTTGACTCAGGTCAGAAACTTGCTAACTGAAACCCAATTCCGAATCTTTCGATTTTATAATTGTAATCAATAAGGCTTTCGCCATAACCATTGGCATATTGCACTAAGATATCAAAACGATCAGTTAACGGGTATGCCGCATTTAACTCGTAGTACCCTTTGTTAGCGGATGTGGATAGGTTATTTCGCATCGTCAGTGACAGCTCTAGATCCTTCACACGCGTACCGACGATGAATTCAAAGTTCCCCATGTAATCAATAATGTCTGGGTTATCGTCGCCAACCGGGTCACTCGAATTCTCCTTCTCATCTTCCGGTAATCGATACCATAATTTAGCGATGTAAAAGAAATTATCTGTTTCCGCTATCATCCTACCCACTACACGATTCCAGCTGCGTGAAAGAGGATTAGTTCGTCCGTTTGACTGATGATTGATGCCCACCTCCAGCCCGGCGACCTTCAACCCACCAAGATCATAGTTGGGCGTCCAGTGATAGAATAATTCAGGTTCGTAATTAGTTTCTCGAAACGGCGCGGATATATCCGAATTGTATACCTGCCACCAGCTCTTCAACGTAAACGCAAGATACAGCCCCTCACTGGAAGCATTACTGGGATTATACAACGGCACTTTGATCGAAAGCTGATACTTCGCCTCTTCGTTGTCCACGAGTTCATCACCAAAAAGGGTATAATTTTCTTGATTTGGATCTGTGGAGTAAGTGAAGGGAAGGATGTAGTTGGCTCGATGCTGCGAAATGATAAATGGATTTTCTTGAGAACTACGTTCTGCTTCAATGCGCTTATTGAGCACTTCTTCAGCGGCAGCGAGTGGTATGGTTAATATTATTGCCAGCACTAACAACTGGATAGATCTGAGGCTCGCGCCAAACTTTGTTGGTATTAATCGCTTCATAGTCGTTACTATCTCACCCCGCTAAGTATTTCTATATTAGCTCTATGATAATCTATTCTCATCCTACTATAACCTTTTAACAAATAAGTTAGTACCGACAGAAGCTTCCGGCTCGCATCTCGAGACTTAACGATTTAAAATCGTAGTTCATGATTTGTCATAGTAGCGAATGAAAGCGAATTATTCTTGGAGAAAGACCTACCGATGACCCCACGTAAAGTGCTCGTTCTTTTCGCCCATCCAGCCCTGGATGCTTCCGTTACTAATGCGCCGCTTTTTAAAACGGCACAACAAACGGAGGGAGTAACCGCCGTTGACCTCTATGCTGAATATCCAAAGCATCACATAGACGTGGAGCGCGAACAGCAGCGATTACTTGAGCATGACGTGGTGATTTTTCAATTTCCTATGTTCTGGTACTCCACGCCAGCCATGCTAAAGGAATGGCAGGATTTAGTCTTAGAATATGGTTTTGCCTATGGCTCAGATGGCACGGCGTTGAAAGGTAAAATTTTACTATGTAGCCTCACCGCGGGTGGGGCCGAAAGCGACTACTGTAGTGAGGGACAAAATCAATATACGATCCCGCAACTATTGAGGCCAGTCCAACAAATGGCGTCGCTTTGCCAAATGCATTTTTTGCCTCCTCTGGTTCTCTTTGGTAGCCGTACGGCCAAGCAGGAATCGCGTCTAAGTTCACACAATCAACTTTGGAAACAAGTTCTGAGTAGCCTGCAGCATAGTCCGATTCAGCTGACCGGACCGCAAACGAGCGATCTTATGAATGACGCTTATACCTCACTGTTCACTGCCAAGGGAAATCACTCATGACTGGCTATTTTTTAGAGGCGCTAATTTACCTCTCCGCCGCAGTGGTAATGGTCCCACTTGCAAAGAAGCTGGGCTTAGGGTCAGTACTAGGATATCTTTTAGCGGGCGTCATTATTGGCCCAGTAACAGGCTTAGTAGGTCAAGAGACTGCAACGATTCAGCACTTTGCGGAGTTCGGCGTGGTGATGATGCTTTTCTTGGTGGGTTTAGAGTTGGAGCCACGGGCGCTTTGGGAGATGCGCAATCGGCTAATCGGCCTCGGCGGCTTGCAAATATCGCTGACCGCCGGCGGGGTGATCGGACTGACTTACGCATTAGGATTGGACTATCGAGTGTGTATCGCTCTAGGACTCATTGCGGCAATGTCCTCCACCGCCATTGTACTGCAGACTTTTCAGGAAAAAGCGCTAACCAAGACCGAGGGCGGCCAAAATGCTTTTTCCGTTCTGCTGACTCAAGATATCGCAGTCATTCCCATGTTAGCTGTTATTCCGCTGCTTGCGCTGCCCGAGCTGGCAGGAATAAGCAGCGAAGTAGCCAGTGATCATCACGCTAGCTACAGCTTAGTTGAGGGGCTCCCAGGCTGGGCGAAAACACTCGTCACACTTGGCAGTATTGGTTTGGTGATCTTTGCCGGGCATTTTCTAACTCGTCCGCTGTTCACCTTTATCGCCCAAAGTGAGCTTCGCGAGATGTTTGTCGCGACAACGCTCTTCTTAGTGGTGGGGATTGCTGCGCTAATGAGTTTGGTTGGCCTGTCTCCCGCACTCGGTACTTTTCTAGCTGGCGTGTTATTAGCCAACAGTGAATTTAAGCATGAGTTAGAATCCAACATAGAACCGTTCAAAGGGCTACTTCTAGGCCTCTTCTTTATTACCGTAGGCGCGGGTGTTAACTTCGCGACCCTGGCGGATAACACGCCCCTTATTTTGGGCGCGGCACTGGGCATCATTGCACTCAAGGCGGCAGTCTTAGTTTTCATTGCCTGGCTGTTCAAAATACGCCGTAGCGCTGGATGGCTATTTGCACTCAGCTTATCCCAGGTAGGGGAGTTTGGCTTTGTACTCGCCAACTACTCCTTTCAACAAAACGTCCTTAGCGGAGAGGCAATGGGATTGGTTCAGATGATCATTGCGACTTCGATGTTCTTCACACCTTTATTATTCATCTTTTATGACCGTGTTGTACTCCCACGCTACCAACTTAAGTCCAACGAACAAGAAGCGGACACAATCACCGAAAAGGGGAGTGTAATTATCGCCGGCGCAGGTCGATTTGGCCAGATCGTAAACCGTATGTTAGTAAACTCTGACGTCACAACCGTTGTCCTCGACCGTAAAGCGAGTCACGTTGAGGACCTGCGAAGTGTGGGAATCCAAAGCTATTTCGGTGATGCGTCTAAACCTGACCTCTTGCACACCGCTGGGCTGGATGATGCAGCACTGGTAGTCATCGCGTTTGATGATCAACTTCAAGCCGTGGAGCTTACTCGCTATCTCAAACACTCTCACCCTAAGCTCCCAATTTTAGCGAGAGCTTACGATCGCCCGCATAGTTACATGCTTCGCGAAGCTGGAGCCGATTACATCATAATGGAAACGTTTGAATCGGCCTTGGAGACTGCCGCTGAAGCATTACGTCGGCTTGGCACTCATCCATTTCGAGCCGAGCTGAAAAAGCAAGCGTATTTGCGTTCCTCGGCTAAAGCATCGGGCACGCTGTATCGTGAATGGCATGAACTAAAAGACGCGCCCGATCTAACCCTTCGGCTACGAAATGTCTTCTTGCAAATGGAAGAGAATATGCGCGCCGAACTCAAACGAGAGCGCCATGAGAAGCATTCATTGGATGAACGTGGCTGGGCACGTCAACCTGCGGACTTCAAGTTGACGGATGAGTAGCCAATTTCCTGCGTAAAGAGGCCCATTAAGCCTCACTAGGGGCTAGCCTCTGGCTTTTAGCCCCCAAAACTTGATGCGCACTACCCAATAAATCGTCATTATCAATACTAAGAGTACAGGTCCTACCAAGACAGGTAGGATCCGTATTGCCTCAGGGATAACCTGAGCCTGCCCAAGAAAAAATGAAGCGGCAGCAAGAAACAGCGCAATACCCATGCGCCACGCATGACGAATGAGCTTTGGCTTAGCCTTCAAGGGGCCATTAATTAATGGGCGAAGGTCTGACAAGGCTGCAGCGAGGGCAATACTGCTGAACACAGCAAGGACGGCAACTGGGCGACCATCAATACTGCTCACCTCTGAGCTCAGAAAGCCATAGCTTAACCACCAGCCCAGCGCGCCCGTTGTCAGGCCAAATAGACATGCACTCAGTAAATAGCCGTGGTTGAAACGAGTGAAAACGTTCACGCTAAGGTAAGCAGTGACAACCAAATACAGCGTCAGCGCACCAGCAATAACATTAAGCCATTCGCTATTAAGGAAAGCCAACAGCGCGCCGGACGCTGCCATCCATGACATGGATATCACAAAGACCAAGCCGCTTTTACGATGCGAAGAACCGCCCTTCTGCACCGCAAGCGCTAAGAATCCCGCTATTAGCGCAATGATACCCATTGCGATGTGCGTAACTGCCAACATATTACTACTCCACCTTAGTCTCGTCAGGGTTATCCAAGAGCTTTTCAAACTCAATCGGTGCGTCTTCAAATACAGTTAGACGCCCCAATTCTTCGTCGAAGAACATCGCCAACGTGATCGTACTGTCCGGAGCCAGAGTCTCAAAGTCATAACGAACACGAATATTCATGCTGGTATCTTCGTCATCGGGGTCCGTTTGTTGCGCCAACGCAAATGAAGCGAGGCCTGTCTCGCTGAGCTTAAACACATAGCTATGCTTTTCTGGGTCTGGAAACCAACCCTCGGTTTCGGCAGGAATCATTTCGTAAGATTCTAAAGTTAGGCTATTGGCGAAAAGCTTGTCGCCATGATAATCACTGATGGTAATGTCCAAGTTAACAGAGTTGGTATCCAGAACACTTGCGCCCTCAATATCGATGTAATAGCGGACTTGCTGGGGGTCAACCTTATAAAGACGAGCCGAATCGTAAGTGGCCATTTTATACATCGTAGCAACGGGGACATGCATGCAAGACGCGCAGAGAAGTAAACAGCCGAGCAATAGATAGCGCATTATCAATCCTTGAAATAAAGGGGAGTTATTAATCGGACAACTTATCGAGATGACCTAAACTATCAATGATAGGGCAATACTCACCATAATAATACCCACCAAAAACTCCAATACCTTCCAAGCTTTGGGCTGACTAAACAAGGGAGCCAAAAAACGCGATCCATAACCCAGAGCATAGAAGAACGTAAAGGATGCACTCATAGCCCCCAGCGCAAAGGCCAGCTGATTGGGTTGGTACTGCGTTGAAATGGAGCCCAGTAGGATAACGGTATCTAGATACACATGAGGGTTGAGCCAGGTGAATGCCAAGCACATCAAAATGGCTTTGCTTAGCGAGGCGTTCACATTCTGCGCCGTATCTAGCGCATGACTCTGAGTGAATGCAGATTTAAAGCTCAAGCCACCGTAGATCAGGAGAAAGGCAGCGCCACCGTAGCGGGCAAACTGTTCGATGCTTGGGAACTGCGCAACAACTACGCCAAAACCGGCTACACCGAGCCCTATTAGGATAGCATCTGAGATAGCACAGACAGTGCATACTGCCAGAACATGCTGACGCTTAATCCCCTGTTTCAGCACAAAAGCATTCTGCGATCCGATGGCAAGAATCAACGATAAACCTAGCGAAAAACCCGCAGCAAATGTAGACATCATGGTGAAGCTTTTCCCGAAGAAGTCATTGGGGAGCGAAAATCGATAACTCGATTCACTAATTGTGTAATTACACCACTATCATTACTTTTAACCTACAAATCTAGTATTTTAGATGATATGCAACCACTGGTTGACAAGAAAACAAGCTCACTTGGTAGTTTGCAACCGCCCAGATTCCTAAGCTAGAGGCTCAATTTAACACCAGGGGATGGACCCATGATACTTGCCGCAAAAATTATACAACTTCGCAAACAAGCTAATTGGTCGCAGGAAGAATTGGCCGACAAAATTAACGTCTCGAGACAGTCAGTCTCCAAATGGGAGAGCACCAACAGCATCCCTGACCTCAACAAGATTATCAAGCTTGCCGACTTATTTGAGGTGTCTACCGATTACCTTTTACGGGACGAACTGGAAGCTCCAGCGGCTGCCGATGAGCGAATAGAAACTAACAACATCGAAGTCAATCTTGACCATGCTGGCAAATATGTCCAAAGCAAGATTGAAGCGGCCGCACTGACCACTAAGGGCGTCATCCTATGTGTCTGCTCAGTTATACCGCTATTCTTTCTTATGGCCATGGAGGATACCGGCCGACTGAATATCAACGGAGACATCGCCACTGCCGGTGGCATTATGAGCATACTAGTTATGGTCTCATTAGGCGTCAGCTACTTTATCAAGATGAATCAATACGAAGCCGATTTCGATACGATAGATAACGAAAAGTTCGAGCTGTCCTATGGGGTACACAGTGTATTCCAGGAGAAGCTGAAGCAGTTTAGGCCCATCTACAACAGACGCCTATCCCTTGGAATATTCCTATTTATTAGCAGCTTCGCGCCACTCATGCTAACGGCCATTCTTAACGGAAGTGACGAGTTAGTTAAGCTAATGCTGATTGTGCTGATGTTGATGATTGCTGCCGGTCTGTATTTAGTTATTCCCGCTTCAACCGAATATGAAGCCTATAGCAACATTCTCAAAGAGAACCACGTGGAGACGGTTAAGAGCAGGAGAGCTAAGCGAGCCGAGAAACTAGCCGCTTTCTACTGGCCGCTACTGGTCGCAGTTTTTCTGGGTTGGAGCCTTTGGACAATGGACTGGGGGGTTACCTGGATCATCTGGCCCGTTGGTGCCGTGTTGTTTGGAGCGCTGATAGGATTGATGGAGCTGTTCGCCAAGGATGACAACTAATTAAACTAAGCGGCATTTGGGAGGAGAACTCATGATTCGAATATTTAGTGTACTAGCCATCACTTTATTTCTCGACTCGAATGCCGTTGCATCAGGTGAGCAAGAACTGGAGCTCACCTAATGCGTTAATAAGTTTCGAGAGCGAATGCCGAAGCAACTTATGATTATTAAATATCCAGCTTTATGGGCAAACCTACAAAATCTAAACCTCAGCCAGATTACCCTTATCTTCCAACCAAGTCTTACGATCCCCAGCGCGTTTCTTTGCCAAGAGCATATCCATGGTTCCCATAGTGTCATCGCCTGGTTCAACATAGAGCTGAATTAACCGGCGGGTATCTGGGTTCATGACCGTTTCGCGCAACTGCGACGGATTCATTTCACCCAAACCTTTGAATCGTAATACATGTGGCGTGCCGCGTTTCTTTTCTACGCGGAATTTTTCCAAAATATGCTCTTTCTCTTGCTCATCAAGGGCGTAGTAAACCTCTTTGCCCAAATCAATTCGAAATAGCGGTGGCATGGATACGTATACGTGCCCAGCGGTCACCAGCGGTTTGAAGTGGCGAACGAAGAGTGCACAGAGAAGCGTCGCGATGTGAAGTCCATCGGAGTCCGCGTCAGCCAAAATACAGATTTTGCCGTAGCGTAAACCCTCTAGGTTATCTGAGCCGGGCTCAACACCTATGGCGATGGCGACGTCATGAACAGTTTGCGATGCGAGTACATCCACGGCGTCGACTTCCCAAGTATTAAGGATCTTACCGCGCAGTGGCAAAATAGCTTGGAAGATACGATCACGCGCCTGCTTAGCAGAACCTCCCGCCGAATCACCCTCTACGAGGAATAGTTCGCCGCGTTCGGTCTCCGCACTAGAACAATCTGCTAATTTTCCTGGCAGCGCCGGACCGCTAGTCACCTTTTTACGCGTAACTTTTTTGGCTTTACGGAGACGGGACTGAGCATTGTTAATACACATTTCCGCGATGGCTTCCGCTTCCGCGGTATGTTGGTTTAGCCACAGACCAAAGGCATCCTTCGCCACGCCGCTAATAAAGCTTGCCGCTTCGCGTGATGACAATCGCTCCTTGGTTTGCCCAGAAAACTGCGGATCGGCCAATTTGGCTGACAACACGTAGGAGCATTTATCCCAGATATCCTCAGGACTTAGCTTAATACCGCGAGGCATTAGGCTACGGAATTCACAGAACTCACGAATTGCTTCTAGCAGACCGGTTCGTAACCCATTTACATGGGTACCGCCCTGAGCTGTGGGAATCAAGTTAACATAGCTTTCAGTGGTGAGCTCACCACCTTCCGGCAGCCACTGTACCGCCCATTCAGCCGCTTCGCTGGAACCGGAGAATGTACCCACAAACGGTGCTGCGGGCAGCACCTCCCAACCGTTAGTTCGGCCGGAGAGATAATCCTTCAGTCCGTCTTTGTAAAACCATTGATCTTTCTCGCCGGAAGCTTCGTCATGGAAGTTCACCGTAAGACCCGGGCAGAGTACGGCTTTCGCTCGCAGCACATGGCGCAGCCGGCTAAGAGAGAATTTAGGGGAATCGAAATACTTGGCGTCCGGCATGAAGCGAACCTGGGTTCCGGTATTCCGTTGTCCACAGCTATCAATAACGCTCAGTTCGCTAGCTTTATTACCGTCTCGGAAGCTCATACGATGGACTTCACCACCGCGGCGAATGGTTACTTCAAGACCTAAACTCAAGGCGTTCACTACCGATACACCAACCCCGTGCAAACCGCCCGAAAACTGATAGTTGTCATTGGTGAATTTACCACCGGAGTGCAATGTGGTGAGAATAACTTCGACGCCCGGCTTACCTTGCTCCGGGTGCATATCCACTGGCATACCACGACCGTTATCGGTGACCGACATCGAGCCGTCCTTAAACAGCACCACGTCAATTTTATTACAGTGTCCTGCTAACGCCTCGTCCACCGAGTTATCGATGATCTCCTGCGCCAAGTGGTTTGGCCGGGTGGTTTCGGTATACATACCCGGGCGTTTACGGACTGGATCCAGACCGGTTAATACTTCAATCGATTCTGAGGTGTAGTTCGACATAGCTTCCGTCACATAAATCGTGATAAAAATCGGTGAATAGCGGGGAGGTAACGCGGGTAGTCCACAAAGCTGTGATCACCGCCATACTCAATAGAGCATTTTGCGCTCGCGTAGCGCTCCGTCGCCTGTTTAAAATCTAGTGTCGCATCATGCGTCTGAACCATCAACCACAAAGATTGCGGCGCGCCAATCTCATCACTCGTTAGGCCTTCCAAAAAGTCCACATCGGCTTGGCTAAACTCAAAGTAACGATCCGTGTGCCAAAACTTATTGGTGCCTATGTGATCGCGCAGCGCATTCGCTGGTGTTACTGCGGGATTAATCATAACTGCCGGAATCTTAAGGTATCGATGCACCGCGTTGGCATAAAAACCGCCCAGAGATGAGCCTAAGACACCACTCGGCTGGGTGCTTTCCACCAGCTGTTGAATCTGCTGCCAGGCTTGCTCTGGCGAAATAGCTAACTGCGGCGCGTGCACCGTAACCTCCGGATGGTGTTCCGCATACCAGTTGAGGGTTTGCTGAGCCTTTAGAGATTGCGGGGAACTCGCAAAGCCGTGCAAATACAACAGGTCTTTCAATCAACTACTCCAACGCGGCGCACTTCGGTGTGATAGCTGCCATCAACATTAAGACTAAAACGTCTATAGCCTGGGGCGAGGGTCTTATCTAGCGCGAAATCCACTGCCCCCGCCTTAAACTGGCGGCTTGTAGCGGGCGTGCAATACCAATCAACACCGGCAAAACTGGCGCTTTTCTCCTGATGGACATGGCCATTAGCTAGCCATTGTACCTGCTGATTTGCTGAGACTATTTCCGCTAGGTCATCGCCGTCGCGCAGGCACTGTGGGTCAATCCACTCAGTACCCACTGGTTCAGGTGGATGATGAACAAATATACCCACATAATCCGCTGTCTTAGTTAACCAGTGGCTAAAGTTGTTCAGTTGCTGCTCACCAATACGACCCCATACCTTGCGCGGTACCGCGGAGTTTAAAAATGCCAACTTCCAGCCAGGAAGCGTCCATTCGCGTACTAACGACTGACCTAGTTCAACTTCCATGACCGCTGGATCATCATGGTTGCCGGGCACCCAAACAACCGGCGTATTGGGTAGAATTTGTTTTACTAACACGCCAATTTGCCGATAGGCTTCCGCGCAGCCATCGTCGGCGATATCTCCGCTAACCACCAATAAATCAACCGGATTTGCAGCGATATCCTGTAAAACAGCCGTACAGCCTGTTACGAATTTTGGCTTAGTGGTTGCGCTAAAATGACAATCGCTAATCTGCGCGATCGTCGCAACTATTCCTTCCATGGCCACTCCCAGTTCATCGGACTCTTGCCAAATTTATCACAATGCGCCAGCCATTCGCGAACAAAACGATGCAACTGCGCCTTTTCATCGGGATGTAGCATTCGATCATTGGGATAGGGGTACTTCGGCAATAATTGATGGAGGTGATCACAGCGAACAATATCGGCAATGCTGGCATCATGATAAGCACGAATTTGCATCGCAAAGCCGCGAGTGAAGGTGGAGTCCGACTTGGGCGTTAATTGAATTACCGCGGTGTAGGGAGTCACCTCTACCACCTCCAGATGCACATCGTTCTGGTAATCTTCGTCACCCATTACCAGCGTTCGGCTTGCGTGCAGCGACATCTTGCCCAAAAAACGCGATAGCAGCAGGTAAATCAGTTCGCCGTCGCGTTGCAGCGCAGCTAAGTCTACGGAATATTTCACTTCACACTCAAGCTCGTATAGTTGAGTAGCAGCCACTGCAAACAGATGATCGTCGCGGAGTTATCCACCGCACCTGTCTGCATGAGTTGCTGCGCTTCAGGAATAGAGTAGGTGGCTAAGCGAATATCTTCGTTCTCAGACTCCAGGCCAAAAACCCCGCCAACATTTTCTAGATCCACTAAAGCGCAATACAGGTAAAAACGTTCGTCCACACCGCCCGGACTTACTAGGTAGTCGCAGATAGGCAACAACTGATCCACCGTTACCGTGACGCCCGCTTCCTCAAAGGACTCTCGAGCGGCCACTTGCTTTGGACTTTCATCGGTATCAATCATTCCGGCCACAACTTCGTGCAACCAGGGCGACCCATCTCTAGCTAGCGCCCCAATACGAAACTGCTCTACCAAAGCAACCCTATAAAAATGTGGGTCATAGAGTAACACTCCCACCGCGTTACCACGCTGAAAGAGCTCACGAGATAACCACGGGGTCATCTCACCATCGAATTTGCGATGACGCAGGGTAAGTTTAGATATCTTAAAGAACCCGTCATAACATACGTCGGTAGACGAGACTTCTACATCATCCTTACCAAGTTGCTTAGTCATATTCAGTCCTGATTGGATAATTTAAAATTGGCGCGCTCAGTTGATTCGCTAACAATCGTTGCTTTCCCCATGACATTAAACACCACGGCTTATTTTTCTGGCTAATTCCCTTATACTAGACGCTACAGCACCTCAATAACAGATGAGTAAAGTAGCGCACTATGAAGTTGGCCTCTCAAACCACGACCATTGGAACTTGGGCGCTCGCCATTAAGCGAACGCTAGACGCTCGTGGGGTTAACGGTGACAAACTGCTGCGCGAAGCGGGCATTGATGTCAGTCAATGTGGCGACCCTAACACCCGCCTCCCTAGCCAGAAACTCAACCGACTATGGGAGTTAGCGGAAGTAGCCACCGGCGACCCCCGCTTTGGGCTTAGCGTACCGATGTTCGTGCACGCCACCACGCTCCATGCTATGACCATGGCTAACTTTGCCGCCACCAGTTTGTACGACGCATTTTCCCGTTCGGCGCGCTTTTCGCGCATCATTACCACCACCATGCAGTTCGCCCTCAACAAACAGGATGGCGTCTATGAAATTGAATACCTGCTCACGGAACCTAACTCACTCAGTCAGCATGGTGTAGAAGCCAGTATGTTGCTATGTGTCCGCATGGCTCGTGAAATAGATCTAAACCCTGAAAATAAGCCCATAGCCGTTCACCTAAAGCGTCGTGAAAATAATGATCGAGCTTTCTTTGAACAGGCTTTTGGCTGCCCTGTTCATTTTGAATCTCAGCGCTGGTTTATTGAAATGGATGCCGCTCAGGTGGAAGCACCATTACCCACTGCAAACCCAGAAATTTTACAAAGCTGTGAGCGTATCATGGCCGAGTATTTGGCGCGGATGGACAAGGCGGATATTAGCCATCGTGTTTATCAGCTAATCTTAGAATATCTCTCCACCGGCGAGCCATCTCAGGAGCGGGTTGCCGATGCTCTCCATATGAGCACCCGTAGCTTGCACCGGAAGCTGACCGCTGTAGGCACCAATTTTAAATCACTTTTGGATAACACTCGCCGAGAATTGGCAATGCAATACATTCGCCAAAGTAATCTCTCTATTGCCGACATAACGTATAACTTAGGCTTCTATGACGCGAGTAGTTTCTCGCGCGCTTTTAAGCGCTGGACGGGTGTGTCACCGGCTAAGTATCGTCGTGACGTTGCCTTGAACTCACCGGCACAACAGGAATAATTCCCTTAATTTTGCGATCCCTTTCAGGTTAGAATGATCGTACAGCTGACTAAGGTTAAAGCATGAGCAAGCAAGATAAGACCCACTTTGGTTACTCCGAAGTTCCCGTTGAAGAAAAAGTCGAAAAAGTTGCCGGTGTTTTCCACTCGGTAGCCGCTAAATACGACATCATGAATGATTTGATGTCCGGTGGCGTGCATCGCCTTTGGAAGAAGTACACCATTGAGTGTTCAGCGGTTCGCCCAGGCTCCAAGGTACTCGACATTGCCGGCGGTACGGGTGATCTTACTCTGGCCTTCTCAAAGCTCGTTGGCAGTGAAGGGCAAGTGGTTCTCGCAGACATCAATAGCTCTATGCTCAACGTCGGTCGTGACCGCCTCATCGATAAGGGCGTTGGCGCACAGGTTCAATACTGTCAGGCCAATGCGGAATGTCTGCCCTTTCCCGACGACTACTTTGACTGTATTACCATTGCCTTTGGCCTGAGAAACGTGACCGATAAGGACGCAGCGCTTCGCTCCTTCCATCGCGTGCTGAAGCCCGGCGGCAGGGTATTAGTTCTTGAATTCTCGAAGCCAAGCAACCCATTGCTATCCAAAGTCTATGATACCTACAGCTTCAAGGCACTCCCATTTATGGGTAAGTTAATCACCGACGATGCCGACTCCTACCGCTATCTAGCTGAATCTATTCGCATGCATCCAGACCAGGAAACGCTGCGCAGCATGATGGACGATGCGGGCTTCGCTAATACCAAATATGACAATCTTACCGGCGGCATTGTAGCGCTACATCGAGGTGTTAAGCCTTGATCGAGGTCGCTGCCACCGCATCTTTAGAACAGGCTGTGAACGGAGCGCTGTCGCTAGACCCTGGTGCCAAGCATGTGTTGGCGCCACTCAATGGCTGCGTACTAAAGCTGAGTATTAGCTCGCCCACCATAACCCTATTCGCCATATTTTCCGGTGCCGAGATAAACCTCTATCAGCAGTACGCCGGTGATGTGCATTTAGAGCTAAGTGGCAGCGCGACTGAATTCGTCGCTATGGCTCGCAATCCAAAGAGTAATGCGTTAATTGATAGTGGTGTTAAAGCGCATGGGCAAACGGGAGTGTTGATCAAACTCAATGAGGCACTCCCCAAGCTAGATCTAGATCCCGAAGGAAAACTCGCCGAATGGGTGGGCCCTATTGCAGCCCACCAAATTGGCAGTGGGGCTCGCAAGCTCTGGTCAGGGCTGAAGCAAGCTAAAGTTTCCTTTGACCGCCTCGCCGGCGAGTCTATTCACTATGAAGCGAGACTGGCACCATCAAGTGACGAGTTAGCTCAATTTTCTGCGGATGTCCGCGATGTCCAACGTCGCTTCGAGCGTCTTGAAGCACGCTTCAATCAATGGAAATCTCGCTAATGTTTCGCGCACTCAAACGTGCCTTTGTGGTACTCCGACAACTTAAACGCTTTGGTGTCCATGAACTTGTAGCGCATCGCTTACCTATTGGAGCCAAATTAGTACTACTCCTTTTGGGGCCAACGGATAGCTCCTGGCAGAACAAACCAATGGGCGAACGCATTCGCGCCTGTTTGGAGTCACTGGGCCCAATCTTCGTTAAGTTTGGCCAGTTACTGTCCACCCGCCCAGACTTAATCCCGCACGATATTGCCCAACAACTCGCCTACCTCCAAGACAAAGTCACGCCCTATCCGAGTGAACTGTTCATGGAACGTGTTGAACAGAGTTTACAACGGCCGCTAGATGAAATGTTCGCGTCCGTTGAGCCACAGCCATTGGCTTCGGCCAGTGTCGCACAGGTTCACCGAGCCACGCTATTGGATGGATCTGAAGTCGTCATAAAGTGTCTTCGCCCCGATCTAGGGTCCGTCATTGACGACGATATTGCCCTCATGCACTGGCTTGCTCGCAAGGCACTTCAGTGGCTTCCCGATGCCAAACGCCTGCGACCTACCGAGGTGGTTAGCGAGTACCAACTTACGATAGAGCGCGAACTAGATCTGCGTATTGAAGCAGGCAACGCCTCGCTTTTCCGCCGTAACGCTCATAATAAGGGGCACCTATATCTGCCCGAAGTTTACTGGGACTACTGCACCCAAGATGTCATGGTGTCTGAATACATTGACGGCATCCCCGTCAACGATATGGCGCAGATCAAAGCTCAAGATACAAACCTCAAGATCCTTGCTGAACGCGGTGTGGAGATCTTCTTCACTCAAGTGTTTGAAGAGAACTTCTTTCACGCCGACATGCACCCCGGCAATATCTTCGTGAGCAGAAAGAATCCTAGCAACCCTACCTACATGGCCGTTGATTGTGCCATTGCCGGGTCGCTTAGCCGAGAGGATCAATACTATTTAGCCCGCAACCTATTGGCGATTTTCCGTCGCGACTACCGTCAAGTGGCGGAGCTACATATCGATTCCGGTTGGGTACCCGCTGCCACTCGCGTCGGTGATTTTGAAACCACAATCCGCTCCGTGTGCGAACCGATCTTCGAGAAGCCCCTAGGCGAGATTTCCTTTGGTAACGTGCTAGTCAACCTATTCCAAACGGCAAGACAGTTTGATATGCAGGTTCAGCCGCAACTAGTGCTATTGCAAAAGACGCTACTCAACATTGAAGGAATGGGTCGCCAGCTTTATCCGCAGCTGGATATTTGGGCTACCGCTCACCCCTTCTTGGAAAACTGGCTGAAGCATCGCTTTAAACCAACCACGTTGTGGGAGGAGCTAAAGCGCTATGGTCCCGACTGGTTAGAGAAGTTCCCGCAAGTTCCTAATTTGTTATTTGATGCCATCCAGCAGGCGGCTAAGCCAAACACGGAAAAGGTTGAAGTCCCTGCAAAGACCAAGACTTCGCGCACCCGCGCCTTAGGTTCGGTAACGCTGGTGATGGGTATTGTGGCAGGCGTCAGTGCAGGCCTGGTCTGGCCGGAACTACTTAACCGTGACACCGCGCTAGTCTGTGGTGCTCTCGCGGTGGGTTGGGTAATAGCTCGGTTAAGCCGTACTTAAATCGCCACCCAACTTGAATCTGGATAATTAAGTGAATGAGAACGCTATGAATAAGCTACTGAGTGACATCAAGTTCAATGATCAAGGGCTGGTCGCGGTCATTGCTCAGTGCGTTCACACCAAAGACGTTTTAATGATGGCATGGATGAATGCAGAGGCCGTGACCTTAACGCTTAAAGAAGAGCGTGCCGTTTACTATTCCCGCTCGAGGCAGTCGCTATGGCGGAAGGGTGAGCAGAGTGGCAATGTACAGAAACTGCACCGTTTCGACCTAGATTGCGACGGCGATACCATCCTGTTAACCGTTGAACAGATAGGCGGAATTGCCTGCCATACCGGTCGTGGCAACTGTTTTTACAAAACAGCGAGTGACAATGGTTGGCAGATCAACCAGAATGTGATCAAAAGTCCGAAGGCAATGTATAATGAATGACATAATTGCGCAGCTTGAAACAACTATTCAAGCGCGAATCGATAGTGCTGATGAAAACAGCTCGTACGTATCTCAGCTACACAACAAAGGTCTGAATAAGATCTTAGAGAAAGTTGGCGAAGAGTGTACCGAGCTAGTGTTAGCGGCCAAGGATTATGAGAACGGCAGTGATGTTGAATCACTCCCTAAGGAAGCAGCCGACGTGCTGTTTCACATGATGGTTATGCTCAACCACTTGGGTTTAAGCATCAACGACGTTACACAGGTGCTTGCCTCGCGCACGCAGCAATCCGGACTAGAAGAAAAGGCCTCAAGAGGCTAAAAGGAGTTAATTATGGCGCCGAGCATTTGGCAAATCCTCATCATCTTACTCATCGTAGTGCTATTGTTCGGCACGAAACGTTTGGGTGGATTGGGTTCTGACCTTGGTAAAATGATCAAAGGTTTCAAGTCATCCATGGGTGATGAAGACAACGCAAAGAAGGACGACGAAAACAGCGTCGCTCCTGCCGAAAAGATCAGCAGTGACGAGCGTAGCAAAACGACTACCACGGAAACCACTGAAAAGACCAAGCAGGACTAATCGCCGCGCATGGACATCGGTTTTCTAGAGTTTCTCTTAGTGATGATTGTGGGGCTGTTAGTACTCGGCCCCGAGCGCATGCCCGAGGTTGCCCGTAAAGGTATTTACTGGTGGGGCCGCGCAAAACGCACCATCAATGATACGCGAGAGGAAATCGAACGGGAAATCGGTGCCGACGATATTCGCCGCCAGCTGCACAATGAAAACATCATGAAGTCGCTGGGCGAAAGTAAGGCGGCGATTGAAGCTACCGTCAAAGAAACCACCGATAATATTCAGCGTTTTAAGACCATTGGCGAGAAAAAACCGCGCCATGGCAGCAGTGCAGCTAACGAAGGCTCCTTGGAGACCAGTGGTTCAACTGACAGCTTAGAGACTGTAAATGGCAGCAGTAATGCAGTCGATGGTCCGTCCCAACTTCAATCCAACGAAAGCACAGAGCGAAACGAGGCCCTGGCACCAAGCGAGGCTGTTAGCGAGTCCGTGATCGCGGCTAAACAACGCCGAGCGGATGAACTTGCGGTGATCAAAGCGAAAAAGGAGTTAGCCGCAATCCGCCAAGCGGAGGCGGAGCTAGCCGAACACATGGCAGTTAATGCAAGCAGCGCGGAGAAAGCAGATGCTCCAGCTGCTAGCGATATGAGTTCAGACGCAGAGACTAGCTCAGGTAGTCAGCATGCTAACGGCGCTTCCAGCTTAAGCAGCGAATCGGACCAAAAGGACAACCCGTGAGCGAGAATACGGCTAAAAAATCGACGTTTGTGGGCCACCTTATAGAGCTGCGTAGTCGACTACTAAAAATGTTCGCCGCGGTGTTTGTGGTATTCGCCTGTCTCTTCCCGTTCGCCAACGAACTCTACCAAATTGTCTCCGAGCCACTGCGTCGCTATTTGCCAGAGGGTTCATCGATGATTGCCACGGAAGTGGCTTCCCCATTCTTAACGCCGTTTAAGTTAACGCTGATGCTGGCATTTGTAACCGCCATCCCCATTGTGTTGGGGCAAATCTGGGCGTTTATCGCACCAGGACTGTATAAGCGCGAACGCCATATTGTGGCACCACTCCTGTTCTCATCAGTAGCCCTGTTCTATGGCGGCATGGCGTTCTGTTACTTTGTAGTCTTCCCGCTCGTCTTTGGGTTCTTTACTTCAGTGGGCCCTGAAGGGGTAGCGGTGATGACTGATATCAACCTCTACCTTAATTTCGTCATTAAGCTAATGCTCGCCTTTGGCATCGCCTTTGAGATCCCCGTCGCAGTTTTCATCTTGGCCTGGGTAGGTGCTATCGACGCTAATAAGCTAGCGCAAAAGCGTCCGTACATCATCGTCGGCTGCTTTGTGGTAGGAATGCTGCTAACGCCTCCCGATATCATTTCACAAACTCTGTTAGCGGTACCTATGTGGATGCTATTTGAAGTGGGCAGCTTCTTCGCCAAGATGATCCAGCGTTCTAAGGCGAATAATAGGGACCAAGAAGACACAGCTAATGACAGCCCTGAGCAGGATGCTAACTAGGCGATGAACTACTGGCTAGTGAAGTCCGAACCGGACGACTTTTCGCTTAAGGATTTAGAAGCCCTCGGCAGTGACGGCGAGGGTTGGAATGGTGTCCGAAATTATCAAGCTCGCAACTTTATGCGCGATGATATGGCACTGGGTGACCTCGTACTGTTTTATCACTCAAGCTGCAAACAGGTTGGCGTTGTCGGTATTGCTAAGGTCGTTAAGACAGCGTACCCAGATCCGTCTCAGTTTGACCCAGATAGCAAATATTTTGACAGTAAAGCCACAGTGGATACGCCCAGATGGTTTCAGGTAGATATTGCCTTCGAACGTGCTCTGAGACGTGTACCTCTGTCAGCAATGAAAGCCAATGCAAAACTGGCTGGACTTGCACTGATCAAAGCCAGTCGGCTATCCGTAATGCCAGTGTCAACAGAACACTTTGCTGAAATCCTAAAGATGGGCGAAGTAACCTAATTAAGCTGATGCCCATTGAGCAGAACTTGAGCGGAACTTAAGCTTATTTAAAACCAGCGCCCTGAATTCCAAACACCCGTCTCAACCGCGACGTATATCGCTAAAGTGCCGAAGGCAATCAATACCACACTCAATATGCCCATCAGCCGCCATAACTTAAATTCGCCCCGGTCAGCTCGGTGAATAGTGGAATTGAGGTACTCCTCAACACGAGCCAAATCTTCTGGACTCAAGTCTTCTTTATCACGCATTTTAACGCCCGTTTATCGTTATTATTTTTAACTCAGAGTAACGTGAACCCTGAGCTAAAAACAAGTATTTCCTACAGGACTAAATCTACGCTTAAACCCGCTTTGATTGAGCTGAGCAAAGCGTTGAATCGCGGCATAATTCGCATTTCAAAGAACTGCATACGCTGTTGTCGCACCGCCACATCATCACCCGTAGCCGCTGCCACCATTCGTAGCAGGAAGTGATGATAGCTCAGGTAACCTAACGCATGCAGATAGTCCACACTAATCGCACCTTCGCGCTGTGGATGCTCCGTTAATACTGCAACCATCTCCTCACTCAGCGTCAGGAATTGCTGGCTAGCTGATACGAAGGTACTATCTGGAGTAAGGCTGGAAAAGTCATCTAACATCGCCTTGAGTGCACTACCACCGTCCACACAGACCTTACGCTTCACTAAGTCCTGCGCTTGAATACCATTGGTACCCTCGTATATCTGGGCAATTCGCGCATCGCGGACCCACTGCTCTTGACCCCATTCGCGGACATAGCCGTGACCACCGAAGACTTGTTGGCCTATGACACAGCTTTCAAAACCCTGGTCGGTCAGGAAGGCCTTCACTACCGGTGTTAGTAGGGCCGCACGTTGCGCCATTGCTGCACTGTTTTCGCTCTTAGAGCAATCCAGACAGTGTGCTGCGTAGACAGCCAAAGCTCGACCCGCATCCGCCATCACGCGCATTGTTAATAGCATTCGCTTCACATCAGCATGACGATTAATCGCTGTCAGCTCGCCCGCGACACTACCTTGCTTGCGCTCAGCGGCATAGGTCATTGCGGAATCATAGGAGGCCACGCCCGATGCGAGACCCTGCACACCGATAGACAAGCGCTCGTAGTTCATCATGGTAAACATGGCCTGTAAGCCGCGGTTAGCTTCACCCACCAAGTAGCCCTTGGCGCCGTCGAAGTTTACTACGCAGGTTGCCGAGGCATTGATCCCCATTTTGTGTTCAATAGAGCCCACGATCACGGCATTCTGCTCACCCAAGCTGCCGTCGTCATTGACATGAAACTTCGGTACTAGAAATAACGAGATACCGCGATATCCTGCCGGTGCACCCTCAAGACGAGCGAGCACAAGGTGAATCACATTTTCGGTCATATCTTGATCACCGCCGGTAATAAACATCTTATTACCTTCGATGGCATATTCACCGTTGCCTAAATCCTGTGCTTTGGTGCGCAGTAAGCCAAGATCCGAACCCGCATGCGGCTCAGTGAGATCCATCACACCCGCCCAGCGACCTTCATACAATGCCGGGAGGTAAGTTTTCTTTAGGCTCTCGCTGGCATGTGCGTCAATACACAGCGCCGCACCAACGCTCAAGGTTGAATACAGCATGAAACTAGAATTCGCTGAGTAAAACAGCTCATCCGCCATCACTGACAATGCCTTAGGCATCCCCTGGCCACCCCAAACCGGATCACCCGCCATCGAAGGCCAACCGCCTTCGGAGAATGCAGCCCACGCCTCAACAAACCCAGACGGCGTATGCACACCATCGGCTTCTAATCGACAGCCCTCTTCATCGCCAGAGCGATTAATAGGAGCCAATGCTTCACGAGCAAACTTTTCGGCTTCACTTAGGATTGCGTCGCCGAGCTCAGCCGTATAGTCCGCAAAGAGTTCACTACCCTGCCAGCTGTTTTCTAGCTGGAAGACATCACGAAGGAGAAATTGCATTTCATTGAGTGCAGACATAGGGGCCTCAACTGGAGAAAAGTAGGGGTGTTAAAAAAGGCCGCTGGGATGATCCAGCGGCCTTGAGGTCTTATACGATGACGAACTGTTCTTCGTCCATATCCATGAGCGTATCAAGCGGCGCTTTCATGGTTGCTGCCAACGTAATAGTACGTGGCAAGATACGCGCGAAGTAGAACTTAGCCGTGTGCAACTTAGCTTCGTAGAAGGCGGTTTCTGACGTGCCAGCAGCAAGCTTTTCTGCTGCAGTCTTAGCCATCTGAGCCCAGTAGTAGGCCATGCAAACGTAACCCGCGTACATGAGGTAATCAACCGAGGCTGCACCCACTTCTTCCGGGTTTTCCATGGCTAGCATACCAATGTGCATAGTTAGCTCGCCCCACTCTTTGGTGAGTTCCTGCAGCTTCACTGAGTAACCACCAATCGCTTCATTCTCTAGGTTCTCTTTCGCGAACACGTAGATTTCTTTGGTCAGTGGTTTCAATAGTTCGCCGCCTGAGCCCAATACTTTACGACCTAGAAGATCAAGACCCTGAATACCGGTAGTCCCTTCATAGATCGTGGAGATACGACAGTCACGCATGTTCTGCTCTGCTGGCCATTCTGCAGTGTAACCGTGGCCACCGAATACCTGAACGCCCAAGCTTGCAGCTTCACAACCTACTTCCGTCATGAACGCCTTACCAATTGGAGTAAGGATAGATAGCAAGTCATCCGCAACCTTACGTTCTTCTTCATCTTTGCCATCGCTAACGATGTCAGCATTGTAAGCCATGTGGTAACCCATCATGCGCATACCTTCAGTCAACGACTTAATGGTTAGCAACATCCGACGAACGTCTGGGTGAACAATAATTGGATCGGCTGGACCGTCAGGGTTTTTCTTGCCTGAAAGCGAACGCATCTGCAAGCGGTCACGGGCATAATCAGTAGCGTGCTGAATAGCTAGCTCTGAGTGAGCCAAACCTTGGAACGCCGTACCGATACGAGCAGAGTTCATCATGGTGAACATGTAGTTCAGACCTTTGTTCTGCTCGCCAATTAGGAAGCCTTTGGCGCCGTCGAAGTTCATCACACAGGTCGCGTTACCGTGGATACCCATCTTGTGCTCAAGCGCGCCACAGCTTACTGCATTACGCTCGGCAACGTTGCCGCTGTCATCAAGATTGTTCTTAGGTACTACGAAAATTGAGATACCTTTGGTGCCCGCTGGAGATCCTGGAACACGAGCCAACACCAAGTGAATGATGTTTTCAGCCAGGTCGTGATCACCCGCTGAGATAAAGATCTTAGTACCGGTAAGCGAGTAGCTACCATCGGCATTCGCTTCCGCTTTGGTGCGAAGTAGGCCAAGGTCAGAACCACAGTGGGGCTCGGTTAGACACATCGTGCCGGTCCACTCACCTGAAACCATGCGTGGCAGGAAAGTGTCCTTCTGCTCATTTGAGCCGTGAGCCTCAAGCAAGTGCTTAGCACCGTGCGAAAGACCTGGGTACATACCCCAAGACCAGTTTGCCTGACCAACGATTTCAGAAACCGTCATGCCGAGTGAAACCGGAAGGCCTTGGCCGCCGAATTCTGGATCAGCAGAAAGTGAAGGCCAACCGCCTTCAACAAACTTTTGGTAAACTTCTTTGAAGCCACTTGGCGCGATCACACCATCTTCGCCAAGCTTACACCCTTCACGGTCACCCGTTACATTCGTCGGAGCAATTTCCTGCTCTGCGAAACGACCAATCTCATCAAGAATGGCATCAACCATATCTGGTGTTGCGTCTTCGCCACCATTGATCTTGGTGTAAAGCGTGTTGAAGTCGAAAATTTCATCGCGAACGAAACGAATATCACGAAGTGGGGCTTTATAATCTGCCATGTGGAGAACCTCTTAATTATACCAATGCGGGCGCCAAAACGAGGGCGCAGACCGAGCTACTATTCAAACACTTGTTTGAAACATACGTTTAAGGTCATAACGTGTCAAGATTTGGACAACACCTTGTTGCCGCGATGCCCTTAAATTTAGTCGAATCTGAACAGTTTGCGCGATTGAAACTCGCATTGCCGTCTCCCATGTGACTTGCTTGAAGCCCTTATTTAACAGGACTTCTAACAGATCAACGAAAGACGGCTTGGCGGTTTCAGCAAAACAGGCAATTTGTGACTAGATAGTCGCAAATAGTTACCGTATTTACCCAATCAACGTCTGTATGTCTATATACGAGGCAGCGGCGTGAGCAGATTGCTCAGTTAGGAAAGGCACCACTCCAAGACACGGAGCGGGGAGGCGTTGCTTAAGCGTTTCAAGATTCTCCTCAAAGCGAGGCATTGATCCGGTAGCGCTGTTAGCCACCCAACCAACAAATGGCAAACCGTCGCGGCGAATCGCCTCAACCGTCAGCATGGCATGACTTAGACAACCTAACGTCATATCTATTACCAGAATCACACCGAACCCGAGCTCGCGGGCGATCTCCGAAACGTACTCGCGATCATTTAGGGGAACGCGCCAACCACCAGCACCTTCAACCAGCGCAAAATCCACCGGGGTCATTAACGCCCCGCGGATCTTTCCGGTGATACCGGTGGCATTCAGACGTTTACCCTCATCCACTGCCGCAATGTGTGGCGCAATAGCCGCTTCTAAACACACCGGATTGACCAGCTGGTAGGGGAGTTGAACCGTAGAGGCCCGCATCAGATTGAGCGCATCTTCATTGCGTAGCTTGCCATCGTGAAGTTCCGAGCCCGCCGCGATGGGCTTTAACCCAAGCGTACTCAAGGACTGCTGTTGAGCGGCCCAAAGGATTGCCTCAGCAATAAAGGTTTTTCCAACATCGGTATTCGTACCGGCAATAAAATAGCGGTGTTTTTTCATTATCTATCCTAATTCAACTTATTCAGCGTAAGCTGTACCACATCGTAATGGGTGCGGTAGTTTCCGCCTCCGGCTTGCAACGCAGCGTCACCCCAGCTCTTCAAATCTGACCTTGTGAGGGCCTTGCGCGACCCATTGAGAACACAGTTAGCGCCCACCCCACGAAGATGCTTAAGTAACTCCGAGAAGTTACTCGCCTCAACAGGCGTTTGGTAGCGCTGCAACTCACTAGCTAGTTGAGAGTCGTTCGCATGTTCCAACCAATCCGTATGGGCGGGAAATTGATTCACTCGATTACCTAAACCTGCCTCAACCGCTGACTCTCTCAGCTCCGCTAAACTTAGCTCGCCCAGCGTTGCCACCCAGGCTTTACCGTTAGGTTTCAACACTCGAGCGATTTCAGCAAAAACCTTCGCCGGGTTCGAGCACCACTGAATGGCTAGGCTACTGACTAGCACTTCCACAGAGTTGTCCTCCAGCGGTAACGCTTGCGCATCACCTACCATGGAGTTAAACCCAAGGCTACGGGTATGCGCTACCATCTCTGGACTGAGATCGATACATAGCAACTCGCCGCCAAAGCGTGAATGAAGTTGTTTTGCGCAATAGCCGGTGCCACTGCCTAAATCCACCAGCAGACCTTTCGTTGGCAGCTGAATTCCTGCCATGAGACTATCTGCCACTCGCTGCTGCAGGTTCGATGATTCCGCATAGCTATCCACAGCGCGCGAGAAACTCCGAGCAACTTTGCGCTGTCTCTCGCGAAACCAATACTGCTCAATGAGCGCTGCCAAACGCTCGGGTGCAGCTAACGGCAAGTCATGTGACTGGCCCGCCAACACTTCAACCTCTGCCTCCACTTCTGGGCGAGGCGCCACCAGCGCATCCTGCTCCCCCAACACGTAAAACGCCCCTTTGGGGACGGGTACATACGCCGCTAAATCAGCCAAGCTAAGCGTGTAGTTGTTGAGTTCTGCCTGCAAATAATGCGTTATCTGGGTAACATCCGCGGCCAATGGTCCACCGTGCGAAATCAGCGCCGCGAAATAGGCTCGCGCTCGCTCTCCACCCTTGGCGACTCGCTTTTGAAACTTGGCCAGATCATTTGCCTTAAGGCCATGACCCGACTCCACGACAAAGGAAGCGCGTCCCGCAATGGCGACGATGGATTCGAATATCACTCCGCGTTGCTGGAGTCGGGCGACGACTTGGACTCCTAGCGACCAAGCTATGACTCGAGGTCGTTCATTCTCCAACTGCTTGTACAGTGCTTCAAACCAACTCTCGTAATCGCTATCCGCCGGCTGATCCACAACCTGTAAAGGCATGCTTAGCTGATCACTTAGGGCTTGCCATACAGACGCCTTAAAGCCCCAGCCATTAAGCACCAGGACTGACGACGGGTTAAAGCTGCCCTGAACATCGCCGTGAGACTGCTGAGCAATCGGCATTGATTCAGCCGACAGAGGATAAAGCGTGTTAAATAAGGTCACTACTTCTGACCTCCGATATAAGTTGTTCAATCTGCTCACTCGTGTGCGCAGCTGATAGTGAAATACGGAGCCGCTCCGAACCTTTTGCGACAGTCGGTGCGCGAATTGCTCCCACTAGGAAGCCCTTAGCCTCTAACTGCTCCGAGAGCGCCATTAGTCGAGCATTATCGCCAACGAGGATAGGCTGAATAGCACTATGGCTGTCACTCAAAGGCAAGCCAGCTTGCTGAGCACAGCGACGAAAGTGAGCAATATTCCGCTGAAGCCGTGCAATGGCTTCGTCATTTTCCTGAATGAGCTGCAACGCAGCAGAAGTCACTGCGGCCTGAGCGGGAGGCAATGCGGTGGTGTACACATAGGTTCGAGCGAAATTACTTAAGCCATCAACGAGCGACTTCGATCCACACACTAATGCGCCATAGGATCCCAAGGCCTTACCGCAAGCTACCATCAGAATATCGGGTTTAATTGCGGTGCTGGCGCCGCCGCCATGATGACCAATTACCCCTACACCATGGGCGTCGTCAACGAGGAGGGTGGCGCCGTACTCACGACACACTGCCTCAATTCCTATGAGATCAGCCAGGTCACCATCCATTGAATAGACACTCTCAATAGCCACTAGGGTGGGCTCATTGGAGCGACTGAGAAAATCGCGCAGCTGGGCCACATCGTTGTGACGGAAACGGCGAAAATTTGCCCCACTCAGGGAGCCACCATCTAGCAAGCTGGCATGATTTAGGCGGTCATGCAGTACCCGATCTCCCTTGGCTAGCAACGCAGCCATGATACCCAGGTTGGCAGCGTAGCCGGAGGAGAACACCATGGCTGCCTCATAACCAAAAAACTGCGCAGCGCGCTGCTCAAGCTCATCGTGGTGTTGGCTGTGGCCCATGACTAGGTGGGAGGCTCGACCGCCCACACCGTGGCTGGCAATTGCATCATGCGCTGCCTGCTTGAGTTCATCCCGCTGACTGAAATCCAGATAATCATTACTGGCAAAGTCCACACCCTGGCGCACGCGCACGTATCGCTTGGCATTTTCCTGCTCAGCGATAGCTAATCGGGCGCTTAGGCGATCAATTAGCACGCAGCATCCATGGCGTCGTAGAAGGTTTTTGCTGCGGGTTTCGCCGGCTGCTCCTTCAATTCCTCGCGATTGATCCCCAAGCGTGCGAACAGCTTAAGATCATCATTGGCTTCTGGGTTTGGTGTTGTTAATAACTTCTCACCATAGAAAATAGAGTTCGCGCCGGCAAAAAACGCCATAGCTTGCATCTCATCGGACATTTCTTCACGGCCGGCTGACAAACGAACATAGCTAGTGGGCATGATGATTCGCGCTACCGCGATGGTGCGAATAAACTCGATAGGGTCTAATACCTCTTGCCCCTCAAGTGGCGTGCCAGCGCAGGCAACCAACTGGTTAATAGGTACTGATTCTGGGTGCATCGGTAAGTTTGCCAACTGTACCAGCAAGCCCACGCGGTCACGCTGCTCTTCGCCTAAACCTACGATTCCACCAGCACAGACTTTCATGCCCGAATCGCGAACGTTCTGCAACGTTTCCAACCTATCTGAGTAGGTACGCGTGGTGATAATTTCGCCATAATACTCAGGCGAAGTGTCGAGGTTATGGTTGTAATAATCTAAGCCAGCATCAGCTAAAGCCTGAGCTTTATCGTCGGATAACATACCCAAAGTCATGCAGGTTTCTAGGCCAAGCGCTTTAACTTCCTTAACCATCTCGATGACGTAGGGCATGTCCTTTGCCTTGGGGCTACGCCATGCGGCACCCATGCAGAAACGTGTTGCCCCAGTTGCTTTGGCGTCTTTCGCCTCTTCGACAACGCGCTGGAGTTCCATCAAACGTTCACGCTCAAGACCGGTATCATAGCGAGCACTCTGAGGGCAGTAGGTACAGTCTTCTGGGCAGGCACCGGTTTTAATCGATAGCAAACGGCTCACCTGAACTTGATTGGGGTCAAAGTTCTGACGATGAATAGTCTGCGCAGCGAACAACAGATCATTTAACGGACGATTAAATAACTCGGATACTTCGGCCACCGACCAATCATGGCGGGTAACAGGAGAGGATGCTGTCATAATAGGTTCTCGCTATTCATTATATTTAGGGCGCAAAGGCGTAATGTCACTGCTGTCAGCCCTGCGCAAAGGTTCTCTATGGAAGACATCCTGCGAAAGCTCAGATTGATTGTCAACCAAATTTCGCTAAATGGTTTACATTGGCGACAAAGTACCCAGAAACTGATGGCCGAACTCCCATTTGAATGTCCGCTGTGCCGCTGTGGCTGTGTCTGGCCGGATCGTTGCTGTGGGCCATGTGCAAACGAATTACCGTGGAATTTGCAGGCCTGTCGAGTTTGTGCGCACCCCTTACAACGGAGCAAAGATCGATGCTTGGTGTGCCCGCCCCACAACTGGGATCTCGCCTTCTCGGCATTCTCCTATCGTGCGGAAGTTCGCTGGGCACTAGCACGCCTTAAACTATCCGAAGCTATCGATCTAGGCGCGATGTTAGGCCAACTCCTAGAACAGTATCTCAATACTCGCCGCTTGGCCTCACTCCCCGATGCGATTATCCCGATTCCAATTAGCCGACAACGTTTCCGCGAGCGAGGCTTTAATCAGGTAGAGGCGCTGCTCAAGGGTATGAGTTGGCGGTATCGTAACCGCGTTCATCCACTACTCGACGTGTCGTCCAGCGCTAACGTAAAGGCTCGCAATGCCACCCAGCGTTGGCGGCGCAACAATCCCTTTCAAGTCACTCAAGAGGTACCCGAACGTATTGCGATATTGGATGACATCTACACCACTGGTTCCACCCTCAGCAGGGCCACTGAGATACTGCAGCAAGCGGGTGCAAAATATGTGGAAGTCTGGACCATAGCGCGAACCCCACGACCGGGCTACGGAGACTGTTATTGGCTTCCGGATACGACATCTTATTCAACCACAGATTAGTCAGGCCGATTATTAACGCCGCCACCTAAAAGGGAGTACACTAGCGAGATACTTTTGGGATATCGCTCACTATGCAACATATATGGTACGAACTGGATCAGGACGCGGTGATTGAAGCCGTTGAGTCGCTGGGCTATTTGAGTGACTTGCGTCTATTTCCCTTGAACAGTTATGAGAATCGAGTGTGGCAGGTAGGCATTGAAGACAGCGTGCCGCTGATTGCAAAATTCTATCGCCCCAATCGCTGGAGCAACGAACAGATTATCGCTGAGCATCAGTTTACCCGCCATCTCGCCGACGCCGAAATGTCCGTCGTGCCGCCCATTGCGATAGATAGACAAACCCTTTTCAGCCATAAGGACTTTCGCTTCAGTATCTTTAAGCGCCAAGGTGGTCACGCTCCGGAGTTAGATAACTTCGATCACCTCGAAAAACTCGGTAGAGCTCTGGGTGAAATTCACCAATTAGGTCAGCAGGTTGATCTGAGTTTGCGCGATTCGATGTGCGACGCTCGAATGGCTAAGGTCGCGAGAGACTTCATCATTGCGGGGGAATGGGTGGGCGAAGCATACCGTACCCAATGGATTGATTTGAGTGGCGACATGATCGAACAAATCGACACCGCCTTTAAGCAGGTGAATCCTAAGCTGATTGCGCTTCATGGCGACTGCCATCCTGGTAACATACTCTGGCGAGATGACCGACCGCACTTTGTAGACTTTGATGATTGCATTCGCGGGCCTGCCATGGCAGACCTGTGGATGTTTTTATCGGGCGACCGGGCGGATAAGACAGCACAGCTCGATGCGATTATTGAAAACTACGAGCTTTTCACCCACTTCGACCAAGCCGAACTCGCACTTATCGAACCGCTCAGAGCAATGCGCCTGCTACATTACACCGGTTGGCTAGCTCGCCGCTGGGAAGATCCAGCGTTTCCCATGCACTTCCCCTGGTTTAATAGTGAACGATATTGGGGAGAGCAAATTCTTGCGTTACGCGAGCAGTTAGCGGCGCTGAACGAAGCGCCGTTGAGCTTGGTGCCTTATTAGTCAGAGCTGACATGCGATTGAGCATGGTACTCAAAACCAAGCAAAGGCCTTTAAACGCTAGAGTGCTAAGAAAGCCAAGCAATTCCGTAACTAGGCGCGGCAGAAACTAAGCGCTGTAGAAACTGTGATCCATGGTTTGGGCTGGTTCAATACAGGTTGATTCACCACGAACCGTAGCTGGTACACCGGCTACTACGGTACGCGGTTCAACATCCTGAAGCACGACACTACCTGCGGCAATCTGCGCGCACGCACCCACTTCGATGTTGCCGAGCACTTTCGCACCCGCGCCCACTAAAACACCGTAACGAATTTTTGGATGACGGTCATCGGATTCCTTCCCTGTACCGCCCAACGTCACCGAGTGAAGAATAGAAACCATATCTTCGATAACGGCAGTTTCGCCAATCACAATTCCCGTAGCATGGTCAAACATTACACCCATACCAATCTCCGCGGCAGGATGAATATCTACGCCTAAGCGATGAGATATTTGGCTCTGGAAAAACAACGCCATAGGATGACGATTATTGACCCAAAGATAATGCGCAACGCGGTAGCTCTGTAGTGCCAAAAAGCCTTTGAAATATAAGAAGGCAGTAGCTTTCGAGTCACAGGCTGGGTCCCTGCCATGGACCGCTGCTAAGTCTAAGCGAATGCAATCTACTTGGTCGGCTAGCGCCTCTTCGGCAAGTTCGCGAATTGCTAACGCCGGTAAAGCCGTGCAGTCTAGTTTCGAAGCAATGTGATAGCTCAACGCCGAGAGCAAGCTGTTATGCTTCAAAATGGTAGCGTGCAGATAAGACGCTAGCGAGGGTTCTTCGCTTGCCCAAGCATTGGCGCTAAATTGAATTTCAGCCCATACTGAATCGATGACGTTTGCTGTTGCCACTTCTGCTTTCATTTCATTAAACCTCGTCTGCGCATCCGCGGAACCAAGAATAGCTCAATCACTACGATAGCCAAAATTACTCCCACTCCATCTGCAACCAAGTCTAGCATTTCCGCTGATCGCCATGGAATTACGGCTTGTAACAGTTCCACCGCTAAGCCAAGCAGGAAACTGCCGATATACACTAAAAAACGCCAATTGGGATAGGCGAAGAAAAACAAACCGCAGATACCGCCGAAGGCGATAGCATGCTCTAGCTTATCGATATGCTGAATATCCAAGACTTGGGGTGTTGGAAGGCTGCAGACAATAATGACAACGATTGCCGAGAACCACGCCAGCCCTTTCCAGTAACGCTTTATGAAACTCATTCTTCATCCCTGTCTAATACAGCTCGCGTGAAGTAGTGAAATCCCGGCACTGTTTTGTGTGGTGCGGGACGTGAATACTGATGCACAAATCCTAAATGCTGATACTTGGCTATAGCTGCGGTGTTAGTCTTCGCTACGTCCAAGCTCAACATTGAACATTCAAGCTCATAGGCCTTTTGATCGGCAAAATCTATAATTCGTCGAAGAATACTCTGCCCTCGGAACAGCGGGTCAACTGCGACACCGCTAATATGAAGGCAGTCGGGCTTCGGCGCTGGCAAGCTCCGTTCTAACCGAATTGCGCGCCAACTGCAGGTTAACGCAGAACTAAAACCGTAGTAGCGAAAAACTTGAGTAATCCCCGGTCCCGATAACGCCTCAGCCGCAGCCACGTTGGCTAGGATAAATGTCGCAACCACATTATCATCTGCCGTGACACACCAAATGTTGTTATGGCTCAAAGCGGTGTCATCTCGGGTAAAACTATTGGCCAAAAACGCCATCGCTCGGGATGAATCGCCATTCCCATATAACCATGTGAAGGCCTCTGACCCAGAGCTAAAAAGAAGCGAGACGGCCTGCTCATACTCAGCGGCATAGGTGCGGCGAATATGAAAATCAGGCATTTTTGTCGTCAAAACTAATTACCTCGGAAAGGGTCTGAGTGTTTGCGTCTAACATACAGAGTCGATCAACGCCCATCGCCACACCAGCGCAGCCAGGCATTGAAGTATTAAGTGCATCGATCAAATTCTGATCCAACGCAACCGTGGGCTTATTCTGCTGTGTTCTTAGCCTTAATTCGCGAGTAAATCGCTGGTATTGCTCTGCGCCATCCGTCAACTCAAAGTACCCATTGGCCAACTCTAGTCCGCCGTAAACAAGCTCGAAGCGCCGTGCTACTTGGCCGTAATCACGGCTACAAAGCTGCGCCAGCGCCGATTGACTAGCCGGAAAGTCAAAGATAAATACTGGATTCGCTAATTTGGGTTCAATGGCATGACTAAAAATAATATCTAGCCAACCGTCTCTGTCCAGCGCCAAAGGTTCGAGTCCAGTAAGCTCAGCACCTAACTTCGCCAATTCATCATCCGAGGCAACAAAGGGGTCTACGTTTATAGCGTCAACGAATAGCGATCGATAACTCACTCGAGAAGCCGGAGGCATTCTCAGAATACGCTGACATAACGCCTCAACCTCATCCATCAACTGGAATTCATCAAAGCCAACGCGATACCACTCGAGCATGGTGAATTCACTATTATGTCGTCGTCCGCTTTCACCTTTGCGAAAAACCTTCTGCAACGCATACACATCACCATAACCGGCCGCGACCAAACGCTTTAACGGAAACTCAGGGGAACTCGCTAGCCAGCGATCCTCACCCTCAATCTTCAGAAGCTCGATGTTAAGATCCGTGCCACCCGCTGCGCTGAGCAACGGTACTTCTACCTCGAGGACTTCCCGTTCGGCGAAGAATTTGCGAAGGCCCGACAATATTTTCGCGCGCTGTTGGAGCGATTGTAATGAAGCCGTGGGGCGCCAGGATGTCATAGTGTTCCTACCTGCGATACGCTGCGTTTAAGCAGCGTAATCGGTGGCTGGCAATCAGTCTTTCGAACGACCGAGGTATTCGCCAGTCCGGGTATCAATTTTAAGCTTGTCGCCGATTTCAACGAATAGCGGTACTTTAATCGTTGCCCCGGTAGTCATCTCCGCAGGTTTAGTTGCGCCCTGTGCCGTATCGCCTTTAAGGCCAGGATCAGTGTGAGCAACCTCTAGCACGACATGATTGGGTGGTGTTACCGTTAACGGCGAGCCGTTATAAAGCGTTACGGTGATCACATCCTGTTCGCGTAACCAGTTTTTCTGATCAGCAACCGCCGACTCTTCGGCTTGATACTGATCAAAGGTGTTTGGATCCATGAAGTGCCAGAATTCTCCGTCGTTGTACAAGTATTCTAACTCAACATCCATCACATCAGCCGCTTCAAGGCTTTCACCGGACTTAAAAGTACGCTCCCAAACTCGACCCGTACGCAAGTTCTTCAAACGAACACGGTTAAAGGCCTGACCTTTCCCAGGCTTAACATATTCGTTTTCAACAATTGAGCATGGATCGCCATCTAACATGACCTTCAGGCCACCTTTGAATTCGTTAGTAGAAAAATTAGCCACTTTAATTTGCCTCACAGGTTCGGAGCGCAGCGCTCCTTAAAATAAAATATCTGAACATTGTACACCAGCTAGTAGGTTTCGTCAGCGTTTACAAACAGCAAACTAAGTAGCTTTCAGGACTTATTTTGAATCGCCGAGACGCGTACAATAGCTAAAAATCTTGGGCATCCTATGAGTATCATTCTTCAAGCAACTGAACCACTTAGCTGGCAGCAACAACTACAGCAGGCCTACACCAGCCGCAAGACATTGTTAGCGGCCGTTGACGTTGACGACGATCAGCTCGAAGAGCATGCCATTAGCTTCCAACTGCTGGTGCCTAAAGCCTTTGCGAATAGAATCGTCAAAGGTGACGCCAAGGATCCTATTCTCGCTCAAATTCTAACTGTGGGCGAGGAATTAATTGAACATCCCGATTACTCCGCCGACCCGCTCGCCGAAGCCGATTTCACGGTTGCACCTGGCATTATTCACAAGTATCGTTCGCGTATTTTATTGGTCCTTAGTGGGAAATGTGCCGTTAACTGTCGCTACTGTTTCCGCCGACATTTTCCCTACGAAGATAATCGCTTATCAACTACACAATGGCAGAGTTCGTTGGCCTACCTAAACAACCACCCCGAGGTAAACGAAGTAATTTTAAGTGGCGGCGACCCACTGATGCAGAACGACAAAAGCCTCTGCTCTTTAATTGAGGCCATTGAAGCTTACCCACAAATTAAGCGAGTCCGAATCCATACTCGGCTACCCCTGGTGATTCCCGCCCGAGTGACCGACGAACTTTGCACCCTATTACAGCAGACCCGCCTCAATACGCAGCTTGTCTGGCATATTAATCACGCCAACGAGATCGATACTGAGGTTGGTAACGCCGCCGCTAAGCTCCAACAGGCTGGCGTTAGACAATTCAACCAGAGTGTTTTACTAAAAGGTGTCAACGACAATGCACAGACTCTCGCTGATCTTAGCGAAAAGCTCGACGACATTAACATTCAGCCCTACTACCTCCACCTTCTAGATCGAGTTCAAGGCGCAGCGCATTTTCAAATTAGCGCCAAGAGAGCTGCTGAAATTTATCAGCAGCTCTGTGCCACGCTACCCGGAACATTAACGCCAAAACTCAGCAAAGAAGAGTCGGGCGGTAGCGCGAAAACTGTTTTTGGCAACGGTATTTAACAGACACCTAATAATGTGATCCATCGCCAAAAAAACTACTACTTAACAACTCGTTTATTCGCTACCATAGAATTAACTGACAGTTAGGTAGGCTATGGACACTTCAAATAGAATTCGCCTCTTGGTAGCGAACCAAGATGAACATGAATCCACTCGTTTGATTTCTATGCTGGAAAGCGCCGGAATTAACCTGCGCCCTCAGCATGTAAACTCTCCAGAACTACTAGAGAAACTAACTTCCGATCAAACCTGGGATCTCTGTATTGTTGACGCCGACAATGAAGCTTTGAGTTATCGAGAAGTACTCCAAGGCTTTCGTAAGCAGCGGCTAGACATTCCTACCTTAGTTCTGTGCCATGAAGAGGATCACGCCACCACCATCATTCAGGCACTCAAATTGGGGGCTGTTGACACCATCAAACATGATCATGACCAGCACCTAATCGCCGTGGTGAAGCGAGAATTTGACAACCGTCAGCATCGTCAATTACGCCGTCAAGCTGAGCTCAAACAACAACTATCGGATGCCAAGGCTGCCAACTTACTCGACGACCTCCGAACGCCCACTGCCTATCTTCAGGATGGTATGTTTCTCTACTCGAATAACGCTTTTCTTGAACTATTCAGCTTCGAAGACGAGGACGACCTCATTGTCACACCCATCGCCGAATTGGTTCCGGATGTTAAGCATCTAAAACAACTTTCCAAGTTAGCCACGGGCGAAGACGCTGCTGAGCAAAAGCAAATAAACACTCAAGTAACGACAAGTGCGGGCGAGAGCTTCGAGGCCGTAATACTTGTTCGCACCACTGAATATGACGGTGAAGCCTGTAACGAAATCGTTATCCCTAGCCATCGATTGAATTTCGGTGAGCAGGTTGTTGCCGCGACAGAATTCGAAATGCCAACACTAATGGAACGACGACAGTTCGTTGAACGCACACAGCAAGCGATGACGGACACTCAAGATGGTAAACGCCATCAGTTATGTTATTTCGAAGCTCCGGATTATAGCGAGGCTACAAGCCCCTTTGATTTAGGTGAACGCGAGCAATTATTAGAAGAGATGGCTTCGTACCTGAAGGCTAACTACGATAACATCGGTATTTGGGGTAATCTTGGTGATGGTAAATTCTGCCTCATCAGCCAATACCCAAATGAAACAGCCTGTCTCGCGGAACTCGAAGTGGTCATAGCTGGGCTTGATAAGCAAGTCTGGGAGTGCGGCAGCAAATCGACTCGCCTGCATCTTCGTGCCGGAATTTGTCAAATTAGCAACATCCACGAAACGGTTGACGATTTACTTTCCGCCGCTCGCGAAGCTCAGTCAGTCGCCGTAAAGCTCAGTGATAGAGCCTCAATATTTGAATTTGCTGACGATGCGCAACCGGAACTTACTACTGAGGACATCGTCGCTCGTGTTCAGAGTGCCTTGGCTGATGATCGCTTCAAATTACTCTTTCAGCCAATCATCAACATTCATGGCAACACTCAGGAGCTCTATGAGGTGTTGCTACGACTGATTGACGAGGACGGTAACGAAGTAAGCCCCGCCGAGTGGCGCGAGCAAGTGGCGAAGAGTGGGCTAGGCGCGCTCATCGATCGCTGGGTTATTCGTGAATCGGCAAAGAAACTTGCCCTTCATCTGCGCGATGGTCACGACACTAAGCTGTTGATTAACCTTTCGGAGGCAGCACTTCAGGATGACGGACTACCTGCATTTCTAGGTAGTCTATTCAATGCGGCCGGCTTGCCGCGTGAAAGCCTGGTTATGCAGCTAAGTGAGAAGGAAGTTAATCGCAACCTTAAGAGCGCTGCAAAGTTGACGGAATCCCTTGCTGGCCTTCAGTGTCAAGCAGCACTAACCCATTTTGGTTCGTCGTTGAACCCGTTCGAAACCTTGAACCATCTAATTATCGACTGGGTTAAAGTCGACGCCTCTTATACCAAAGAACTTCAGGAGGGTGGTGATACCAAAGTACTGCAATCACTCCTCACTCGCCTCCACGAAGAAGAACGTGAATCAATTATTCCAATGGTTGAAAACGCCGCCATTATTAACAAATTGTGGCAGTCTGGCGCCAAGCACATCCAGGGCTATTACGTTCAGTCCCCGAGCAATGAAATGGTCCACGACTTCGAACTTTACTAACTTTCAAAATGATTGATGAATGGCCAGAAGCTCCCAGCATTTTGCGAGGCTGCAGCGGCCGGCGCCCATTGATTAATATTAACCCATAATACTCATCCACCTAAGCAACCCTTCACTGTCAATCACTTGCAGAGAATCCGGCTCTCAACTACGATGAGTTCTAGGTTATTAACGCAGTACACTTAACGAGTATAAGTGTGGTATAACAAACAAATAAAATATCAACTGCATCTATTTTACCTGTGTAGCGTCTAAACTAGGACGATAATTACAGAAAGGACCAACAAACATGGCACTGAAGCGAAAAGCTCTTGCGACTGCACTACTTGTATCACTTAGCCCCCTAAGCATAGCTGATGACCTAATTGAAGTTTACCAACGCGCTCTAGAAAACGATCCAACCCTGCGTGCCGCTCAAGCTACCTACCGCGCTAACATTGAGCAGGAAAATATTAGTTTCTCTAGCTTACTACCTCAGGTAAGTGCTTCCGCGAATTACACGATGATTGATCGCGAGCGAGAAGAAGGCACTATAACCACTCAATCCCAGTCAGATAATTATGGTTGGAGCGTTAGTGCTTCACAGACGGTTTTCGATGCCAACCGTTGGTTTAGCTTTCGCTCTTCCGAATTTCTCACTGTCTCGGCAGAAGCTCAATTTGCCGCTGACCAACAGGACTTAATCGTTCGGGTAGTTCAAGCATATCTTGATGTACTCCGTGCCGTTTCTGACTTAGAAACTTCTAAGGCCGAAGAAACCGCTCTGACGCGCCAGTACGAACAAACCCAACAGCGCTATGATGTTGGCTTAATCGCTATTACCGATGTTTACGAAGCCCGCTCTACCTTAGATGGAGTCATTGCTAATCGCATTCAACTTGACGGCCAAGTGGCGGTGAAATTCGAAGCATTGGAAGCGATCACAGGGCAACCTGAATCGAGTGTAGCTCCGCTGATGTCCGAGTTCCCCATTACTCAGCCCGTTCCGTCTTCACCAACACCTTGGGTAGCGGCATCGTTAGAAAACAATCTCAACCTCAAGGTTTCCATGGCACAGATGAATGCTGCTGAGCGAACCGCGTCTGCTACGAGCTGGAATAGAGGCCCGAAGGCAACGTTGTCAGCCGACTATGGGCAATCCACCGCTGAGATTGAATCTCCTATTGCTTCGGAAACTGATATTGACGGCTGGACTGCGACACTGAGCGTAAGCATACCGCTATTCGCTGGCGGTGGTTTGAACGCCTCGAGTCGCCAGGCTCACGAGCAGTTCAACGCTGCGAAAGAGCGACACGTAGGTACTCAGCGTGCGGTTACTCAGCAAGCTCGCTCTACCTATCTTACCGCGACTACTGGTGTCGCAACGGTTGATGCGCGCAAGCAAGCAATCATTTCAGCACAGAGCTCATTGGATGCTACCCAGGCAGGCTATGAAGTGGGCACCCGAAATATTGTTGATGTGTTGAACGCTCAACAGGCACTTTTCCGCGCTCAGTCTAACTTCAGTAACGCGCGATTCGACTATATCATTTCCCTACTTCAACTTAAGCAGGTTGCAGGCAGTTTGAGCCCTGAAGATATTCAGCGCTTGAATAACTGGCTGGACTCAGAAAATGAATTAAATCGCGTTGATCTTTCATCGTACTAAACTGTTCGTCTCATCCTATTGAGATTGTCTTACGTCAGTTTTGCGTAAATGATCGAAGTAAAAAAAGGGGTCTTAGTTATTAACTAAGACCCCTTTTTCACGCTATCTTCATATTCGTGCGTTAATGCCGAACGCGCCTCCCCGTCAGAATCACTTCATAACAGCATGGTAAGATTGCTTGATTGGAATGTAATAGGTACAGCCAAAAAACTACTAAAACTGAGATTTGATTCCTATAACAAGGCGAGTATGCATTGCAATTGCATCACTAGCGCACCACGCTTAGTGTCTAAAAACGCCGCCGAACCATCACCTTTCTCTTTACACATTCGCGCATCGGCCACAAGGGACTGCAAGTACTCAGCTAAAGCTGCACTGTTAGCAACAATTTCAAGCGCTCCGGCGGCTCTCATCTCCGTACAAATAGCCTCAAAGTTATGCACATGCGGCCCACTCACTACTGGGATTCCCCATACTGCAGGCTCCAATACATTGTGACCGCCATGTTCGATGAGGCTGCCACCAACGAATGCCGCTGAGCTTGCACCGAAAAGCACCATCATTTCGCCCATGGTATCGCCCACATAGATCGCTGTGACCTCTTCGGGCAACTTGCCAGATGAACGCCTCACGGTAGGCGCTGACTTAGCGGCCAGCTGTGCGACTTGATCGAACCGTTCTGGGTGACGAGGCACCAACACTAGCAACGCATCGGGAACCAGCGTGCGAAGCGCAAGATGAGCGTCGATAATTTGCTCGTCCTCTCCCCGGTGAGTGCTTGCTGCAACCCAGACGAAGCGACCGCCAAATTGTTGCTTGAGTGCTTCGGCGGCGCTGAGCTGAGGTGGCGTAATCCTAATATCAAATTTAACACTACCTACCTCATGTACTTTCTCTGGCAGCGCTCCAAGCTCAACGAAGCGCTGTGCATCACTGTGATGCTGGGCTAAAATTGCCTCAAAGCTGGTGAGCATTGGCTTCGTGATTCGCGGCAGCTTTGCGTAGCCTTGCGAAGACTTCTCGGATAGACGAGCATTAGCAAGCACTGAAGGCACACAACGAAGTGCTAAACCAGCAATGAGGTTGGGCCACAGTTCAGTTTCCATCATCACCGCTATGGTCGGCTCCCAATGACGGAGAAAACGTTTTACACAGCCCGGTGTATCCCAAGGGCAATAGACGTGTTCAACCCGGTCACCAAAAATTGCCTTAACCCGATCGGATCCCGTTGGGGTGGTAGTGGTTATCAGCACTCTATTCACTCGTTCGTCCGCCATCACCGCCTCAATTAAAGGCGCCGCGGCAATGGTTTCACCCACACTAACGGTATGAAACCAGACTAAGGAGCCTTCTGGACGAGGGCACTTGCTGTAGCCCATCCGCTCGGACCAACGCGCTCGGTAGGCCGGCGATTGACGACCCTTCAACCAGAGCCTCAGAACAAGAGCGGGCAAGAGTAGGGTTATTAAAATGCTGTAAAATGTGCGGCCCATTCGAGCTTCCGTCAATTAGTTGAATAGAGGTAGTTTAGCGAATATCGATGGCTGCGCCTAACGCTTCGTTGACAGTAGATAGCTTTTTGCGCTCTAGTAGCGCTAAAGCTAGGAGATATAAATGAATACCGCATGGATTTTTGGCGCCACGGGCGCCACCGGACAAGCTCTTATCACACTCATCGTCGAACAGCAGAATTTTAGTGAGGTGGTGTGTATTAATCGTCGACCACTGGCCGAACGGCCGGCCGGAGTGACTGAGCAAATTGTTAGCGAATTATCACCTGAATCCGTGAGCGAACTAGCGGGTTCACCTGATAGTGTCTTCATCTGTCTGGGAACCACGCTTGCTAACGCAGGCAGCAAAGCGGCGTTCAAGCGTATTGATTTAGATCTCATCTGCGCGGTAGGTAAGTGGTGCTTAGATCACCAAGTTAAGCAGGTTCACCTAATTAGTGCTGTAGGCGCAAATCGCAGCGCTATGAGCTTCTATTCACGCATAAAGGGCGAAACTGAGGATTATTTTCAATCGCTCAAACTACCTATTCTGACCATTTACCGACCAAGTATACTGACCCAAGCTACGCGAAGTGATGAGCGGTTTGGAGAGAAGTGGGCGGCACGAATTATCGCGATCTTTGACTGGCTACCGCTCTTCGCTGGTATTCGACGCGTGCCTGTCAAAACACTGGCACACGCCATGCTTAGCGCCGATGAAAAGCGCCTTAACGGCACTATTTCATCAACTCAGATTCAGCAACTTGGGAAGGCTAGCGATTAACCCGCCCCTCAATAATTGCGTCGACCACGGAAGGGTCTGCAAGGGTTGAAGTATCTCCTAAGGTATCAATCTCATTGCACGCTACCTTGCGCAAAATACGGCGCATAATCTTCCCAGAGCGTGTTTTCGGCAGTCCCGGCGCAATTTGAATGATGTCTGGCTTCGCAATCGCACCAATTTCCTGAGTGCAGATTTGGCGAAGCTCCTGTTGGAGTTCGTCAGTAACTTCTGCACCGGTCATCAGGGTCACGTAGGCATAGATGCCCTGACCTTTGATGTCATGAGGGTAGCCAACCACGGCAGCTTCGTTAATCGAAGTGTGCTCAACCAATGCGCTTTCTACTTCTGCAGTACCCATCCGGTGACCGGAAACGTTTAAGACATCATCAACGCGACCAGTAATCCAGTAGTAGCCATCTTCATCCCGGCGAGCACCGTCGCCCGCAAAGTAGTAGCCCGGGTAAGTGGTATAGTAGGTATCGATACAACGCTTGTGATCACCGTAAACAGAGCGGATCTGGCTTGGCCACGTGTTCTTAATAACAAGAGAACCTTCGCCCGGACCTTCTACCTCTTTACCGTCTCCGTCTAACAACGCAGGTATGACACCAAAGAATGGACGCGTTGCCGAGCCCGGTTTTAGGTCCGTAGCACCAGGTAGCGGCGTTAGCATGTGCGCACCCGTTTCCGTTTGCCACCAAGTATCAACGATTGGACAACGAGTCTCACCCACTACGTCGTGGTACCACTGCCACGCTTCGGGGTTGATAGGCTCTCCTACCGTACCCAATAGACGCAAGCTCTTGCGACTTGAGCGAGTTACATATTCGTTCCCAGCGCCCATGAGTGCTCGAATGGCGGTAGGGGCCGTGTAAAATATAGCCACATTATGCTTATCGCAGATATCCCAGCAGCGCCCTGCATCAGGGTAAGTTGGCACACCTTCAAACATTAATGACGTTGCACCGTTAGCCAGTGGGCCGTAAACGATATATGAGTGGCCGGTAACCCAACCTACATCGGCGGTACACCAATACACATCACCCTCTTGATAATCGAAGGTGTATTTGAAAGTCATTGCCGCCTGAAGCAGGTAACCGGCGGTGGTATGAAGTACGCCCTTAGGCGTCCCAGTGGAGCCGGACGTATACAGAATAAACAGCGGATCTTCCGCAGCCATTTGTTCCGCCACGCAAAGCGTACTCACCTTCGCAGTTGCCTCGTGATACCACACATCACGGTCGTCATTCCACGCTACATCCGCACCGGTGCGCTGCACCACGATGCTTGTATGGACACTAGGGCAACTTTCCAATGCTAGGTCAGCATTGACTTTAAGCGGCACCTGGCGCCCACCGCGAACACCTTCATCAGCAGTGATTAATGCGCTACACGTGGCATCATTGATTCGATCCTTCAGCGCCTCAGGAGAGAAACCACCGAAGACAACGGAGTGAATTGCGCCAATTCGGGCACACGCTAACATTGCGTAGGTTGCCTCAGGAATCATTGGCATATATATACAGACGCGATCACCTTTGGCAACACCCCGTTGGCGCAGTACGTTCGCCAATTTATTCACTTCGTCGGACAGCATTTGATAGCTAATGTGCTTGCTGTCTTCAGGATTATCGCCCTCCCAAATCAGTGCAGTCTGATCAGCGCGTTCAGGAAGATGACGGTCAATACAGTTTTCGGATACGTTTAGTGTGCCGCCTTCAAACCAAGCCGCTTCGCCCTGAGCAAAGTCCTGACGCATTACCGAATCCCACTTGCGACTAAAACTCAGAAATTCCTCAGCCTGTTCGGCCCAGAATTTTTCGGGCTCATTAACCGACTTAGCGTACATCGCTTCATAACGCGAGTGATCACAGTGTGTGTTGGCTGTATCCGCTTCAGATACCTTACGAATTGCGTGTGCAATCATCGTGAATTACCTCAATTTATTGTTATCTTATGGGGAGCAATATAACGAAAATTGATCAATTTTAAAAGCCAGCTGTAATAAATTTACAAGAATTTATAGTCATAATGTCGTGACACTAGCAATGACACAAAATGTCTACAGGCTAGTTGTTCAAGCAATCTGAATCATCAAGCTACAAGGCATACGGTGTGAAGAAGAAATGGGAATTAGATCTATTTGTAATTTTATTACAGATAGGAACTTAACTGATAACCAATTGGATTACAGGCTAATTTCGATATTATCAATGAGACGTGTATTACCTAAATAAACCGCCACTAGCACTACGAGATTACGATCATCAAGGCCAGCAGGCTCTAAGTCATGATTGCGACGGATACTAAAGTAGTCAATACGCATCCCGCTATTAATCAAATGCGCCTCAGCCGCCTGTTCAATTGCACCAAAGTCTCTCCGGCCTTCGTCGAGCATTCCCTTGGCAAGACACAAACTCTGATAAACTTCTGCGGCAACGGGTCGCTCATATTCATCAAGATAGCCGTTTCGCGAAGAAAGCGCCAAACCGTCATGATCCCGAGCAATTGGGGCTGCCACAATCTCGATAGGCAAACATAAATCCGTGGTCATCTTACGAATTACAGCTAACTGCTGGTAATCCTTAATGCCAAAAATGGCCACATCGGGTTGAACCATATTAAAGAGCTTAGCCACGATAGTGGTCACCCCCTCAAAGTGACCGGGGCGACTGGCACCACAGAGGATATCAGTCATTGTCGGCACACTAACCCGCGTCTGATTTGCCATACCCGTTGGGTAGACTTCAGTTTCCTTCGGGTACAACAGGAAGTCACAGGCTGCAGACTCCAATTTTTCACAGTCGGGTTCGAATGTACGAGGATACTGCTCCCAGTCTTCGTTTAACCCAAACTGCAGCGGGTTGACGAAAATACTCGCCACCACCACATCAGAATGCTCCCGAGCTAAGCGAACTAACTGCAAGTGCCCTTCATGAAGATTGCCCATGGTCGGCACAAAACTGACGCGTTTGCCCTGCCCACGATACGTTGCTAGTGCCGAACGCAGTTCGGAGATGGATTCGATTACTTTCATAGCGTTGTGTTACTCGTCGTAGTCCCCGCCGTATTGATCTGGCGAGAGATTTTCGAAACGAGAGAGCTTACCAACGAAGGCGACACGCGTGGTGCCAATAGGACCATTACGCTGTTTACCAATAATCAATTCGGCCACGCCGCGATCAGGACTATCTTCGTTGTATACCTCATCTCGATAGATGAACATAATGATATCAGCATCCTGCTCAATTGCTCCGGATTCGCGCAAATCTGAGTTAACCGGCCGTTTATTCGGACGCTGCTCCAAGGAGCGGTTGAGCTGACTCAGCGCCAACATAGGGCACTTAAACTCTCGAGCAATGGCTTTTAGGGACCGAGAAATCTCGGAAATCTCTTGAGTACGACCTTCGCTAAAGCCAGAAATTCGCATCAACTGAAGGTAATCCACCATCACCATGGCCACCTTGCCATGCTCGCGCTCAATCCTACGCAGACGCGCACGGATATCAGCAGGTGACAGGCCCGGGGTATCATCAATAAACAATTTGGTATCGCGAAGCTGCTCAATCGCAGCCGTAAGCTTTGGCCAATCATCATGTTCCAATTGCCCAGTACGAATTCGCGTTTGATCTATCCGCCCCACCGAAGCCAACATTCGCATCATCAACTGTTCCGCCGGCATCTCTAAGCTAAACACACAAACCGGCTGTGACTGACTTAAGGCCGCCTTCTCAACGGTGTTCATCGCGAGCGTGGTTTTACCCATCGATGGACGAGCAGCAATGATCACCAAGTCCTGATCCTGCCAACCTGAGGTCATATCATCAAGGCTATCCCAACCTGTGGACAAACCCGTCAGCCCGTCCTCTGACTCAAATAATTCGGTAATTTTTTCTACTGACTTATCTAGTAGTTCTTTGGCATCTAACCAGCCACCCTGCTTGGGTCGATTCTCTGCAATATCGGCAACTTTACGTTCTGCTAACTGAAGGAGTGAATCTGAATCCATCCCAGCCGGCGCTAAACTAGTACGAGAGATCTCATTAGCCGCAGTAATCAGCTGCCGAACGGTTGCGCGCTCACGAACAATGTTCGCGTACGCCATAATATTTGAAGTAGAAGGAGTACTCTCGGCCATTTCCGAGAGGTAAACTAAACCACCAGCACGACCCAGCTCATCGCGAGCATCAAGGGACTCCGACAGCGTGATGATGTCAAACGGTTGCGAACGCTCATGCAGACTTTGCATGGCGCTGAAGATCAATCGATGACGATCAATAAAGAAGTCATCCTCAGTTACCACTTCCATCACGTTATCAAGATGACCATTCTCAATCATCAATCCACCGATAACGGCAACTTCAGCTTCCTCTGAATGGGGTAGTGAGGGGCGCTCGGTTAACGGCGCTTCAACTTCGTAATCTTCCATTTAGTTTCCCAGATACAAAAAAGGCACTCCTAAGAGTGCCTGATTTTGAAGTAAATTTCTGCTTTTTAAAACAAAAATATTACTCAGCAGCTACCACAACAGTGATAGTCGCAGATACTTCAGTGTGAACCTGAATAGCTACTTCGAAAGTACCGATTTCGCGTAGTGGGCCTTCCGGCATGCGAACTTCAGACTTTTCAATAGCTACGCCAGCAGCAACTGCTGCGTCAGCGATATCACGGTTACCAATTGAACCGAATAGCTTACCTTCGTCACCAGCATTGGCTTCGAGGGTAAGAGTCAATTCATTTAGCTGTACAGCGCGAGCTTCAGCTTCAGCTAATTTAGCTGCCGCTGCTGCTTCTAGTTCTGCACGACGTGTTTCAAATTCAGCAACGTTAGTTGCGTTAGCTGGAACAGCTTTGCCGAACGGGAACAGGAAGTTACGAGCGAAGCCCGATTTAACATTCACTTGGTCACCGATAGAGCCCAGCTTGCCAACTTTTTCTAAAAGAATCACTTGCATGGTGAATATCCTTTTAAGTTATGTCGCCGCATGGCGAGCTCTAGAATTAACGCTTGTGCGCATCCGTGTAAGGCAAAAGAGCCAAGTAACGAGCGCGTTTGATAGCGGTCGCCAACTGACGCTGGTATTTAGCCTTAGTGCCGGTGATACGGCTTGGGACAATCTTGCCAGTCTCAGAGACATAAGCTTTAAGAGTGTCTAAATCTTTATAGTCGATCTGCTTCACACCTTCAGCGGTGAATTTGCAGAACTTACGACGACGGAAAAAACGTGCCATTTTAACTCTCCTTATTCTTCGCCTTCGGCTGCAGGCGTCTCAGCGGCTGGAGCTGGTGCTTCAGTTGCTGCTTCTGCAGGTGCTTCAGTTCGTTCGCGACGTGGACGGTCAGAAACCTTCTTACGATCACGAGATTCTTTTTCGCTCTTGGCGATTGGAGATTCACCAGTAACAGCTTCGTTCATGCTAACAACCATGTTACGCAAAACAGCGTCATTGTAACGGAAGTTAGTAGTAAGCTCTTCTAGTGCTTCAAGCGTACATTCAACGTTCATTAGAACGTAATGTGCTTTGTGAATCTTGTTGATTGAGTATGCCATCTGACGACGACCCCAATCTTCAAGACGGTGAACCTGGCCGCCATCTTTCTCGATGCTAGCTGTGTAGCGCTCGATCATAGCAGGCACCTGTTCGCTTTGATCTGGGTGTACCAGAAATACGATTTCGTAGTGACGCATTGTAGCTCCTTACGGATTAAACAGCCTGCGAACTCAACCATGGAGAACGTAGGCAAGGAGAGATAACCGAACCATTACGGCTATCAAGGCGCGCGATATTAAGGCATTTGAGGATAATGTGCAAGTTTCAACCAAGGTCGAAGCTAGGGAATTTCGCCTATCCTAGAATTGGCGTCAGTAAGCGTGAGTATTGAAACAGACACAATCCTCTGCACCCGACTGCACTGAAGTCTATGAGTGACTAATCTGACTTCTCAGCCTGGATTTCGGGAGGGAGTTGATCTCGGTAAGTTTCCATACATTGCTGATAACTGACGTCTAGGTCTTCACCGGGCTCGGGCGGTCGATAACCCTGAATCGCAGCGCGATTGGCAGGCTCGCACCAAAACTGCGCGTAGTCAGACTCATTTTCTGGATCATACTCATGATAAACACAGCCATTGAGACTAGCGATAGTCACCACCGCTGCCAGCAAGATCGAAAAACTGTAATGTCTAATTCGCAATAACATAGCCCGTGACCTTAAGAGGCGAACAACCCGAGTGACGATCTCACTCCCCGATTAGCAAAAAGTATTAAGATATAACGCTTCCACTTTCTCGCGCGCCCACGGCGTACGCCGAAGAAACTTCAATGACGACTTAATAGAAGGATCACTCTTAAAGCAGTTGATGTTAATTCTCTCAGCAAGCCCTTGCCAATGGTAGTGCTCCACAAGACTACGTAATAACGCTTCTAAGGTAATCCCATGCAGCGGATTGTTAGGCTGTTCATTGGTCATCCAAGCACTCCTCCATTAACAAGCCCCAGCAGAATGACTGCACCCTAACAGAGCTTGATAGCGACGACTGAGAACTCAGCCCCTACACTTCGCTATCCAAAACGATGGTTAGTTCGACTTACGTACAAATTTTGACTTCAACATCATGGCGCCTGAACCATCAACTTTACAGTCAATATCATGATCACCATCCACGAAGCGCTTAATGACGGCCTTGGTACCTACCTTGAGTACCGTAGAGCTTCCTTTCACTTTCAGATCTTTAATCAGCGTTACTTTATCGCCTTCAGCCAACGCATTACCCACGGCGTCCTTAAGAGAAATAGCGTCTTCATCTGGGGCGTTAGGGTCCCATTCGTGTCCACATTCAGGGCAGATAAATAGCGCCTGGTCTTGATAGACATATTCTGAACTGCACTGAGGGCAGGGAGGTAGCGTGTCACTCATGACAAATCCTTGGTTAAATCAGTTCCATAGCGGTGACCGATGTATGACGGTTAGGCAAATCATTCAATGTTAGAGAGTGTAGCTGATTTGGCCACTTCACACTATGCCAGCTACCCAAATACCATCCCAAGCTAAGCGACGTTCGTCATTCATCTCATCTAGGCTAACGACGTGCCTGCAAGGTCGCTATTTGGCAAATGCGGTTTTATCATCTTCGACACCATAATTAGTTAGAGTTCTGCTGGATTCATGGCTAATTGAACCACCAAAGGACTAACTCAAATAGAATACAAACTATTTACTCATCACTTAAGTTTGACAGCGATGCTGAAATTCTTCTCCGAATACACCGTCATTACTGGAATCAAAGATAAATCTACGAAGTCCATTGCAACTAACCTAGGTAGTTATTCGTACTAAAACTGAAGTAATAGCTGAAATTTTAATTAGAGTTCAATATAATTCAACTGATAACAAATAAAACTAATCCAAGCGAACATTAGCTACTCAATGAAATCCGAGGGGGATTACATGCGTAAGACAACGCTAAGCCAAGCAATTGGCATGGTGACTATTGGCCTAATGGCCAATACACACGCTCAAATTGAAGAGGTCGTGGTGACTGCAACAAAGCGAGCCGAAAACGCACAGGACGTACCTGTGGCGGTAGAAGCTATCACCGAAGAGTCTCTTGAACAGTTCGGCATTTCAAATTTCACTGACTACCTAGTCCATTTACCCGGCGTTACAGCTGGCGGTAGCGGTCCTGGACAGAATACCGTTTACATTCGCGGTGTAGCTTCTACCACTCCCAACCTTACCACCGCCGGTGTGGCAGGTTTAGCGCCTAACGTTGCGCTTTACTTAGATGAACAACCACTGTCTCAGCCTGGACGTAACTTAGATGTTTACGCGGCAGACATGTCTCGAGTCGAAGTTCTATCAGGCCCACAAGGCACGCTTTTTGGTGCTAGCTCACAGGCTGGTCTGATGCGCTTGATTACCAACAAACCGGACCCTACAGATCAATACGGTAAGCTTAAGTTGGGCGCCGCGAGTACGAGTGGCGGTGACGCAAGCAATAATGTAGAAGTTATGTATAACCTTCCCATCAGTGATGGCCTGACAGTCCGAGCGGTACTCTATCGCGATGACCAAGGCGGATACATTGATAACGTAGCGTCAACGATTGACCTATCTGATAGCGGTCGATTCCGCTCGGCAGGTACCGTTCGCGCCAATGGTGTTCCAGTTAGCGCCGGTCGCGGTGGGTTTCAGGCGGGGCAAGACCTAAGCAACGTTGATTTTCTTCAGGCTGATAATGCCGAGTTTGTTGAAGAAGACTTTAATGGCGTTGTGTACGAAGGGGCTCGCGTTAGCGCGCTGTTCGACATTGCCGAGAACTGGGAGCTACTTCTAGGCTTTGGTACGCAAACGATTGAAGCGGATGGCGTGTTCTCAGCTGATCCTGAGTTGGATGACTATGAGATCGCCAGCTTTACGGATAACCAGCTTGAAGATTCATTTGATAACTATAACTGGACCTTGACGGGCGAATTCGCGGACCTAGAAATGGTCTACACCGGTGCGTACACCAGTCGCAACACCGAACAAACCGTTGACTACACAGACTACCTCTTCGTAGGTCAGTACCTGCCCTACTACCTGTGTGATTACAGTGTGGTTTATCCTGGAGCTGCAGGTCCGGTCGGCACCTGTCAGGCGCCTAATCTACTGGTTGACGTGACCAGCGAAACCACAGTTCAAACCCACGAATTCCGTATTAGCACGGATCAAACTGCCTCGATTCGAGCAACTGCAGGTTTGTTTTATAGCGATCTTGAGCTGAAGGAATTTAACGATTTCGACTATGCCAACTCAATTTATATTGACGGTGGTTTAGGGTTCGTAGATAACTATGCCTTTGATACCGGATATCGTTCAGATGCCGGTGCGTTCCCGCCAGGGGTTATCTTCCGAAACGACATTCTTCGTACCGATGAACAGTATGGCATTTTCGGTGAAGTCACCTTCGATTTAAGTGATACCCTATCCGCCATCTTAGGCGCTCGTTACTATGACGTCAGTGTAGATATGGAAGGTAGCGCAAACTCATCTTTCTGTAATCGCGCCCTGTTCTTCACAGAAGATATGGAGGCCTATGGCACCGATATCAGCGATCTATACAATGGCGACGGTGAGTTCACTGACCGCAGGGATTGTAGCGGCAACCAAACCACCTATACTCCGGATACTGTTGATGCCAATACGCCAGCATATGTGGTCGCGGCATTAAACGCACCAGACAAAGCCCACACCTCCGGCACCATTTTTAAGGCTACCTTAAACTGGCGCCCAATGGATGACGCTCTTTATTATGCAACCTTTTCAGAAGGTTTCCGCCCAGGCCTATTGAACCGCCCTGGCGGTGCTTCAAACGGGCAGGGTTTCACGGTGCCGTTCGCGCTCGATACCGATGAGGTGAAGAACTATGAATTCGGTTGGAAAACTGAGTGGCTAGATCGCACAGTTCGCTTCAATGGTAGCTTATTCTTCGTTGATATCAGTCGCCTACAAACTACTATTTTCGACCCATCAATCACCAACTTATTCTTTGCGGATAACGCAGCGAATGCCGAAGTTTTTGGTCTTGAAGGCGATGTAGTTTGGGCTCCATTGAACATTGAAGGATTGATGGTTAATGCCTCATTCTCAATGCTCGATACTGAAATCACCGAAGTATTGACGCCAACTGACGACGTAAACAAAGGCGACTCACTGGCTTTCGCACCAGAACTTCAGGTTACCCTCTCGGCTCGCTATGAGTGGCCGGTTTTCGAGAACTTCACTGCCCACGTTATGCCACACGCTTCTTATTCTGACACGGTGTATACGGATATCATTGATATCAACCGCTTAGAACTAGATTCTTGGATGCTGTTGGGACTAACGGCCGGCGTGAGCGCCGACGAGTGGACCCTTGAAGGCTACATTGACAATCTTAGCGATGAGAAGGCCGAAATTTCCGGTAATTTCAACTTCGACCGCGCGCGCATCAATTACGCTCGCCCTCGCACGATTGGTGTTAGAATGAGCTACTCATTCTAAATCACTAGTCCATGTGCCGCAGATACTGCGGCACATGACTTTCTCGGAGTTACACTTGAACAACCTGGACCTAGCTGAGACACACCAACAACTCGAGCAATTACTGCGCGCTAAACAATACCAAACTGCGATTCGTCAAGCCGAGCAAGCGCTAGTTCTTTTTCCCGATGATCCTCATTTATTATACCTAGGCGCTGTAGCGGCACGTTACGACCGTCAGTTCGATATTGCACAGCAACTTATTGACCAGCTCCTCAGTAAAGATCCAAGTTTTGGCAGAGCCTATCAAGAAAAGGCACACCAACTCAGAGATCAGGATCAATTAGATTCCGCCTATCATTTTTACCAACTTGCCGTGCGCCACAACAATGCATTAGTTGCAGCATGGACCGAAATGACCCGCGCCGAACAGCGTCGTGGTGACCTCGTTGCAGCGCAGATCTCCCAACAGCAAGTCAACTATCTATCAAGCTTAGTAAAACCCCTTCAAGTCGCGCTAGACCACTGCAACGAAGGTCGCTACGTCAAGGCAGAGAAACTTTGTCGTCTCGTTTTATCTAAGCAACCCAAGAATATCGAAGCGATGCGGCTATTAGCCGAGATTGGCATTAAGCTTGGCGCGATGGACGACGCCGAGACCTTACTCGAGCACGCCGCAACTTGGGCACCTGAGAACCTTAGAGTTCGCACCGAGTACGTGCAGTTACTTCGCAAACGTCAGAAATACGAGGCCGCTCTAGCTGAGAGCAATAAGCTTCATCAGGCATTCCCCGACAACAGTCAATGTCAAGCCATCTACGCTATAGAGCTCATGCAAGTTAGCCGCTACGATGAAGCGATTGCGATGTTCAATATTATTCTTCTTAAGCAACCTAATGACCCCATTACACTGGTATCTAAGGCTCATGCATTAAAAACCAAGGGCCAGCAAGCCGAAGCCGTTGCCTGTTATCGCCAAGCAATTGAAGCGAAGCCTGAACATGGTGAGGCTTGGTATTCACTCGCCAATCTTAAGATGATTGATTTTAGTGATGATGAAGTTGCGCAAATGAAGGAATTGATGACTAAGCGCCAGGAACTCGCCGGCATTGATCAAACCTATTTGAGTTTCGCTCTTGGCAAGGCAATGGAGGATAGAGAGGCCTTTAGCGAATCCTTCAATTATTACTCGCAGGGTTGTGAACTTAAGAAGCAGCAGTCTAATTATCGCGGCGACGCAATTACTGATGAAGTGGACCGTCAAATAGCCAATATCGACTTCAAGTTTGCGAACACATCCACTCAACTCGGCGCCCAAGCAAATGATCCTATCTTTATCGTAGGTCTACCCCGAGCTGGTTCTACTTTGCTAGAACAAATCTTAGCCTCGCACAGTCAAGTTGACGGCACGCTAGAGCTACCGAACATCCTCGCACTGGTTCATCAACTTAGACGCGGTACCGATCAGAATCCGGCGGGGAATTATCCCGAGTGCATTAAGGATCTTTCAGCTGATGAACTCAGAGCATTTGGCCAAGCTTATATTGACGACACTCAGGTGCACCGTGAGGACGCGCCCTTCTTTATTGATAAGATGCCGAACAACTTCCGTCACATTGGCTTAATTAAAAGCATTCTACCCAACGCAAAAATTATTGACGCTCGACGTCATCCCATGGCCTGTTGCTTCTCTGGTTTCAAACAATTATTCGCTGAAGGCCAAGAGTTCTCCTATTCCCTGGCAGATATTGGCCACTATTACGCTGATTATATTCGCCTAATGGATCACTGGCACAGCATTTACCCGGGTGAGATTTTGACCGTGAACTACGAAGACGTGGTAGATGATTTAGCTGGCCAAGTACAGTCTATTCTAAACTACTGCGAACTACCCTTTGAAGCGACCTGTATAGACTTCCACAGTAATCAGCGCTCAGTACGAACCGCCAGTTCTGAACAGGTGCGAAAGCCTATTTACCGTCAAGGGGTTGACCAATGGCGTAACTTCGAACCATGGTTAGGTGAATTAAAGAATGCGCTGGGCAGGGCTTATCTGGATTAGAATTCAGAGGCTCCGCGAGCACTTATTAAGGTTGTATCGACTCGGAGAATTCGCTAATTAACGATACATTCAAAAGACTGCAGTTCTAGCTGCCAGTCCCCGTCATCATCGATTCGATACAAACGGTCGTACTGACTCTCATCCAGATCTTCTACCTTGCCGGAGGTAATTAACCTAAATAGCTGCGGAGTGGTATTGGAATGGCCCACTACTAACACATCTCCCTCATACGTAGCCAGAGCGCGGGAAAAACTTGCGAGATCCCTTGGGTTATATTCTTGCAGTGTTAAATGATGATCCTGAGCGACGGGAGCAGCCGTTTCGCGCGTTCGCAGATAGGGCGTAGTGAAGACTGCCGTGATCGGAACTGACGAAAAGTATAACGCCAACCACTGGGCGCGTTGCCTACCACAATCGGTAAGGCCCGGATCCTCGCCTTCCAGTTTTTCTGCATGCCGAACGAGGTAGATATCGGCCGCTACGTCCGCGGGGACCATCATCGATAAACTCATTGCCGCTAACGCGACGCGGGATAGTGAAAGCTTCAGCGATAATTTTCGGAACAGGCCTTGTACGAATACGTGAAAAAGGTCCATTTTAATCCTCGTTAGTGGGGGTGTTACTTTACGCTCTTGGTCCAGATAGCGAAAGTCTTCGCTACGACACTGAGGGTCGTGTCGTGTTAGCTAAGCTGGATTTCACACCATCCTCGGGCGGGGACGCCACCGGTATCATGGCAACTTTACTTGCAACGTCTATCGCCAAGCTTGGCGCCGAGGTCCATTTGCCACCAAAGACATTACATAACCTTCCAACCACTTCAATCTCTGCTTCACGTGAAGCTTTAGACATACCCTCACCGGATTGCACAATAGGTCTAACTCCAGAGGTCGTCGCCACCACATCGTCAGGACTTAAGGCTCGTTTGAAATAGCGATTGTAAATCTGACTCAGATAGCTCTTTTCATCCGCGCTAATTCCCGTATTGGCCGGGCCAGCTTGGCTCACCTCAGTAGTACCAAAGAGAGTTTTACCGTCGAGAGGCAGCGCAAAAACTACGCGTTTCGCATCATCCTGTAGCACCACGCCATGAGCTATCTGCCTATCAATGATCAAATGACTGCCACGAACGTAATCCAAATGAAAGCGACTGCTAATCCCCGAAGTCCTCAGGATGTTACTTGCCCATGGGCCGGCCGCGTTAACCACCTTATCAAAATGCAGGTTCTCGCCTTCAAGCAATTCCACCTCACCATCAACACTAAGACGGCTCACTACACACTGTGTCTTGATCGTTACGCCCAAAGTTTTAAGCTCGCTAATAATTTCCATCATCAGCGCTTGATCGTCCATCATGACGTCAAAGTAACTCCACGCCCCCACTAAATCGCCATGTTTTGCATCGGGAAAGCGGGTCATGTACTGATAGCGACTCCACCAGCGACTAGCACCCAGTGAATATCGCCCGCTTAGCCACTGGTAGAGTTTTACTCCGGCGCCAATTAGCCAACGACTGCGAGTTTGATTGCGGTGGATGGGGATGAAATTCTCGACTACCCGCGTGTGCTGCGGGTAGCGTTTAAGCCAACTGGAGCGTTCCATCAGCGCATGGTAGACAAATCGCAGCTGCCCGTGTTCTAAGTACCGCAGCCCTCCGTGAAGCATCCTAGATGAAGCCGACGAAGTTGCCTGCCCAAGTTCGGCACGTTCAATAAGCGTTACGGCGTTACCTTTAAGTGCAAGCTCGCGAGCAATACACAGTCCGTTTATACCACCGCCGACGACACCAATCTTTATCGCATTTTTTGATTTATTAGGCACCAGAAAACTCCCCTTTGATACCTTAAATTTAGCAGCCTATTAGCTCCTACGCTCGACATTTTTATCAATGGTCGAAAATGCGGTTGAATGGCCTTGGGTAGTCGCCAAAACGAAAAAAGCCCACACTGAGGTGGACTTTACATTAGTTAAGCGGCTTAAGATCTTTTCTAGAACTCGTATCGAAGTCCTAAGCTATAGCTACTACCCACAGTTTGCTCAACGATCGCTGTGTCACCTTGCTGGAACTCAACCTTTTCGTCCAATACGTTCTGAACTTTTAAGCGGATACGTAGTTCATCAAGCGGAAACACATCCACGTTGAGATCCAGCGAGTTAAACGGCTGTTCATAGGCGTCTGGAGCACCCGCTCGTCCTGCGAAGACGAGTCGTTCACCAGCGATATTGTAAACCATGTTCGCGGCAATCAAACCACCATCTGAGTCATAGCCTAGTGTGGCATTCGCCACCCATTCAGAATGACCGTTCATACGTCGGTTGTTATTAGTTAGGCCGATATCAGTTTCTGAAATTTGAATTTCAGAATCTGATAGCGTCACGTTACCACTAACAAAAAGACCTGAACTGATGGCGGACAAGTCCTTTAACGCTTCGAACTCAACCCCGTAAACCTCTGCTGAGTCAGCGTTAACAAAGCCAATCACCACATTGTCATCAGAGCCCGGTCGCTGGATAGCTTCGATCGGCGCGCTGATATCTTTGTAGAACAGCGTAGAAGTAAAACTATCGCCATTATCAAAGAACCATTCAAACCGCAGATCCGCATTACTGAGATCAGAAGGTTCCAACAGTGGGTTACCCACAACTCGGAATTCGGTAATGGTATCAATATACGTGGCGTCAGAAACTTCACGTAAATCGGGTCGCACTACCGTTTGCGAGAGCGAAGTGCGTACCTGAAAGGTTTCAGCGCCTAAGAAGTTGTCACTGCTATAAGTAAGCGCTAAAGAGGGATACCAATCATCGGAGATACTAAAAGAATCAGCAATCTCTTGTTCCGTCATGCCGATAGGATCACTCGTATAGTTCAGGCTGTCATAGGGCAGCGAGAACTGAGTGTACTCTTCCCAGCGAATGCCAGCGTTTAAGCGCCAGGCCTCGGAAAATCGAACATCCAAACTTCCCCAACCCGCGTGACTCTCAAGGAAAGCGACATAACTCTCAGAACCGATACCACCGGTACGGAAACCTAGTCCGCTAGTCACATCACCCAAACTCGCGTCATCAAAGATTCGATCTGGTAACGTGAGCACATCACCGGTGTCGCGAAGGTCCGCTGCAGTTTGCACCCCTGCGGTACTAATATTAGTTGGCAGGTACTCGAAATTACGCACCTTCATCCAGTAGTCGTAGCCGCCGCTTAGGGTCCATTCGCTGCCACCTAAGGTGTCACCCACCTCAAGCTCCCAGCCGTAGCTTTCGACCTCATCTTCAAGGCTAGTCCAGTTAAACGATGCAACGCTAGACGACGAGCGTATTGCCGAACTCATTAGCTCGCCCGCAGAATTCAAGCTATCTAGCCCTAAAATTGAGACCTCTCCTGGTACATCACTCGTAGCCGTGGCATCCGAATAGTACCAACCTGCGCCGATACGATCGAACAGGAACAAATCGTCAAACCGATGACTGCCCCGCACCTGATTTACGAATAACTCACGCTGCTCATAGCGAGTCGCCCATTCACGTTCGCGGTTGCCATCTGCCAAGATGGTGTTTAAGTCGTTACCAACCGCTACTCGTGTTTCGTCTTCGGTGTTACGAAGAAAGAGAGAGCTAAACAACACTTGATGGTCATTGGTATAGCGCAAACCTACGTTGAACGCGCCGGTTAGGGATATTTCGTTAACGGTACGCTGAGTGTCCGTGTAAATATCATCCGGTTGCGCCCAGTCTTTGGTCATACGATCTTTGTTGCGCCACTTACTATCTTGTCCCGCGAGCGCCATGAAGCCAATCTCTAGATCATCGGTCAGGAAAAAGTTGTTTCCTAAGGTCAGTTTTGCATTGAGATCTGGGTCTAGGGACTCCTGCTGAATCGCAAAATTTCGATCTAGGCTCGCAGCAAAAGATTGATTAATCGCCACGGCATCATTACGTGTGGCCGAGATATCCGAGCTGCGGAGCGTGTTGAAGATATTCGAAACACTTAAATCTCCACGATAGTCAGATAGCCCCTGACTAATAGCGCTTGGAAACGCCATGCTATCAGACGCTGCACCTAGACTGTCACCGCCGTTGGCATTCGTAAAGCCATCTTTTGACGCGCTGTTGAAGCCCGTTGACACATCCAGATTCAGAACGAAGTCGTCTGGAATGCCCTTAGTACGAATATTGATGTTACCGCCGCCGAAGGCCGCTGGTAGGTCTGCACTGTAGGACTTTTGAATGACCATCGAATCGATGATATCTGCCGGGAAGATGTCCAATGGCAGAACATTTCGACTGAAGTCAGGCGAGGGAACCTGTGCTCCATTCAGCTGGGTAGACGAGTAGCGCTCGCCCAGACCGCGAACATAGACATATTTCCCGCCTAATAGTGTTAGACCTGGAACTCGGCGCAGCGCCGCGGCAAGGTCTGAGTCACCGGCTCTGGAAATTGTCTCCGAGCTCAGAATGTCAACCTGATGAGACTCTTCAATTCGCTCTACGATAAGTTGCTCAGCAGCGTCACGTTGACGACCCGTGACCAGAACCTCTTCAATGGGTGCCGGGCGATCAGGATCAACCCCGGATTGCGCCATTGCAGCGGGACTGCTTACCAGTGCCAATCCAATCGCTGAGGCAAGAGCAGAAGGAGTAAATAAATTCGGCTTCATGAGCTTAAACCTATTATTGTTACATGAATGAAAAGGAAAGAAGGGTGAGGCGCCAAGCACCCCGCCCTTTGCGATTGGCAATTAGTTGCTTACGCCAGCTGGAAGTGAATCAAGTCCCACTGTCCATCCTGCAGTCCAGTCATCTCCGTCTTTTACCGCACCAATGAAGTCTGAATCATCAAAGCGAGTATCAATGGCGGTTAGCGTCACTGGGCTAGCTCCTAGCGTTTCAGTAGCGCTTACGTAACCATTTCGAATTGATTGAATCTCAGCGAGGTCCATCGTTACCGCGTTATCATTACCGCTAACAAAGGTCGCCATGTCGGCAATGGTGTTGCCGTCGATGTCCTCAGTACCTGGATCCTTAAGTGGCTCGGAACCCGCGAAGATGTTTCCTTTTAGTTCAATGCGACCCTGTGATGCTTGATAAGGCGCGCCATCGTCAAATTCAACGAGCTCATTTGATTCACCCGTTGTGTTGAAGGTGGTGACAATCGAGTTGTATAAACCACCGTTGAAACCTTTGCGGAACAACACCCCTTCAGAATCACCGTGGGTACCGCCAGCGCTCTCGTCCGATGCCGAGGTTAGGCAAGTCATGTTCGCGATTTTTACATCCGTATAAGGCATCAGCGAATGCCACATTTCTTCCTGATTACCTGCACCTGAAGCCTTGCTCTGACCATCGGCCTCAATACAGCGGTTACCGTCAGTCTCTTCATGGACAATCAATGCGTACTGAACAACACCTGTGTGTCCGTCAGTGAAATCTAATGAGTCATCATCTACGTAGCTCAATACCGCATGTGATACCGACACGTCACCACCGAAGAATTCCAAACCGTCATCGTAGGTGCTGTAGACCTGAACATAATCCACTTCAGTGTTGCCACCTACCGCGTAGAAGCTAATGCCGTTTAGCTCGTCACCTTCTGATACTTCGAAGCCTGAGTGCTTAACGACTACGTAATTCATCGCGCCGGAGCTCTCGTCATTGTTGTTGCCGCCGTAATAAGACGGAACACCTTCGGTTTGCACTGCGCAAGTTGCGTTAGTGCGCTGGTCTTCAGTACAGGCCTGAGTGATACCGTTACCATTCAGCTGTAAACCACCCCACTGCTGGCGAGCATTTTCTGCGTTATTACTATCTTCAATATCGGCAATAGAGGTGAACGTGATCGGTGCATCAACGGCGCCGCGAGCAATGATCTGCGAACCACGATTGATGCGTAGGAAGGTACCTTCTGGGAACGCCAAGGTAGCGCCTTGGTTAACAAATAGAACTGGACCTTCTGGTGCACCGCCTTGATCTACTGGCGCGTTACCAGCCGAAAGCACTGTGCCTGCAATGGAATTATCTACGTCTTGACCCATCTCTAGGGCACCAGCGAACTTGTGTACACCGCCGCTTTCCAATGTACTAAAGGTCACATCAGCCATCACCGGCTTGCCAGCGCGAGCGAATTCTAATGAGTACGAGCAGTTACCATCCGATAGATACTCACCTTGGAAAGTTGTCCCGTTTAAGTCGTATGCTGCACACGGGTTGGTGACACCACCGCCAGAATCACCGCCAGAATCGCCACCGTTAACGGTGTTGCCGACGTTCAATTCTACATCACTACCACATGCAGCCAGGACGGTAGAAAGGCTCACTGCGAGAAAAAGTTTGTTGTGTTTCATGGTTCTCTCCAAAACAATTATCAGTTCAGCCAAACGGCTTAGTTATTTTTGAAACTGGTAATAGCTTGGCGCGCCAAGATGACAGTGGGATGTCGGGAATGTTGCAGAAGGATGAAAGCTTTATTGCGAAATTATGACAACATTTTATCGAGCTAGGGTTAGTATTGGCAGATTCGCGATGCTTCCGCCTTTGACGATATTATTGCGTAGCTTTTGGCACTGATTATCGACGATCTGTCACGCTAAAATTGGCTTCTGAGAGTAGCATCTGACTTCCGGCTGCAGCCAAGTTAATTCTGGTCCTCGGCATACGGCGTTCGGGGATTTGCTCGCGCTCTTAATTACCGGCCAGCAACAGTCGAAGATCTACGGTAAGGGTAAGCGTCTGGCTTCCCCTTCGAACATCAAGCGTCGCTAGATCCTTGGTGGAGAGTCGCGACCACGCCGCATTGGCCGCTGCCGGGGAATCGAGCAATTCGCCGTCAACCTGAGTAATCACATCATTAACACGTAATTCTGAGCGTTCCAGCCAAGCGCCATTAATAGCATCAGAGATCTTCAAGCCCTTTCCCCGTCCTGTCCGCGCGAACCATTCAACCGCCACGAAGTGATCGAATCGAAGTACTCTGGCTGATCCCTGTTCCTCAGTATCGGCCGGTGAATCAAGCACAGATTCGGAGGACCCACTGAACGAAGCGCTGGTCGATGTCGTCGACCTGTCAGCTGCAGCACCGCGGGCAGACACAGTTAAATTCGATTGACCACCAAGATACCAACGTTGAGGACCTTGAGGGCCATCAAGCACAATGTATCGATGAGTGATTTCAGTGATGATGCGCGGATCAGTGTTGGTTATTGTCGCTCCGATATGGCGAACGCTGATAGTAGAGTTGTGAATGACGAGGGCCCGAGACAGCTGTGTGTTAGCACTAACGATGATGCCACTGAGCTCCTGAGCTTGCGCACTCACTGGGTTCAGCAAGCCTATTAGCACCATACCGGTATACATGATTTGACTAACCTGCTTGCTCATAATTTTAATCGCGCTGAGTATCGTGGACGTTAAGTTTATTCTTCTCGTATTACAAAATTATTAATCCTGAGATGAGCAACGCTATGTGTTATTCCTAAAAAAGGCAGGCAATAAGCTCCGGAAGTGGTGCCGTTGCTGGTCTGTGAATGAATTATTTTTTCTGGTCATTAGGTAAGTATTTTTCATGCAGCGAATTCTAAAATTTGCAGTATTCTTCAGATATACCTCGGTTTCGAGCGCCACATTATGCTTTATTCTGATCCTATTACCGCTAATGATTACCATCTTGAAAATATCTTAAAGGCGGAGCAAGAAACTCTATTCTCAAAAGGTTGGCACTTAGTAGGCTGCCACAATGACTTCGCCCAAAATGGCGACTTCTTGGTCGTTGATATTGGCATGGAGTCAGTGGTGGTCATTAATGACCAAGGCACCCTGCGCGCACTGAGTAATATCTGTCGACATCGCGGCCACCCTCTTTTAATGGGCAGCGGTAACACTCAGCAGATAGCCTGCCCTTATCACGCTTGGCGCTACCAAACGAATGGACACCTTCTGCGTGCTCCAAATGCCAAACGGGTCGAGGGCTTTAACGAGGCCGATGTTTGCCTTCCTCAGTATGTAGTTCAGCGTCAAGGTGATCTTGTCTGGGTCTGTCTAACAGACGATGAGGCGTTTCCCGCAGCGCTGTTGACCGAATCCGCCAATGAGATCTACCAGCGTTTGGGCGCGCTTTCCGCCTTGGAGCATTCAACTCAGAGCGAATATTCGGTGGCCGCAAATTGGAAGGTGGTCATGGACAATTACTTGGAGTGCTATCACTGCGGAGTTGGCCATAAAAGCTTCTGTGAGGTTATGTTGCTACCAACCTATCATCGCGTTCCAACGAATAGTTGGAGTCTGCAAACCGCCCAGTATAAAGGGGACGTTGAACTTTCAGAGAACGCTCCTCAAGAATGGGCTTTCTTCACTTTCTTCCCCAACATGATCATCAATATCACGCCTGGGTTAAGGCAAATTAACTTCATGCAAGCTGTGCCACTCTCAGCTGAGCAGACGCTCGTTAAGTTACGAACTTGGCACTCAGGGGAATGTACCGCGCTCGCCGAACAACTTCGGAGCGTGATTTTAGATGTAAAGCGGGAAGATATTGCCTACTGCGAGGCCGTTCAGCGTGGTTATCGCAGTGAATCCTTCGCTCGGGGAATCATCATGGCGGATAGTAGTGGCGGGCCGCTAAGCGAACTCGCCGTGCTGCATTTTCATCAGTGGTTAAGCGAACGAATGGCTAGCTGCCATTCAGCCTAGCTGACGCTGACGCACCGCTTCGAATAGAATCACGCCCGTCGCCACCGATACATTCAGCGATGACACCGAGCCTGCCATAGGTAAGTTAACTAAGAAATCACAGTAGTCGCGTGTTAAACGGCGCATACCCTTATCCTCTGCACCCATCACAATAGCCAACGGACCTTTCAGGTCCTGCTGATAAACCGTTGTTGGCGCTTCGCCCGCAGTCCCTACTATCCAAATTCCCGCCTGTTGGAACATATCCAAGGTTCTGGCCATATTCGTTACTACCACAAACGGCGTGGTATCCGCTGCGCCACAGGCTATCTTTCTTGCAGTTGCGGTTAAGCCCGCTGACTTATCACGGGTGGTGATCACCGCATGGACGCCAGCAGCATCGGCCGAGCGTAAACAGGCTCCAATATTGTGCGGGTCAGTGACGCCATCAAGTAACAGGAAAAACGGTGGTTCATCCAGTGTTTCAATCAATGATGCCAGATATTTTTCATCCTTCAATTCACCGGGAGTACAGCGAGCGATCACGCCTTGGTGATTGCCCTCAACCATTTCATCCATCACTTTTCGTGACTTAGTAGTGACGGTGATGCCGTCGCGCTGAGCCTGTCCAAGCACCTTCTGCAGGCGTTGATCAACGCGCCCTTGAAGAACAATCAGTTCCTGAATCCGCGTTGCGTCAGTTTTTAGAAGCGACTGAACGGCGTGCAGTCCGAAGATTAAATCCATCATTAATTCCTAATTGTTCGTTACCTTGAGGGCTATTACAGGGGCAGGCTAGCTGCGCCCGAATTGCCACCAACGCTTCTTTTTCTCGGTCGGCTTAGCATCGGTTGATCCAGCCTTAGCGGGCTTCCTGGGCTTCGACTTGGCTTTGCCAGGCTTAGCACGCGCCTTAATTTCAGCGTGACTCTTGGATACGGTTCTCGGCAAAGCTGACGAAGCATTCTCACCTGGCGCCGAAGTTCGGCGACGTGGTTTGCGAGTATCAACGCTTTCGCGATCGCGAGGTTCATTAAAAGCCTCTGCTTTGGCAGTGCTTCGGCGCCCGCTCTTGCCGATGGACTTTGGCTTGGCTTCGGTCTTGGTATTCGGCTTTGGCTTGGCTTTGACTGCACCCATCGACACCGCCTTACCGGCAGGCTTAGCCTTGGACTTAGCGGCCTTACTGGTACTCGCCTTCGCTGATCTAGGCTTAGCTTCACTCGCCTTTTCAGACTTAGCGCGTGATCCTGATTTAGAGGCTGTCGCCTTAGATTTCCCACCTGAACGAGTAGACTTTCCTGCCTTATGAGCAGACTTATGTACCCGTCCCTTATTGCGCGTTTTGTTGGCAGATCTGCGCGACTCGTGATCCACCAGCTCCAGGTCAATTTTTCGCTCATCAAGGTCAACGCGAGCTACCTTTACACGTACACTATCACCTAGGTTAAAGCTGTTACCACTGTGTTCAGCGATCAGTCGTTGCTTGGCTTGATCGAAGTGGTAGTAGTCCTGGGTCAAGTTACTAATGTGCGCCAAACCCTCAATAAACAAATCGTTTAGCTCAATAAATAAACCAAAGCTCGTTACCGTGGCAACGGTGCCGTCAAACTCTTCGCCGAGGTGGTGGCGAAGGAATTCACACTTCAGCCAGGCAATCACATCACGGGTCGCCTCGTCGGAACGGCGCTCCGTCATTGAACACTGCTCACCCGCTTGCAACATAGCATTCATGTCATAGGGATAGAGTTCAGCAAAATCAGTCGGTGCAGCATCGGGATGTTTCTTCACCTTTGCGCCATCGTTCTTGGCAATCAACGCGCGGATAGCACGGTGCACCAACAGGTCTGGATAGCGGCGTATAGGACTGGTGAAGTGCGTGTAGGCTGAGTAAGCCAAGCCGAAATGACCTTCGTTATCCGGCCGATATTGCGCTTGCGCCATGGAGCGCAGCATCATAGATTGAATCACGTGCGCATCAGGACGATCACCAATACTGCCAAGCAATAGCTGGTAGTCTGCTGGTGTAGGTTGATCACCACCCGTTAAGCTCAAACCTAGCTCACCTAAATAGGCTCGAAGGTTTTCCAAGCGCTCCTGAGCGGGCCCCTCATGGACACGGTAGAGGGCCGGGATTTCGGCTTTGGCCAATAGCTCCGCCGCACAGACGTTAGCGGCCAGCATGGCCTCTTCAATCATCTTATGTGCATCGTTACGCTCTACCGGGACAATTTTCTCAATCTTGCGCCCTGGACCGAAGATGATTCTGGGTTCAACGGTCTCAAAGTCAATTGCACCGCGAGTGTCTCGCTTCGCGCGCAATGCAGTGTAAAGTGCCTGAAGCGTCTCTAAATCAGCAATTCGATCTGCTAGGCGCGCACGAGTTTCACCGTCCGGTCCCTCACTCAGTGCTCTGCCTACTTCGCTATAGGTTAAACGCCTGTGCGAGTGGATAACTGCCTCATAGAAACTGAAGTCATTAACTTCGCCTTCAGCACTAAGCTGCATTTCACATACCATTGCGAGGCGATCAACCTCTGGATTAAGTGAACATAAGCCATTAGACAACTGCTCTGGCAACATTGGTACGACATAACCGGGGAAGTAAGTTGAGTTACCGCGGTTTATGCCCTCGATATCCAAGGCGCTCATGGGCTTTACATAATGCGAGACATCAGCAATGGCAACATAAAGCGTGAAGCCACCATCCGGCTTGCGCTTGGCATACACGGCATCATCGAAGTCACGCGCATCTTCACCATCGATAGTAACTAGCGGCACATCCCGTAAATCAAAACGACCTAGCTTATCGCTTTCAATCACTTCCTCGGGTAGTTGATTCGCTACCTCGGTGACACCTTCTGGCCATTCTGCAGGGATCTGGTGAGAGTGGATAGCCACCTCAATTTCCATGCCTGCTGCCATGGTCTCGCCCAGTACTTGGACAATCTTCGCTGTAGCCAAGTTGCGCTTGCTTGGGTAGCTGATCAGTTCGGCAACCACCATCTGACCGTCACGCGCATCTAACTGATCCTCGGGCGCGATGACAATATTCTGATTAATCTTTTGATTATCAGGGATGACATAACGAACGTAGCCTTCATCCACGAAGCGTCCCACCAACGTGGTGTTGGCTCGCTGGGTAATATGAATAATGGTACCTTCGCGACGCCCGCGACGATCCACCGCACCCGGACGAACCACCGCAATATCACCATCAAAGGCTTTCGCCATCTGGTGTTGATTGATGAAAATATCGTCGGAACCATCATCAGGTCGAAAGAATCCGAAGCCATCTCGATGACCAATAATCTTTCCGTGGAGCACGTCTGCTTTGCTCATTGGCACAAAACGATCACGGCGATTTAGCAACACCTGCCCATCACGAATCATCGCCTTAAGGCGACGACGCAAACCTTCTCGTTGATCCTCGGACTCAGCATGAGCAAGCTCGCACAATTCCTCATAGCTTTGCGGTTTGAGATCTAGGGCCTCAAGCAACCATTCGCGGCTTACAACAGGATTGGCATAATTTTTCGCTTCGCGCTCAGCATGAGGGTCGGCTTTCGGTTTTTGGGGCATAAAGTGTTTCTATTCCACGGTTAGTGTTTGATGTTTATGCAATTATAAGCTGAAAACGCGCAAATAAACTTTTTATTATGGGCTCAAACGCTACATTTTAGTCAGTAATTACACGGCTAAGCCCCATTTAGGGGGATGATTAGGCGAGTTTTTGCTCCTATAGTGCCGGTTACTATAATAATGTGCAGAGTCTATCTGCTGTCAGTAAGTGGGATCTCTATGCAACAACCCGTGCTTCGAACGCATCAAATCGTCAACATGTGCCTAGGTTTTATGGGCATCCAGTTTGGCTTTGCACTACAAAATGCCAACGTCAGTCGTATCTTCCAAACCTTGGGAGCGAATATGGATGAACTGGCCATTCTCTGGATTGCCGCGCCGCTGACAGGACTGCTGATTCAACCCATTATTGGCTATTACAGTGATCGAACTTGGACTCGCTGGGGCCGACGCAGACCGTTCTTCTTCGCCGGTGCTCTCCTGTCCGCCATCGCACTATTTATCATGCCGAATTCGCCAGCACTCTGGATTGCGGTGGCGATGCTATGGCTATTGGATGCCGCCATCAATACCTCGATGGAACCGTTTCGCGCCTATGTGGGCGATAACTTACCACCCAAGCAACGGCCATTAGGTTATGCGCTACAAAGCTTCTTCATTGGCGTTGGCGCGGTCATAGCAAGTTCGCTACCTTGGCTACTTACAGCCCTTGGCGTTAGTAATGAGGCGGCTGAGGGTGAGCTGCCTAACTCGGTCATTTACTCATTCTATTTTGGCGGCGTCGTATTCTTTAGCGCCGTGCTTTACACCATTGTCACCACCGATGAGTACACCCCAGAACAGCTAGCTCAATTCAACCGCACTAATGATGCGCGGGTAGCGCTAGATTACCAACCGCTAACACTTCAGCCTTGGCAAATTGCGCTGCTACTCAGCGGCTTGCTATTAGGAGCTGCAACCTACGTCCTGGGCTGGAACAAAGAGCTCTGGGTACTAGTGGGGCTGTTAAGTGGAGGCTTTGTGCTCTTTGCGATGGCTGGTTGGCTTCAGCGTCGTGGCACCGACAACATGGTTGTATCATTGGCCAATGACATCGCCCACATGCCACCGATGATGCGGCGTTTAGCCGTGGTTCAATTCTTTACCTGGTTCGCGCTGTTCTCCATGTGGATCTACACAACCTCAGCGGTTACTGGCTTCCACTTTGGCAGCTCCGATGTTAGCAGTGTTTCCTACAACGAAGGCGCCAACTGGGTAGGCGTGTTGTTTAGTGCCTACAACGGCGTAGGTATGTTGGCGGCACTATTGCTGCCGCTGTTGGCGCGCAAGTTCGGGACACCGGCAACCCATGCGCTAGCACTATGCTTCGGCGGATTGGGGCTCATAAGCTTTTACCTCATTAGTGACCCACAGTGGTTGCTGGCGTCGATGATTCTGGTTGGCATAGCGTGGGCATCAATTCTTTCTCTGCCCTATGCACTGCTATCTAATTGTTTACCGTCACATAAGATGGGCACCTACATGGGCATTTTTAATCTGTTTATTGTCATTCCGCAGCTCATTGCCGCGAGCGTTCTAGGGCTCTTGGTCAGCCAGCTTTTTGACAATCAACCTATCTTCGCCCTAGTTATTGGTGGGGTAAGCTTTTTAGTAGCCGCCGCTTCCCTAATTGGTTTTAATGATGATAGCCACGTCACCCACGAGGATGCACAATGAATAATGCACAGCGCCAACTCTCTCCGCTATTTTACGGAATACTCAGCCTACCTGCCACGGCAATGGGCTTCGCGCTATCAGTGCAAATTGCCGCATTAAGCTGGATTCTCACTACTCAGTATGGATTGGACATTCATGAAGTAGGTTTCGTTTGGGCTGCTGGTCCCATCGCCGGAATTCTCGGTCAAGTGATCATTGGCATAGTCAGTGACCGAACTTGGTTTTGGGGCGGCAGGCGTCGTCCGTTTATCTTTATTGGCGGTTTTATCGCTGCCATCATGCTACTCGCTTTACCTAATATTGATGTCATCTCGGCGGAGCTCGGCATCGAGGCGCTTATTGGCGTAGCGATTGTTGTTGCCCTCAGCTTGGACTTAGCAATTAATGTCAGCTTTAACCCGACTAGAAGCCTGATTACCGATGTGACTCCCAGCGGCGATCAGCGTACCCGCGGCTACACCTGGATGCAGACTATTTCGGGAAGTTTTGGTGTGTTGGCCTATGCGATTGGTGCCTACTGGGGGAACTATATACTCATCTATTTCGCCGTAGGTTTAGTACTTGCGTTCTCGCTACTTCCGCCACTTTTCATCACCGAGCCTCGTGAATTAGAACAGGTTGAAACCGAGGATGAAGAACAGGGTACCGTAGTTGAAATGCTGATGGCTATAAAACCTCTCTGGGGCTTCGCGCTCTATAGCTTATACGCTATGCCGGCTCGAGTTTTTGGCTTCGAAGCTGACCACTTCTACGTAGAAATTGCCGCAATTTTGCTGACTCTCGGCTTGATGGCTGAAACGATTTTGCGCACCGAAACCGCTGCGAACTCAGCGACGGTTGGCTTCCGCAAGGTCGCTACCGCTAACGCACTGAGTTGGATTGGGGTTCAATCCATGTTTGTGTATATGATCGCCTTTGTTCAGGGTCGTATTAGCGGGTTAGATGACGCTAGCGTAGGTCAAGTTATCTCCATCAGCTTTTTAATTCTTAATGCTGTCGCTGCCATTTTGCCCGCTACGGTTTTAGAACCTCTCTCACGCCGCATTGGTACGGTGGCGACCATGGCGCTATGTACTGGAATTATGGGGGTAGGCTACTTACTCATTCTCGGCATTGCCACAAGTGTCACCTCGCTCTACTTACTTATGGCAATCCTTGGTGTAGGTTGGGCAGGTATCGTCAGTCTCCCCTTCGCCATTATGAGCCGTAAAGCTAATCCAGCGAAAATGGGCCAGTTTATGGGGCTATTTAACCTCTCCATTGTGTTGCCGCAACTATTTGTCAGTTTAGCCATTGGTTTACTAGTGTCTCGCATGGAAGATCAAAGCCAAGTGTTTTGGGTGAGCGGCATCGCGCTACTACTTTCGGCGCTGGCGTGGTCACAAACGCGCGATAGAGAAGGGCACTAAGCGCTCATTCTTGCCTTAATGCCCCAAGAAAAATAGTGTAGAATGGCTGCCTAAAAAGGAGCTGTGATGCTAACGTATATTGAGAGCGATACCCTGCGAGTGGGTATTCGCCATGTCGGGGCTGAACTCGCCTCTATGACTACTAAGAGTGGTAACCGTGAATACATCTGGCAGGCGGACCCCGCCATTTGGGATGGCAGCGCTCCCATCCTGTTTCCGATTACCGGAGTGCTACGTGAAGGCCATGTATTCATTGATGGTAAAGCCTGCGAAATCCCAAAGCACGGTTTTTGCCGCACTCGTAACTTTGAACTGGTTGCGCACTCGCCATCTGCCTGTACATTTCGCACCACGCACGATGCAGAGACACTAACCTACTACCCCTTCGAGTTTTCGCTCGAGGTTGAATTCTCGCTTTCGAATAGCGATCTTAAGGTGACCTACACGGTGATCAATACCGGTAGCCGTGAGCTCCTATTTAGCATCGGTTCACACCCAGCATTGATGCTACCAACCGAGGAAGTAAGTGCCTACGAGCTGGCCGTCGATACCGTTGAGCCATTAACGATTTCTCGTGTGACCAATGCCGGGCTGGTAGAGCCTGATGCCATGCCATTGGAGCGCAATGAGAATGCTGCCATTCAGTTAACGCCTACACTATTTGATGACGACGCGCTGGTGTTCATTAATTCACCCATTCGTACAGTCACCCTGAGAGATCTTGACGGCAACGAACATTGGCGAATGCGTTGGGAGCACACTCCTCACCTCGGCATCTGGGCAAAACCCAACGCTCCCTACGTGTGTATTGAACCCTGGCAGAGTTATGCCGATAGCAGCATAAGTAGCATCGACTTTGCTAAGAAGGCGGGCATTCGGCCCCTAGCGGCAGGCGCCACCAGCACCGATAGCTACACCGTTGAAGTATTAGGCAGTGAATAACAGCTGGCGAGTCCCGGTAAATTTTGCTAGCGTTGCGAGAGTTAATAAAAAAAAGAGAGTACTACCATGTTTAAGCGTTTGATTGCCACCACGATGGTGTTAGTTGGCAGTGGTTGCCAGCCTGACGTCAGCGAACAAACCCAAGCTGATCAAATGGCTAATAGCCTACAAATGCAGTATGAGCTCATCTCCAACCAAGCCCCTAACGGCGACAGTCGCGTCTGCCTTGAACTTGGTGCGGAATGGGCTACCTGTAACCAATTTGATATTTTATTGACCGCAAATGACAACGGTGTCATTTCTTCTGATTGGACTATTTACTTCCATAGCGTTCGACGTCTCTTAGACATTCAGTCAGATCAGGTGGAGATTATCCACCACACCGGCGACTTCTACGAAATGCGTCCCACTCCCTCGTTTGCCGGCATTGATGCTGGCGAAACGCTGCGCATTCCTATCGTAGGAGAGTTTTTCGAAGTTGGCAAAAGCGACTTTCTGCCGGGTGCATTTGTGGTGGTAGGCAACTCAGAGCCACGCCAGATAGTGGCCATGGATACCGAAGACCTCAACGCCATCGTTCTAGATATCCCTGAATCTGAGCTGCAGCGAAATAGCGATGAAGCTTCCCTTATTGAAACCTCGGCGCTCCGTTACGAGCAGAACAAGGCACGCGGCAATATGCCTGTTGCCGCCGCTATCTTCCCATCCCCCGTCGCCGCTAACCTTAGCGAAGTTCGTGTGGATGTTGGTTCAGGTTTCCAATTTGCTCAGGTAGAAATGAGTGCCGGCAGCTTTGACGCGCTAGTTGTCTCAGCCGATCGTCAAGCTATTGAGTTAAACGGTGAATTCCCAGTTATTGCCGTAATTCGTCAGAGCGATTTCTCCGGTGAAGCTGCCGTATCGGGGGCCTACCGTCTCTCCATCACTCCCGATGGCGTTGGTGTTAGCGGCTTCGATGAACGCGGGGTATTCTATGGCCTCAACACGCTCTTCGGCCTAGTTTCTGACCAACAGCTTCCACTCGGTGACGTGCTCGATTATCCCCGCTTTGACTACCGCGGCGTAATGATTGACGTTGCGCGTAACTTCCACTCCAAGGAGTTCATTCTTCGCTTAATTGACGAAATGAGCTTCGCTAAACTTAACAAATTGTCGCTGCATTTAACGGATGATGAAGGTTGGCGATTAGAAATCCCCGGACTACCCGAGCTCACCGAAGTGGGTGCAGAGCGTTGCTTTGACCTCACTGAGCAGGAGTGCTTATTACCGCAGTTAGGCAGTGGGGCTACCACTGACAACTTCGGTTCTGGTTACTACAGCCGCCAGGATTTCATCGATATACTTCGCTACGCGCAAGCACGTCAAGTAGACGTGATCCCTGAAATCGATATGCCAGCGCACGCGCGTGCCGCCGTGGTTGCCATGGAAGCTCGATATAATCGACTCGTCGCCGAAGGTGATGTGGCCGGCGCAAATGAATTCCGACTAATTGACCCTGAAGACACCTCTAACGTTACCACGGTCCAGTACTATGACCGTTTGAGCTTTATAAACCCTTGTGTGGCGTCTTCGACACGTTTCACCGAGAAACTACTTTTCGAAGTTGCCTCAATGTATCGCGACGCCGGTGTTCGCCTTGATCACTGGCACTTTGCTGGAGACGAAGCCAAGAATATTAAGCGCGGTGGAGGTTTCCAAGATAGCGCCGGTGAGGAATTGGTGGACTTCCGGGGCGCTATTGATTTAGCTAATGAAGACTACCCCTTCGAAAAATCACCGGCCTGTCAAATGCTCATCGACGATGGCGTCATTAATTCCGCCGCCGAGTTGCCTACCTATTGGGCTGAGAAGGTGAGCGAAATGTCAGTAGCTGCTGGCTTCCCGGTTTTTCAAGCTTGGGAAGACGGTCTGAAGTACGCTGACGGCCCACAGGACTTTGCCAGTGAACAGGTGTATGTCAACTTCTGGGAAATGCTGGCTCCGGGCGGAAGTAGTACTGCCTACGATTGGGCTGCCAAGGGTTATGACCTAGTTATCTCGGTACCCGATTACCTCTACTTTGATTTCCCCCAGGCAATCGATCAGCACGAAGCCGGCTACTATTGGGCAACTCGTGCGAATACGCTACAGAAAGTATTTGGTTTTGCCCCGGAAAACCTCCCTCAGAATGCCTCAAATTCTGTTAATAGCCACGGCCACGGTTTCACTGCTGACTCTGATCGCAGCGCGCAACACTTCGCCGGGATGAGTGTTCAACTTTGGAGTGAGCTAGTCCGTACCGATGTGCAAGCGGAGTATATGATGTATCCTCGCCTTTATGCCGCCGGAGAGCGCGCATGGCATCGAGCTGATTGGGAGTTAGATTACACCCCTGGAACAACGTTTAGCTTGAACGATGGATTAGTTGATCAGCTGGCTATTCAAACTGACTACAAGCAGTTCTTAGCAACACTTGCTGAACGCATCCTGCCTCGACTACATGTAAGCGGCGCAAACTATCGCCTTCCTCTTCCCGGAGGCGTGATCGTTGATGGTGAGCTAAAGATGAACACCGAGATTCCTCAATACAGCTTGGAATACTCAGTGGACAACGGCGTTAGCTGGATCGTATATGACGCCTCTGAAACGATTGTTATTGCTGCTGAGAGTGTGCTCGCGCGATCGGTAGCAGGAGATCGTTATTCCCGTGCAGTCGTTATCAGTGCCGCGCAATAATCGGTCAATTTGACTTCTAGCTTAGCGCAGCTTCGATATCAGACTTCTCACTGATATTGAAGCTGCCGGCTTTTAAACCCCTTAACTTCTCCGCATTAGTTTTTGCGGCTTGAATTTACTAATACCCTCCATTGCAATCGTCACTAACTTTTTAGTGGCGAGCTTGTATCAAAACTTGATAATCTATTAAGAAAACAATAGCAATGGCGGTGAAATATGAACACTCCTATCACACGACTACTTCTATTCTTTATCCCCGCAATACTGCTCTCAAATCTTGTGCGCTTTGAAATAATCGATGTGGCCGTTACCCAGTCGATGCTGATCGAAAAACTGATTAGAATACTGCTCGAAGGCGTAAGCGTGGCGATTTTTGCGCTAATCGCCATGGCGATGCTACGGCGCCAGCAGCCACTTAGGGTTAGCTTTTTAGGTAATGCGCCGGTGCATGCCATTGTCGCTGCCGTCGCCACCGTAGCGCTGTATATTGTTATGAACCGCAACGCGCTTACCCTAACACCATTGGTATTGTTTGCCTCTGTTAGCTTAGTGTACGCCGTCTTCGAAGAAGCTGGCTGGCGTGGCTATCTGTTTGCCGAGCTACAAAACAAAGCACGGTGGCTACAAATTTTAGGGCCTGGCCTGCTTTGGTATCTGTGGCACCTAAGCTTTATACAAACTACCTCGGTGCAGGCTAACCTTGTATTCTTGGGTATCTGCCTTGCGGCATCTTGGGGGCTATTTGGCGTGGTGCAATCAACGCGTTCGATACTGATGGCCGCAACGCTGCACTTTGCCTTTGGCGCAGTGTTTACCAATCAAATTCTTAAGAGCTATTGGCACTCGCCCGACCATTACATCTTTATCGGCCTGGCGTTTTCAATTAGTTTAATTGCGATAAAGCTGTACGAAAACCAAACCAAACCAAACAACTAGCGAGTAACTCAGCATGCGGCTAGTCATCGGTAACAAAAATTATTCGTCTTGGTCACTGCGCCCATGGCTGCTACTTCACGCCAACGGCATCAGGTTTACCGAGGTATCCGAGTCACTTACCCAGCATCAGATTAAAGACCGCCTAGGCAAATACAGTGAAACCTGCCGTGTGCCGGTGTTGATTGACGGGGAGCTAAGCGTGCACGACTCACTGGCCATCTGCGAGTATGTCAACGAGGCCCATTTGAACGGTAAGGGCTGGCCTACTGATCTAGCGCAACGGGCACAGGCTCGCGCCATTGTGGCCGAGATGCACTCGGGCTTTAACGCACTTAGGGCCGAGATGCCCATGAACTGCCGCCTAAGCAAACCGCTAATCATCAGCGATAGCGCCAAAGCCGACATGGCCCGTATCGAGTCGATTTTTAACCAGTTTGCCAAGCCCAATGGTGACGGTCAGCTACGCCTATTTGGCGAGTTTGGCATTGCCGATTGCTTCTTTATGCCCATCGCTTCACGATTAAATAGCTATGGCTTTACCCTAGCTGGCACTGCGGGTGAGTATGTGGCAAGTATGCTTAACCACCCCTCTTACCAAGCCTGGTTGGTTGATGCATTGACCGAGACCGAAGTTGTGCCAGAGGATGAGGTTTGAAGCTAATGGCTCAAACCCAGTCACGTATCACCACCCATACCATTGCCACGCTAGTCGCGTCAGCGCAAACCCAACCGTGACCGGGGGCCCTGCTCAGCGGATAGCCGATAGTCGATAGCCGATAGCCGATAGCCGATAGCCGATAGCCGATAGCCGATAGCCGATAGCCGATAGCCGATAGCCGATAGCCGATAGGATGATAGTTGAGAAAAAAGGCGCCGCTAGCAAATACCAACGGCGTACTGAAGGGCCAGTAAAAAGCGCGAGTCGAAACTCGCATAGGGTAAGGGTGAGAGCAGTCGCTCTCGATAACAAGTTTGGTACTTCATTCGGGGGAATGAATTGGCTAACGCTAATCTCTTATCGTCAGCCGGGTGTTTCAGTATTCTTCGCTGAATGTCCGCTAACCTCCTAGCGAACATTCAAAACCATTTACCACTCACGCTTCTTATGGCCTTTGAACGCGTAGTAGGCAATGTAAGCATATAGCGGAAGCATTACTGCATAGGCAGTTTGACCATCGATGGACTCTGCTAGCAGACCATAAATAAGCGGTAGTAACGCACCACCTGAGATACCCATAATTAACAGCGCTGAACCTTTGGCAGTGAACTTACCAAGACCTTCAAGCGCTAGTGGCCATACCGCAGGCCAAACTAGGGCGTTAGCGAAACCGAGCAAGGCAATAAAACTAATTGTGTCCGGAAGCAGTGGCACACCCATCCAGCCCCAAAGCAGGCTAGAAACAGCGGTGCTTTCTGGGTTGCTTAAGATAACCGCAAAGGAAAAGATGATTCCTGAGATGGCGGAAGCCTTTAGCGCCATTTCCTGATTAATGACTCTTGGAATTAGCGCAATACCTAGCGCGTAACCAATTAACATGAACGCCATTGTGTAAGAGGTCAACGACGTTGCGTTAGCCACACCAAGGTTCGACGCAAACAAGCCAATGGTATCACCGGCAATAACTTCTGCACCCACATAGACGAAAATCGTGATAGCACCCAAGATTAGGCTTGGGAATTGCATGATAGACGTTTTGTTTTCAGAGCCTGAGGCATCGCCTACTGCATCCACTTCGTCGTCTTCTGGAGATAACTCAGGAAGTGGCGACATCTTAAGGAGCGCTGCCAAGACTAGGAACGTGATGGCTAAGCCGATGTAAGGGTTGATTAAGCCATCTGCCAAGGCAGTAATCGTTTCCGCCTTCTGCGCTTCAGGCATTGCCGACAATGACTGGGCTGAGATGCCATCAAAACCACTCAGTACAATCGCGGTGAACGCCAACGGAGCAATAAAGCCTGCCCCTTTGTTCAGAAGCCCCATGAACATGATACGAACCGCTGCGCTTTCCGCTGGGCCAACCTTAACAACGTATGGATTCGCACCGGTTTGTAGTAACGTTAAGCCAGTACCTATTACGAACTGAGCCAACAGGAAGAGGACAAAATCCTGCGCCTGTGCCGCGGGGATGTACATCAAGAAACCAATGACTAGCGTGAATAGGCCGATCGCCATGCCATCTTTGTAGCCGAATTTTTCCAGAATCATCGCCGATGGCAATGCCATAGCGGTGTACGCAAAATAGAAAGCCGAGGCCACGAGAAGCGCTTCGGTTTCGGATAGCTGGCACACCATCTGCAGATACGGCACGAGTGCACCGTTCGCCCAGGTAATGAAACCGAAAATAAAGAACAGCGCACCGATAATGGCAATTGGACCGAAGTTACTCGCCTGAGCAGCCTTCGATGAATGGTTAATTTCTGAAGTCATACGACTCTCCCTGATTAGTAAAGTAGGAGTGGGCGCACCCGATTACGTCCCGCTTTTTGTTGTTATTGTTGTTGGTAAATAATTTGGCCGTCGATGACCGTTGTTAAAACCTTGGTATTATCTTCATTTAACTGCACCCACGATGCCGCTGAACCCACTTTAAGCTGGCCAAGTGACGATGCATTTATAAATTCGGCAGGATACTCGGCAGCCATGGCCACCGCTTCTTCAAAGCTTACGCCTAAATCTTCCATGGTATTGTTGACGGCGCTAAGCATGTCTAAGTGTGAGCCGGCAAGTTCACCGGTAGTCGAATTCAGCCTATCACCCTGACGAATGACTTTTCTGCCAAAAAATTCGAACTCACTGTCGTTGGTACCAATCAGTGACATGGCGTCAGTCACCAAAACCAACTTCCCCTTCGGCTTGCTACGCAACGCAACTTTTAAGGCTCCTGCACTAACATGATGGCGATCAACGATAATGCCACACCAAGCATGATCGGCTAAAAGTGCTGCCCCAACTACGCCCTCTGCGCGCGAGGTAAAGGCGCTCATCGCGTTGAAGAGATGAGTGAAGCCTGTAGCGCCGGCTGCTAGCGCGGCGTTGGTTTGCTCGAAGCTCGCGTTGGTATGCCCAAGGCAAACAATAACGCCGGCAGACACTAGGCGCCTGATGTCGTCGAGCTCGACACACTCTGGCGCGAGGGTAACCATCTTGATGCCAAGATCAGCTCGCTCGTAAACGGACCACTCGGCTTCGCTAATAGGTCGTATCTTACTTTCTTCGTGCGTACCCTTCTTCGGCACTGATAGATGCGGACCCTCGAAGTGAACACCTAAAATTCCAGGCTCTTGATCGGCTACAGCTGAAGCGATTGCGTCAGCGGCTGCTGCAATAACGCCAACATCATCGGTAATCAAGGTAGGCAGCATGGCGACCGTACCGAACTGAGCATGCGCCGCCATCATAGTCTGTAGGCCTTCACGCGTTGGTGCGAAATTGAATAGCGCCCCTCCGCCACCATTGACCTGCGTATCAATAAACCCAGGCACCACTTTTCCACTCAAATACTCAGTGCCGTCACCGCCGTCGTTGATGGCTGAAATAACACCATCTACAACTTCAACGGTGGCGTTGTGTAGCCACTCGTTGCCGTTAAAGAGTGCTTTGAAGTGGAATTGTTGGCTCATAGTGTTTGTGTAACCTTCTTCAAACCCTTCGGCTCATCTGGCGAAAAGCCAAGGCCTACCGCAACGTGCGCAATGTCCACATAGAAACGCTGCAACAGGCTTAGTGGCGCAAAACGTGGGTGAATATCCGCAGCACACTGCTGAAGGTGCAGAACGTTCGCCCCGCGTGAAGCAACCTCCGCGACTTGCTCGCCATGAGCTTCTTCTGACTCATCCTTAACGGACAACTCGAGAATAGTGAGCTTCTGCTCTACTAGCGTCACAGGACCATGGAGGAATTCGGCTGAACTAAATGACTCAGCGTGGATGGAACACACTTCCTTCAACTTCAAGGCAACTTCTTTTGAAACGGCAAAACCAAGACCACGACCTAGCACTACAAGATTGCGTTCACCTTTGAACTGCTCAACATTCAGCTGAGGCTTCTCCGCTAGCGTCGCGTCAAGCGCAGCTGGCAAGTGAGTTAGACCTTCGCGAAGTTCATTGCTGTCAGCCCATTCGGCGGTGATGTGAGCTAGGGCCGCAAGCGTACATAAATAACTCTTGGTTGCCGCAACCGACGTTTCTGCGCCAGCGTGGAGAGGAATAAAGGTATCAACGATGTCTTTAATCGGTGAAGTTTCATCGTTTACTAATGCCACTACATGCGCACCGGCTTTCTTCGCCATTTCCGCCTGCGCTAGGATATCAGGAGAGCGTCCCGACTGAGAGATCACAATAACGAGAAAGTTTTCGAGCTTTAACTTGCGGCCATAGACACTTGCCACTGAGGGTGCAGCAGCATAAACCGGCACACCTACTTCAATCTCAATAAGATACTTACCGTAAACGCCAGCGTGATCGGAAGAGCCACGTCCTACAATCATAACTCCTGCTGGAGGCGTATTTCGGAGACGCTGACCTAACTCAGCCACTGTAGACTGGTTCGCTTTAAACTGCTCGGCGATACGTTGCGGGGTTTCGCGGGCTTCGCGTTCCATAAGTGTATTGGTCATCATTTGCTCCATCGGTCATTTTGGGCAATGAGAGGCTAGCTCACATTACACGCTTACGCTATTTCAATATACGTATTAAACCGTAAATGAAGGCAAATGACAACGTTGTCATTTGGTATTTTTAGTGACCACGCGCTGAGCAATGTTCGCAGCCACTGAAGTTGCCGCTGTAGTATCATGCTTCGACAAGACCCCGTGCACTTCTTCGGGAAGGTGGGCAAGGGCTACATCATCTTCAGAGAAGGCATAATAATCAAAGAACGACTGCCAGGCTTGGCGTTGTTTTGCGGTTCGCCCACGCATCGCGAGTCGCGTTAACAGCATTGCTTGAATAGGATTAACCACATCATCACCGCCAATAGAGCCACCGTTCCAGTAGTTCAACAGTACATTAATATCAGCTAACGCCTCTACCTGATGCCACCAAAGCATTGGGATAAAGATCGCATCACCCGGCGCCAATTCAGCCACAAGCTTAGTCGATTCGGCCTCGCGATAGCGCGGAAACTCATCGTAGTTTGGCGAATTAATATCAACCAAAGAGATGGATGCTCCACTTGGCGTATGATCCACTGGCCCGACATAAAGATTATGGAGCTGCGCGGGAGGGAAAAGCGTAAACCTACGATGACCCGCCGCCACCACAGCGATATTATCACTGTCATCGACGTGTGGTGCGACGGTAGTGCGATTGCCAATCCAAATGCGAGGTTCGACGGTCGGCCACACAGCCAATTCAACATCCTCACTCAGATCACCAAGATAATCCGACACATAGGCCGATTGAATTGAATAAAGCGGAGGGTTCTCAATTGTTTGAGACTGGGCCAAGCGGGCGAGAAATTTGTCAAAGGCGATTTCGCGGCGGTCAAAGTTAAGTCGAAAGCTTCCCGCTCGATAACCTACTCGTCCCTGGTAGCGCGAGGGCGCTTCCAGTGTATTAACACGGGCTACAGAAGCCTTTTTTTGGAGTAATTCTAGGAGTTCGTCAGTGCCTGACTTAGCGGCCTTCACCAAGGAAAATTCATTGGCGAAGCCCCGAATGACGAGGGGCTCCTGCTCCTCGATTGCTAGGGCTAATGCCGCAGCTGAGTCGTCATTCGTTACTTCTTTCATGTCTTACTTCTGCTGCGCAGCCTTAAGATCAATTAGCACTTGAAGCTGAGCTAATGACTGAAGGTGTGCGAAAATAGCAGGGAAATAGTTACGACGGTGCAATTCAAGAACCTTGTCATCACTAAGTTCCTGTACTTTCTTGTCATCGACGCGGAACAAACCATTAAGCAAACGTGACTCGCCTTCAATAGTAACGCGAACCTGTGCCGGAGCAATCAGTTCGTACTCATCAAGTACACGAAGTAGTTCACGCGTGACTGCTTCTTGCTCTACGTATTGCTTCATGATTTCCTGCGAACGCTCAGCACGTGCACCAAGGGTACCGTCTTCAGAGATGATTGCCTCACCCTCGTCAGCGAGTAGATCACTCTTGACGTCAACGCAAAGTACTAAACGCTGGTTTTCGTCATCACGAGCAACCGCAAATGGGTAGCGCTGAATATCCATAGGGATATAGGTAGCGTTGACTTTTTCTGGCGTAAAGACAAGGTTCTCACCCTCTTCCACACCCAGAATACCTACCGAGCGGAATTCGCCGTTATTTGGATCCTTCACAAACATCACTGGGAAGTTTGCGCTGGCAAAGCCGAACTCTTGCGCTACAAGAGGAACAACATTCTGGCCTTCGAGGTGAGCGAAGCTCAAGCCTGGTTTAATTTTTAGTTCGCTGTGAACGCCCTTATCTAGGGGCTGAAATTCTTTGGTCATTGCTACATCCATTATTATATACAAACAAAAACGCCGGGCTAAGGCCCGGCGTTTCATTTTACGCGATTCGCTTAGAAGCTAAAACGACCGCTGATTACGAAACGTCGTCCGTTTTCATAGACTGACATTAGGCGATCTTCGTACTCACTGTACTGAACAATCTGCTCGTTGCCAAGGTTAAGCGCCTCAACATCTAGCTGGAAGTAATCAGTAACATACCAGGTTGCAGAGGCATCGATCTGGCCATAAGCGTCAGTGCTTAGGTCGTTACCGTTCCAATGCAAGCCGTTGTAGAAGTCACTACGGTAGTTATACATCAAACGAGCGCCAAAGTCGTCGTTTTCGTAGTAACCCATCAAGTTTGCAGTGTGCTCAGATACGCCAGGAACTTTATCTTCCATTGACGCGTCGTCAGCAGAAGTTGAAGTGTAAGCGTAGTTACCCTGTACACCGAATCCGCCAAAGTCGTGCTGTAGGCTGAATTCTAAACCTGTAGCTGTGCCACCGGGACCGTTCTCAGGACGAGTGAAAGTAACGTCAACATCTTGACCAGTTTGCTGGTCATAAATTGGCTTAACGTAAGTTGAACCTACCTGGTAAGAATCCTGGTCGTTGTAGAAGAACGTTGCTGCAAACATTGATGCATCAGCGTAGTACCACTCGTAGGAGACATCTAACTTGTTAGCGAAGAATGGCTTCAAGTTAGGGTTACCCGCCTGGCCCGTTGGGTTTGGCGAATTAAGTGCACCGTATGATTCGAAAGAAGATAGGTTAGACCAGTTCTGACGAGCCATTACACGTGACGCAGCACCACGAATAATCATATCTTCGTTGAGATCATAAGCAATGTTCAAGCTCGGCAAGAACTCGCTGTAGCTATTATCAGTCTCAACCCAGTCAAGCTGCGACGGTGTCAACCAATCACGATCAAGTGTTAGGAAACCCCAAGAATCACCGCTGAAGCTCCAAGCGCCAGAAGTCTGATCCGTCGTTACGTAGCGAACACCAACATTACCGCGGAAATTATCAGTTTCGAAATCAGCCTGGACGTATAGTGCAGTCGTATCTTCTTCAACAGACCACTGGTTAGCGAGCTCACGTGAGATTGCGTAATCTGCTGCTACACCGTTAAGGCCACCGAATGCGATCTCTTCCATCACATCGCGGTTTTGAGCTAGCTGATCAGTGATATTGCCGCCAACTGGAGCGCCAGTGTTGATGTTACCTAGCGCATCTAGGCCACAAGACGAAAGATCAGGACATTCGTTGAAGATGTACTGTAAGTATACGTTCCAACCGATATCGCCATTTGCAGCGGCATCATAGGTTTCCGGACCGTGCCACGAGTAGACTTTACGGTCTTGAGTACGTTCTGCCTGACGCATTTTCGCGCCAAACTTAACGCCTGTTACCATACCCATGTCTAGCGGAACTTCGAAATCAACCTGAGCGTATTGCTCTTCGTCTGTCGTTGGCTTCTCACCACCCCAGATCCAACCTGCGCCGAAATCAGCAGCATCCGTTGGTGAAGGAGTCATGCTCATGCTTGGGCTGCCTAAGTCATAGCTGTAATCGCCACCGACGTAGCCATACTCCCAAGAAGTCTCACGGTAAGTACCGCCGCTTGCTTCAGTTGAACCTACTGCTGCGTCAACGCTGTATGCATCAGTGTCATACTCGAAGTTCAATGTAATAGATGAAGTTTCAGTAGAAGATACACGGTTAATGTAGTTAACCACTGCATCACCGCCGCCCATGATAGAACCAGCAACGGTAGAGTTACTCTTAATAGTACCAGTCTGCTCTAGCTCGTCTTCGTCACGACCAGTCCACGCCAACCAGTTAGCGTTCATATTGTCTGAATCAAGCTGAGAATCTAAAACGTCAAGCGTGAACACCATGTTTTCGGTAGGAGCGAACTGCACCGATGCAAACAAAGTCGTTAACTCGCGTTCTTGAACGAATAGAGGAGAGCCCATAACGGTCGGCGTCATGATGCCGTTCTCATTGGTGTCAGCCCAACCCAACACTTCGAAACCCGCACGATTTACAGTATTCTCTTGACGAGTAGCTGAGATCAATGCACCGAAGGTTTCAGAATCATTCTTCCAAGAGAAAAGTCCGTTTACTGAAGGATCAACTTCCTCTGAGTTTTCGCCGTAGCTAGCGCTTGCACCGAAGTTAACGGTTGCTGCATCTAGATCTAGTGGACGACGAGTATTGACGATTACAGTACCACCTAGTGAACCTTCATCCACTGAAGCCAAAGAAGCTTTGTGTACTTCTAGACCTGATACCAATGATGATGGGAGAAGCGTGTAGTTAAAGCTACGCGCTGGATTGTCTAGAATAAACCAATCAGCTGTTGCAACAGTCTGACCGTTTAGAAGAGTACGGTTGAAATCTGGGCCAGCACCACGAATGGTGATTTTCTCACCTTCACCGAAGTCACGTGAAACAGAAACACCAGGTAGGCGAGAAAGAGACTCCGCCACGTTCTTATCTGGGAACTTGCCAACATCTTCAGCGGTAATTGCTTCAATTACCGTGTCAGAGTTACGCTTGGTGTTCATCGCGTCCTGCATAGAGGCGCGAATACCAGTTACTACTACTTCTTCTACTACTGCTTCTTCCTGAGCTACCGAACCAGCAGCCATCGCGCCAGTGGTTACAAGAAGTGCGGCTTGGATAGACCGAGCCATTAACGTACGCTTACTCATTGAGTTTCCCCCAAAAGGATCATTATCATTATATGCGTCTCTAACGGACGCGAGTCTTAGACTGTGTAACAGAATGAGACTTTTGCCACGCCGTCACTTGAACTTTAAAGCCTTGATGACAACGGTGTCATTGTTATCTTATTCAAAGAAAAAAAATAAAACAAGAAAAATTTGACAACGTTGTCATCAATAGTTTTCAATCGGTAGTCATACATATAGTGGCAGCAATTCTACTTAGCGGCTTAGGTAGCTTTGCACAGCTTGCCCTCTTATCATTCAGGGGCAGCCCCAATAAGCCGGCTAAGCAACTGATATAACTGAATTTTTTGATGTGGGAATACCCCCAGCATCATTAGCTATTCACAACAACAATAAGTTGGGTCTGATTTTGAATATTACGATACGCGACATTGCAGCCAGAGCCGGCGTCTCCTTCAAGACCGTTTCGCGGGTGCTGAACAACGAGAGTTCAGTGAAGGACGCCACCAAAGAAAAGGTCATGGCGATAGTCGAAGAGCTCGGATACCAACCCAATAATGCGGCGCGAAACCTCGCAGGCAATCACACCTATTCCGTGGGTTATATCTATAACAACCCTAACGCCTATTACGTCATTGAGTTCCAGGAAGGCTTACTAAAGAGCTGTCATAACGCGGGGTTTGAACTGTTAATCCACCCAGTAAAGGAAACTGATGAAGCGCTAGCAGATGTAGTGGATAAACTGGTAAAACGGTCTCGTATCGCAGGGTTGGTACTAACACCTCCGTTTTCCGAAGACCCCGCTACTATCGAAATGCTCACGACACGAAAGATCCCCTTTGTGCGCGTTATTTCGGGACAAGCACCTATCACCAACGAACCAAACTCAGTCTACGTAGACGATTTTAAAGCTGCAAAGGAAATTGGGGACTATATCGTCAGTCTAGGACATACTGATATTGCTATCCTGAGTGGTGATGAAGAGCACGCATCGACCCAGCAACGTGTTAGTGGCTTCAAATCAGCATTAGAGTGTCAGCACCATGTAAAGGTGTTAAACGGAGAGTATTCCTTTGAATCGGGTGTCGCGAATATGCGCGCGTTAATTGAAGAGGGTCGAGTTCCCTCCGCTGTATTTGCGCTCAATGATGAAATCGCCGCGGGAGCGTTATTTGCTGCAAGGCTCTATGGACTTCAAATACCTGAGCAACTTTCTATCACAGGATTTGAGGATAGCCCATTTTCTCGCCAAACCTGGCCACGCCTTACCACTGCACATCAGCCCAACCACGATATCGCGCGATCGGCCGGAGAGCGCTTAGTTAAGCTTATTTGCAACAGCGACCTAAGCGACACCCCAACACTATCGTTTCAGCCTAAACTGGTTAAGCGAGATTCAACTAGCGAAGTCGCTGAGCTTAGCTTAGCTTAGCTTTAAGAGGTCTTTGAGTAAGAGAAAGGCGCGTCAATGACACGCCTTCTTTGCCTGCAACGTATCACCGCTGAATGCGGTAATCACCACCTTATCTCCAACCTCAAGTGACTCATCACACACTACTGACCAGAGGCTATCGCCAATCTGAATCTTCACGCTAGCAGCGCCAACATTGACTACGCTACCTTCGTGACCGATCAACTGCGCTAAACGGTTATTAAGCTGCGGACGATCCGTTTTCTCATTGAAGGATTTGAATCGTTTTATATACAGGAATGAGAGCAATGCGGCTGATGGCGCAAAGGCCAATAACTGCAACTCCCATCCAATGGGAATTAAGGCGACTAATAATCCCGTGCCTAGGGCAGCCACTGCTATTCCCATTAGAAAACCCGCAGCCCCTAGCAGCTCTAGTGCGATTAACGCTCCAGCTAGGACTATCCAATGCCACCATAGAATTTCAATATCCATAATTAGCTCCTCTTACTCTTTGGTTGAAGCTAGTACATTTTTTATTCCGTCCAGCGAACCAATTAAGCTACTTGCCTCAAGCGGCATCAATACCACTTTAGAGTTTTCCGCACTACCAATTTCAGTAAGCGCTTGTGTATATTTTTGTGCGACGAAGTAGTTGATAGCATTAATGTCGCCGGCTGCAATAGATTCAGAGACTACTCGAGTTGCCTTTGCCTCGGCTTCAGCTTCTCGTTCACGCGCCTCAGACTCAAGGAACGCAGCGGTTCGAGCACCTTCTGCGCGAAGAATCTCGGCTTGTTTTTCGCCTTCCGCTCGCTGGATCTCTGCCTCCCTAACACCTTGTGCAACCAGGATAGCGGCGCGCTTATCGCGCTCAGCCTTCATTTGGTTTGCCATGGAATCTACGAGGTCACGTGGCGGAGTAATATCACGAATTTCAATACGTGTTACCTTCACACCCCAAGGGTCAGTGGCTTCATCAACCTTTTCCAGGAGTGCCATATTGATCCTATCGCGACTGGACAGCATTTCATCTAACTCCATAGACCCGAGTACCGCACGAATATTGGTCATCACCAAATTCTGCATAGCGCGCTCAAGGTCATTCACTTCATAGGAGGCTTTCACCGAGTCAATAACTTGGAAGAAACACACGGCATCGGTTGTGACCATGGCGTTGTCACGGGAGATAACCTCTTGAGGATGAACATCCAATACTTGCTCCATGATGTTCTGTTTGCGACCAATCTTATCAACGACTGGAACAATGAAATTAATTCCAGGACCAATGGTTTTGGTGTAGCGACCAAATCGCTCCACGGTGTACATCCAACCCTGATCAACCATTTTAATTGACATTAATACGGTAATGACCGCTACAATCAGTATGACTATCGATACGATATCCATTATAAAACTCCTTTTTTGTATTATTTGTTAACTATTATTAACACATAGTTAATATAACTTCAAATTAATTATCAACTATCGTAATATTAAGTATGTTTAACAAAAGGTAATTTGGATATGGCTGGCAGCAATTATGACACCCCCGCATTGCGTGAGGCACTCAAACGCCTAATCCGCTCTCAGATGGTACTAAAGGGGATGGAGTATAAAGAGCTCTCCGAGCGGCTAGAAGTCATGGGTATTCATCAGCGTCCTGGTACACTGCGCACTAAGATTACCACTGGCACGCTAGGTGCCCAGCTGCTCCTTGCCATTCTTATCGCGATTGGAATGAGAACACTAGACCTTGAACAAGTTCAGGATGTGATTGAAGACATCGAGAATGAGCTAGCGCAGGATCACTCGAGCAATCCTGCGACACCAACTATGTAATAGCCTCCCGAAAACGTATCGATGGCATACAAATATCAGACACAAAAAAGGCGCCTAAAGTAGGCGCCTTTTGCGATTCTCAATGTAGCTTATGCTTCGAAAGGATGGCGCAATACTACCGTTTCAACTCGGTCTGGGCCCGTAGAAACGATATCGATAGGAACGCCACATACTTCCGAAAGGCGGGCGATATAATCCAGCGCTGCCTGAGGAAGCTGATCCATAGACGTAGCGCCCACGGTATTCTCAGTCCAACCGGGCATCGACTCATACACTGGCTTAATAAGTTCGTATTCGTCTGCAGAGGTAGGCGCTGCAACTGACTCACCGTTAGCATTATGGTAAGCCGTACAAATCTTCACTTCTTCTAGCCCGTCTAAAACGTCCAACTTAGTTAAGCAAATACCGGAAATTGAATTGATACGAACCGCTTGCTTAAGCGCCACGGCATCAAACCAACCGCAACGACGTGCACGGCCGGTAGTGGTGCCAAATTCGTGGCCGCGTTCTGCTAGGCGAGCACCGACATCATCAAAGAGTTCGGTGGGGAAAGGACCGGAACCAACACGGGTTGTGTAGGCTTTAGTGATCCCTAAAATGTAATCCAGATAAAGCGGACCGACACCAGAACCTGTCGCAGTGCCACCGGCGGTAGTATTCGACGAGGTTACAAAAGGGTAGGTGCCATGATCAATATCAAGCAATGAACCCTGAGCGCCTTCGAACATGATATTTGCGCCATTCTCACGATAGGTGTGAAGTAATTCAGTCACGTTAGCGACTAATGGTCGAAGATCTTCGGCCATTGCTAGCGTTTCCTGAAGTGTTTGCTCATAAGAGATTGCTTCTTCACCGTAATACTCGGTTAGCATGAAGTTGTGGTACTTCATAACACTTTTGAGCTTTTCAGCGAATAGTTCTGGATTGAGTGCATCGCCCAGGCGAAGGCCGCGACGCGCTACCTTATCTTCGTATGCCGGACCAATACCACGACCGGTGGTGCCGATCTTTTTAGCGCCACGGGCCTTTTCTCGTGCTACATCAAGCGCCACATGAATAGGCAGAATCAGTGGGCAGGCGTTCGAAATGGTGAGACGTTCACGAACCGGCACGCCATTGCCTTCGAGGCCCTTCATTTCTTTATGAAGCGCATCGAGCGCAACGACTACACCATTACCAATGGCACAGTGAACTTTTTCGCGCAAAATTCCTGACGGAATCAGGTGCAAAGCGGTCTTTTTGCCGTCAATTACTAACGTGTGTCCAGCGTTGTGGCCGCCTTGAAAGCGAACAACTACTTGCGCGCGATCCGTTAATAAATCAACAATTTTACCCTTGCCCTCGTCACCCCATTGCGTGCCAAGTACAACTACATTATTTCCCATGGTATCTCTGCCAGTCGTTTTACAAGTTAAAGATCAATCAGCACTGCGCGCTGATCTCGATAAATTAGCTGTCGGCCACCTCTCGGTGCATCACCTTCAACTACGATGTCGCCTTTTTGGCGACGTACTTCAATTTCCTGCCATAATTCCTCAACCGCTGAAGCGGAAACGTGAATCGGCACTTGGCTATCCGGCTGCTCAACAGTTGCAACGAGGCTAAGCGCCTTCAAGTCGCAGTTAAACCCTGTTGCCGCCCGATCACGCCCAAATTGGTGACTAATATTGTTGTATCGGCCGCCGTTGGCTAATGGCTTTCCTGAGGCACTAGATAATGCCGAAAAAACGAGTCCTGTATGATAGTCAAAGCCACGCATCTCTGTCAGATCAATAAATACGGCAACCGATGGGAAGCGTTTAGTTATCGCCTTAAAACTCGTTTGTAGCTCATCCAACGCTACATCTAAGTTGTTAGTCGTGCCGCGTAACAGCCCATCTAATTCAACCAGCGCATCGCTACCACCTTGAATAGTAGCAACAGCGCGAAGTTGCTGCTGAATTTTTGTGCTTATCTGCAAATTAGCCAGTACCGCATCAGTCTGAGCAAGCGACTTTGTCTTCAACGCCGCAGCCAAGGCTTCACGATCGACCTCGCTGAGGTTCGCCGCCAACTGTAATTCTTCGAGTATGGAGATATGTCCAAGATCGAGCGTTAAGTCGGCCACGCCAATGGTCGTAAGTGTTTGCAACATTAACGACATGACCTCTACGTCACCGTTGACCGAGGGTTCGCCGTACAACTCACAACCAATTTGAATGGGCGAGCGTGATGCGAGCGGCGCAGACGGTGTAGTATGAACTACGGAGCCGGCATAGCAGAGACGATTGGCACCGGAGCAGCGCATGGTGTGGGCATCGATACGAGCAATCTGCGCAGTGATATCGGCTCGGAGCCCCATCATTTTGCCGCTAATTCGGTCCATCACCTTCAACGTTTTGAGGTCCAAGTCACTATTCTGATCTAACAGAAGTGATTCGGTAAATTCGACGAGAGGCGGGATAACCAGTTGATATCCCCATGAGGTATAAAGGTTGAGCAAATGCCGACGAAGGAATTCAACACGACGCGCGGTCTCAGGCAATAGCTCTTCAATGCCCTCCGGAAGTAACCAACGATTAACGCTACTCATCTCAACTCTATTCCTTAATAATTCCGCCCGACTGAATGCTGAATTTAGCACACCAAAAAGGCGATTTTCTTGCACAAAAAAACCGGGCAAGCCCGGTTAACGGATTCTACCACCCTATAGACGGGGCGGCTAACCTTTTTTAGTCAGCCTGGCCTTTAGAGTCCTTCAGGTAATTGAAGAATTCTGAATCTGGCTGCAAAACCATGATATCGCCATCACGGTTGAAAGTATTACGGTAAGCATCTAGGGAACGCCAGAAGGTGTAAAATTCGGTATCTTTTCCGTAGGACTCTGCATAGATAGCCGCCGCACGGGCATCGCCCTCACCGCGAAGAATCTCCGCATCACGGTATGCATTTGCTTCGATAACGATTTTCTGACGATCAGCATCAGCGCGAATACCCTCCGCAACTTCCTGCCCCTGTGAACGGTATTCACGAGCCTGACGCTCACGCTCCGCGCGCATGCGGCGGAAAACGTCGCTCGAAACATCGTTAGGTAGTTCAATTTTCTTGACGCGAACATCAACAATTTCAATCCCCAGTTGCTCTCGGGTAGCATCTACCAAACCAGCAGTCAGATCTTCCATCATTTCGTCACGCTCTAACGCTACTGCTTCAGAAAGCGAGCGCAGGGCAAACTCGTTACGCAAACCCTCTGAAATACGCTGCGCCAATAATGATGCCGCTCTGCGCACATCACCGTTAGTTGAAGTGTAGTAGCGGTCTACATCGATGATTCGCCATTTCGCAAATGAATCGACGGTTAACAATTTCTTTTCGGCGTTTAGGAAGTCTTCCGGTGGCGCATCCAGAGTTTGAACTCGCGCATCGAAGAAGCGAACATCCTCAACAAACGGTACTTTCAGGTGTAAGCCTGGTGCAATATCCGCCTCTTCCATCTTACCAAAACGAAGTTTCACAGCACGCTCAGTTTCCGACACCACGTACAAAGACTTCGACGTAATGAAAGCGAGAACTAACAGGCCAATTAGGACAAAAACTGGTTTATTCGAGCTCATCGGCGTGGACCTCTCGCATTATTTGGAACTTCGGTTGGTTGCTGGGTTCGCAGCGACTCTAGTGTTGCCTGCGCTTCGCGCATGCTAGTTTCACTTAGGTTGTAACGAGGTGCGTTGGACTGCATCAGGCGATCAAGTGGAAGGTACATCATATTGTTACCACCCTCTACATCGATCATGACCTTGTTACTGTCACCGAGGACATCTTGCATCATATCGATATATAAGCGCTGTCGAGTAACTTCCGGCGCTCGTTGGTATTCAACGAGAAGAGAATTGAAACGCGCTGTCTCACCTTCCGCTTCCGCAATCACTCGATCACGATATGCTTCCGACTCTTGGTAGACTCGCTGCGCTTGACCACGCGCAATAGGAACGATACCTAGCGCGTAGGCTTCAGCTTCCTGCTTTAGTCGGTCCCGATCCTCAAGCGCTCGGCTAACATCATTAAACGCATCGCGAACATCCGCAGGCGCTTCAGATTGCTCAATGGCAACTTTAGTCACCTCGATCCCCGTATCATAGACATCCATTAGTTCTTGCAGGCGAACACGTGCTTCCGTCGCAATCGCTGCTCGACCATCCGTAAGCACCGCGTCCATATCCGTTGCACCGATGACTTGGCGTAGCGCCGAATCGGTCGCTTCACGCAAAGATCGCTCAGGGTTATCAACCTTGAGTACAAAGTTTTGAATATCAGAAATGCGATACTGCACCGAGATGCTTACTTCGACCAAGTTGAGATCTTTGGTCAACATACGGCCGCTGGTGCGGTGAGGACGGAGGTTCGTCACGTTCTCGATCGTTACATCATCGATTAATGGCGGATTCCACTGCAGACCAGGGCCGACGACTTCATGGAACATTCCCAGACGCAAGACTACGCCGCGTTCCTGTTCGTTCACTTGGTAGATGCCCGAGGCACCCCACAGAAGAATCACGACAGCGATAACCAGCCCAACAATCCCCATGGAGGATCCTGAACCACCTTTGCCACCGTTTGATGAGCCACCACCGAACAGGCCGCGCAGGCGGTCATTCAGCTGTTTCAGTGCATCGTCAAGGTCCGGTGGGCCGTCGTTCTTATTGCCGCCACCCCAAGGGTCACGGCCTTTATCGCCGGGCTCATTCCAAGCCATAATTTTTCTCCAATATCGTTAAGCAAATTGTTATGTATGCAAATATAGTCATTTGCCGGAGCAATTACTACCGCAGTAACCGAAGTGCTGCGTCAAATTAGAATAGCGTTGGTTTCGGCTTCGGATGTCCAGCTGCCGCGAAAGCCCCATCCGCCTCGGCGTCGTGAGCTCGCATCTGAGCAAGGTTAATTGTACTAATTTTGACATCCAAACTGACGTTACCATTATCTAAGTAAGCTTCACTAGTCACGACACCCCGATTATGGAGTTCAGCACGTAGCCGCCCCTGAGAGGGCTGTAGCTCCAACCGAGCACTAATGACCCCGGTGCCCAAGCGCTCTCGTAGCGCCGCCGCCAACTGACCAATACCCGCGCCCGTGACGGCGGAAACCCATACTCGCCACGGCACGCCATGTTCGTCACGATCGATGCGCCCCTCTTCATAGCCCAAGAGGTCAATCTTGTTGAACACCATCAGCGTAGGAAGTTCCTTAGCTTTGATCTCCTCCAATACTTCATCAACGTGCGCAATTTGTTCATCCCGCCCCATCTCACTCGCATCAACGACATGGATCAATAGATCGGCTGAAGCCGCCTCTTCTAGCGTGGCGCGAAACGCTTCAACTAAGCGATGCGGCAGGTGGCTGATAAAACCAACGGTATCAGCTAACACTACTGGCCCCACATCTTCAACCTCAATCCGACGCATAGTGGGATCTAGCGTGGCAAACAACTGATTCGCTGCAAAGACGTCTGAATTAGCAAGGCGATTGAACAGCGTGCTTTTACCCGCGTTAGTATAACCAACCAACGACACGGTAGGTACTGATGCACGTGTGCGAGAGCGACGACCTTCGGCACGAGTCTTACGTACTTTATCAAGCCGGCGTTCAATATACTGTATACGCTCGCGGAGCATTCTCCGATCAGATTCCAACTGGGTTTCACCCGGACCACGCAGACCAATACCACCCTTTTGACGCTCCAGGTGCGTCCAACCGCGAATCAAACGTGTAGACATATGGCGTAACTGAGCCAGCTCAACCTGCAGCTTCCCTTCATGGGTCCGTGCACGCTGAGCGAAAATATCAAGAATCAAGCCAGTTCGATCAAGCACTCTACAGCCCAATTGCGCTTCAATGTTGCGCTCCTGTGACGGGCTTAGGTTGTGATCGAAAATAACAAGTTGGGCGGCTTCCTGCTCAACCGTTGCACGAATTTCCTCAAGCTTACCGGTACCAACAAAATATTTTGCGGTGGGCATTGCTCGCTTTCCAGTAATAAAAGCTACAGGATCACCGCCAGCTGCTAGAACTAGCTCTTCAAATTCGCGGGGGTCTTCGGAAGATTCTAATTGAGAGAACTCAAGGTGAACTAGAACGGCAAGTTCACCTGAGTCGGGTCGATCAAAAAACAAAGGAATATCTTTCCTTATTCAGCGTCGCTAGCCTCAGCTGGATTAGCAACTGGAACGCGCACGGCACGAGCAGGGACAATTGTTGAAATTGCATGCTTGTAGACCATTTGGCTAACTGTATTCTTAAGGAGGACAACAAACTGGTCGAACGACTCAATTTGACCCTGCAACTTAATACCGTTGACGAGGTAAATTGACACAGGAATGCGATCTTTTCTAAGAACGTTTAAATAAGGGTCTTGTAGGGTATGCCCTTTTGACATGACTTTCTCCTTGAGTGATTAAGCAATCTAAAACGACTATAGCAAACTTAGGTATAGCATGACTGCCAAAAAAATGGCGAATTAATTCTTCGCAAGTCGAAGTGTACCACCGTTAGTCCTGCTGATAGTAGCGCAAAGCGACATTATTTAGACTGTCCCAATCAGGGGTTCCCGAAACATTGAGGTGAAAAACATCCTCCCAGCCACGGAGCCAGGTAAATTGTCGTTTGGCCAGCTGCCGAGTAGCCGCGAGAACCTGCTCCCTCATCGCATCAAAGCTAAGTTCACCAGCCAAGTAAAGCCACATTTGCCGGTAGCCCACGGAGCGCATAGAAGGCAAATCGAGATGAAGATCCCCTCGATTCATCAGTGCGGTCACCTCAGTTTCGAAACCAAGCTCCATCATCTGGGCGAAACGCAGCTCAATGCGCCGATGAAGTATTTTTCGATCGGCTGGCATAACTGCCATTTGCCGAACGTTGTAACGTTCACGCAGGTCATCCTTTTTCTGCTCGGTGTGCCACTGCGTTAGGGGTTTGCCGGTTTGTAGAAACACCTCATAGGCGCGCGACAAACGCTGGGAATGATTGGGGTGAATTCGTTCTGCGGCAGTGGGGTCAACCTGAGCAAGTAACTCGTGCACAGCCTGCCAACCACGATCCTCTGCAATGGCCTCCACCGCCGAGCGCACCGCTGGGTCAGCAGACGGCATATTTGCTACACCTTCTAACAGCACTTTGTAGTAAAGCATGGTGCCGCCCACAAAGAGCGGCGTCCGATTGCGGGCATGACTGCGCTCAATTTCACGTAACGCATCATTACGGAAGTCTACCGCGTTATAAGCATCAGCTGGGTCGCGAATATCAATTAAACGGTGCGGCGCTTGAGCAAGTTCTTCCGCTGAGGGCTTGGCGCTACCAATATCTAGACCACGATATACCATGGCCGAATCCACCGAGATGATATCAAAGCCGCCGGTCTTATAGAGCTCGATAGCCAGTGCGGTCTTTCCCGATGCAGTAGGGCCCATCAAAAAGCCGACGCGATCTGTCGCCAATGAACTCACGCTACTGACCCCGAAGGAAGAGTTTATCAAGTTGGTTCAAGGTCATAAGCGCCCATGTAGGGCGGCCGTGGTTGCACTGGCCGCTGCGTTCAGTTTCTTCCATGTCACGAAGTAAGGCATTCATTTCCGGGATCGTAAGCTTTCGATTCGCTCGGACTGATCCGTGACAGGCCATGGTGGAAAGTAATTCATTCACATGCGCTTCAATACGATCGGAAGTGCCGTATTTCTCAAGATCCACCAGCACATCATAGACGAGCTGTTCGATATTCGCCTGACTTAACAGCACTGGAACCTGACGAATAATCAAACTTTCATCACTGACTACATCAATCTGAAAGCCGAGCTTTTTAAACAGGAGTTGATGTTCCTCTGCCGCTTCTACCTGGCCTGCTGACGCCGCTAAACTCTGGGGCACAAGCAGCGGTTGCGCTAACAATCCATTGGCGGAAAAATCGGCTTTCATACGCTCATAGGTAATGCGCTCGTGAGCCGCGTGCATATCAACCACAATAAGTCCCTGCTCATTCTCCGAAAGAATGTAGATGCCCTTTAGCTGCGCAACTGCGAAGCCAAGGGGCGGAATATCTGCGGCGCTGGTTTCGCTCAACGGCTGAGGCGAATAGGGGGCTACTGAAGTTAGGTCAGCGCTTTCAGCCGCCGAGGTAGTGTCAGAATATAGCCCCTTCCAATCGCTATTCTGACTGGGTGGCGCAGGCTGATAGCCAGCGCCAAAATTCCCAGTGCTACCGGCAGCGTCCGCCGCCTTCGCAAAACCCAGTGGGCGTTGCTCGTTAATTGCGTTAACAACTGCTTCATTCGCCAACGCTGATTGCATTGCCGATGCATCCATCGCGCCGGGTAGCGAGTCACTTGGCTTTAAATCCGCAATGACTCTATGGAGCGTCCGAAATAGGAAGTCATGGACGAGACGCTGATCGCGGAAACGGACTTCGTGTTTAGTTGGGTGCACGTTCACATCAACGGTTGCTGGATCCAACTCCAAATACAGGACAAATGCTGGGTGGCGCCCGTGGAACAGCACATCACGGTATGCCTGACGAACCGCATGGCTCACTACACGATCTCTGATGGCTCGACCGTTGACAAAAAAGTACTGAAGGTCTGCCTGAGAACGAGAGAATGTAGGCTTGGCTAACCAACCCCATAATTTCAATCCCGACGCCGCGACGTTAACGTGAATCGCATCTTCCATAAACGCCCTGCCACAGAGCTCTGCAATTCGGCGCTCCATGGATAATTGGTCTTCTCCAGAGCGAAGCGAGTGAACCGCCTTACCATTGTGCCTCAGCGTGAAGTTCGTACTAAAATTGGCAAGCGCTATGCGCTTGAAAGTATCATCGATCCGCCCGAACTCAGTTTTTTCAGTACGCAGAAATTTGCGTCGTGCTGGCGTATTGAAGAAGAGATCTCGGACTTCAACCGTGGTTCCCTGAGGGTGTGAGGCAGGGCTTAACTCAGGCACCATATCAGCGCCCTGAGTTCGAGCTTGCCACGCCTCTTCACCATCTTCACTCGAACTCATCAACAGCTTCGACACTGAACTTATCGATGCGAGCGCCTCACCGCGAAAACCCAAGGAAGTAACCGCCTCAAGATCGTCGAGCTGGTAGATTTTTGACGTTGCGTGGCGGGATAGAGCTAAGGGTAGATCATCCGATGCTAAGCCGGAACCATTGTCGCGAACACGAATGAGCTTAACGCCTCCTTGCTCCACATCAATATCAACACGAGTTGCGCCAGCGTCTAACGCATTTTCTAACAGCTCTTTTGCCACCGAGGCCGGCCGTTCAACAACTTCTCCCGCAGCAATTTGGTTTGCTAGCCGAGGAGTGAGGGTACGAATTTTAGTCATATTACTCGTTAGGAATGATTAAGGTTTGACCAATGCGAATCACATCGGTGCTCAAATTATTCGCCGTTTTGATGGCTTGAACGCTAACGCGGTTGCGCTGAGCAATCAAACCAAGCGAATCGCCCGGCGCAACCGTATGCTCGCGAATCAAGCCAGTCTTATAGGCAGCTAGCAGCGTGCCAGCAGGAGGAAGAGCACGGAAATAGGCGTCGACTCCGTTAAAGATACGCTGCGCCATCTTGCTGCGATAATCTCTCGTCGCCAATTTGCGCGCTTCCCCGGGATTCGAAATAAAACCGGTCTCGACCAAAATCGAAGCAATATCTGGGTTCTTCAGCACTACAAAACCCGCTTGCTCTACACGTCGCTTATGCAGACGAGCGATACCGCCGATTTCATCAAGCACTTCTGCACCCACCTCGAGACTGTGAGACAGCGTTCCGGTCATCGAAAGATCGAGCAGTACGCCCGCGAGGATTTGATCTTCCATATCTACGAGATTAACGCCGCCAACCAAGTCCGACTGATTCTCGGACTCGGCGAGAAACCTTGCCATCTCGGACGTGGCACCGCTCTCGGATAGCGCAAACACCGATGCCCCGTTAGCTTGAGGGTTGGTAAAAGCGTCGGCATGAATTGAAATAAAGAGATCGGCTTGCCGCTCACGGGCGATGTCGTTTCGCCCTCGCAGCGGGATATAGTAATCACCATCACGGGTTAAGTAGGCTTCGTAGCCAGCCGTTGCGTTAAGCTTATCCACTAAGCGTTTGGCGATATCGAGGACAACATTTTTTTCTCGCAAGCCTCCGGGCCCAGAGGCACCGGGATCCTCACCGCCATGACCGGGATCCACAACTACCCTAATGTTACGGTTAGCGGAGGTATCAACGGCAATAACGGAAGAGGGCGCGTCGACTTCAGGAACGTCGACCACCAGCCGAGGGCCCGCATCAGCCGTTGCACCAAGAGTAAGGGTTTTAACCCCTACACTACGGCTTAAATCAATGACTATGCGCAGTTTGTCGTCACTGGTTGAATAGCGTAAGCCATCCACACTGCTGCTTTCTTCAAAGCTGGGTAGGCCTACGTGAGAAAGTAAGCTACCCCTCTCAATATCAATCACAAAACGGCTAGGATTATCTAACGCGAAGGAGCTGTAGGAGGCTGCTTCATTCATATCGAACACGATGCGGGTGTTATCCGGGGCGTGGTAAGTTCGGATCCCCTGCACCGTGTTAGCGAGACTAGCGGCGCTAATAAAGATCAGAATAAGGGCAATACAACCGTTACGCAGTATCATTATTGGCCATCCTGCGACGTAATGGCCGCAACCAAATTCTTTGCCGCCTCACTGCGATGTTCAAAACTAACTTCCCGGCCTTCATTCTTCGCATTCAAATTAATGATCAAGTCCGGCGAAGGCAACATTCCTGCTCCACGTTCGTCCCACTCAATCAGCGCGATACTTCGATCCGAAAAGTAATCACGAATACCCATGTATTCTAATTCTTCGGGATCACCCAAGCGGTATAGGTCGAAGTGGAAAAGTTGCCACGGTTTGAGGTCGTAGGGTTCTACTAGCGTGTAGGTTGGACTCTTCACCGCGCCAGCATGACCGAAGCCTTGTAAAATACCACGACTGAGCGTGGTTTTACCCGCGCCTAGGTGCCCGCGAAGAAAGACCACTGCTCCACCCTGTAAGCCACGCGCTATGCTCTTCCCTAGCGCAATTGTAGCGGCCTCGTCTGCTAACCACATGTGCCTAACTCTACTCCATTGATATGCGCTCGAATGAGCACCAATAATTCACTCACACTTAATCCGCGTTCGCCATGATTGTCTCGCCACTGGTCGGCTGCCTTACCGTGCCAAAATACGCCAGCGGCGGCGGCCTCAAAGGGAGTAAGTCCCTGTGCCTGAAGCGCCGCAATCACTCCGGTGAGAATATCGCCCGAACCGGCCACGCCCAGCGCTGGGTTACCCGATGAATTGATGATACATCTATCCGCGTCACACACAATGGTTCCCGGGCCTTTTAACACCACAACACCACCAAATCTCCGCTGTATCTGCTTAGCGGCTGTTATTCTATCAGCATTTACGGCCGCTGCAGAAACTCCTAATAGCGCCGCGGCTTCACCTGTATGAGGTGTTAACACCCACTGGTTAGAAAAGCTTGGCTTCGTCGCCAACAGCCTGAGCGCTCCGGCATCCAGGACGGCAGGGCAATCTAATTGATGGCAAAGCGTCAGCGGGCTATGGTCATCGTCAGCCAAACCTGGACCCAGTGCCAAAACAGAGAGCGACGCAATATGCTCTAGCTGTTCATGGCGACACACCATAATTTCGGGCCGGCGAGCATTGATGGCAGCTTGTCCTAGCTCATCGGTAGCCAACGTTACCAACCCAGCACCACTAAATAGTGCCGCTTCCGCCGTGAGTATGGCGGCTCCCGCAGTTTGCCGTGCGCCGCCATAGACGACAACATGCCCTGCTTGGTGTTTAAAATGATTGATCGAGCGCGCGGGCAATGAATCTACGGATATTAACAGTTCGGCCTGGCGCTGATAGGGTTCAATGAATCGAGCATGGCAACCTAGGTCAAATTTTTCTACTTGCCCAGCAACCTCTTTGCCGCCCCCGGTAAGCAAACCCGGTTTCAAGCTGAGGAAGGTTGCGGTGACTTTTGCAGGAATTGCATTGACGGCGTCTCCTGTATCAACATTTAAGCCCGAGGGACAGTCCACGGCAAGGACAGGAATGTCACTGTCTATAACATTTTGAAACAGTGTCTTTAAGTTGGGTTTTAAGGGAGGTTCGAAGCCCACACCAATTAGCGCGTCGACGAGTAGATCGGCATTAAACGCCACACCTTTAGACCAATTCAGCCAAGATACCCCAATCTGGGCAGCCGCTTCGAAGGCTAATTTAGCGTCGCCCATGAGTGACCCTGGGTCTACCACAGTGACAACCTCCACGGACCAACCCGTTTCTTTGAGTTCGGCGGCTATTTGCCAACCGTCGCCACCATTATTACCACCGCCACATAGCACGATGCAGTGCTGGGGATTGAAATGTGTCTGGATAAGCTCCACACAGCAGTGAGATGCCCGTTTCATGAGGGAATAGCCGGATATGCGTTCTACCTGTTGAAAATCCCTATCAAGCAGCTTTACGTTGTCACTTGATAGGGTGGGCTGCCAATGCAACATGGCTAATCTCCGCTTCGTTTATAACCAGTGTTCCGTGTTACAAAGCGAGTTGCAAGGCTAGTTTTACAGTTAGTTAGCCATCGCTGCGTAATAGGCGGCAAGGTTTTCGATATCCGCATCGGATAACGCCGCTGCTTGGCCGGCCATCACTGCACCGTTACCGACGGGTTTTCGATCGCCACTTCGGTAAGCTTTGATTGAGTTGATCAAGTAGAGCTCATTCTGCCCCGCTAGATTTGGGTACCCTGGAATCACGGCCTTACCATCTGCGCCATGACAGGCAGTACAGACGGCGGCCTTTGCTTCCCCAGCGACGGGGTCACCCGCACCGATAGCAACCGAGCTTAGCGCGATACCTAAAGTCAAAGTAGCTAGATTAGCTTTATTCATATCATTATCTCCATGAGTGAAATCGTGATTGTCTACGCTTTATACGCTAAGATTCGCAATTCGTCTCTGTTGTTGATAGCAGAAATTTCAACGTCACCCCAAGTGAGTGTTATGACCGAATCACACCCTCTTAATCTGCAAACGGCAGCCCGACAAATAAAGACCTGGGGCACGGAGCTAGGCTTCAATGACCTTCGTATCACCGATACGGATCTCGAATTGGATGCGGCACGCCTGAAGGCATGGCTCGGCAATAATATGCACATGCCATTAGAGTGGATGACGGACCATGGCGACATGCGCTACACCCCTAATTCTCTTTTGGAAGGCACTCAGCGGGTGATCTCAGTAAGACTTAACTATTTACCTGAAGACGTTGACCTTATTGCTCCGCTAAAGAACGAAAACGCGGCCTACATTTCGCGCTATGCCTTGGGCCGCGATTATCACAAACTGTTTCGTAAGCGTCTCGCTAAGTTGGCAGCCAAAATTTCCGAGGCCTTTCCCAACAGTACTCAGCGGGCGCTAGTGGACTCGGCGCCGGTGATGGAAAAAGCACTCGCTCGCAAGGCTGGTCATGGCTGGGTAGGTAAAAACTCGTTAATTATCCACCCTGAAGATGGCAGCTACTTCTTTTTGGGGGAAATTTATACGGATCTTGAATTGCCGATTGATCAACCCGATGATGCGGACCGCTGCGACGATTGCGAAGCTTGTCTGAAGGTTTGCCCTACCGACGCGTTCATAGCGCCCTACCAGCTAGAAGTGAAGCGCTGTATTTCGTATCTAACCATTGAGAATACCGGCCCCATTCCACTCGAATTCCGTGAGGCGATTGGCAATCGGGTTTTTGGGTGTGATGATTGTCAAATTATCTGTCCCTGGAACAAACAGCCCGCTACCACCAATGAAGTCGATTTCTCGCCGAGGAACGATCTGGACAGTGCGGATCTATCGCGGTTATTTCGCTGGAATGAGGAGGAGTTTTTGACAGCCACCGTAGGCTCGCCATTACGGAGATCTGGCTATCACAATTTCCTGCGCAATTTGGCAATCGGCCTCGGTAACGCCCCAAGTAGCGACGAACATATCTCCTTGCTTAAACAGCGCCTCGCGGAGAATATCAGCGAACTGCTCAACGAACATATTCAGTGGGCTATCGAACGCCAGGAGTCGCGCCGCAAGCGTCGCCGCAAAAGTAAACGAGCCTAGAACCCAGAACCCAGAACCCAGAACCCAGAACCCAGAACCCAGAACCTAGAGCTTAAAAAGCTGCTCTCGATAGACTACCAACTCGGCGATAGAGTCCCGAATATCATCTAAGGCAAGGTGTGAGCCTTTCTTATGTACCTGATCAAGCGTGGCAGGGCTCCAGCGACGAGCCAATTCCTTGAGCGTAGAAACATCGATCATACGGTAGTGAAAATACGCTTCGAGTGCCGGCATATACTTCACTAAGAATCGACGATCTTGACCAACTGAATTGCCACAAATCGGTGAGACGCCGCTGGGCACCCACTGTTTTAGAAATTCAATCGTCTCCGCTTCGGCTTTAGCAAGATCAACGTGGCTGCGTAGACATCTTTCGGTCAGCCCTGAACGACCGTGATGCTCTATACACCATTCATTCATAGCAGCTAACGCTTCCTCACTATGGTGAATGGCGATGCTAGGCCCCTCGGCCAATACATTAAGTTCGGCGTCAGTAACAATGGTGGCAATTTCAAGAATGGTATCAACCTCAGGCTCTAAACCCGTCATTTCTAGGTCAATCCAAATTAAGCGCTGATCAACAGACATAGTGGCTTCCTAATTAGTCTCATCGCGATGATAGCACAGCTTAAGCCACCACGTAGAATCCACAGTAGAGCACCTCTTAGTTTCACTGGCAACTACTGTATCCCCCGCAGAAACTGTGCAATACTCGTACTTCGAAAAAATCAATTATGGACTCAAAAAATGAAGAAGCTGCTTGCGTTTTCCCTTGCTATCTTCGCGGTCACTGGTTGCCAACAAAACAGTTCTTCTGACGAACTCGTTTTACCGGCTGGCATGCGCCTCGTTGAAACCGTCAACTCCACTCCTGATGATGTGGTTATCTCCTATCAGAAGTTCGAACTCGACAACGGCCTAACCGTCGTTCTCCACCAAGACTTATCTGACCCGTTAGTTGATGTAGATGTAACCTACCACGTAGGCTCAGCACGTGAGCAGATTGGTTATTCGGGCTTCGCTCATTTCTTCGAGCATATGATGTTCCAGGGTTCTGAGCACGTCGCAGATGAAGAACATTTCGGTATCATTACAGAATCTGGCGGCACCCTAAACGGTACCACCAATAGTGATCGTACTAACTACTTCAATACCGCACCGTCAAATCAGCTGGCAACGTTGCTATGGCTTGAGTCGGATCGTATGGGCTTCTTATTGGATGCCATCACCGAAGAGACTTTCGAGAACCAGCGTGAAACCGTAAAGAACGAGCGTGGCCAGCGTGTCGATAACGCCCCTTACGGTCGCGTATGGGAAACCATGTCAATGCATACCTATCCGGCCGGCCACCCCTACTCATGGCCAGTCATCGGACATATGGATGATCTTAACCGCGCCCAAGTCGATGCGGTTAAGCAGTTCTTCCTACGTTGGTACGGACCTAATAACGCCACCCTTACTATTGGTGGCGACATCGACGTCAGCGAAACGCTGGAAATGGTTGTTAAATATTTTGGCTCTATCCCTGCAGGGCCTGACGTTGAAAAAATGCCCGCCATGCCGGCTGTATTGGACAGTGACCGTTATGCGACGCTAGAAGATCGTATCTTCATGCCAGCGATTGCGATGTCCTTCCCAACTGTCAGCTTATTCGATCAAGATGAACCTGCACTAGATGCTGCCGCCAAGATTATTGGCCAAGGCGCTTCGTCCATTCTTTACACGAATCTTGTTCAGACTGGCCGCGCATTATCCGCAAGCTTAAACCACAGCTGTGCTGAGCTCGCATGTACCATGACTGCAATTGTGGTACAGAATCGCCAAACTGGTGAAAATCTTGCGGACATGGAACAAGCTATTCGCGAGAGCTTCGATGAATTTGTGGAACGAGGTGTTAGCGATGATGACGTTGCTCGTTTTATTAGTGATGTAGAACGCAGCCAAGTATTCGGCCTTCAATCCGTATCTGGCAAAGTACGCCAGCTAGCCTATTACGAGACCTTCTTGGGCACTCCAAATGGGATGGCAAATGAGCTATCTCGCTACCGGGCGGTTACGGCCGCTGACGTCACTGACGCCTTCGATCGATTCATCGTGGGCAAGCCTGCTGTGATCGTAAGCGTTGTTCCGATGGGTATGACTGAACTTGCCGCCGGTGAAGACAATCACGAAGTAGAGCAACTCGCACCTGAGGAGCCAATGAGTGGTTTGGCTTTCCGTCCTGCTACGGATAACTTCGATCGCAGTAATCGCCCAGCCGTTCCCAATGCTAAGTCAATCAGCTTGCCAGCAATATGGGAAGGTGAGCTTGCTAATGGCGTTCGAGTGCTCGGCGTTACCAACACCGAAACACCAACAACTCGTGTAGTGGTGGGCTTCGAAGCAGGTCAGCGTGATCTAGAAGAGGGTCAAGAGGGGCTTTCAAGCTTCACCGCTTCACTCATGAGTGAAGCGACTACCAACTACACGCTTGCTGAACTTGATGCTATGCAGGAACGTATCGGCGCCAGCGTAGGCTTCAACATGGGTGACTATCAAGCGAATGCGAGTTTGTCAGTACTCACTGACGGATTAGATGGCGGCGTTGAAATTTTGCTAGAACGTCTGCTTAACCCAGCCTTTAACGAAGCGGATGTTGAACGTATTCGCGGCGAAATTCTTCAGGGCATCCAGCAGTCCAAAACCAGTGGCCCAGCGCTCGCACAGGATGCGTTGAACCAGGCCATGGGCGATGCAAGTAACCCACTCGCTCACCCGAGTTCGGGTACTACTGCGAGCATTAGCGGCTTTAGCCGTGACGATCTTGTAGGCTTCTACTCAGCCCACTTCCCAGAGCAAATGGCGGTAGTGCTTGTCAGCTCAAATCTAAGCCAGGAAGAGGTGCTAGCGGCTTTGTCCCCACTTGGTGAGATCGCTGTAGACATGCAGGAACGACCTCTTGAAAGCCTCAACTGGAAAGCGCCTGAGACTAATACCATTTTCTTCATGGACAAGCCTGAAGCGGCACAGAGCTCAATCCGCGTTGCGACTAACGGTCCACTATGGGACGTTAACGGTGACTACTGGCATGCACAGCTGATGAACTTTAACCTTGGTGGTAACTTCAACAGCCGTATCAACCAGAATCTTCGTGAAGACAAAGGTTACACCTACGGTGCCCGTTCTGGATTCCGAGGCAACCTCGAGACGGGTACTTTCATCACTAGCGCCGAAGTGCGAGCCGATTCAACCCTGGCTTCTATCCAAGAAGTATTGGCAGAATTAGCAGCATTCAAAACCGATGGCATGACAGAGGAAGAACTCAACTTCATGCGTTCGGCCTATAGCCAGCGTGATGCTCGCTCCTACGAAACTCCGTCGCAAAAGCTTCGTCTAATCAGTCAAATGGCAACCTACAACGTAGATGCCTCTTATCTTGATCAGCGTAACGAGGCACTAACAAATGCTGAGCTAGGTGAGCTCAACGCGCTCGCCAATAGATTGATTACTAATGATCAATTAGCCATCGTGGTGGTCGGCGACCGAGCTACGGTCTACGAAGACCTCGAAACGCTTGGCTTGCCAATTGTGGAACTTCAGCCAACAGAGTAACTATTTGTTGCTAAGTACGCTATTATTCGGGTCTCTAGGGACCCGAATTCTATTATGGCTAAAAGAAAGTTAACCCGCCGTCAAAGCTGGCGTATCCAAAAGATCCAAGACGAGCGCAGTGAACGAGCTGGAAAGCGGGCCGATAAAGCCGAGTCTAAACTTCACGATACACACTTGGGCGATGAGGAGTTCGGCGTAGTCATCGCGCACTACGGTGTTCAAATCGATGTGGAGTCTAAGCTTTCGGGCGATGTTGTTCGCTGTCATGTCCGCGCTAACGTACCCGCTCTGGTGACTGGAGATCGAGTTGTCTTCCACAACGGCAATCCTACCGGCGTAGTTGTGGCGCAAGAGGAGCGCGACAATATTCTTGAGCGCCCCGATCATCGGGGTCAACTGAAATTGGTTGCCGCCAACATTAATCACATGTTGCTGGTCGTTGCTCCATTTCCTGAAGCACACGCCAATCTCATTGACCGTTACCTCATTGCGGCTGAGACCAACGACATTGAGCCGGTTCTTCTGCTTAACAAGACTGATCTTATAGACCCTGAGAAGCACGCCAAGCTTATTCGCATGGTCGATAGTTACGAGGAACTTGGCTATCGAGTCGTTCGCGCTTCCTGTGTCAATGAGGCGGGATTAAGCGAACTTACGGACTTTTTAAAGGATAACACCACGGTGTTCGTAGGTCAGTCTGGTGTTGGCAAGAGTAGTTTGATTAATGCTCTCATGCCTGGGACCGACACTCGCGTCGGCACACTATCCGAATCAACACAAAAGGGGCGCCACACTACGACCACGGCGAAGCTGTTCCACTTCCCCTCGGGTGGTGATCTCATCGACTCTCCAGGAATTCGTGAGTTCTCTCTCTGGCACATGCAGCCGGAGGACGTGTATGGCGGATTTAAAGAAATTCGCCCCTACCTAGGATTGTGCAAGTTTCGCGACTGCAACCACGATCGTGAGCCTGGCTGCGCTGTTCAGACCGCGCTTGAGAATGGTAATATATCAGCCAATCGTTGGCAGTCTTGCCAGCAGATAATCCAAGGCCTTGGACAACCCAAATAGGAAACAAACATGCACCTGCCACGCTTAATCGAACCCGAAGCGCTAGTCGAGCACCTCGACAACCCTCGCTTACTGGTTATTGACCTCAGCGCAGCCGAGCACTTTGCTCAGGGTCACGTTCCTGGCAGCATCAACTTGAATTTTCGTGAACTCATTGTCGGGACTTTGCCAGCACCGGGCAAGATACCTCCGGAAGCAAAGCTGATCTCACTACTGCAACAACTTGGTATCACCCAAGATTCATGGGTGGTAGCGCTAGATGACGAAGGCGGTGGTTGGGCGGGTAGACTAATGTGGACGCTAGATTTATTTGGCTTCACCCGCACTAGTTACCTCAATGGTGGTTTGGTTGCGTGGCGCAATGAAGGCTTTACGTGTTCAACTAAAGGTCATGAAAGTGTACCAAGCAGCTTCCAAGGCTCAATTAATCCAAATAAACTTGTTGAAGCTAAGGAACTCATTTCCTCATTCAACTCGGACAATCCAATTCAGATCTTGGACGCTCGATCACCAGCGGAGTTTAGCGGCGAGAAACAGCTTTCGCTGCGAGCAGGGCATATGCCCAAAGCCATAAATGTCGAATGGACGGAGCTAATGGATCATCAGCGTAATTTGCGAATTCGCACTGACGCCCAGACATATTTACAGCAAAAAGGTATCACCCTCGATCAACCGATCGTCACCCATTGTCAGTCACACCACCGATCCGGGTTCACCTGGCTCGTTGGAACCCTATTAGAACTCGACATCCGCGCGTACCATGGTTCATGGTCGGAGTGGGGTAATCGAGAAGATACACAGGTAGAACTATGAGCACAAAATTTTCAGATCAACTCTTTGTCGCACTTCAGCACGTGTTACCGCAACATACACTGTCCCGTATAGTGGGCAGACTAGCTGCTAGCGAAACCCCCTGGATCAAAGATGCGTTTATTCGCAACTTTGCAAAGAAGTTCGATATCGATATGAGCGACGCGCAGGAGCATGACTTAACGGCTTTTGCCTCATTTAACGACTTTTTCACTCGCGCGCTAAAGTCCGAAGCTCGGCCCATTGATGCTAACGTAAACACGCTAGTTAGCCCTGCCGACGGTGTCGTGAGTGAATGTGGCACGATCGAAAATGGTCAGCTCATGCAGGCGAAGGGTCAGTACTTCAGCCTTCATAGTTTGCTTGGCGCACAACCAGAGCTAACTGATACCTTTGCTAACGGTAGCTTTGCTACCATCTATTTATCGCCACGCGACTACCACCGTGTGCACATGCCATTCGGCGGCACCTTGCGTAAGGCTATCTATGTGCCTGGGGATCTATTCTCCGTTAACGGCGTCACCGCACAATTAGTTCCTGGCTTATTCTCCCGTAACGAACGATTAGTCTGTGTATTCGACACCCCTAAGGGTCCCGTTGCGCTTATCTTGGTTGGCGCCATGATAGTTGCGGGTATTGAAACGGTTTGGGGCGGGCAAGTTTGCCCACTGAGTAAGGACATCGTTGTTAGTCAGTTTGATAAAGCCGGTCGCTCTCCCTCAGTTAAGCTCAATAAAGGCGCGGAAATGGGACGCTTCAAACTTGGCTCCACGGCTATCGTAGTCACCCCAAAAGATGCCAGTGAATGGATTGATGGTTTGTCAGCGGGAAGTGCTGTTCGTATGGGTGAAGCCATTGGTGAGTTTAAGGATAGCGAGAAGGAAACTAGTAAGGCTTAATGACTTTTTCCAGTTAGATGCTTATCTCGTTTACTGATTTGCGCCGCAGCGGACATAAAAAACCAAAGATTATTTTCAACCTTTGGTTTTTTTCGACCTCAGCGAATTAACTAGTTGCGTTAACGCTAAGCGCCAAAACCGAACAACTTCTTAAGATTGAAGCCGCCAGTATTGATATAACTGTCGCGGATCGCTGCTATGTCAATATCGATGGTTCCAGGCTCGATATCGGCTTTAATTGTAATTGGTGACTCGCCCCTGGAAAGTTTGAGTTCGGCGTCACTACTCATATCAAGAATTTTCATTTTCTCTAAGGTTTCGCCCAGTGCGTTGCGAACAATGGCTACAACAGGTCGTAGACGACGAGCAAAGTTTTGCTCGACAACGACACCTACATCACCGGTAGATAATTCAACTACAGTACCCGTTGGGTAAACTCCGATAGCTTGAATGAACTCAACTACTAACTGCTCTTGGAATAGACGATTACGAACTTTGTATAACCAGCCAATAGCCTTACTCGGCGAAAGAGTCTGTCGAGTTCCTCGCGGGTTAGATATCTCGTCATAAACCGTGACTAGGCCCGCAATCTTAGCGAGCAACGGAATCTTGTCTCCAACCAATTGATTGGGAAAGCCGCTTCCATCCAGTCGTTCGCAATGGCTCGCCACAACCTTAATGACACGACGATCTAACTCGGGAATTGAACGGAGAATGTTAACACTGTGATCAACGAAGGTCCGGTATAACTTTTCCTGTGCAGGGTTACGCTTACCAACTACTAATACTGAAGCCGGAATCTTAATCTTCCCTACATCTTTCAGCAGTAGACCCGTTGCTAAAATCTGGAGTTCTTCGCGTTTCAGCCCAATATGACGACCAAACAAAACAGCCCATACCGATGAACGCACCGAATGACCCCAGGTGTGCTCATCTCTATCGCGAATACGGGATAACCAGGTGAAAGCGTCTGGGTTACGGAGAACACTATCGACCATTTCTGTAGCGGCTTTTTGCGTACCCGCTAAATTGGGAGACCCTCCCGCTGAAACTTGCTCGTAAACCTTTTCCACTGCGTCAGTGACATGCTTGTGCATCTGACGGGCTTGGATTACTTCTTTCTTGAGAGGAGTTACTTCGGCGTATTCATCGTGAACGATTGAAATGCGTCTAACATCAATTGCCTGATTAGCTATCGACACGGCATCCTTAGCCACACGTTTACTTTGGCCCGGTGAAGCTTCCGCGTGTTTGCGGTCTACATTGATAGGCTCTCGGCCTTTCTCAGTATCAATGTAAACATACTTACAATGGAAGCTTAATTCCTTAATATCGTTCGCTGACTTGATAAAGAATCCCTGAAGAGGGAAAGAGGTCTGCGTCCACGGTTTATCCAATCTAGACACGTACATGCCCAAAGTTAGATCCGTTGTGAAAACTTTAACCTGTTTTAAACCCATCTTATAATCTCTTTACCAACTGCATTAAGAACTGAATTTCTCCAGAAGCTGTAACTGTAATCCTAATCTCGAAAGTCGCACGGACTAGTGTCACAATTTGACGCCCGCCCATTTTCCGAATGTGAACTAGTTAACATTACAGTTCTACGAGCGACATGACAAGTCCACGACTGCATCAAAAAAGGCTTTTACGGCATCAGGTTTAACATGGGGAGTAATTCCATGACCCAGATTGAAGATATGTCCGGGATTATCACCAAATTGGTCGAGGATTCGTTTAACTTCACTACGGATCTGCTCAGGCTCTGAGTACAGTACAGCTGGATCCATGTTTCCCTGAAGCGCGACGCGGTGACCAACTCGATCGCGGGCCTGATTAATCGGGGTAGTCCAGTCTAGTCCTAGCGCATCGCAACCCGAATCGGCCATGACCTCTAGCCATTGACCGCCACCTTTGGTAAACAGAATAACCGGCACTTTTCGTCCTTCGGACTCGCGCTGAAGTCCTGCAACAATCTTCTTCATGTAGAAAAGGCTGAACTTTTGATAGGCATCATCTGATAGGGCGCCGCCCCAAGAGTCAAAGATCTGCACCGCTTGTGCACCCGCAGCGATTTGCGCATTAAGATAATCAATAACAGAAAGCGCCAGCTTGTCTAACATCTCATGCAGTAGCTCCGGGGTTCGATACATCATACTTTTCAGGTTACGGAAATCCTTAGACGAGCCGCCTTCAACCATATAGGTTGCTAGCGTCCAAGGACTGCCCGAAAAACCAATAAGCGGTACGTCGCCAGCAAGAGCATGTCGAATGGACGTGACCGCATCCGTCACGTAGCTGAGATCCCTTTGAGTGTTAACAACGGGAAGTGCGGCGACATCCGCCTCTGTTCTGACCACTTTTCGGAAACGAGGGCCTTCGCCAGTCTCGAAGTAGAGCCCAAGCCCCATCGCGTCAGGAATGGTTAAAATATCTGAGAAGAGAATCGCAGCATCGGCTGGGTAGCGGCGAAGAGGCTGGAGCGTCACCTCAGTAGCCAGCTCGGTATTCTTACAAAGACTCATGAAATCGCCGGCTTGAACTCGTGTAGCGCGGTACTCAGGCAAATACCTTCCAGCCTGACGCATCATCCAAATAGGAGTGCGGTCTACGGACTCACGGTTAAGTGCGCGGAGAAATCGATCGTTCTTTAATTCAGGGAATGACATAAGGGCTCCTTCTTCACAGGGGCCTATTGTCGTACAAAACGTCGCCAACAGAAAGCCTGTGAAGTAAAAAAGCCCCTAATACTATACGTCGAGGTAATCCATGATTCCGGCCGCTGCCTTGCGACCTTCATCAACGGCGGTTACCACTAAATCCGATCCTCTAACCATATCGCCTCCAGCAAAGATTTTCTCATTAGTTGTCTGGTAGGCGAACTCGCCCTCAGAGGGAGCAACCACGCCATTCCAGGAATTGAGCTCAACACCATAGTCTGCGAACCAGGGTGCCGGACTCGGTTGAAAGCCAAAGGCGACGAGGACAATATCAGCCTCAATCACCTGCTCGGAGCCCGCGATAGGCTCAGGGCGACGGCGGCCGTTTTCATCTGGCTCACCGAGGGCGGTCTCAACAACCTTGATACCCTCAACACGTTCATCACCAACAATTGCAATCGGCTGGCGATTAAAGAGAAACTTAACGCCCTCTTCTTTAGCATTGGCAACTTCGCGACGTGAACCCGGCATGTTTGCCTCATCACGTCGATAAACACAACTCACGGCAGCGGCCTGCTGTCGGATAGAAGTGCGGTTACAGTCCATCGCGGTATCACCACCACCCAGAACGACCACCCGCTTGCCCGCTACCGAAATGAAGTCGTCGATAGATTGCTCCCAACCTTGGTTGCGATTAACGTTTGATATTAAGAACGGCAACGCATCATAAACGCCTTGTTTCTCTTCACCTGGGAAACCGCCACGCATGGAGGTATAGGTACCCATTCCCAGAAAAACGGCATCGAAATCACTAATTAGGGACGCAAAATCAACATCTTTGCCCACTTCGGTATTGAGTTTAAACTCAACGCCCATCTCTTCGAATACTTCACGACGCTGGCTCAAAACTCGCTTTTCAAGCTTAAACTCGGGAATACCAAAGGTCAGTAGTCCACCAATTTCGGGATATTTATCAAACACAACGGGCATCACACCGTTACGAACTAGCACATCTGCACAGGCTAAACCTGCTGGTCCTGCGCCAATAATCGCCACGCGCTTATCCGTCATGACTCGCGCCGATAAATCCGGACGCCAGCCCAAAGCAAAAGCCGTATCGGTAATATACTTCTCGACGTTACCAATGGTCACCGCACCAAACTCATCGTTCAGAGTACAGGCGCCTTCACAAAGACGATCCTGTGGACACACTCGACCACAGACTTCGGGAAGTGAATTAGTCTCATGGCACAGGTCAGCCGCCTCAAAGATTTTGCCCTCCGAAACTAAACGCAACCAATTTGGAATGTAGTTATGCACAGGGCACTTCCATTCACAATAAGGATTGCCGCAATCTAGACAACGGTGCGACTGCGCGGCCGCCTGCTTCTTCTCAAAGGGTTCATAAATTTCTACAAACTCCGCTTGGCGTGAGTTCAGAGCAATTTTATTGGGATCTTTACGATCTACGTCCAGAAACTGGAAGTCATTATTTAAACGCTTATTCATTACCGTATCCTCACTCTGGTCGGGTACGAATTTGACTGAGCAAATCGTCCACCGCTGCTGCCTTGGGCTTCACTAACCAGAAGTGGCTAATATATCTATCGAAGTTTTCTAGAACATCCTTGCCCCATGCTGAGCCGGTGCTGTCTACGTGCTTCTGTATCAGTTCGCGGAGGTGCACACGATATTCTTCGAATGCCGCGCCGAACAGTCGACGGATCTCAACCAGCTCACGGTTGTAACGGTGAGGGAAGTTATCTTCTAGATCCAATACAAAACCAACACCACCGGTCATCCCGGCACCGAAGTTGTAGCCTGTCTGACCTAAGACAACAACTTGGCCACCCGTCATATACTCGCAACAGTGATCACCAGCTCCCTCTACGACAACCGTCGCGCCAGAGTTACGAACCGCAAAGCGCTCGCCGGCCTGCCCCGCTGCGAATAGCTCTCCACCCGTCGCGCCGTATAGGCAAGTGTTACCAACAATGGAAGTATCCTTCGCGAGGAAGCGAGACCCTGTCGCCGGACGAATGCTGATTCGCCCGCCAGACATACCTTTACCTACGTAATCGTTGGCGTCGCCCTCGAGATTGATGTGCAAACCGGAGGCGTTGAATACGCCTAGCGACTGCCCCGCGACACCCTTCAGATTGAGAACTAAAGGTTCGTTCTGCAGCCCCTTATCACCATGGCGAACTGCTATCTCACCCGAGACACGAGCACCAATTGAGCGATCCTCGTTATCGACCGGATAACTAAATTCACCACCTTGGCCCGCCTTGATGGCTGCCAAGGTATCGCGTACCATCTGTTCGGCTAACTCAGCCTTATCATAGGGATCATTACTTTCGACTTCGCAGAATTGCGGCTTCGAGTCTAAGAATTCATCCGTATGGATAAGCGGACCTAGATCTAGAGCCGCTCGCTTCGGCATATTTGTGTCCGTGCGCTCGAGTAGATCTACTCGGCCAATAAGCTCCGCCATGGAACGTAATCCGAGCTGTGCAAGTAGTACTCGAGTCTCCATTGCAACGAACTTGAAGAAGTTCATAGCATTCTCAACGGTGCCACTAAAGTGGTCGTCACGCAGCTGCTCATTCTGAGTTGCCACGCCTGTCGCACAGTTGTTGAGGTGACAAATACGTAGATATTTACAACCTAAGGCAACCATTGGAGCGGTACCAAAACCAAAGCTTTCAGCTCCCAGCATAGCCGCCTTGATGACATCAAGGCCTGTTTTCAGACCGCCGTCAGTTTGCACGCGTACTTTGCCTCGTAGGTCGTTCGCCCGAAGCATTTGATGCGCCTCGGCTAAACCTAATTCCCATGGCGAACCTGCATGGCGAATGGATGTCAGTGGCGATGCCGCAGTGCCGCCGTCGTAGCCCGAAATGGTAATTAGATCGGCATAGGCTTTTGCAACACCCGCAGCGATAGTTCCAACGCCAGGTTCTGACACTAACTTCACAGAGATCAGCGCGTTAGGATTAACCTGCTTCAGGTCGAAAATTAGCTGCGCTAAATCTTCGATGGAGTAAATATCATGATGCGGTGGTGGTGAAATAAGCGTCACACCTGGTACCGAGTAACGCAGGCGTGCAATGAGTGCATTCACCTTGCCACCCGGTAGCTGACCACCTTCGCCCGGCTTCGCACCTTGAGCAACTTTGATCTGAATGACTTCTGCGCTTCGAAGGTAAGCTGCGGTGACACCGAAACGCCCCGACGCAACCTGCTTAATCTTTGAGACCTTCTCCGTGCCGTAGCGCACTGGATCTTCGCCACCTTCACCTGAGTTGGAGCGGCCTCCCAAACGATTCATTGCTACGGCTAGCGCTTCATGGGCCTCGGGTGAAAGCGCACCTAAGCTCATGCCTGCGGAGTCGAAGCGTTTGACGATAGCTTCCCACGGTTCAACCTCACTCAGGTCAATCGAGGCTTGAGGCTTAATACGAAGCAAGTCACGCAACGTCGCCACTGGACGATCATTGACTAACGCTGCGTATTTTTCCCAATCTCCATAATCCCCAGATTTTACGGCGACTTGAAGTGCCATGACGACATCGGGATTGAATGCGTGATACTCGCCGCCGTGAACATATTTAAGCAGGCCGCCTGCATCAAGCCCTAGACGCGCCTTCCAAGCTCGCTTCGACAGCGCTTTAATATCGGTTTCTAGCTCACCAAAACCAGCTCCTTCAATACGGCTGGAGGTTCCTTTGAAACACAGTTCAATGACATCGGACGACAGTCCGACCGCTTCGAATAACTGCGCGCCGCGGTAGGAGTTGATGGTAGAGATACCCATCTTAGATAGGATTTTGAGTAGGCCCTTATTGATGCCCTTCTCGTAATTCTTGTAGCCGCGTTCGCGATCTACGAGTACATCATCGCTGGCTACCATATCATCGATAATGGCGTAGGCAAGGTAAGGGAAAACAGCCGTGGCGCCATAGCCAATCAGCGCCGCCACCTGGTGTGAATCACGCGCTGAGCCCGTTTCAACCAAGAGGTTAGTATCACAGCGTAAACCACGCTCAATAAGATAATGGTGTAGCGCACCCGTCGCCATAAGCGCTGGGATTGACAGGGTATTAATCGCGGGGTCGCGATCAGTGATGACCGTGACGCTGAAACCGTCTCTAACCGACTGCGCTGCCTTCTCACATAGTGCTTTTACTGCAGTCTCTAGATTGTGCTGCGCAGGGTCGTAGCTGAGGTCTAAATTGAACACGCGATGCGCTTCAAAGCCACTGCGCACTAGCGTATAAAATTTGTGCGGTGTCAACACCGGCGAACTCATGATAATTCGAGATGCGTGGTCAGCCGTGGTGGTAAACATCGACTTTTCACGTCCAACACAGGTCTCGAGCGACATGACAATAGCCTCTCGCAAAGGGTCGATTGGTGGGTTCGTAACCTGCGCAAATTTCTGACGGAAGTAGTCGTATATCGACCGCTCTTTAGCTGACAATACCGCCATCGGCGTATCGTCGCCCATTGAGCCAACACCTTCCTGACCGCCTTCAGCGAGAGGGCGCATGACTTGGATTCGCTCTTCCGTGGAAACACCATGTAACTTTTGCAAGGTGCTTAACTGATCACCCGAGACCGCGGGCAAATCGCCGTCATAGCTTAAATGCTCTAGACGAATTGCTTCACGACGGAGCCAATCGCGGTAGGGCGCAGCTTCTTTCAATAGCTTATCGATATCTTCGGTACGAAGTAACTCGCCGGTATGGGTATCAACAGTAAGCATCTGGCCTGGCCCTAAACGACCTTTTGCCACGACACTCTCTGGTGCGTAATCGTAAACGCCAATTTCTGAAGCGATAGTGAAGAAGTTGTCGTCAGTCAACACCCAACGGCTTGGTCGTAGCCCATTGCGATCCAGCGTACACACCGCATAGCGACCATCCGTAATAACAAGTCCAGCCGGGCCATCCCAGGCTTCCATGTGCATCGAGTTGTACTCATAGAAGGCGCGAAGGTCAGGGTCCATATCTTCCAGATTCTGCCAAGCAGGCGGCACTAGCATACGAACTGCCTTATGTAGCTCGGTGCCTCCAACAAGCAGCAGCTCCAGCATGTTGTCCAGGCTAGAAGAGTCTGATCCTGAACGGTTTACCAGCGGGCCGATTTCCTTCAGCTCGGGCAGCAGTTCACAGTTGAACTTGCTAAGACGTGCCTCGGCCCAATTGCGATTAGCCGTAATGGTATTGATCTCACCGTTGTGTGCGAGCATACGGAATGGCTGCGCTAGGTGCCATTGCGGCAAGGTATTAGTAGAGAAACGTTGGTGGAATACACAGATTCCTGTTTCGAGTCGCTCGTCCTGAAGATCGCTAAAGAAATTCGGCAGATCTACCGGCATCATCAGGCCTTTATAGCTAACAACACCCGTTGACATACTGGCGATATAGAAGCCTTTCTGACCAGCTAGCTCAAGGTGAATACGGCGACGAGCGGCGAGCATTCGTGCATTGAAGACATCATCTGCCAACTCGTTGGGGTCAATAAATACGTGATAGAAATCAGGCTGCGAGCTCAGGGCGATAGGACCTAGACAGTCGGCATTAGTTGGTAGCTTTCGCCAGCCCAACACTGACATGCCTTCCTTCGTGATCCAGCCGTTTATAGTCGCCTCTTGCGTAGCGAAGCTCGACGCGTCTTTGGATGCCATGATAACCGCGACTGCGTAGCGGTCAGATAGCTCAAAGCCCGCTTCTTTTGCCGTAGTACGCATGAAGGTATCTGGCATCTGCAGTAACAAGCCACAGCCATCTCCGGTCTTTCCATCGGCGGCGATACCGCCACGGTGGGTCATCGCTGCGAGCGATTCGATTGCGGTAGAAAGCAGGCGGTGACTCGGTTCGCCATGCATGTGGGCGATCAGGCCGAAGCCACAATTATCTCGAAATTCATCGACGTTGTATAAACCGTTCGACATGGGATCCCCTCGGAAAAAGTAGACTGGGTGAAGCATTCTCGGGTAGGCACGCGAGAGATCACGGACCTCGCAGTGTACACTAATTGCGAAGATACGGGCTATTACGACTTACAATGCACCTTGTAACGTGTGGTTATGCGTGCGGTTGCCTAGCGGAGAGGCCCGTATTCACGGGCGAATGCTCTCGGACGCGTGCCGAATCAAATTTCCTTTCGGCAGCGATCAAGCGCTACTTTAACAGATTCTTCGGTAATATCGTCAAAAATGGCACTTTTGCCGTGCCCAACGTTGAGTATCAGCCGTAGCTGACCGTCTAATACCTTTTTATCAACCGCCATGAGCTGAAGAAACTCAGTGTTGCTCATCTCCGAGGGGACATGAGTAGGCAAGCCTGCGGCTGAGATTAACTCGCGAATTCGAATTACGAATTGCTCACTGATATAACCGCGCACCTGAGAGAGTTCAGCGGCGACGACCATTCCGGTTCCAACGGCCTCACCGTGAAGCCAGGTACCGTAACCCTGATGAGTTTCGATAGCATGGCCGAAAGTGTGACCTAGATTTAAAATAGCTCTAAGACCACCTTCTCGTTCGTCAGCCGCAACTACCTCGGCCTTAGTGGCGCAAGATTGCTGAATAGCGTATTCCATCAGCGCTAAATCACAGGCCATCAGCCCTGAAATATTGAGCTCTAACCACTCGAAAAAGCTATGATCCCAAATTAATCCATATTTAATCACTTCAGCTAAACCCGCTGATAACTCTCGGGCGGGCAGGGTCTTTAATACGCTCAAATCGATCGTTACGGCCTGAGGTTGATAGAAAGCACCAATCATGTTCTTACCAGCTGGATGATTAACACCAGTCTTACCGCCAACGGACGAATCAACCTGTGATAATAAGGTCGTAGGGACTTGGATAAAATCAACACCCCGTTGGTAGCACGCGGCGGCAAATCCAGTCATATCTCCAATTACGCCTCCACCAACTGCGATGAGTGTGGTAGTTCGATTATGCCGCTCCTCGAGAAGCTGATCGAAGATGCGCTGGAGTGTATCGAGTGTTTTAAAAGATTCACCATCTGGAAGCACTACGGTAGTTAATTGAAATTCGCTCAACGCAGCGGCCACTTGCTTGGCATAACTGTCAGCGAGGGTATCGTTAGTAACAATACAAACTTGAGTAGCGCGAATATGCTTCTCAAAGAGCAATTTGTCCGACAGGAGGTCCGTACCAATATAGATAGGGTAACTACGCTCACCCAGTTCAACGTTAAGAGTTTTCATGATGTTGGTCCAACTGTCGCAGAATATCATTCACCAAAAGACGCGGTGCGGACTTATCGGTTGCAACGGTGATATCTGCTAATTCTTGATAGAGGGGTAGGCGAGAGTCGAAGATTTCAGCAATAACTTTTCGCGGATTATCGTTCTGGAGTAACGGTCGACGTGTATCTTTCGCAGTGCGATCTACTAACTGATCGATCGTTGCGAAGAGAAAAATAACAATACCGTCGCGTCGAATTGCTCGACGATTCTCTTCATTAACTACGATTCCACCGCCAGTCGCGATAACTAACGCCTGCTCTTTCGCCAATTCGGCACAAACCGCTTGCTCTCTTCGGCGGAATCCCGCTTCACCTTCTACGTCGAAGATCCAAGGGATATCTGCGCCTGTTCGCTCTTCGATCACTCGATCCGTATCGTAAAAATGCCGACCCAATCGATCGGCAAGTAATCGGCCAATGGTTGTCTTCCCCACTCCCATCGGCCCAACTAAAAAAATATTCTGACGAGACTTCATTCCTACCCTATTGGCTATCTAGGGGCGCCTCCAAAATACGTGGCGTAATAAAGATAAGCGTTTCTTGCTTATCATTTTGACGACTCGTTTGCTTGAACAGATGCCCGATTACCGGAAGATCACCAAGTATTGGCGTCTTAGCCTCCGATTCGACCACAGCTTGTTCAAAAATACCACCTAAAACAATGGTTTGACCGTTATCAGCAATGACTTGTGTTTCAAGTTGAGTCACATCGATGGTCGGAACTCCCGCTACGACCTCACCGATGGAATCTTTATTAATCACTAACTGCATGATAATTCGGTTGTCCGGTGTAATTTGCGGGGTTACTTCCAACTTTAAGGTTGCTTCCTTGAACTGGACTGCTGTCGCACCGCTGGACGTTGCCTGCTGGTAGGGAATCTCTGAACCCGATTGAATGACAGCCGTTTGTTGGTTACCTGCTATAACTTTAGGTTGAGAGATAACTTCACCGCGACCTTCAGCCTCCAAAGCCGAAAGCTCTAAGGTCAGGAAGTTGCCACTCGAAGATAATAAACCTACCGCGAACGAGGTAGCAGTCCCTGCGGAGGGTGTCGCTGCTAAATCAACTACCAGGCCGCCCGGACCATCTCCGTAATTTATCGGATCACCGTTGACAATATCGACAACTCCGTCAACGGTGCCCGTACCAATAGTTGCTTCACCGTCACTTCCTGAATTCGCGTAGTCATAGCCCCAGCGAACACCAAGGTCACGACTGAAGCCAGTACTTGCCAAGACGATACGCGCCTCAATAGATACCTGACGAACGGGGATATCTAGTTTATGCAATAGCTCCCTAAATTCCATCAATTTAGCCTGTGTATCGCTCATAATGATGGAGTTGGTACGTTCATCGACAATAACACTGCCGCGTCCACTTAGCAGGCCTGAAGCCGTTTCTTCATTCATCTGCTGGAATAATGCATTAATCTCCGCCGCATCTGCATAATTCACCTCGAAATGCTCGGTGAACAGCGGAGCGAGCTGCTGAAGATCAATGCTGTTCTGAAGCTCTACTCGCTCACGCTCGGCAATCTCAGCCGCAGGAGCAACCATAAGAACATTACCAACTAACCGTTTGTCTAGACCCTTGGTTTTTAGCACTAAGTCAAGAGCTTGGTCCCATGGAACGTTGACGAGTCGCAAAGTGATCTCACCCTGAACACTGTCGCTAGCAACAAGATTCAACTGTGTAATATCGGCAATAATCTGTAGCAGCGAACGAATTTCGATATTCTGAAAATTAAAGCTTAACGTCTCGCCCTGATAGGCAAACTCAGCTTCTCGCTCGACGCGTTGCTCTCGAGTCAATGGCGCTACACTCACCACAAACTCGTCATTAGCTTGATAAGCAGACATATCGAAATCATCAGAGGTATTGATGGTCACAACGGCATCTTGTCCGCGTTGTTCGAAAGATACTAAGCTCACTGGCGTAGCAAAGTCCACGACATCCATACGGCTCAGCAACCTTGCTGGTACGGTATAGTTCGGGATAGTGACAACGATGTCGCTACCTCGTGTATCGACGTCAACATTCGCGCTAGCACTGCCTAGATCTAGTATGACATTGCCTTCGCCACGATCGCCGCGGCGAAAATCGAAATCAGCAAGTTGATTAGCCGACGTTGCTGCGCCCGAAAATTGTTGCGTCATACCTTGTGAAGCGGACGTAGCTCGTGGCTTATCAATAATCACTGACACTTTATTTCCACGTGTTAGCATTTCATATTGGCCAGCCCCACTCAGATTAAAAACGAGACGGGTTTTTTCGTCCGTTGAGAGCAACATGGCACTCGTTGCAACGTCGCCAGATAGATTAAATCGACGTTGATCAACACCGTTGTCAGTATCAGGCAGGTCAACAATTATCCTAGCGGGGGACTCCATGAGATAACCCGAAGCTGCTGGCGCCTCGGTATCAAAAGTTAGGACTGCCTCAAGCTGCTCACCCGGTAGAGTATTGAACTCAATATTCGTCAATTCCGAAGCCAACAGCGGTACTGAAGTTAGCGCGCCTGCCAGCATAGTCAATGCAATTTTAGTTTGACGGATCATCTATAGTCTCTCTTTTTAGTTGCTGCCCAATTGTTCCAACCCGACCATTTGCATGGTACGGGGCCGCTCAATCCAAGAGCGTGGGCCATTGGGAACAATTTCAAGTAATTCAATGTGTGTGGCGGTGATTTTAGTAATGCGCCCGTAATTCTTTCCGATATAACTTCCAACCCCAATTCGATGAACAGAGCCGCCAGCGTCCTGAAGCGTCGCCCACCGTGCACCTTGGTGGTCCACGTAGCCAATCATACGTAAATCTGAGATCGCATAGAGCTCTAGTGGCTGCTGGATATGATCGGCTGGCGGCTGAATCTCACTGACCTGTGCCGCACGTTGCGCCAACATCTGCTCCGCTGAAATTGGTAGTTCAAATGGCGCTCGTCGGCCCGATGCCGCATAGACGAACGTCTGATAGGGTGCAAACTCTGGAAGAGGTTCCACTCGGCCAGCTGGTCTTGCCTTGACTTGGTTAACATAACCTTGAAGGTCTGACTGGTCGGCCGAACAACCACTTAACGCAATGGTAAAAGCCAAGCCACTTAGGAGAGATTTCTTCATTACTCATCACCTCCCTTGTAGCGATAGGTACTGGCAGTAATTTCCATCTGCAAATCGTCAGGATTGCTGCCACTAATATCAAAATTGTGCAGGGTGACGATTCGTGACAGCCCCGCAACGCCACTAACGAAAGTTCCCATATCGTGATAGCCACCTGAAACGGTGATCTGAATAGGGAGCTCAATGTAATATTCGCGAACCTGTTCTGGACGCAGCTGGATCGTCTTAAAAGACAAACCGCTGTTAATGCCGGTCTCTGAAATATCATCGAGCAGCCCAGGAACCTCTGTTTCAGATGGAAGCTGTGAAAGTAGCGCCGAAAACGATTGCTCAATTTCTACCAATTGAGCGCGGTAGACGTCAATACTAGAAGCCTGTGCCGCCATCGATTCAAACTGCCGACGCTTCTCAACTTCCTGCGCCTTAGATTGCTCTAGCTGATCGATCTGCGGTTGAATCACAAACCAGTAGCCTACTCCCGCGACAATTACCGCGAGTAGTAACCAAACAAAGATTCTCCCACCAAGCGACCAAGTTCCAATATTCTCAAAGTCGATATCATTGATATCAATCTCATTCAACTTGGATAGCGATTCTTGTAACGACATTTAGCTATCCTCCTCTTCTTGCGATGGCTTTGTGATTTGCATCACCAGACTAAACTGACTAGCAAACTCTCCGTACTGCGGAGCCGCCTTAATCTCGGTCGGTCTCGGGTCATCAAACCACTCAGATGCCTCTAAACGCCTTATCAATGCAGAGATACGAGCACTAGACTCAGCTATCCCCACAATTTGAATGCGATCACCTTCACGCTTGACGGTATTATAAAAGACGCCCTGAGGTAAGGTTCGCGCCAACTGGTCGAATAGGTGAACAATCATTGGTCGATCACCCTGCAGACTTTGGATTACAGTCATTCGATCAATCATTTCTTGCTTTTGCTCTCGCAACGAACGAATTTCTGCGACCTGAAGTCGTAACTGGCGTATCTCGTTATCCAACAGCGCATTGCGCTGAGCCTGGTTATCCTGAACTGCGGAATACCATTGAGACACTGCAAACAGGGCGCCCGCTACGGAAACTACAACCAAGAAGCAAATCTGAATAAATTCTTTCTTCTTGAGCTCGCGGCGCTTGTCGCGCCACGGGAGTAGGTTAATGTTTGCCATCAATAAAACTCCACATCGCTAAGCCTGTTGCTACGGTCATCGCCTGGGCATCTGACTGAAGGGCGCGCTTATTAATTCGCTTCGCGAAATTAACCCGAGCGAACGGATCCGCGACAAAACTTTGAATACCAGTACGGGCTTCGAATGCCTCCGCAAGTCCCGGTATGGCAGCACCTCCACCAGCCAATACCACATAATCAACTTCATCAATTGCCGCCGCAGAAACATAGTTGCGCAGGTTGCTTTGCAATTGATCCACTGCATCTTCAATCCAGGGGGCGAGCACCTCTGACTGATAGTCATCCGGCAAGCCACCCAAGCGCTTTGCCTGCCCAGCTTCCTCCAAGGAGAGGCCATATCGCTGCATAATCTGATCGGTTAGTAGATGACCACCAAAGTTCACCTCGCGCGGAACCCCAGTAGCCCCTCCCTGGATGACGGTAATGTTAGTTGCAGTAGCACCAATATCAAATAGTGCTATGGCTGAGTCTTTATCAGCCTCTAACTGTGGCGCAACAAAGCTAAATGCTCGAGCCAAGGCAAACACTTCTACGTCGACAACCTCTGGCACTAGGCCCGCAGCAGAAACCACATCCGCCAGCATTTCAACATTTTCGGAGCGACAAGCCACGAGGAGAACATCTAGCTGACCTTCTGTTTGAGAGGGTCCAAGCACCTCAAAATCCAACGAAACCTCTTCGATCGGGAAAGTGATATACTGCTCAGCATCCATGATAATCCGCGTTTCCAGGTCAGACTCCGAGAGCTCTGCCGGCATTTGTAAACGCTTGATAATCACCGAAGATCCGGTTACTGCGACGGCAGCACCCTTTAACTTGGTTCCAGTACGGGAAACTAGCTTTCGTATCACCGCGGATACTGCTTCAGGATCCTTTATTGTACGATCAACAACGGCCCCTTCAGGAATACCAAGAACGCCGTAGGCTTCTATTCGGTATTTATCTCCAGATTTACTCAACTCCAGCAGTTTGACCGCTGTTGAGCTAACATCAAGACCAAGAAGGCGACGCTGGGGTTTTGCAAACAGCCCCTTTAAACTCATTATTTCGATTCCTAACGAAGAAATATTATTCAGTAATGTTATCTTACACAAAATTCGCGTTGCAAATGTGATACGTTCGTCAGCTCGGCCAGAAAAGCACGATATACTGTAAACTTACTCGCCCACGAATCGAATTGGTAAGTATATTTTTATTCCTGAGACCCAGTGTTAAACTGCACTCGGCAACCGTTAACTATTATTGGAAATTTGGCTCTCACTATGCAGCTACCCGCTTTTATACGTTTTATTCTCTGGTCTGTCATCGCCATTTTAGGTAGCGGAATCATGACAGCAGCTGGCATATACCTCTATCTGAGCCCAAAACTGCCGCCGTTGCAAGAGCTCAACGACATTCAAATGCAGACCCCGCTCATGGTCTACTCACGAGATAACAAATTAATTGGTGTTTTTGGCCAACAAAAACGCATTCCTATCTTAGCCGAGGACATCCCCGAAGTAGTGGTTAAAGCGTTTTTAGCTGCAGAGGATGATCGTTTTTTCGAACACAGCGGAGTTGACTATCGCGGCATAGCGCGAGCGGTTCTTCAGCTAGCTAGCACCGGCGAGATTCAAGGCGGGGGCTCCACAATAACCATGCAGGTCGCTCGAAATATCTACCTGCATCGTGGACAGACCTTCACCCGAAAGTTTTCTGAGATTTTACTTTCCTATCAGATTGAACAACAACTAAGTAAAGACGAAATTTTCCAACTTTACGTCAACAAAATCTTCCTTGGCAAACGTGCCTATGGCATTGAAGCGGCCGCAGAGGTTTACTACGGCAAACACATCGAGGAATTAAACCTCGCTCAGGTAGCAATGATTGCCGGACTTCCAAAAGGCCCAAGCATCTTCAACCCCATCGTAAATCCCGAACGAGCGCTCATTCGCAGAGACTGGATATTGGGACGTATGCTTGAGCTAGATTACATCAACGCAACTGCCTACAACGAAGCAATAGCTCAACCTGTTACAGCCAGCATCCATGATGTGGTCGTTGACGTACAAGCTCCATATATAGCGGAAATTGCGCGACAGTTCGCTGAGGAGACTTATGGCTCTAGTTACCAAAGTTCTGGATATCGAATCTACACCACGATCGATAGCGAGCTTCAGCAAGTAGCTCAGCAGAGTGTTATTGACGGTCTCGATGAATTTGACTCAAGAAAGGGCTACAGAGGTCCGGAAACGAGCTTTAATCAGTGGAGTCCAGACAATCCTGCACCAGCAGATTGGGAGCCTAACTCCGAACTATGGGCCGCCCAACTCGCCGACATGCGTCAAGTTGGCGGTAAGATCCCAGCAGCAATTCTCAGCCTAGACGATGGCACAATCAACTTGATTACCGGCAGCGGCGAGCAAATCGCGTTGGATTATCGCGACGACTTATCTGATTTTCGGCGCTATATTAGCGAAGATCTTCGTGGTAACACCCCGGTAAGCTTAGCCGAGGTCTTCGCAGTAGGAGACGTGGTGCGCCTCAATGAAGCTCAGAATGCCATCGTCCAAATACCAGATGCTCAAGCGGCATTAGTCTCAATTTCGCCTAATGATGGATCTGTTCGCGCCCTAGTAGGTGGCTACGATTATTTTTTGAGTAAATTCAACCGCGCACTTGAAGCAGTTAGACAGCCGGGCTCTAGCTTTAAACCTCTTATTTACACAGCGGCGCTTGAGAGCGGAATGACCGCTGCCACCATGATTAACGATTCGCCTGTTGTCATCGCTGACGTCGGCGGGGAAAACATCTGGCGCCCCACGAATGACGGCGGTCGCTTTAGCGGCCCAATACGCCTCCGAGAAGCGCTCTACCGTAGTCGAAACATGGTATCGATCCGCTTAGTCCAGCAAATGGGCGTCAATCCAACGCGTAGTTTTTTAGCTCGGTTTGGTTTTGAACGTCGTGATCTGCCAGCTGTCGCCTCAATCGCGCTAGGGTCTTACGCTACCACACCGCTGAAAATGGCAGAAAGTTACGCAGTCCTCGCCAACGGCGGTTACCATGTGCAGCCATTCGTCATTGACCGCATTGAAGATCGGTCTGGACGCACTATCTTCGAACATCCTCGGGTCGTCGTCTGCGATACTGAGTGTGAACGACAGCGTGTCCAAGCTCAAAGCACAGAAGAGGATGTTGAGGCACTATCGTTATCGGACTTCAGTATTGACGATGGAAAAGTTAGCACCGATGCCCCGAGAGTTGTCGATGAACGCGCTAATTTTATTCTTGATAGCATTCTTAAGGATGTGATTCAGCGTGGTACCGGCCGAAGAGCTCGCGTACTCGAACGCCCCGATATTGGCGGCAAGACCGGCACAACCAATGGTCCTGTAGATGCATGGTTTTCGGGCTACCAACGGAATGTGACCACTTCTGTTTGGGTTGGCTATGACAGTGCTCAAAAGTTAGGTTCAAATGAATATGGAGGGTCTGCGGCGCTACCGATTTGGATAAATTATATGCGAGCAGCATTACAAGATGAACCCGTCTATGAACGATCAATTCCTGACGGCGTTGTCTCCGTTCGAATTAACCCAGAGAATGGATTACGTAGCCACGACAACCAAAACAGCGTACAAGAATACTTCCGTCGAGAGTTTTTGCCAGAATATGAGTCCAACGCAATTCAAGACATCTATCAATCTGACGAGACTCAACAAAGTCGAGATCTCGAAGACATTTTCTAGTAAGCAGTGAATTTTCATCTACAAAAAAGGCCTCTACACGTGCGTAGAGGCCTTTTTGATCGAACGACGCTAAGTCGACTTTAAGAGACGCCTTAGCGAATCTTAGGATTCAACTCACCGCTGTCGTAGCGCGCAACCATATCATCCAAAGAGATCGGCTTAATCTTACTCGCCATCCCTGCCGTGCCAAAGGCTTCGTATCGATTAACCACAATGTCCTTCATCGCCTCGGTAGAGCGCTGAAGGAACTTACGAGGGTCAAATTCACTTGGATTCTGAGCCAAGAAGCGACGCACCGCACCGGTTGACGCTAAGCGAAGATCGGTATCGATATTAACCTTACGAACACCATGCTTGATTCCTTCACAGATCTCCGACACTGGCACACCGTAAGTTTCCGGAATCTCACCGCCAAATTCATTAATTACCGCCAACCATTCCTGCGGCACTGAAGATGATCCATGCATAACTAGGTGAGTGCCCGGGATACGCTGATGGATAGCTTTAATACGATCAATCGCTAGAATATCGCCCGTTGGTGGGCGAGTAAACTTGTAGGCTCCGTGCGAAGTACCAATGGCAATCGCCAAAGCATCCACATGCGTCTTTGCAACAAAGTCTGCCGCTTCCTCTGGGTCCGTCAACATCTGTTCATGGCTCAGAATACCCTCTGCACCAATCCCATCTTCTTCCCCAGCCTGCCCAGTTTCCAAGGAGCCCAAACAACCGAGCTCACCCTCTACCGATACACCACACGCGTGAGACATCTCAACCGTTCGGCGTGTGACGTTAACGTTATAGTCGTAGTCAGTTGGGGTCTTGCCGTCTTCGCCCAACGAGCCGTCCATCATCACCGATGAAAAGCCCAACGCGATTGAACGCTGACATACCGCAGCGCTAGTACCATGATCTTGGTGCATGACCACAGGAATATCCGGAAACTCCTCAACCGCAGCAAGAATCATGTGACGAAGGAAAGGCGCACCCGCATATTTGCGCGCGCCGGCCGATGCTTGGAGGATCACGGGGCTGTCTGTGGCTTGCGCCGCTTCCATAATTGCCCGCGTTTGCTCTAAGTTATTAACGTTAAATGCCGGAACACCGTAATTGTATTCAGCGGCATGATCGAGTAACTGCCTCAACGAAATGAGTGCCATGGTTAGATCCTCTTTGTTGTTGCGCGTGCGCAACGTTCCCTATTTGCTTTGATTAGGCCCTTGATTCCAACATCGCAACTGCTGGCAACACTTTCCCTTCAACATACTCAAGGAAAGCACCACCGCCGGTTGAGATATAAGATACCTGGTCTTTTATGTTGTACTTATCGATAGCCGCCAACGTATCACCGCCGCCCGCTAACGAAAATGCAGGGCTCTTTGCGATAGCCTGTGAAAGCGCCTCCGTCCCTTTTGCAAATTGGTCGAACTCAAAAACGCCGACCGGTCCATTCCACAAAATCGTTTTCGCCTCAGTGAGGAGAGTCGCCATTTGACGAGCCGATTCTGGACCTATATCGAAGATCATATCGTCTTCGCTTACATCCTCCACTGCCTTCACAACCGCTTCAGCAGTAGGAGAGAATTCCTTGCCCACCACCACATCAACGGGCAATGGAATATTTGTTTTCGCCATGAGCGCCTTAGCAGCTGGGATCAGGTCCGCTTCATAAAGCGACTTGCCCACAGGGTGACCCGCGGCCGCCAAGAAGGTGTTGGCAATGCCTCCGCCAACGATCAATTGATCAACCACATCAACGAGCTGCTCCAAGACAGTGAGCTTCGTCGACACTTTTGATCCGCCTACAATGGCAGTCATCGGCTTAGCCGGCGCCTTAAGAGCAAGCGATAGCGCTTCAAGCTCTCCCGCTAAAAGTGGCCCCGCCACCGCAGTGGGTGCAAACTTCGCGACACCATGAGTACTGGCTTGGGCTCTATGGCTTGTACCGAAGGCATCCATCACGTAGATGTCGCAAAGTGCCGCCATTTGCTTGGATAATGCCTCGTCGTCCTTTTTTTCACCCGCATTAAAACGAACGTTTTCAAGGAGAACGATTTGTCCTGCTTCTATCTCTACGCCGTTGAGCCAATTTTTGATCAGTGGTACTTCCTGGCCCAACAACTTGCTTAGGCACGCCGCGACCGGTGCTAGCGAATAAGCGGCATTTTCTTCTTCAGTACCGCCTTCTACTGGGCGTCCTAAATGAGACATCACCATCACCGCAGCACCCGACTCCAACGCCAACTTTAAGCTGGGAAGCGCAGCTAGAATCCGCGCATCGCTAGTCACCTTCCCATCACTGATTGGTACATTCAGATCTTCGCGAATTAAAACGCGTTTGCCGGCCAGTGATTCGTTTGCCATTAACTTTACGGTCATGTTAGCTCTCCCAAGCTGATCATTTGTTGAAGATGAAGCGCACTATCCACCAGTCGGTTCGCGTAGCCCCATTCATTATCGAACCAAATTAGTACCTTCACTAAATGGTCGTTTACTACCGCACTTTGCGGTATATCAATCACTGCACTGTGATCGTCGTGGATGAAGTCACACGATGCCAGTGGTTCGGTAGTGATCGTAATATATTGGTTATCATCCGCCAGTCGCTGAAGGCTCTGTGTGAAAGCACCGCGATCTACTGCATGTTCTGTTTGTACAGTAAGTTCTATAGCCGAGACATTTGACGTCGGAACGCGGATAGAAGAGCTATTTAATCGGCCCTCAAGGTGAGGCAGCAATCGATAGACACCTTTATCAAGGGCCGTCTCAACCGGAATCATGGACTGCATGGCACTGCGAGTCAGCCTAAGATCAACATCATGGTAAGCGTCGATAACTGGCTGATCGTTCATTGCCGAGTGCAGTGTTAAGCTACTTCCAGCTACCACGCCGAATTGTGCATCCAACTCCGCCACCAGCGGAATAAGCGCATTGGAGGTGCAAGATCCACAGGAAATCACGCCGTCGCTCGAGGTAACTTGGTTTTGGTTAAAGCCGTAGATCAACGTGCAATCTACCTCCGGCTGGGAGGGGTTGGAAATGAGAATATGCTTCAAGCGGCCGCGAATTTGTCGGCGTGCCACTTCAGCACTAACACTCCCTGAGCACTCTATAAGTACATCACAGTCGATTTGCAAGGCAGAGAACTCGGCCTCATGAGTAATATCAATAGCATGGCCGTTGACCACTAAACGACTATCTTCGATAGTCACTGAGCCCGGAAACCGTCCATGTGTGGAATCATACTTGAGCAAGTGACAAATCGTTTCAATAGGCGCCAGTTCATTAATTGACACCACCGCTAAGTGGTGCCAAAGATCGCGTTCAACTATGGCGCGAAGTACCGATCGACCGATACGTCCGAAACCGTTAATGGCAAGTTGAGCGCTCACGCGAACTCCTAAGCTAGCAGTTCCAGCGACACCGTCACCACGTTATCCACGCTAAAACCAAACATTTCGAACAGCTCATTCGCTGGTGCTGATTCACCGAAAGTTTCCATGGCAACAATGCGACCGTCTAGACCTACATACTTGTACCAGTAGTCACGGTGTGCTGCTTCAATAGCAACACGCGGCAATACAGCGCTCGGCAAAACTTGCTCGCGATAAGCTGCGTCCTGCTGATCGAAACGCTCACAACAGGGAAGGGAAACAACGCGCACGTTCTTACCCTGTGCTGCGAGCGCCTTCTTAGCCTGAACAGCTAACTCAACCTCTGAACCCGTTGCAATCAGAATTAGCTCTGGTGTGCCTTCGCTATCGGAAAGAATGTAACCACCGCGGGCTACGTCGGCAACCTGATCAGCGCTACGCGGCTGCGGCTCAAGACCTTGACGCGTGAAGATTAGCGCACTTGGACCGTCGTTACGCTCCACTGCCGCCTGCCAACTCACAGCGCTTTCTACCACGTCACAGGGGCGCCAAGTTTCCAGGTTCGGAGTAGAACGAAGCGAGGTGAGCTGCTCTACTGGCTGGTGAGTCGGGCCATCTTCGCCCAAGCCAATTGAATCGTGGGTGTACACGAAAATTGCACGCTGCTTCATCAATGCTGCCATACGAACTGCGTTGCGGGCATATTCCATGAACATAAGGAAGGTACCGCCGTAAGGGACGAAACCGCCGTGCAGCGCAATTCCGTTCATAATTGCGCTCATTCCGAACTCACGAACACCGTAGTAGATGTAGTTACCCGACGCATCTGCACCGGTTACACCCTTACTTCCGTCCCATTTGGTCAGGTTAGAGCCCGCAAGGTCAGCTGAGCCACCAACCATTTCAGGTAGGATAGGGCCCAATTGATTTAAGCAAATCTGACTTGCCTGACGCGTTGCTACCTTCTTCGGATTTGCCTGCGCATCGGCGATGAAAGCAGCCATGTCTGCAGCAAAGCCTTCCGGCAGTTCGCCCGCCATACGACGCTTGAATTCCGCTGCTAGCTCAGGGTAATCGGTTGCATACTCGGCAAAGCGATCATCCCACTCCGCTTCTTCAGCAGCGCCTTTATCTTTGGCATCCCATGCTTCATAAATATCGTCAGGAATCACGAATGCATCGTGGGACCAACCTAGCGTCTTACGAGCTGCGGCGATTTCTTCATCACCGAGTGGAGCCCCATGAACACCAGAAGTGCCCTGCTTGTTCGGCGAACCAAAACCAATCACGGTCTTGGCGCAAATCAAGGTTGGCTTCGAAGTTTCATTCTTAGCCGCTTCGATGGCAGCTTCTAAAGCCGCTGCGTCATGGCCATCCACATTCGGGATAACGTGCCAGCCATAGGCTTCAAATCGCGCTGGCGTATCATCACCGAACCAACCGCCAACTTCGCCGTCGATCGAAATGTTATTGTCATCATAGATGGCAATTAGCTTGCCTAGCTGAAGTGTACCAGCCAGTGAACAAGCTTCATGAGAGATGCCTTCCATTAGGCAACCATCGCCGAGGAAGGTATAGGTGTGATGGTCAACAATGTCATGGTCTTCACGGTTAAACTGCGCTGCCATCATCTTTTCAGCCAACGCCATCCCCACGGCGTTAGTGACACCTTGGCCGAGCGGGCCAGTGGTGGTCTCAATACCCGGTGCGTAACCATACTCAGGGTGACCAGGTGTTTTTGAATGTAATTGACGGAAGTTCTTCAACTCCTCAATTGAAAGTTCATACCCACTGAGATGCAAAAGTGAATAGATCAGCATCGAACCGTGACCGTTCGACAACACAAAACGGTCTCTATCGGCCCAGTCTGGATTACTTGGGTTATGCTTCAAAAATTTATTCCAAAGAACCTCAGCAATATCCGCCATCCCCATCGGGGCGCCCGGATGACCACTGTTAGCACGCTGAACAGCATCCATTGATAATGCGCGGATAGCATTGGCTAAGTCTTGACGAGAGGGCATGTGAAGCTCCTTGTTGAATAGAATAAAAGGACGAAAAGCATCTGAATCGTAGCAATGGCTATTTTCACTGATGCCTGAACTAAGAGCAACGGCAAAATGAGTGCTTTTCGGCTATGTTAATTTAAAGATCATAACGACCCTTTATATCAATATATTTTGATATATTGAAATTTTTTGATACTATGTCGCCATGAGTCGAATTAACGCACCAATTTCACGCTTGGATCACACTGGAGCCTTTTTAAAAGCAGCTGCGGATCCTCTGCGTCTGATGATTCTGCGTGTTTTAGCAAGCAACTCATACAATGTAGCTGAGCTTTGCCAAATCTTCTCGTTGCGACAACCTGCTTTGAGTCATCATTTAAAGTTATTGACTCACGCGGGGCTAATTCTAAGCCGCAAGGAAGGTACTAGCGCGTTTTATCGCCGAGTACCCGTTTCGGGTGAGCTCTCAGCGCTTGCTGATGCGCTTTATTTGACGACTGACCGACTAGAATTTGATGATTCCATTCAAGGAAACGTGGCCGATGTTCATCAGGCTCGCGCAGTCACCGCTCAACATTTTTTCGAAGTGAATGCCACCTCACTTCGAGAACAACAAGATCTCATAGCGGATTTCGGTGTGTATGGCGAGCAGGTTGCAGAGATGATTGATCGGCTGGGTACGCAACGGGACACTGCACTGGAGATTGGCCCTGGTCGCGGCGAGTTACTCGCGTTCCTAAGTCAGCGTTATCAGAACGTTCAAGCTGTAGATATTTCATCAACTATGCTTGATGTGACTCGCCAGACGGTGGCACTGGAAGGCCTAGATAACGTGACCCTAATTCATGGCGATACCAGCCACGGAGATATTCATACCGCTGATTTAATTGTCGTCAATATGGTTCTCCACCACACGCCATCACCGGCACGGATTTTTAAAGATCTTGCTGGCTATTTGAGCCACCAAGGGCTTTTGGTCGTATGCGACTTAGTCCGCCACGACCAAAGCTGGGTAAAGGATGCCTGTGGAGACCTCTGGCAGGGATTTGAACAGGAAGAATTATTAAGGTGGGCGCATGACGCTCGCCTGAAACCCGTTGACAGCCAGTTTTTTGCCTTACGCAATGGTTTTCAATTTCAACTTTTTACGTTTACAACACAAGTGGGCAACACAGATGAGTGAGTACACCCTTTTTACTTCAGAGAGCGTCTCTGAGGGACATCCCGATAAACTAGCAGATCAGATCTCGGACGCCATTTTAGACGCCATGATCGCGCGCGACCCCCATGCTCGTGTAGCAGTTGAAACACTTGTGAAGACTGGCATGGCAGTTGTTGCAGGCGAGGCTACGACTACCTGCTATGTCGACCTTGAAGATATCGTCCGTAAGGTGATTACCGACATTGGCTACAACAGCTCGCTAGTCGGCTTTGACGGCGAATCCTGTGCGGTAATCAATGCCATTGGCAAGCAATCCCCTGACATTGCGCAAGGTGTAGATCGCAGTGCGCCAGAGGAGCAAGGCGCGGGTGACCAGGGATTAATGTTTGGTTATGCCACTAATGAAACCGAAGATTTTATGCCTGCCGCACTCTACTACTCTCATAAGTTAGTTCAGCGTCAGGCTTATCTCCGCAAGAACAAGATTCTTCCGTGGTTGCGCCCAGACGCCAAGTCTCAGGTAACCTTGCGATATGATGAGGCGGGAAAGCCGGTAGCTATTGACGCTGTTGTTCTTTCAACTCAGCATGACCCGGACGTATCGTTAGAAACACTTCGCGCGGCGGTGCTTCGTGAAATCATCGAAGCGGAACTTCCCGCTGAATGGCTTCATGCAGACACCAAGTATCACATCAACCCTACCGGTAATTTTGTGATCGGCGGCCCTGTTGGTGACTGTGGCTTAACTGGTCGAAAGATTATCGTTGATACCTACGGCGGTGCAGCGCGTCACGGTGGTGGCGCGTTCTCCGGCAAGGATCCATCAAAAGTAGATCGTAGTGCGGCATACATTGGTCGATATGTAGCGAAAAACTTAGTGGCTGCTCAGCTTGCTGATCGTGCTGAGGTTCAGGTCTCTTACGCCATCGGCGTTGCAGAGCCTACCTCAGTTTCCGTTAACAGCTTTGGTACCGGTAAGTTGAGCGATGCGCGTTTGGCCGAGATCGTTCGCGAAGTATTCGATCTTCGTCCCTATGCAATTACTAAGCAGTTAAACCTGCTTTACCCAATGTATCAACTAACCGCTGCGTACGGTCATTTTGGTCGTAAGCCGTTTGAACACACCTATGAATGGACCGAAAGCGAGAAGGGCGTGGTTACCAAACACTCCAAGACCTTCACCGCCTTCACCTGGGAAAAAACTGACAAGGTTGACGCGCTGACAGCCGCTGCCGCCCTATAAAGAATTTGAGGTACTAACCATGACTGATTACAAAATCCGCGATATCAACCTAGCCGACTGGGGTCGTAAAGAAATTCACATTGCCGAACAGGAAATGCCGGCATTGATGGCACTTCGTGCTCGCTACCAGGCCGAGAAGCCGCTTGCTGGCGCGAAGATTTTGGGCTGTATCCACATGACCATTCAAACCGCCGTGCTGATTGAAACACTGGTGGCATTGGGTGCTGAAGTTCGCTGGTCAAGCTGTAACATTTTCTCTACACAGGACCAAGCGGCCGCGGCTATCGCAGCTTCTGGCGTTCCCGTTTTTGCCTGGAAGGGTGAAACCGAAGAAGAGTACGAGTGGTGCTTACATCAGACCATCCTCAAGGACGATAAGCCTTGGGATGCCAACATGATTCTTGATGACGGCGGTGATCTTACGTTACTTATCCACAACGAGTACCCAGAGATTCTTGAACGCATTCACGGTGTGACGGAAGAGACCACTACCGGTGTTCACCGCCTCTTCGAAATGATGGAGAAAGGCGAGCTAAAGATTCCCGCGGTTAACGTTAACGATGCGGTAACGAAGAGCAAGAACGATAACAAATATGGTTGCCGTCATTCACTTAACGACGCCATTAAGCGCGGTACAGATCACCTGTTAGCGGGCAAGAAAGCGCTCGTGATTGGTTACGGTGACGTAGGTAAAGGTTCAGCACAGTCACTTCGTCAGGAAGGCATGATTGTTCGTATCACTGAGATTGATCCAATCTGTGCCATGCAGGCATGTATGGACGGATTCGAAGTGGTCAGTGCGTACAACGACGGAATTAATACCGGCAAAGTTGAAGATACTAACACTGAAGTACTGAGCAACACCGACTTACTGGTAACCACTACCGGTAACGTCAACGTGGCTGATTCAGCCATTCTAAAAGCCCTTAAGCCGGGATGTGTCGTGTGTAACATCGGTCACTTCGATAACGAGATCGATACCGCATACATGCGTGAGAACTGGGAATGGGAAGAGGTTAAGCCTCAGGTGCACTTAGTTCACCGTGACCGCGCCACCAACGACTACCTGATTCTGCTTTCAGAAGGTCGTCTAGTGAATTTGGGTAACGCAACGGGCCATCCGTCACGCATCATGGATGGTTCATTTGCAAACCAGGTCTTAGCACAGATGTATCTCTTCGAGCGTAAATTTGCCGATCTATCCAGCGCCGAAAAGACGGCCAACATCACCGTTGAGCTTCTGCCGAAGAAGCTCGATGAAGAAGTTGCAGCCAACATGGTAGCGGGCTTTGGCGGGGTGTTAACTCAGCTAACGACACAGCAGGCAGAGTACATTAATGTCCCAGTTGAAGGCCCTTACAAGCCTGAGACCTACAAGTACTAAACGCTGAATGGCTAGGTTGATCCGTTTACTAGACCGAGCGCTTACACTTCCTGTGGAAGTGCTCGAGCTATCGACCGCGCCTAGCCATCACCTCCTAAAAGTTCTCCGCGCCAAGCCCGGTCAAGCTGTTGAAATATTCAACGGCAGTGGCGAGTTTGTCAGGGGCAGCCTAGCAGAGCAATCAAGCAAAAAGACCGCGGTGATAGCCGTTACCGAGTCAGGCACTTCCTCAACTGAATCTCCTCTTGAGATAACACTCTGTATCGCCATTTCTAAGGGTGATCGCTTTGATTATGCACTTCAAAAGGCAACCGAACTGGGTGTGAGCCGGATCATTCCGATGATTGCGGAACGTAGTGAGTTCAAGTTAAAGGACGAGCGACTAGAGAAGAAGCTTCTTAGTTGGCAAGGAATTGTTGACGCGGCGGCAGAACAATGTGGCCGTTTTCATAGTCCGATGGTTGAGTCACCTCTCACCACGGCTTTACTTATTCCATCCCTTGGCAGTAACTTCGATCTGAAATTAGTATTACACCATCGATCGGTAAGTAAGCTTCAAGAGGAACTATCGGTCAAGAATGCGGTGCTACTGATTGGTCCGGAGGGTGGGCTAAGTGAGAATGAAATTATCTTGGCAGAGGCATCGGGCTTTAAATCGGTACTTTTTGGACCCCGAGTACTGAGAACCGAGACTGCGCCGATTGTCGCGCTAACTATTCTCCAACAATTTTACGGTGATTTCGCTTAGCGATTCGCTATGCGCTCCACAAATGAAATCCAGTGCTGTTCTATTTCCACTAAATCAGGTAACCAATACTGTACTTCATTAATTTTTAGCGCCATGGCCATACCAGGGAGCGCTACGTTCTCGACCTCCGTCAAATCAGGCGCCATCAAACGCAGAATCCTAGGCACAGTTTGAAGTCGAATAGCGAAGAAACGATAATGATCACTACCACCTGCACTGTTTAACACCGCAATAGGATCGCCTTCTTGGTAATCGTAACTGCGCTCTGTCGCTAAAAATTGTAGGTCTATCAACGGCACCGCACGCTCTCTCCAGCGCACTTCACCTGACAGCCATTGCGGTCCATCTTTTACGGGCCGAATAACTACGCCGGATACAATTTCCGCTACCGACATTGTTGGCAGCGCTACACTAATTTCGCCCAAGCTCATTAGGAGAGTGGGGATGTCGACGCTAGGCTTTTCCAGTAATGGATGATCTACAAACGACACTTAGGCCTCCTTTATTTTGTCCAATTGAGCACTGCATCAGCCATCTCGCTGGGAAGTAGTTGTGCATCAACATGAATAATATCTTTCACATCGTTAATCATTCCGTCAGCAACCGCTGACGATGGTTCCTGAACCCAAATGGTAGCGCCTGCTCCATGAGCGAGACGCGCTCCGCTGGGGCCTTCACCACTCAACCCGCTTAAATAGATCACCAAACACTCACCACGAAAGCGAGTTGTTACAGAGCCTACAACGTGATCAATCGATGGAGAAAACTGGCCACTCCATGGGGTACTTGATCGAGCTAATGTTAGATTACGGCTAAAACTCACCTTGTCCTCGGCGGTCAAGACATAGACTCTGCCACCTCGAAGTTGACTCACAGACTTAACGGCTACAACTGGCCATGGCCCGGTCTTTGAGAACTGCTCTATCATCGAGGTTTCAGCGCCCACCGACTGATGCTGAACAATGAGCACCGCCGTATCTTCGATCACCGGCAGGCTGGTCAGTAACTCACTAATTACCTGAGGGCCGCCAGTTGAAGCCGCAACAATGACCAACTTGGACAGCGACAGGCACCCATGTTGGTCAAGCTGTTTTAGTCTATCAACCCAACTATTAAAGCCTCGCGCCTCAAAGCTTGGTAATTCGCCATCGCTGACCAATACCGCCTGTGATTCGGCCTCGTCGCTACCAGCCCCATGCAGCCAACAGTCTACACCCTTCTGGCTAGCATTCGGCTGCCAGGCTTCGTCTATCTGGGCACTAAAGGCGACCTTAAAACCCGCAGCTTTAGCGATGGCTCTTTGCTTGGATAGCGCCAACAAATCGTTTGCAAGCAACCCAATCAACGGCATTTCCATTAATTGAACTCAGCCAGCCCCGCGCGCTCAGACAAAAACTCCCTGATCTGCGCAAGTAGGCGATCTTCTTGATAGGGCTTGCCCATATAGTCTTCAACACCAATTTCTCTAGCTCGCTCACGGTGTTTTTCACCAGTACGTGAGGTAATCATGATAATTGGCACATGCTTTAACCTCACCGAGGTCTTAACAGTTCGTGCAACCTCAAAACCGTCCATATTCGGCATCTCGATATCGAGTAGCATAACGTCAGGTACCACATCTTGGAGTTGGCGAACCGCGTCAACACCATCTTTAGCCGTCACAACATCGAATCCTTCTCGGTTTAGTAGTCGACTAGTCACTTTACGAACCGTTACTGAGTCATCGACTACCATAATCAATGGCGTTTCTCTCGTTGATACTGAATTCTCAAGGAGCTCGTGGGCGTGCTTTTCGTATCCAAGAGCAAGCTCAGCTCGTAACATTGCGACCAAATCAAGAATCACAACGACCTTACCATCACCTAGAATAGTGGCGCCGTTAAGGCCTGGAGTCGTCGCAAACTGGGGCCCTAAACTCTTCACCACTATCTCGCGCGAGCCGTGAAGTTGATCTACATGCATGGCGAAGTGATGATCGTCGGTCTTAACTAAAACCAACGGAATAGCTCCGGTGTCATCGATACTTTGCGGCTGCGCAGACAGCCCCATGGTTTCTCCTAGATAACGTAAGTCATATTCACGATCCGCAAAATTGAACTTAGCTTCAGGGTTGTTATAAAGCGCTCTCAATTGTGCCGGCTCAATTCGGGCGATGCCCTCAACACTCGATAATGGAAGGGCAAACGTATCGTCTGCCACTGAGATCATCAAGGCGCGGTTGACCGATAACGTAAATGGTAAACGGACTACGAATTGGGACCCCTGTCCCTGCTCTGAGAAGACTTCAATCTGGCCACCTAGCTGACGTACTTCTTGAGCTACTACATCAAGACCAACACCTCGACCGGAGACCTGGCTTACGTCGTCACGGGTTGAGAATCCAGGGCGGAAAATAAACTGATAAATTTCTTGCTCGCTGAGCTCCAAAGAATCCGCTAACAAGCCCGAGTCAATTGCCTTACGACGAACACGCTCAACATTGATCCCATCGCCATCGTCGGCTAAGCCAATGACAACTTGAGCACCCTCGCGTGCAATGAATATCCGAATAACGCCTTCGGCTTCCTTACCATTAATCGCGCGTTTTTCCGCGCTCTCGATACCATGGTCAATCGCATTACGAAGCATATGCTCCAATGGCCCAACCATTTTATCCAGCATGTTTCGGTCGAGCTCGCCTTCAACGTTACCAAGTTCGAGCCTAACTGGCTTACCTAAGTCCGTTGATACCTGTCGAACTACGCGCCTTAATCTTGGTACAAGACGAGAGAACATAACCATCCGGCTACGCATCAAGCCTTCCTGTAGGTCCGTATTAATACGCCCTTGCTGGAGTAGAAGGGTTTCCGTATCTCGCGCATTATCAAGTAATGACGATTTCAAATCTTGCAGATCCGACGCTGACTCGGATAGTGAGCGAGATAGTTGCTGAAGTGTAGTGTATCGGTCCATTTCAAGTGGATCGAAACCTTCAACACTCGCTAATTCGGCCAACTGCTCCTGACGGAATAGAATTTGAGCTTCCGTTTCAATATCGAGACGGCGAACCTGCTCTCTTAAACGATCAATGGTGTTATCCATCTCATCAAGGTTGAAAGCAAAATCGGTAACTTGTTGTTCTACCCGAGACCGAGCAATACTCGTCTCACCGGCAAGGTTAACCATTTCATCGAGTAACGTAGAAGAAACTCGAACGACTTCTTGGGGAGCTTTATGTTCGAACTGAGTGTTACCAGCCAAGTCGGCAAAGCTTGTAGCTGGCTTCGCTGTTGGCGAACTATTACCCTCTACGAGTTTGCTCAACGCTTGGTTACTGTCATCGGCGCTGACATTTGCATTGGATTCATCTGCTAGCTCGAGGGTAGCTTGCTCATCCGAAGTAATCGCTTTTACGGCATCTAAGCTAGGGTCACCGTGAAGTATGCGCTCAATAAGGTTGAAATCTTGAACACCCAACCAGGCTCGACTCTGCTCGACGCTATATCTAAGCTGATCAATTGCTTTACTAAGTGTTCCGCGCTCCGCAGTAGATACATCGGCTTTAAAGTACTGAATCAGCCAACTTTCAAGATCGTGAGCGATCTCGCCAGCAACGTTTAAGCCGGCCATTCGTGCACTACCCTTGAAGGTATGTAAATGGCGCTGAATATCTTCATTAGGCGCAGCCGCAGCAGTATCCTGATTCCAAAGTTCAGCAGCGGAATCCAACAATACGACTAACTCTTCTGCTTCTTCGACGAACAGGGTTAGAATTTCAGCATCAACTTCGAGCATCGCGGCTTCGACATCTATGTTGATTTGTTCAGCTGATTCTTCATTCGCCATAGTTTCGGTCGGCACCGAAATTTGAGGTTCACTGACAGGCTGCTCTTCGATAACGATGACACTGTCTGCTGGTTTGTCCTCGCCGACTAATTCCGACGCGTCACTGCTTGCCTCTGGCTCCATCTCTGTCGCACTGTGATAGTCTTCGTTCGGCGTGTCTCGCCCACTCAGATCCACATCGATGTTCGCGGGAGTCTTATCGTCTGCAACCACCTCAAGAGGGGCTTGAGCCTCAGACTGCGTGAGTTCAGTTTCTGCAGTGTCAGCATCACCGTCAATAGTATGATCTTCACTAGGCTTCGCGCGGTCGACGGAAAGTGCTAATCGTGACACTAATTGCTCAATAAGCTTTAATTCGTTGTCAATCGACGTCATCTTCTGACTAGCGACTAGTTGATTAATTCGGTCAATCAAAGTATCGCAAAGGTGGCGAATGCCAACGACGGTGGTTTCATCGTTACTTGAGAGCCTGTGATCTTCGAGCAAGGCAATAAGGCCCGCCATAAAGCCCGACAAGTCCTCTTCGTTGGTTTTTAGTGACAGATCATAAAGCGCTTTTGTGGACTCAACTAACTTAGGAATAGCGCTATCGCTTCCTTCATCAACCCAAGCGTCAACGATTTCTTCTGCATCGAATAATGCATCAATCGCTGGCGAAGATATCAGGGCGATAAACTCGGGATTTGAACTATGAAACTGTCCGGGTGCACCACCGAGGATTGGCTCAACCCAACGATCATGAAGCCCTTCGATCATTGCGAATAACGCATCCTGATCAATTAAATTAGCAACTGAGTTACCCGCCACGACCTCTGGAATTAACGCTTCAATTGTCGTCACGACGCCGGCAAGTAGGTCAGTGTATGACTTATCAACCTTAATTTGGTGTGCTATCAATGCCTTCGTCAAACGCTCCACAGGCGCGGCAATCTCCGCCAACTCTTTGAGATCAGACATGTATGCCGAACCCTTTAGGGTATGAAGCGCTCGACGTACATCTTCGATTGGAACATATTCAAGCGGCTCATTTTTGCGAACCTCAGCCACGAAATCCTTAATCGCACCGAGATGGAGTTCAGCCTCGGCAACAAAAATTTCAATAAGCTCGTGATCGATCTCTACGGTGAGTTCCGCGGCTAAGCCTGCATCAGAAACCTGCACGTCGGATTCAATAGCCAGCAATTTCGCTGCAGCATCTAAATTTCCTTCCTTGAGGCTAGCGGCTGCTTTAATCAGACGTTCTTGCAATTCAACAGCTGGGTCTGGTTGAACCGTTGCAAAGGCGGATACCAAATGCGGCGCTAGCTCACGAACACTTTGAATAAGTTTAATTCCCGGGTCGGACGCGACTACGCCACCATCTAGGAGACGATTTAAATAGTCCTCTACGGCCCAGGCTACGTCGCCGAGTGATTGCGCACCCACCATTCGGCCGCTTCCTTTCAACGTATGGAAGGCACGTCGAAACTCAGTGAGTGCACTACGATCACTCCGATCCGCGCACCACAGGGCAAAATGGACATCAATGTGCGCAAGCACCTCTTCAACTTCTTCTAAGAATATTTCGAGTATCTCTTCATCAATATCGGGGCGCGCTACCGTCCCTGCCGCTTCATTTCTCGAAGAGGTGATCGCTTCGGAAGTGCCTTCGTCATCGGGCTTTTCAGGCATTGACGAAACGTCTGACTCAATATCGGTAGACGCAACTATTTGGGGGATATCATTGGTATCTATAGGTGGCTTCGATAAATCAATAGTCGATGATACGGGAGCTACCGCATAACCCAATTTAGCGACATCGTTCTGTGCTTGAAGCGTGAGACGTTCGCGTTCGGCCCCCGAGATATTGATACTCTCAACGAGGTACTCAACCGCGGTGATTGCGCTTGCCAATGTATCAAGCTCGCTCCACTCAACCCGATCGCCACGGGCGAGTCGCTCCTTCGCATATCGCGCTAACGCGCCGAGTACTCGGGCTGCATCCAACTCCTCAGCAGCTTCCAGGCAAAACCGGGCATCGGTCAGGAGTTTAGGAACCGGTCCGATGGCGGCCGGGTTAAATTGTTGAGCGATAAATTCGCTGATCGCCTCTTTACAGCTTTCCAGTCCAGTGAGCGCTTCATCGACTGCTCGATACTGCTGAGCATCGCGTTCTACCGATTCTTCGGTAGGCCGCCCAGCCTCAATTTTGAGAAGCTGCTCTAGGACTTTGTCTATGGTTCTAATAGCGAATGAATAGTCACTCACCTCATCGCTAACGATATTTCGCAGAAGCGCTTCAAGCTGCCCCGAGTACTTGCCTTCACCTAAAAGAGAAAGCGCGTCGGTGGCGCGACGCAACGATCCTATGAGGCGTCGCTGATTACCCGTTTGAGCAACGTGATTAAATTGCTCTGAGGTGCGTCTAGCATCGTTCAGCTCGAGGCGAATCGCGGCGACAATTCGCAGACGATCAACTGCGCTTAGCACAGGCCAAGCATTCCCAGAGTCTGCGTCCACCTCGAGACGTGGCAGAGCCGTTGCAAGGCCATATCGCTTGCGAACCGCTTTAACGTGATCAGCCGAGCTGCTAAGCATTGCAACTTCGTACAAGAGATTTTTAATTAGGCCACGCGGCGCCATCTCGATGAGTGCTCTCGCACCGTGCTGTTCAATGAACTTAAGGTGTCGATCAAGCTGCCGAAGCACGAATAGCAAAGCATCAGAGGGTTTTGCCTCGCCTTCCTTGAGTCGGCAAGCAAGCAGGTAAGCCAGATCCCAAATCGGTTCAACCGATGTCTGTTTAGTAATGGTTGAGACTCGAAGTGTCACTTCAACTAAATAAGTAGCCGCCTTTTCTTGATCTTGTTTTCGCAATAATGCAAGTAATGCATATTGATACATCTTCCGAAGCTTGGTGATTGCGCCCTTGAGTGTAGCTTCATCAAACTTCGGCTCAACATGACTCGTCGACGCAGTCTCTAGTGGTGCAAGATTTGGGAGGAATATTGGCGTTTCGCTGAACAGGTTATGTGACCTAACTGCACGAATATCATTAAGGATAGGCAATAGTGGCAAAGGATCATCTGCGCGTTCTGCAACAGCAGCCTTGACGAAAACAGGTAAGCTTTCAATTCCCTTGCGGAGAACGCTGGTTGCACGACTAACTTCAGCTACACGGCTGGTGATAATCGCATGACAAAGCAGTTCTAGCTCCTCTGCTAAAACCGCGACACCATAGCACTCTACCATTCGTAAGCTAGCGGCAGATTGGTGTAAGTAGCTCAGGCAAAAGCGAAGTTGAGCTTCATCGTCTGTCTTTTGTAGCCATTGGTTTAATGACTGTGTTGCAGCATTTAGTACTTCGTCTAGTTCGGATGAAATCCAATCCAGTGCTGTGAAGTTACGGTCAACCGCCATAACATCTACCTTTTTTATTCTATTATTTTTTGGTAAGCGACAACATCACCCTTACCAACGAATTGTAACTTCGGATGTTGCCATTGAGTCATCTCTCCGGGACCAATGATTAACAATCCTTTAACGTTCATTCTCGAGACCATTAGATCTAGCACTCGACGGCGTCTCCACTTACGGAAGTAAACCAATAGATTCTGACAGAACAGGACGTCATATTTGAGGCCATCTCTGCTCATTTCAATAATATTACCCACGTTGAACGCCACGCGCTGTCGCAGTTCTGGCTTGACTCGGTAGCGCCGATCGATCGATTCCAAATAACGCTTACGCTCTCCCGTCGTTAGCTGTGCCACCTGCTGCTGTCCATAATCGCCGTCTCGACTCTGGCTAATTGCCTGCATACTGACGTCAGTTCCCTGGACTGCAAAGTATCCGTCGTGCTCAACCGCAAGATTGAAGCAATCATTGGCTACCATTGCCAGTGACCACGCTTCCTCGCCAGAAGAACAACCGACACTCCAGAGGCTATAGAGCGAACCAATAGACCCCTCTGCTAATCGCCCATTAATGTGCTCGCGTAGAAATTCAAACGATGCACGATGACGAAAAAAGCGCGTATCCTTAACGACAAGCTCATCAACCAGAAGCGACCACTCTAATGCCGCTCCGGGCCCTTGCATCAACTCCCAGTATGCATCTTCATGTGCCGCATCCGAGGCTGCAATTCGCCGCTTTACCGCACCTTTGACATGCGCGGAACGGGCGCTAAGGAATACCCCAGTTCGGTGCTCGAGGTATTCCTCCCACCGCGCAATATCAATATCCGTCAAAACTTAGACTCAACCCTTAACCAACGGTGGTTGGAACGGGTGACTCTTCATCTGCAAGATCGATCAATTCATCAATAGCATCTTCAGAAACATCTTCCGCCACATCACTCGGGAGCTTGAAGCCTGCCACCGAATCTTGTAACTCAACGGCCATTTCTGCTAGCTGTCCAATCGAGTCTGCCGCATCACTCGTACCCTGCGAAGTCTGTACTGTAATTTCCTGAATCACGTTCATGGTAGTCGAAATATGACCTGCAGATGCAGCCTGCTGACGCGCTGCGTTAGAAATATTCTGAATCAATTCAGCCAAGTTCGACGATACGTTCTCGATCTCTTCGAGTGAAACACCAGCTCGCTCCGCTAAGGTAGCACCGTTAACTACTTCTGCAGTAGTTTGCTCCATCGAAACAACCGCTTCATTAGTATCATTCTGAATTGTTTTAACTAGGCCTTCAATCTGCTTGGTTGCGTTTGCTGAACGTTCTGCTAGTCGCTGAACCTCATCCGCAACAACCGCGAAGCCTCGACCAGCTTCACCCGCCATCGATGCCTGAATTGCAGCGTTCAAAGCTAGAATGTTGGTCTGGTCCGCAATATCGTTAATCAAGGATACGATATCACCAATTTCCTGTGACGATTCACCAAGTCGCTTAATACGCTTCGAAGATTCCTGAATCTGTTCACGAATGTTATCCATTCCAGAAATGGTGCTCTGTACAACCTCGGCACCGTTTGCTGCGATCGATACTGATCGCTCCGCAACACCCGCGGACTCAGCCGCGTTAGCTGATACTTGGTCAATGGTTACCGCCATCTCGTTTACTGCAGCCGATGCACCCGCAATTTCCTGGGCCTGGTGATCCGACGCTTCAGCAAGCGTTAAGGCAGTTGCTCGAGTAGTCTGAGCCGCGCTGGTTACTCGTGTTGCAGTGTTGTTAATTCGAGTAACAAGCTCGCGTAATTGGTCAATGGTGTAGTTGATGGAGTCAGCAATGGTGCCAGTAAAGTCCTCGGTTACCGTTGCTGTGGTGGTCAAATCACCTTCAGCCAAGTCAGCTAGCTCATCGAGTAATCGTAGAATCGCATTCTGGTTACGTTCGTTTTCACGCTCAACGGTCGCAGTGCGATCAGCGCTTCGGCGGTTGTAAAGTAGGGCGATCAACATCATCAAACCTACAGCAATCGCTGCCGCAATGGTCACCATCTGTTGGTTGATGTCGCGCATACCGCTCAGAGCATTGATGATGGTATTTAACTCATCAAGTTGGGTCTGGAATGTCGGCGACGTATTCAAAACATCTGCACCGGCAGATCGAGATTCTAGAAGCGCCGGAGTCGCAGCAAAAATTTCATCAACTGACTCATCTACGAACGAGAACAAGCTTAGAATTTCGACAAGAGACTCGCGTGCGAACTCATCTTCGATGGGTGCAATGCCCAAGGCAATACTACCTTCTAACTGCGCATTTAGAACCTCACCAAACAGACTTGCATCGTAGTTAAAAACGTCAGCCGCTTCATCAGCATCGGCAGTACCCGCCAGCATTTTATCAACGTTACGTGCAATACGCTCCGCTCGCCAAGATTGCATCTGAGCCAGAGCAACCTGCTGCGCATCATTCCCTTCCTCAAGCAATGACTCAACAACGTTGTTGTATTCCTGCTGAAGAATAGGAATGGTTTCATTCAAACGCGAGGCAACCTGGTGGAGGAACAAGATGGTATCGCGGTTAGCGTCAAGTGCGGTCGCCGCGGTGTAAATCGTGTCTGCGTTTTGAGAGACTAGCGTTAGCTGCTCGGCATTAACGTTTTGAGCCGCTAGCTTATCGCGCAAACCCTGCCAGTTACGGTTCAGCGACTGCGAGGAGCCTGACAAGCGCAAAAACGCGTCTTCTTGGCCCGCCAACGAGTCCTGCGATGCCACAACCAAGGCCAACGAGTCGGCACGTAAGTCTGCCAACTGTTGACGAGCTGCCGCATCTTGACGTTCATATTCACCTAGCATGAAGAAGCCAAAGCCTACCCCACCTAAGACAATTACCAACAGGAAGCTTACTAAGCCAATTAATTGACCCTTGCCTGCTCCAGTACTCTGTTTCCTCATTTTAAGCTCCTGGCGTCGCCTCGCCTTTACTTAACAAATTGCACGTCGATTACGACGGCTCGTTATTATTAATCGTTAATATCGAGCGCTGATCAGCACTCATAAAATTTGACTTACTGAGAATTTCTTCCATCGAGCACACCGACCAAATGCTATCTTTTGCGGCATAAGCGCCAATAACAAAGGGTTTAAGCCGCTCGTTTTCACCACTTTCCCCAAGGATTTCATCTTCCGGAAAATGCTGAATGCCGAATACATCATCTACTAACAAACCTGCAAATAATTCACCTTGCTCGACGACTAGAACACGATTCTTCGCGCCTTTTCTTCGCTCGCCACCAAGCAATATTGCAAGATCAGTAATTGGCAGTAGTCGACCTCGAACGTTAGCGACCCCACGGACCCAAGGTTGCACCCCAGGGAGACGTGTGAGAGCCGGTAGTTCTAAGGTTTCAACCACATCATCAATGGCCACTACAATGCGCTCACCCATTAGCTCAAAGCCCACACCGCTCCAATAGGTGCGACGCTCTATCTGAGCCGGCAAGCCCGCAGCGTGCCTGAGACTGTGCTGTGCTACGGAAAGGAGGCTATCGAAGGCAGCGGTATCTGTGCTCATAAGACGCCTAAACCAGCACTTCGCCGGCAAGCACTCGTTCTGCCGCTTTCAACAGAACCGAATCGGTGACGGGCTTAGTCAAATAGCCCACTGCACCCTGACGCTTACCCCATACTCGATCAGTTTCCTGATCTTTGGTGGTCACGATTATCACCGGCACTTCCGAAGTCGCGGCATCTTTTGACAATTGACGGGTTGCCTGAAAGCCGTTTAGCCCTGGCATAACCACATCCATTAACACCAAGTCCACGAAGTTAGCTTTGGTCATTTTCACGCCATCCTCTCCGGAGTGCGCCTCTAATACTTCGTGTCCAGCCTTCTCAAGAACCTGGCGGAATCTATAAGTTTCCGTGGGGGAGTCATCTACAATTAAAATCTTAGCCACAATGCAATTCTCTTATCGGTAATACGGTTCAGCTTAAGCTGACTTCTCGGTTGGGTTGATGTGCGATTGAATCGCATTCATCAGTTCACTTTTGCCAAAGGGCTTAGTTAGATATTCATCTGAACCTACAATTCTTCCTTTGGCTTTATCAAACAAGCCATCTTTCGATGACAACATGATCACAGGCGTCCCTTTGAACTCACTGTTATTCTTTATCAGGGCACAGGTTTGATAGCCATCTAAGCGAGGCATCATAATATCTACGAAAATGATATCTGGGCGACTGTCAGCAATTTTGGCCAGCGCGTCAAAGCCATCAACCGCAGTAATTACCTCACAACCTGCTTTAGCAAGAAGTGTCTCCGCGGTACGGCGAATGGTTTTACTATCGTCAATGACCATGACCTTAACGTTTTCTAAACTTACGCTCATGGTAAGATCCTTGTTTTCTATAATGCTAGAACTGAGGGTTTTTACTAACCTCTTATGATTACCTATCTTTTAACAGATTTTTACGTGTTAATCTAGAAACAAGCTACTCAATTATTAAACAGCACCAAGAATCGCTGGCATTATGCAGCGAAAGTGAGCACTACTTAACAGTGAGGACCGCATGAGTCTACATATCGCCATTGTCATGGACCCTATAGACAAGATCAATTTCAAAAAAGACACTAGCCTTGCACTCCTATGGAGCGCACAAGCTCGTGGCCACAAACTTTGGTACCTAACGCCCGAAGACCTTTTTCTCGCTGAAGGCCGAGCAATGGCAAGTATGCAGCCATTATCAGTCTTCGAGAATCCGGAGCATTTCTACGAATTAGGCCCCGAAGTAACACGTCCACTCGCGGACGTCGATGCCGTGCTAATGCGCAAAGACCCGCCCTTTGATATGAACTTCATCTATGCCACCTATCTGCTTGAAATGGCTGAGCGCGAGGGCACGCTAATTGTCAACCGGCCACAGAGCCTACGCGACTGCAACGAAAAGCTATTCGCTACCTGGTTTCCACAATGCTGCCCACCTGTAATGGTTGCCGCTAGCGCAAAACAGTTGCGAGCATTTCATGCGCAACAGGGCGACACTATCTTTAAACCACTTGATGGCATGGGGGGTAGTGGTATTTTTCGCATCAAGGAAGGCGATTCTAACATTGGTGTTGTTCTGGAAACCCTCACTGAACATGGCAAAACTCCCATTATGGCGCAGCGCTATTTGCCGGAGATTAAACAGGGAGACAAACGTATTCTAATTGTTAACGGGGAGGTAATCCCCTATGCGTTAGCACGGCTACCAAGTCAGGGCGAACTACGTGGCAATCTAGCCGCCGGCGGAACTGGGGTAGCGCAGCCTCTTTCTGAACGAGATCACTGGATTGCGAGCCAAGTCGCGCCCTCGCTGGTAGAAAAAGGGTTATTATTTGTTGGCTTGGATGTAATCGGCGACTATTTGACCGAGATTAATGTTACCAGCCCAACCTGCTTACGCGAGATTGAAGCCAGTTATGACATCAATATTGCCGATAAGCTGATTATTGCAATTGAACAGAACCGAGAGCTCTAGGAGCGAGATGGCAGCTACATCCCCACAAATTGGCGCCGGCGATCGCCTAGGCTTCACTGTGTTTATCGCCGCAATTGTGCATGCCGCACTTATTTTCGGCATTCACATTAGCGCGCCTGAGCACTCGCTAGATAGCTCGCAAATGAGAGTGACCGTGGCGGTGCGAAACGAGGATAACCCAAACGAAGCCGACTTCCTCGCTCAGGCCTCGCAACAGGGTTCCGGGTCCGAGGATGAGGTGCTAGAGCTTAACTCCGCCCAACTGCAGCAAATAGCCGATCACGGCGACGCCAACGATCTGCATGCTGGACAGTTAGCTGACACACAAGCTCAGCTCAGTAAAGCTTGGCAGCAGAGTGCTAGCTTAATCATGCTGCTGCCTACAGAGGCTGCTCCAATGCCCTCCGACGACCCTCAGTCTGGAGACGGCTCTCTATCCCCTCAAATCGCGGTCTTAGAAGCTAGGGTGCACGAACTCCAGCAGCTCTATGCTAATCGCCCTCGAGTTAGAACACTTACGGCGGTGTCTACCAAAGCGGCGGCCGACGCAGCCTATCTCGAACGCTGGCGCCAGCAGGTAGAAGATTATGGCAACACTCACTATCCCTCAGAGGCAAGAGCTAGGAGGTTATTCGGTAGTCTCCGCCTGAAAGTTAGTGTACTGGCTAATGGTTCGCTGCAAAGTGTCGAACTTCTTCAGTCCTCTGGAGTCCAAGTGCTGGACCAAGCAGCCATTGATATCGTCCGCGAAGCAGCGCCTTATCCGCCATTTCCAGACGCTATTCGTAGCTCTACTGATCAACTTGACATTATTCGAACATGGCGCTTTGAACCCACTGGTCGTTTGGGGACACAATAGGTTTTAGCAGGTAACAGTATGAAAAACTCTTTAGCACAACAGTTTTTAGTTGCGACGCCGAAAATTAGTGACGGTATTTTCCAAGACGCCCTAGTACTGGTCTGTGAACACAATGACGATGGCGCATTTGGCTTGATAATCAATAAACCATCCAGCCATAATCTTGGCGAGCTATTGGTCGACCTCGACTTGTCTGCAGACAACAAAAGTGCCGAAAAACCTGTCTACCAGGGTGGGCCGTTGGGACTTGAGCGCGGCTTTATCCTCCACTCGGGAGGTAAGAATTGGGAGCACACTATCGATCTTGGCAAAGAGGTGTTTCTCACCACCAGCCAAACTATTTTGGAAGATATTTCTCGTAACCTAGGTCCTCGCCAATCCCTAGTGATATTAGGCTATGCTAGTTGGGAGGCTGGGCAGCTCGAGGCCGAAATCCTTGCCGATGACTGGATGTGCCTACCACTGAGTCGCCAAGTACTATTTAACACCCGCTCTAGTGAACGGCGCAAACGCGCCGAAGCGCTTCTCGGGATTGACCTCAACCTGCTAATGAGCAACAAACCTATCCAATGAGCAACCAACTCGTACTCGCCTTCGATTTTGGCATGCGCTCCATCGGCTGTGCCGTAGGTCAGACTATTTCCGGGACTGCGAGCGAACTGAAACCCCTCAGTGCAGTGAACGGCGCCCCACATTGGGCGGAAATGGAAGCATTAATTAATGAATGGCAGCCACACACTCTAATAGTGGGGTTGCCATTAAACATGGATGGCTCAGAATCTGAGATGTGTCAGTCTGCTAGACGCTTTGGCAACCGTCTCAACGGGCGATTTAAGCTTCCTGTTGAAATGGCAGATGAACGCCTTACCACACGCGAAGCGAAGCACGAGGCACATTTAAGGGGCCGTAGGGGTAGCTACAAAACAAACCCCGTTGACTCTATCGCCGCCCGAATGATTCTAGAGGGCTGGCTAAGCAAACAACACTAATCAGAATCGGTTGTTTTTATCATCCGTATGGAGAAGGCTGAATTCACTGGCAGCCGAATTAAGATCTTCCGCGCTCGATTCGGATTGCAGTTTGATTAGTAGACGAAGGTCATTCGGACTATCCGCACACGCAAGCGCATCTTCATAAGTAATCTCGCCTTGATCATAGAGGTCAAACAAAGCTTGATCGAATGTCTGCATTCCCAATTCACGAGACTTACTCATCACGGGCTTGAGTTCAGCTACCTCACCCTTACGTATTAGATCTGCTACTAATGGTGTGTTTAACAACACCTCAAGCGCGGCGCGACGCCCCCCACCATCGGGGGTAGGAATTAACTGCTGCGCCACAATCCCACGTAGGTTTAGACTCAAATCCATCCACAGCTGACTGTGTCGGTCTGCGGGGAAAAAGTGCAATATTCGATCTAACGCTTGGTTCGCATTGTTAGCGTGAAGCGTAGCTAGACACAAATGACCTGTCTCGGCAAATGCAATAGCATGATCCATCGTTTCGCGAGAGCGAATCTCACCAATCATAATAACGTCAGGCGCCTGTCGGAGCGTGTTCTTTAGCGCTACTTCGTATGACTCGGTATCAATTCCTACTTCGCGCTGAGTCACGATGCAGCCTTTGTGCGGATGGACGAATTCAATAGGATCTTCAATTGAAATAATATGACCATGGGAGTTTTCATTTCGATGGCCAATCATCGCAGCCAATGAGGTCGACTTACCTGTTCCGGTGGCTCCCACAAAGATAACTAGGCCACGCTTGGTCATGGCCAGATCTTTGATCACTGATGGTAAGCTAAGTCCCGCTACCGAGGGTATCTCGGTTTCGATACGCCGAAGCACCATGCCCACATCGTTACGCTGATAAAAAGCGCTAACTCGAAAACGGCCAATATTATCTCTGGCAATAGCGAAATTAAGCTCACGATGCTCGAGGAACTCCTCGCGCTGCTCTTGATTCATCACACTGAGAACCAGCGCTTTGGACTGCTCGGCAGATAGGATCTGTTTGGCAATCGGTGATAACTTACCGTTTAATTTAACCGACGGCGCACAACCCGAAGTTATGAAAAGATCCGAGGCCTTTTTCTTTGTCATGTAGGCCAACATGCGATCAAATTCTGTCATACTTCCACCTTAGAAATTTTCCGGCACTTTGGCTTTTTCTCGAGCATTTTCGCGAGTAATCAAATTACGCGCTACTAAGTCCTGTAAACCCTGATCTAAGGTCTGCATTCCAACTGAGCCACCAGTTTGAATAGCTGAATACATCTGGGCGATTTTGTCTTCACGAATTAGATTTCGAATGGCAGGTGTGCCACGCATAATTTCATGACAAGCTACTCGCCCACCGCCGACTTTCTTCAGCAATGTTTGTGAAACAACCGCCTGTAGTGATTCAGATAACATTGAACGAACCATCGATTTTTCTTCGGCTGGGAACACATCCACAATTCGGTCAATGGTTTTGGCAGCAGAGCTCGTGTGCAGGGTTCCGAAGACCATGTGTCCGGTCTCCGCTGCGGTAAGTGCTAAGCGAATAGTTTCTAGATCACGCATCTCACCAACTAGAATAATATCGGGATCTTCTCGTAATGCCGATCTAAGCGCTTCATTGAAGCCTAAGGTATCGCGGTGAACTTCTCGCTGGTTCACCAAGCATTTCTTCGATTGGTGAACAAATTCGATAGGATCCTCAATCGTGAGAATATGCTCGTACTTATTATCATTAATATAGTCGAGCATTGCGGCTAGGGTAGTTGATTTTCCTGAGCCCGTGGGCCCCGTCACCAAACAAATACCGCGGGGAATCATGGAGATATCACGGAAAACCTGACCCATGCCTAAGTCTTCCATGGTTAATACCTTAGAGGGAATCGTACGAAATACCGCACCCGATCCGCGATTATGATTAAACGCATTAACACGGAATCGTGCCACGCCTGGCACTTCAAAGGAAAAGTCAGTTTCCAGAAATTCTTCAAAATCCTTGCGCTGCTTGTCATTCATAATTTCATAGATCAAACTATGAACTGCTTTATGATCCATTGGCGGAAGATTAATACGGCGTACATCGCCGTCCACACGAATCATTGGCGGCAAACCTGCCGAAAGGTGTAAATCAGATGCCCCTTGCTTATTGGAAAAGGCGAGGAGTTCAGTAATGTCCATTGATAAAGACGCCCTAAATTATGACTATGATTGCCACCAATATAGCCACTGTGAGGCATCGAGTACAACTTGCATCACAAAATAGCGGTCGAAAAGACGACGCAGTCCTCATTCTGGCCGTCAGTAAGACGAAACCGCAAAGCGCTATTCGCGAGGCAGCGGCTTGCGAGCAGACCCACTTTGGCGAAAACTACGTGCAGGAATTTGTCGAAAAGGTTGATGCGTTAGCTGCACTTGAACTCTGCTGGCACTTCATAGGCCCGCTTCAGAGCAACAAAACTCGTCCGGTAGCGGAACGAGCGGATTGGGTCCATACCGTCGACCGAAAGAAGATTGCCACGCGACTCAACGATCAACGTCCAGATCACATGCTCCCGCTTAATGTCTGCATTCAGGTTAATATCGACAACGAGGCATCGAAAGCCGGCGTGGATAAAAACGAACTTGGCTCGCTTGTGGAGCACATCATGGCGCTTGAAGCGCTAACGCTGCGCGGCCTCATGGCGATCCCGACCGCTAAAGCGAGTGCAAAACACACACAAGACAGTTTTAATCGCCTCAGCCAGCTGCTGAAGCAACTCCAGCAACATTTCCCGGACCACGCTCCGCAGCTAGACACTCTCTCCATGGGAATGTCCGCAGATCTTGAACTGGCGATTAACGCGGGGAGCACTATGGTTCGAGTCGGCACCGATATATTTGGTGCACGTGATTACCCAGGGGATAACGCATGAATAAAATCGTTTTTATCGGTGCCGGCAATATGAGTGGTGCCATTATCGAGGGAATGCTCTCGGCAGGTATTCCCCCAACAACGCTATGGGCAACCAACCGGAGTGAACACAAACGCGCGCAATGGGCAGCCAAAGGCCTGAATACCAGCGCGGATAACATGACGGCCGTAGCGGGAGCCAGTGTTGTAGTACTAGGTGTTAAACCAGTACATATGAATGACCTGCTCGCCGCGCTCGCCGCGAATATCCCAGAGAATGCACTGGTGATTACTGTCGCCGCTGGCGTGCCGCTTAAGAACTATGAGCACTTTCTCCCCAACAATGCCATTTGCCGTGTCATGCCGAATACCCCATGCCTGGTCAAGACAGGCGTTTCGGGCGTGTTTTATAGTAGTAACTGTAGCGAGGAAGATCGTTCAACGGTTGCCCAGCTATTCCACCCACTTGGCCTAGTTCACACCTGCCAAACCGAAGCGGAGATTGACTCAGTTATCGCGGCAGCGGGCTCCGCTCCCGCCTATTTCTTTCTCTTCATGGAGGCGATGATTAATGCAGCAATTTCCCAGGGGCTACGCCCCGAAGACGCGGCGGCTATGGTTAAGCAAACTGCGCTAGGCGCCGCGCGCATGGCCATAAGCAGTGAAGATGAGCCTGCTGAGCTGCGCCGCAAGGTAACGAGTCCAGGGGGCACCACCGCGCAGGCCATTGACCGTTTTACTTCGGAAAATCTGCACGGCATCGTTGCTTCAGCCATGATAGACTGCAGACAACGAGCCCACGAAATGGCCGAGTTGTTTCAACTAAAGCACGGAGAATAACCATGTCCTTCGCAGACATCATTACCCTAATTGTTCATACGCTAGGTACGCTCTTCATCGGCTTAGTCGTAGTTCGCTTGCTGATGCAATTAGCTAAAGCGGACTATTACAACCCGCTGGCACAAACTGTGATGACTGCGACGAGCCCGCTGCTTACCCCGTTGCGCCGACTGATCCCGCCGCTAGGGCCTGTTGACTCTGCCTCGGTTGTGTTAGCACTCGTGCTGACCTTAGTCATGGGCTGCGTGGTCAGCCTAGTCAATGGAATCGGTTTAGATTTCGCGAAGCAAATTGCTTGGGCGGCCATTGCTCTGCCGTTACTTATCGTGAAAATGCTCTGGTGGATTCTCTTAATCACCGTCATTCTCAGCTGGATCCCTGCTACTCATAGCCATCCTGCCGCTCAGTTGGTAATGCAAATAGGCCATGGAATAACCGCGCCAATCCGCCGGCTGATGCCTGCTACCGGCGGGATAGACCTCAGTCCAATCATCGCCTTTTTGATCATCATTATTGGTGAAGGGCTACTCTATAATGTGGCATCAGGCGTTGGAATGATCGGTGGCGTGTTTGGCTGGATCCGCTAGACAAATACTTCGATAGCACTCATTTAAGGCTAAGCTTTGGCTACTCAATCCCTAATTGTTCACGATCAGTTCTTCGAGCATAACGACGTATTAGAGCTCGCCAATGGTGGTAAGTTAGAGAGTTATCGTCTCGCCGTGCAGACCTACGGCGAACTTAACGCGTCAGCTAGCAACGCTATTTTGATTTGTCACGCACTGACCGGTAACCAACATGTTACGGGAAAGTATTCTGCCGAGGATGATAAATCCGGATGGTGGAGTGACTACGTAGGGCCCGGCAAAGCTATTGATACCAACCAATTCTTCGTCGTAGGTGTCAATAATATCGGCGGCTGCAATGGTAGTACCGGGCCAGCGAGTTTAAACTCCGCAACGAGCGAGCCCTGGGCAGAGCAATTCCCGAGCCTTCGTGTTCGTGATTGGGTTAAGTGCCAACATTGGCTGATGGGCCAACTCGGTATTTCCCAATGGGCCGCAGTCGTCGGTGGAAGCTTAGGCGGCATGCAAGCCATGCGCTGGTGTGTGGACTACCCCGATGCACTACGCCACTGCATTGTTATCGCTTCTGCTAGCCACCTCACAGCACAGAATATCGCGTTTAATGAATTGGCTCGTCAGGCGATAAAAGCCGATCCGTCGTTTCATCATGGTCAGTTCAAAGCTAAAGGCGCTAAGCCTGAAACCGGCGTGGCGCTCGCGCGTATGATTGGTCACGTGACTTACCTTTCTGGCGACGGAATGAATCAGCGATTCGGCCGTGAACTCCGCAAGGGTAGCTTTGCGCTGGGACAGGGTGATGATATCCAATTCCAGGTGGAGAGCTACCTACAACATCAGGGCAGTGGCTTCGCTAATCGATTCGACGCCAATAGCTATGTCTTGCTAACTCGCGTCCTCGACTTCTTCGATTTAGCTCGAGATTTCAACAATCAACTCGAACAGGCGTTTGCCGCAACCAATGCGAAGTTCCTCGTGTTGGCGTTTTCCACTGATTGGCGTTTTTCTCCCAAACGCTCGGAGGAAATTGTTGACGCACTGATCAAAGCTGGTAAGAACGTTAGCTATGCCGAGATACAGTCAGATAAGGGCCACGACGCCTTTTTAATTCCGAATTCGCGGTACGAAGCTATTCTATCTGCCTATATGAAGAGGGTTTTGCATGACTAATATTCGTCGTGATTTCGCTCTGGTGGGCGAATGGCTAAACAGCGGCTCTCGAGTTTTGGATCTTGGCTGTGGCGACGGTTTGCTCCTTCAATTTCTCCACCAGCAGAAGCAAATTCACGGACTTGGGCTCGAGATCGATGAGCAAAATATTCAACAGTGTATTGAGCGTGGGATTTCGGTCATTGAACAGGACCTCAACAAAGGACTTTCGCGCTTTGACAATGAAAGCTTCGATGCCGTCGTAATGACTCAGGCATTGCAGGCAGTTAATCGTCCAGATAAGTTGGTCGCGGATATGCTGCGCGTTGGCAAACGTTGCATCATTACCTTTCCCAACTTCGGCCATTGGCGTCCTAGGCTATACTTAGCGTTAAAGGGGCGAATGCCAGTATCGGACTATATGCCTTACTCTTGGTACGACACGCCTAACATTCACTTCTTTACCGTGAGTGACTTTGAAGACTTTTGTCGCGAAAACAACTATCGAATTTCGGCCAAAGCAATGATATCAGGTGATGGCGCCACAAAAACCGGCGGCATACTATCCCGACTCTGGCCTAACTTTTTCGCTGAGACAGCGCTTTACCAACTGGAACGTTGAGATAACTATGATTCGAATTTTTTTACTCTTACTGTGCTTCGTCTCGGCTCCGACACTAGCCCAAAACAAACTCTATAGCGATGGCAATGGTATTCGTATCTACCATACCCTGTTCAACTCGCAGATGATGGACGCAAGCTCCGCGAATGCGCTCGGCTTGGTGCGCGCGCCTAATATGGCAACGTTGACCGTTGCCTTGACTAAGCCTGAAGGCGTCGACCAATTTTCACTGGGAAAACCTGGTCTATTACGTGCTCATATTCTTAACATTCTAGGGCAGCGGACCGAACTCGAATTTACACCCATAAATGAAGGCGAAGTCACCTACTATATTGCCCAGATTCGCTACACCGACCGAGAGACGCTTCGCGTGTTTATCCTAGCGGGCTTCGACGATGGCAGTCGAGGTGAGGCTACCTTCCATCAACAGATGTACATCGAAGATGAGTAAACTCGTACTCGCGAGCAGCAACCAAGGGAAGCTCGCTGAACTCAATCGCCAATTAGAGCATCGCGGGATTACCGTGATTTCTCAGGGTGAATTAAACATTCCCGATGCGGTTGAAGATGGTCTGAGTTTTGTCGAGAATGCCATCAAGAAAGCTCGCCATGCCGCGAAACTTAGCGGTCTCCCAGCCCTTGCTGACGACTCTGGTATTGCGGTTGATGCACTCGGTGGTAAGCCAGGTATTTATTCCGCTCGCTATGCCGACAACCAGGGTGATGAAGCAAACAATCGGAAGCTACTCCTTGCCATGGCAGACAAGACTCAGCGCAGCGCACGCTTCCATTGTTGCCTAGTCCTCATGCGTCACGCAGAGGATCCTACGCCCGTTATCTGTAATGGGGTTTGGGAAGGAAGGATCTTAACAGCACCTCAGGGCAGGAATGGTTTTGGCTATGATCCTGTGTTTTTGCCAAGCGGCTCCGATAGAGCCGCTGCCGAGTATAGCTCGGAGGAGAAAATGACAACGAGTCATCGCGCTCAAGCCCTTGCCCTACTGAATGACTTTTTAAACACTCATCCGGAGTGGCTGACCGGTGGCTAGCCCTAGCAGGGCAATCTATGTCCATTTGCCGTGGTGTGTCCGCAAGTGCCCCTATTGTGATTTCAATTCCCACCAACGCGATCCCAATGCCATCCCTGAAGACGAATATATCAACGCGCTAATTAAGGACATTGAGGCCGAGAAAAGCCTCCTTGGCAGGCTCTCATCCCATTCTGTTTTTTTTGGTGGCGGAACGCCCAGCCTGTTTTCTGCGAACGGCATTGCACGGATCTTATCAGCCTTAAATGACGCCTTCCCTTTTACCACGGATGCTGAGATTACACTGGAAGCGAACCCCGGCACGTTCGAGCAAGCAAAGTTCCGAGGCTATGCTCAAGCTGGAGTGAATCGTTTATCGCTGGGCATTCAATCCTTTGATGATGATAAACTCGCTGCGCTCGGTCGAATTCACGGCTCACTCGAGGCCAAGAGAGCGATTGGCTCGGCTCGAGAAGTGGGGTTCGATAATTTTAATATTGATATCATGCATGGTCTGCCGCAACAGAGTGTTGACGAAGCTCTCGCCGATTTAGCCTGTGCCGCCGAGTTCGCGCCTTCCCATCTATCGTGGTATCAGCTAACAATCGAGACGAATACCGCCTTCTATTCCAATCCGCCTGTGCTTCCAGATATTGACGCCTTAGACGATATTGAAGTAGCAGGCTTTGAGTTGCTGCAGTCCCATGGGTTTGAACAATATGAAGTCTCCGCTTGGGCCAGAGATGGTGCAGTCTCACGACACAACTTAAGCTACTGGAACTACGAAGATTACATTGGTTTGGGAGCTGGCGCTCACGGAAAATACAGCCAAGGTAATGCAGTGCGACGGCGACAGAAGACTCGTCGCCCTGAGGACTATATGACTCATCTTAAGGTTAAGGACTTCGAAGTACCGAGTGGAGATAAAGTCTTTGAGTTTTTCCTAAACCGCCTTCGGCTGTTCTCTCCAGTTACCCAGCTTCAGTTTGAACAAACGACCGGCACCGCCTTCGAAACCATCAGCGATAAACTTCGCCTACTCAAGGATCAAGGCCTGATTACCTTAAACCCCAAAGGCTTTGAGTTAACCTATCGCGGACAGCGATTTCTAAATCACGTGCAGTCTCAGTTCCTCCCGGAGAATGAATAGCACGAGTAGAATTAGGTATAAATATCTTTTTACAGGGGGTTGAAAAAGCCCTGCTCAACCCTCACATTTAAGCTAAATGAATTTGGGAGCTAAACTCCCTCTATTGGAGACTATTTCATGAGCGAGCACATTGTTAACGTCAGCGACGCATCATTTGAGAATGATGTACTAAATTCTTCAGCGCCAGTATTGGTCGACTACTGGGCAGAGTGGTGTGGCCCATGCAAGATGATTGCTCCCGTTCTGAACGACATTGCGGATGAATTTGTGGGCCGCGTAACGGTTGCGAAGGTAGATATTGAAGCAAATCCAGAGACGCCAGCGAAATTTGGCATCCGAGGCATTCCCACGCTAATGATTTTCAAAAACGGTGAGATCGCCGCAACGAAAGTAGGCGCAGTGTCTAAAGCGCAGCTAGCGCAATTCATCGAAGAAAATCTGTAACCGCTAAAGCCGACTCATTAAACGAGTCGGCTTTTTCCACTTGCAATCTAGCGGGTCAATGACTCAGTAGTCCGTTGATAATCACCGTCACATTAGAGTGTTATAAGATTTTTTCTCTTTAACCTTTCATATTTAGCGTTGCGTGTTTATACTGAGGTTCAGCATTAAGATTTAGCAGTGCTGTTAACCATCCCTTCGGGATCCCAAAACCACCTTTTTAACGCTTCCTTGTTTTCGACAGACCTGTCGATGTTAGCCGTTTCTAACAACTCAAAAAAAATAGTAAGCCTATGAATCTAACTGAAATGAAACAAAAGCCGATTGCCGAGCTTTTAGATATTGCCGCAGAAATGGGGCTCGATCATCTTGCTCGTTCTCGCAAGCAGGACATTATTTTCTCGATCCTGAAACGCCACGCAAAAGGTGGTGAAGACATCTACGGTGACGGTGTCTTGGAGATTCTCCAGGATGGCTTCGGCTTTCTTCGCTCAGCTGAAGGCTCGTACCTATCGGGGCCGGACGACATTTACGTCTCCCCTAGTCAGATTCGTCGATTTAATTTGCGAACTGGTGATGCCATTGCAGGCAAGATCCGCCCACCGAAAGATGGCGAGCGCTACTTCGCGCTGTTGAAAGTTGCTGAGATTAATTTCGATAAGCCGGAAAATTCTCGCAACAAAATTCTCTTTGAAAACCTGACTCCACTGTTCCCAGATGATCGTTTAAAACTCGAAGCGGGTAATGGCTCATCCGAGGACTTAACGGGTCGAATCATTGATCTCGTTAGCCCGATTGGTAAAGGCCAGCGTGGACTGATTGTTGCACCGCCGAAGGCGGGTAAGACCATCATGATGCAGAATATCGCGCAATCTATCATTCGCAATAACCCTGAAGCACACATCATGGTTCTGTTGATTGACGAGCGACCTGAAGAAGTAACTGAAATGCAGCGTTCCGTGCGCGGCGAGGTGATTGCCTCAACCTTCGATGAGCCACCAGCTCGTCACGTACAGGTAGCAGAAATGGTCATCGAGCGTGCCAAGCGCTTAGTTGAGCATAAAAAGGATGTCGTCATTCTCCTTGATTCAATCACTCGTTTAGCCCGAGCCTATAACACTATTGTTCCAAGCTCAGGTAAAGTCTTAACCGGTGGTGTTGATGCCCACGCACTTGAACGTCCAAAGCGTTTCTTCGGTGCAGCACGTAATATCGAGCACGGTGGATCATTAACCATTATTGCTACCGCATTGGTCGATACCGGCTCAAAGATGGACGAAGTTATTTTCGAGGAATTTAAAGGTACGGGTAACATGGAGCTTCACCTTGATCGTAAGATCGCCGAGAAGCGCGTCTACCCCGCTATCAACATTCGTCGTTCAGGCACTCGTCGTGAAGATCTTTTGATGAAGGAAGATGAACTCCAGCGCGTTTGGATTCTCCGCAAGCTACTCCACGATATGGAAGACCTTCCGGCCGCTGAATTCTTAATCAGCCGACTTAAAGACTTTAAGACCAATGATGAATTCTTCATGTCGATGAAGCGAAAATAGACATGAAACTTAACGGAGCCTAATGGCTCCGTTTTTTCATCTGCCAAACAATCCAATTAGCATCAACTCAACGTAGAAAAGCCATGTATAAAGACTTACGTGAATTCATCGATTATCTCGAATCCTGCGGCCAGCTTAAGCGCATTAGCCACCCCGTTGACCCCGTCTTAGAAATGACGGAGATCTGTGATCGAACCCTAAAGGCTAAAGGCCCTGCACTGCTATTTGAAAACCCAGTAGGCTATGATACTCCAGTGCTCGGAAATCTCTTTGGTACACCCCAACGTGTGGCAATGGGCATGGGTACTGACGACACTGCCAAACTCAGAGAGATTGGCGAGATCCTTGCGTACCTTCGCCAACCTGAACCCCCTAAGGGTTTTAAAGATCTCGTTGATAAGGCTCCGCTACTCAAAAAATTAATGAATATGGGCCCTAAGACAGTGCGCAAACCTGCCTGTCAGCAAGTGGTATTGGATGAAGTTGATCTAGATCTCCTGCCTATCCAAACCTGCTGGCCAGGCGACGCGGGACCGCTAGTGACTTGGCCGTTGGTCATCACTCGCGGACCGGAGAAAGAGCGCCAAAACCTGGGCATTTATCGCATGCAGAAGATCGGCAAGAACAAGCTGATCATGCGCTGGTTGGCTCACCGTGGCGGCGCACTGGATTACCAAGAGTTTCAGCGTATTAACCCAGGCAAGCCTTATCCGGTTGCGGTCGCACTGGGTGCCGATCCCGCAACGATACTGGGCGCCGTGACACCCGTTCCTGACTCGCTATCAGAGTACGCTTTCGCGGGCCTGCTTCGTAACTCCAAAACCGAAGTTGCGAAGGCACTACTCTCCGACCTGTCAGTTCCAGCGAGTGCTGAATTCGTCCTAGAGGGATTCTTGTATCCCGATGAAATGGCTGACGAGGGCCCCTTCGGCGACCACACTGGCTACTATAATGAGGTTGAGTCTTTCCCAGTGTTCACGGTTGAAAAGATTACCCACCGTAAAGACCCCATTTACCATAGTACCTACACCGGACGACCACCTGATGAGCCAGCCATCTTAGGGGTGGCACTCAACGAAGTCTTCGTGCCCTTATTCCAGAAACAGTTTCCCGAAGTCGTCGACTTTTACCTGCCTCCCGAAGGTTGCTCTTACCGTATGGCGGTGGTCAGTATCAAGAAAGGCTACGCTGGGCATGCGAAGCGAGTAATGCTAGGGGTGTGGAGCTACCTGCGTCAGTTCATGTACACCAAGTTCATTATCGTTGTGGATGATGATATTGATGCGCGTAACTGGGAGGATGTGGTGTGGGCCATGACCACTCGTATGGACCCGGCTAGAGATATGACCATCATTGAAAATACGCCAATCGATTATCTCGATTTTGCGTCACCGGTTTCGGGACTTGGTTCCAAGGTAGGCATGGATGCTACTAACAAGTGGCCGGGGGAGACCACGCGAGAGTGGGGTGAACCTATTGAAATGGACCAACAAGTGAAACAGCGCGTTGATGACATTTGGGCCGATTTAGGCATTGACGACTGAAACGATTAACGTTGAGCAAGCGCCACTAAAGCGCTTCGCTCAATTTCGGTCGCTCCGTTTTCATCCTTTAGCTTCCGCAGTACCGAGGCCAACTCTAGTGCCACAGTAGCGCTCATCGTCAGTGCTATGGCCCGCTGGTAGTAATCCTTCGCCTGCCCCCATAACTCAGCTGAGCAACTCAATCTAGCGAGCGCAATAAGTGCAGTTCGATCGGTTCGATCTAGTCCCTGTAGTTTCTTCAATTGCTTCATCGCATCACTGCCCTTAAGCTGCCCGTAGGACTCAATCATGACATCAGGAGACTGACTGCTTAAGAGCGGACGAAGTAGCTTCTCTGCATCGGCTTCGGCAGAGAGTCTCTTTAAGATGGAGGCATAGTGAGCGGCCAAGCCTGCATTGCGGCGATCTTGCTTGGTGAGTGAATCCCAGATAGCGGCCAAGGCGCTATTATCCGTGTGTCCTTTCTCAATATCGTTCATTGCTCTATCCAACTGTCCGGCCGCCGCAGCGAGACGAAAAGATTCGAGCTTAGTGGTATCAAAAACGCCGTACTTCTCCAGCTTGGGAAGCAATTGGTAAAGCGCTGAGAAATCCTTCAACTCCTCATAGGCGATAGCAAGTAATCGCAGAGCGGAGTTATTATTCGCATTCTCCAGGCGCTGCAAAATGGCGATACTCTGTTCCCAGTGACCTTGTTGCTGATAAATCTCTGCCTGCACCATGATAATGGCAGCCTGTGCAGTTCCATCCGCTAATTGGGCTTCTTCAAGTAATTCAAGGGCCCGATCATTCTCACCCAAATATTGCGAAGATCGGGCGGCTAGGAGGTAGTTCAGCATCGGGGAGTCAACATTGCCAACAGATGCTAGGAGCTGCTGTCGAGCTTTGCCAAAATCACCCATTAGATAGGCCAGAAAGCCTCGATTAGTTCTCCTCGTAGCACGCGTCTTAGTGCCCGCGAGTAGTTGCTTCCTAGCCCATCGACCCGGCATCCAAAGGATGGCGATCACTCGAACCAGTAGCAAAATACCGACCATGGCTAATAGCAGTATGCCAACAGCAGTGACCATTGACATCTGCACCATCAGCTCGCCGCGCGCCAGGGCGACATAGCCGGGATCTTCCAATGCCCACATTGCTAACAGCGTGCCAGAAATACCGGCTATCATTAGCCAGATAATGAGTCGCTTCACGGTGATTGCTCCTCCGTGTCTTGTTGCGCGCCAAGACGGAAGCGCTGTAACGCCTCCTCGGCCGCTCCAATATCAAGCTGACTAATAGAAATAGCTTGCTGTCGCAACGCTAATAGCTCGGTACTGAATGCTCGGCGCTCCGGACTATCAGAGAAATGAAGTTGCAGCCAACTATCAGCACGTTCGAGATTTGCTCTCCAAAGCGACTCATTTTGCTGTAGCAGAGCTAATAAAGATTCCTCTAGCATCAGTTCAAGATTTCGACTCACGAAATAGCGTTCTTCGGGAGCCAGTATCGGGGAGACCGATCGATCAAACTCACGGATATCCACCAGCGCAATAATGCGATCGAAGGTACTTATATCGGCTGATAGCTCAGGCTCTGATTGCTCGGCAACTAGAATCTCAGGCTTCAGCTCCAAGTACTCAATCACACTCGAGAGCGCGCGCACCCTAGCAAACACACCCGCCGTATCTATTTCCGCTGCCGCATTCACCGCCATAAGATCACGCGCCAAAGCTGCTCGCACAGGCTGTAGGTCGAGGTTGTTAATTTCTTGAAGCTGTCGATCAGCCGAACCCAGGAGGGCTCTTGCGCCCTGGACGTCGTTGCTAAGCAAAATGCGCTCTCGTGCCATCCGTAACAGAAATTCAAGTTCCTCTAGCTGCCACACCAAACGATCTGCACTACTGACACCCTTGAGGTCAGACTCAACCCGATTGATTTGCTCTTGCAGTACCGTTAAGTCGTCTAGTGCTCGCTCTAATTGCGTCTGTCGGTCAGCGAGAATATCGAGCGTCTTTTCCGCGCCGTCAAGTTGGGAACGAAGTACCTCATTCGAAGCTTCTACCTGATGGATTTCAGCGGTGATGGCTTGGTGCTCGACAAAACGCTCTTGCCAAACCCAGAATACAAATAGTGCAACGATAATAATCATGAGCAAGTTAAAGCGGGCAAGTAATGAGCCGCGCGAAGTCGCCTTTGCTTCCTTAGCGGGCTTCTGCTGCTTCGCCTCAACCGCTTTCTTTTGCGGCTCCTCGGCTTGAACTTTTTCAGCGGTTAGTTTATCCGACATTCCCTTACCCCTTCGCACCACACCAGGCGGTGACTAGATCTTTTTCTGCAGCCGAAACTGCCTCGATTACACTGCAAAAGCCCAACGACAACGCCATTAAGGCTGCCCGTTCACCCGGGACCACTAAAGTGGGAGCCTGTGCTATCTTGCCATCAAATAGCGTAGCGAGCTCTCTCAAAGCCTGGGTACTTGATACAAAGATACCATCCAATGACGAATTAATCAGCCGCTGTATCGCAGCTTCGCCTGCTCGGCTTTGCCGTTGGTAGCGCTCCAAATACTCCACCCTAGCTCCGCGCGCTTCTAATGCCTCACGAAGCAACTCTCTGCCGCCCTCTCCGCGAACGATTAACCAACGCTGATCTAACACATCCTGCAGCGCCTCCTGAGCAAGCAAGCCTTCGGTAGTGGCTGGATTAGCAGTTAAGACATCGTGGCCGGCGGCGCTAATCAGTGCCGCGGAGCCTTTGCCCATTGCGCACCAGTGCTGGCGAGTGGGCCACTGTGGCCAAAACTGCTCAAAATGCGGCAACGCTAACTGAATAGCAGTTTGACTAACAAAAACGACTCCTGCGTACTCGTCCAAAGACATGACCTGAGTACGCCCCTCTGGGCTAAGCGGAAGCTCGGTGATGGCGAAAAGCGGCTCATGGAACCAATCGACCTCAACGCCGCTCAATGTGGACTCGGCAAAGTCTACGAGCTTAGTGTTCCAAAGGCGCGGCCGTTTAGTCACCATAGACTGCCGCCAAGAGTTCACCGGCGCCTTGTTCCAGTAGCGCCTCAGCAACCTGAATGCCTAGCGCTTCTGGATCCGTTCCTCGGCCCTCGGCACGAAGCAGTGTGCTGCCGTCAAGGCTGCCGACTCTGCCACGCAGCCAAATCTGATCACCTTCCCAGATGGCATAACAGGCAATGGGAACTTGGCAACCACCCTCAAGATGACGATTAAGCGAACGCTCAGCCAAGACACAGGGAGCGGTGACAGCGCAATTTAAGACGCTGAGATAGCTCCTAGTCTGTTGATCATTACTGCGCAATTCAATACCGACGGCACCTTGCCCTCCAGCAGGAAGGCTCAATTCAATATCAATGTGTTCGGCAATTCGATTATCGAACCCCAAGCGTTTAAGGCCTGCGGCAGCAAGAATGATGGCATCAAATTGACCGTCGTCCAGCTTCGCCAACCTGGTATTCACATTCCCTCGCAGGTCCTTAATCACCAAATCAGGGCGAGCGAACTTCAACTGACAGCTACGGCGAAGTGAGCTGGTGCCTACCACCGCTCCTTCTGGCAGTTCATTGAGGGATTGGTAGGTATTCGAAACAAAGGCGTCGCGGGGGTCTTCACGCTCACAGATTACTCCCAGTTCTAGGCCACCTGGAAAGTGCATGGGTACGTCTTTCATAGAGTGAACCGCAATGTCGGCGCGTTGCTCCAACATCGCAACCTCGAGCTCTTTCACAAAGAGGCCTTTTCCACCAATTTTGGCAAGCGGGGTATCAAGGATTTGATCACCCTTGGTAGTCATACCAAGAAGTTCTACTGAGAGATCCGAATACGCAGTTAATAGCGCATCTTGGACATAATTCGCCTGCCAGAGTGCAAGCGCACTCTCACGGGTAGCAATGACGATGGCATGATTGGGCATGTTGATTCCACATTCAAAAAATTATTGTGGGAATTATAGTAACACGAGGATATTAACATCTACATCGAAGACAGGCGCTTTCGCACTTCACTTAAGTGACGACGGGAGACCACAGGTCCACCCTCAATACCCTGGAGCTCAACCTGATACTGACCAGAATTTAACCGTTTAAGTCCCATAACGTGCTCAATCGTGACCAGTGAGTTGCGGTGAACCCGCAGCAACGCATCGCTGTACTCAGTTTCGAGGTGCCGTAATGCTTCATCAAGGACACGTTCGCCATCCTCGGTCACGGCCATGACATATTTTTGGTCGGCGTAGAAATATCGGACGTCTTCGATAGGTAACACGGTTAAGCCGCGGCGACTCTTAATGGTGAGGAACCGACGCTCGCCATTGGGCGTTGCTGCCGAGCGCAGGGCCCGACTCCCCTTAGAAACCTTAGCTAACGCGTCTCGAAGGAGATCTGGCCGAACTGGCTTCAACAGATAACCATCGCCTCCAGAACGAAAGGCTTCGAGTGCATGTGATTCGTAAGCACTGGAAAAGATCACCGCTGGCGGGCAAGGCAAATCACTCAACTCGCGCGCCCAGTCCAACCCGCTGGTTCCGGGCAAGCGAATATCAAGAATGATAACCTCTGGCTGTAGGCGTTCATAAAGTTCTCGCGCTTCAACAACATTCACCGCCTCGCCGACGAGCAGCATCCCGCCAACTTGCTCAGCAATATGCTTAAAATGTTTGCGACTCAACGCTTCATCATCAACGATGATCGTTCGCAACATAGGTTTTCCTTCCTAAAGTTGTCCCAAAACGGCCACAATGACCGTTCATTGCACTAAACCGTGCCGACTAGAACTCTTAGACTAGTAAAGCTGGCGTGCTTTGCACAATTAATTTGCCAATTTTACTCGCTACTATGCCGAAACAGATCAGCTTCTATTCCCTACGTGGATTGCAGGACTGGGCGTCCCGACCTAATATACCCTAAGAATTTTCTATTTTTAGTTATAGCAGGCATTGAAATGAGTCAAAACAAACTTTGGGGCGGACGTTTTCAAGAACCTACGGATGAATTTGTAGAGCGATTCACCGCATCAATAACTTTTGATCAACGCCTTTATCGACAAGACATTCGTGGCAGCTTAGCCCATGCGGCAATGCTAGAAAAAGCAGGCATCCTCAATGTCGACGAGCTGACTGATATTCAACGTGGCCTTCAGGAGATTGAAAGCGAAATTGAGGCTGGCAAATTCGACTGGTCAGTAGGCCTCGAAGACGTGCATATGAATATCGAAGCCGCACTAACCGAGCGCATCGGCATCACCGGAAAAAAACTTCACACCGGCCGCTCGCGCAATGATCAAGTTGCTACCGACATTCGTCTGTGGTTACGCGACGAAATAGACCGGATTGAGCAGCAGTGTATCCGAGCGCAGGCCGGCATTATTCAGCTAGCGGCGCAGGAAGCCGAGACGATTATGCCTGGCTTTACCCATCTACAAACCGCTCAACCCGTCACCTTCGGCCACCATCTTCTAGCTTGGTACGAGATGCTGAAACGTGACCACTCACGTCTCATTGACTGTCGCAAGCGTTTAAATGAATCACCGTTAGGCGCGGCGGCACTGGCAGGTACAACCTATCCAATTCAACGTCAGCTTACGAGTGATATGCTGGGCTTCGACCGTCCTACCGCCAACAGCCTAGATTCTGTTTCTGATCGCGATTTTGCTATCGAGTTTTGTTCGGCTGCGGCCCTCTGCCTAACTCACCTTTCAAGGATGTCAGAGGAGTTGGTAATTTGGACCTCGGCGCAGTTTAACTTTGTTAAACTACCCGATCGCTTTTGCACTGGCTCGTCCATTATGCCGCAGAAGAAGAACCCTGATGTTCCGGAGCTAATTCGTGGCAAGACTGGACGAATGAATGGTCACCTTATTGCACTATTAACCTTGATGAAGAGCCAGCCACTGGCTTACAACAAGGACAATCAGGAAGATAAAGAGCCGCTCTTTGATGCCGTTGACACGTTACACGACTGCCTACGTGCCTTCGCCGATATGGTGCCTGCAATTCAGGCCAACAAGGATGAAATGCGCAATGCCGCACTAAAGGGTTTCGCCACTGCCACAGACTTAGCGGACTACCTTGTAGTGAAGGGGATGCCATTCCGCGACGCTCACGAGGTGGTTGGTAAAGCCGTAGCGTTTGGGGTAGATCAACAGCGCGATCTCAGCGAAATGAGTCTCGAGGAGCTACAGGGTTTCAGCGAGACCATCGGCGCCGACGTATTTGAAGTTCTCACGCTAGAGGGCTCGGTCGCCGCAAGAGATCATTTAGGTGGAACCGCACCCAATCAGGTGCGCGCTGCAGCAGAGCGCGCGCTTACTCACTTACAGTCATTTTCAGCGTAAGGCAGGCTCATTATGTTAAATCATCGTATCGTTGCTGTTCTCATTCTTCTAGGCCTGTTAGCGGCCTGTGGCCAAAAGGGCCCGCTCTACCTTCCTGAGGAAGATGCTAGTCAGCCCGCTTTAGAGGATTAAGCTAGCACTATGTCAGCTGTAAATCGCAATTTCTCGCCAACGATAATTCGTGAAGCCGCGAACTCCTTTGGCACGCCGCTATATCTCTATGACGAGGCGGCTATCCGCAACGCTTTTTTACACTGGCACCAAGCACCTTCAAAACACTCGGTGCTGACCTGCTATGCGGTAAAGGCCAACTCAAACATTGCGATACTGCAACTTTTGAGTCGTTTAGGCGCTGGCTTTGACATCGTTTCGCAGGGTGAACTCGAGCGTGTTCTGCACGCGGGTGGCAAGCCGGAGCGAATTGTTTTCTCTGGCGTAGGCAAGTCGAGTGAGGCCATTGCCCGCGCCCTTGAGGTAGGCATCAAATGTTTCAACGTAGAATCCATTCGCGAGCTAGACCACATTAATACGGTTGCCGCGGAGAAGGAAACCAAAGCCAAAGTCTCGTTGCGTATTAATCCAGACGTTGACGCGAAAACCCACCCCTATATCTCAACTGGCCTGAAAGCTAACAAGTTTGGTATTAGCCATGAAGAGGCGGTTACGGCATATCAGTATGCCTGTTCGCTACCTCAGTTAGAGGTCATCGGTATCGATTGTCATATCGGCTCGCAAATCACCGAGCTAGAGCCCTTTTTAGCCTCGCTCGATAAGTTACTTGTGCTCATCGACCAACTCGCTGACGTTGGTATTGATATCCGCCACTTAGACTTAGGCGGTGGTCTGGGAATTTGCTATACCAACGAGCAAGTGCCATCAGCCGAGAGTTACATCGCAGCCGTTAGCGATAAATTAGCTAATCGTGAATTGGAAATTGTTTTTGAGCCCGGGCGCTCCATTGTCGCCAACGCAGGAATCTTAATTACCGAAGTTATTCTCAGCAAAGAAAACACCGGTAAGCACTTCGCGATTGTTGATGCCGCCATGAATGATTTGATGCGGCCGGCTTTGTACCAAGGTCACCATCACATTGATGTGGTTGCAGGCCCGCGTAAGCTTGAGGCTAGTGAACACTGTTGGGATATCGTTGGCCCCGTGTGCGAAACCGGCGACTTTTTAGGACTAAATCGGCAGCTGAGCATCGCTGAGCGAGATTTACTTGTAATTCACTCGGCAGGTGCTTATGGTTTTACCATGTCGAGCAACTACAACAGCCGCCCACGGTGCGCCGAGGTATTGTTGCGCGAAGATCAGCTCGTTGAAATACGTAGCCGCGAAGTGATTACTGATCTCTTTGCCCACGAGCACCTACTAGCGGAGTAATTATGCTGTTGAAATTTACCAAGATGCATGGTCTTGGCAACGACTTTATCGTTGTTGATGCAGTGAGTCAGCGCGTGCGCCTGACCAACCAACAAATTGCTCAGCTTGGTGATCGTCACTTCGGCATCGGCTGCGACCAGTTGCTGATCGTCGAGGCGCCTAGCCGCCCGGAAATGGACTTTAAATACCGTATTTTCAATGGCGATGGCTCTGAAGTTGAGCACTGTGGTAACGGCGCTCGCTGCTTCGCCAAGTTCGTTCGCGACCAGCGCCTCATCCATCGCGACACCATCCATGTAGAAACTAAATCCCGCGATTTAACGTTAACGATTCGCGACGACGGTCAGATTCGTGTCGACATGGGCGCCCCGTCGTTCGAACCCGCTGAACTCAAGCTTGATCGCGACAAAGCAGCCGTGTACTCGCTCAAAGGCGGGGATCGCCACTTCAAAGTCTCTGCGGTATCCATGGGCAACCCCCATATCGTCACCCGAGTCAGCCAGGCCGAGCGCTACCCCGTTGAAAAGTATGGTCGAATACTCACCAAGCATCGCGCCTTCGCTGAAGGAGTGAATGTCAGCTTCGCTGAATTTATTGATCGCCAAACTATTCGCTTACGCGTGTACGAGCGCGGCGCCGGTGAAACGCTCGCCTGTGGAACGGGGGCCTGCGCCACAGCTGTCACCGCAATCCGTAATGACTGGTGTGACACAAAGGTGAATTTATTACTAAAAGGTGGCACACTCGAAGTTGAGTGGGACGGTAATGATGGATCTGTATTCATGACTGGCCCAGCAACTACCGTATTTAGTGGGCAAATAAGAATATGACCATCGAAAAGGTCGAAGATACACCCTTAACTCCTGAGGCCGTGCGCAATTACTTGCGCTCAAACCCTGAATTCTTTCTCGAGAATGCAGAACTCTTGAACACCTTGAAGGTACCGCACCAGAGTGGCGGCGCTATTTCTTTACTCGAACATCAAGTTCATGTGTTACGGGACCGAAATAAGGACTTTCACACTCGCTTAGATAGCCTCCTAGAGCGCGCGCGTGATAATGATCATAAGTTTCAACAAACTCGTCGCTTTGTTCTCAGTGCTCTGGAGTCACAGGATCTAGCCGAACTGAGTGATGCCGTAGAGCGAAGCCTGTACGATGACTTCGGTGTGGAGGCCTGTTCGTTGATTCTGTTTTCCGAAACACCTATAGATGGTTGTCGAGCGGAGCGGGTGATTGATGCGAATCGATACGTGGGTACCATCCTTACCAGCCAGAAGGCTATTTGTGGCGAATTTCCAGCCAACGAGATGAATTGGCTGTTCCGGCGAAACGGTATTCGTTCAGCCGCCATTGCTCCTTTACAACAACTTCAGTTATTAGGCGTCCTCGCGGTGGGTCACAGTGACCCTAACTTCTACCGGAACGGAATGGGGACACTGTTCCTCAATTATGTGGGTGAAGTACTACAACGGCTCATTCCTGAGCTAACGAATCGCCGTGCATAAGGCGGTTGCCCAGTGGGTTGAGCATTTGACGGTCGAGCGTCGCCTCAGCCCACACACCATTAGTAGCTATCGCCGTGATATACAGCGTTTCATTGACGATGAACCACAGCCTTTAGAAAAAACCCTAGCCGTGAGTTCGTTGCGAGCGCAAATTGCCAACATGTCGCGAGCCGGCCTTGCTACGCGCTCGATTGCCCGAGCACTTTCGAGTTTACAGACTTTTGTGAAGTGGGCTCGTCAGCATGGACTGCTATCCGAAGATTTTGCCTTACCTGCGCTCAAGCGCCCAAAACTGCCGAAACCTCTGCCGAAGGTTCTGGATGTAGACGCTACCGTGGCAGCAGTAGTAGTAGCCGGGGATGAGGATGCGGATTTACGCGATCGTGCCCTGCTCGAACTGCTTTACAGTAGCGGCCTTCGCCTGGCGGAGCTTGCCGGCCTTAACGTCAGTGATGTCAACCTCCCGCGACAGCAGCTAAAGGTCTTAGGCAAGGGCTCCAAGGAGCGGATTATCCCGTTTGGTTCGCATGCAAAAAAGGCCCTGCAACGATGGATTGTACGTCGTCAGCTGGCGCCGAGCTCAGCCCTATTTATTAACTTGCAGTCCAACGCTAGGTTAAGTCATCGGGGTATTCAGTATATCGTGGAAAAGCGCGGTCAACAGGCGGGCTTAGACGTTCGACTACACCCTCACCTGCTACGCCACGCGTTTGCGTCGCACCTTCTAGAAGGGTCGGGAGATCTGCGCGCCGTGCAGGAGCTTTTGGGCCATGAAAACATTAGCACCACCCAGGTGTATACTCACTTAAACTTCCAACATTTAACCGCGGTGTACGACCAAGCACACCCTAGGGCCAAGAAAAAATGAACAACATTAAGCTCGTCGCCTTTGACTTAGACGATACGCTTTGGGACGGGGCTGATGTCCTGAATCGCGCTGAAGAGACCACCTTCAATTGGATTCAAGCGCAGCATCCTGATATAGCCGCCTGCTGGTCTATTGAAACCCTCAATGAGTTGCGCAAGTCAGTCATTGCTCCGCAGATAGATTACGCTCTGCAGCTCACCGATTCACGTCAACGTAGCTTCGCCTCGGCCGCCGCCCAGGTGGGTTACAACCACGAGGACGCACACCAATTTGCCGAGGCGGCCATTGAAGTATTCATGCGCGCCCGCACGGAAGTAGTGTTGTTTCCTGAGGTAGAAGCTCTCATGGATTTGTTAGCTCCCGACTTTAAGCTAGCGGCCATCAGTAATGGTAATTGCCGTGTTGAGGAGACAGCTATCGGCAAATACTTCAACATATCAGTAAGCGCTGAGGGGATCGGCGCAGCTAAACCAGAGATAGGGATGCTCAGTCACTGCCAAGAGAACTATGCGCTGAGTCCCAGCGAGTGTGTGTTAGTGGGCGATAGCGATTTCTATGATGGCCAAGCCGCCAGAGCCGCTGGATGGCACTTCATTCATTATGACATCAACGGTCTACCGCTTCAGGGAACCATCAACAATTTAGCTCAACTACCGGATGCCTTAGCAAAACTCAACAGCGCGAACGCTTAGAATACGTTGTCTCAAGCTAGGTCTGTTAGAGACCTAGCTTGATCGTAAAGCAACCCGTCGATGGCTGTTTAGATAGGCCTACTGCCGTAGTTCGAGGCGGGCTTTTGCGGTGGATCGGCCATCAGGTTCTTTTCAACCTCAACAATTTCACCGCCACTTTGTAAGAACTGCGCAATATCGTCCGAGAGCTGCTCTCGCACTGAACGATTTGACGTCATTGTGCGGAGTTCGCCGCTGCCGTCATACGTTGCATCATTAGCGCTTTTATCTTCAGTAACCTTTGACTTCTTCTTCGCCATCAGAGACTCCTTTTTAGCAAATTACTCAACCGTCTCTATTAAAATGGTTGCTTATTCTATAATTTGCCAATTTATTTTCAAAAAAATCTCTCTGCGCGAGTTAACGGTCACTTTGAGCGAGACGTTTCACACCATTCGACGACCGCATCGAAATCACCGCGAAACTCGACCTCACCCTCGCGTTTACTTTGTTGCCAGTTGTACATTGGGTCATAGTATTCGGTCAGAATGGTTGCTATCCAGGCTCGGTGTTCGTACGGATCCCTACTCGTTTCATAGGCCTCAAAGGCCGCTTCAATCCGACTTTGGAGCTCACCATGCCTCAGCCCACCTAGGCGCTTCTTAATCCGTGCGAATTGAGCAAGAACCGCCTCTCGATAAGGCCTTACGTAGTCGTCACCATAGCGATCTTGATAGTCAACCACTCGGTTAACAACATAATCTCTCAGTAAACGATCAATCCGCTCCTCTTCGGTGGCCTCGATTTCTACCCTCGGGTAATGCTGCATCGCCTGTTGCAGCGTGGGCGGCACGCAACAGCGTCCAATAAGCCGACCCTCATCCTCCAACCAACAGCGGCTACTCGTATCTCGTTGGAGTAGCTTAAGCGCCACCTCATTCTCGAAACTGGTTTGCGCTGGCTGCTCTTCAATGCCCTGGCCGAATACTGAACCCTTGTGACGAGCGAGCCCCTCTAGATCAATCGCGTGAGAAAGCTTAAGGAGCACATCGGTTTTTCCCGAGCCCGTGGCGCCGCTGACGACACCTAAGTTAGCACTGGGCGCCTGTTCCATTTCGGCCAGCAGGGTATGTCTTAGCGCCTTATAACCGCCGTCGACTCGCGGCACGTCATGGCCCAAGCTCAATAGCGCGGCTTGCGTCAAACGGGAGCGGAGACCGCCACGCCAACAATAGAGTACACCGTTAGGGTTATCCTTCGCCCAGGTATCCCATGCGGCTAAACGCTGCGCTTTTACTTCGCCAGATATTAGCTGATCGCCAAGCGCTAGCGCTGCCTGCTCGCCCTCCTGTTTGTAACAGGTGCCCACCTGAGCCCGTTGCTCGTTATCTAATAGCGCAATATTGGTCGCATTAGGTAGTGCTGACACGGCCACTTCTCCGGGCGAGCGCAAATCGAGTAGCGGCGTATTGGCCTTCAGTAGGGCAGGCAGATCACTAATAACACGAAATTCTGTCATAGGGAGTCCTTGCTGGCATTGGCGCTAAGGCAGAGCCGCTGCTGAGCCTGTAGCGCAAGATAAATGGCCGCGATAGCGCGCCCCTCACTAAAATCGTCGCGCTCGAAGAGTTGTTCTAGCTCGGCGATCGGCCAGGCGACCACTTCTAACGGTTCGGGCTCATCACCTTCAAGCGAAGCGGGATACAGATCCCAACAGAGGTAGCAGTCAATGCTGTATTGCATATATCCAGGCGCCAACGTCATGCGTTTTAGATACTGTAGCTTCCGCGCATCGACGCCCACTTCCTCCCGAAGTTCCCGATGGACAGCGTCCTCCGACGACTCCGCTTCGTCAACCGCGCCTTTGGGTAGCGAGAGCTGATAACTATCCGTTCCCGCGCTATACTCTCTGATGAGTAGTAATTTATCGTCGCTAGTGATGGGAACCATCATAACTGCCGGCGGGCCACCTGAGGTAATGAGCCGTTCGTAGGTTCGTCTCGTACCATTAGAAAACTCGAGCTCAAGCTGCTCAACAGAGAACAGTGTTGATTGAGCAACTCGCTGTCGAGCTAATATTTTTGGCGCTGATGGCATATCACAAACCTTTGTAGTGGATGACCTATGATACCCGACTGGGACCAGATCGACACCGTTTTGCTAGATATGGACGGTACCTTATTAGACCTTAGCTTTGATATGTACTTCTGGGGTCAGTTAATTCCGGAAACCTATGCGAAGAAGCACGGCATCAGCTTTGACGATGCCTATCGTCATTTGGAGCCTATATTTATGGGCGAGCAGGGTAATCTTGCCTGGTACTGTTTAGACTATTGGACTAAGGCACTGGATATGCCGGTGGCCGAGATGAAGAGAGCGGTTAAAGATCGTATTGGCGAGCGTCCCGGTACTCAAGCTTTCCTGGCTTGGCTGAAGGCACAGGGTAAAACTATCGTGATGGCCACTAACGCCCATCGCGAAACACTGGCCATTAAATTGGCGGAAGTTGATATTGAGCACTACTTTGATGCGTTGGTAAGTTCGCACGATTTCGGCCACCCGAAGGAAGACCAGGAATTCTGGGACGCTATTATCCACCAGCAGGGCTTTGACAAAGCGCGCACGCTTTTTGTGGATGATTCCTTCTCGGTCCTAGCGTCAGCCGAACGATTCGGTATTGGCCATCTACTGTGCATCACTCAGCCATCTAGCCAGCATCCTGCTCGTGAAGTTAGCCAATGGCCTGCCGTCAATTATCTTGATGAGGCGCTCCCTCATGAGTAGTCCGCTCACTGCCGTCAGAGCTGATAAATGGCTGTGGTCCGTTCGCCTCTTCAAAACCCGATCGCTCGCAAAGGCGGCCATCGAAAGCGGCAAGGTATTGGTCGCTGGACAGCGGATTAAGCCCAGCAGGGACTTACATATTAATGACGAGCTAAAGGTGACGCTAGGCTACGATGACAGGATCATCATTGTTCGTGGCCTCATCGAAAAGCGCGTTGGGGCGCCAATTGCGCTTGATCAATATGAGGAAACAGAAGCTAGTATCAAAGCTAGGGAGAAGGCGGCGGAACTTCGTAAAGCCCATCGCGGTGCCGACATTTTGAGCGAGCATCGCCCAACGAAGAAGCAGCGCCGACAAATTCACCGTTTTAAACGAATTGATACCGCCGAAGGTTGAGATTTTTAAGATCAACCCCATTTAAGGGCTAACCCCCAAGACTAGGTAACACAGATTATGAGCACCCAAGACCAGATTCAACGCTTTTTGTTTGATGAGGCGGACATTCGCGGCCAATTTGTGCAGATTGACGATGCACTGAACGCGGCACTGAAGAGTCACAGCTACCCTGAGCCCATCAAGGCGCTATTAGCGGAATTTCTGTGCGCCACCGCTATTCTATCTACCACGTTGAAGTTCGAGGGGGTGGTCACGCTTCAGGTTCGATCAACCGGACCACTTAAGACGATTATGGCGGAGTGTAGCAACCATACCGACCTCCGTTGTATCGCTCAGTACGACGAAGCTGCGGACCCTGCTGTGTTTGAACAGCCACTTAGCCAGCTACTAGGTGATAGCGCTTTAACCATTACGATTGATCCAACTGTAGGTAATCGCTATCAGGGAATTGTTGCCTTTGAGAAGGAAGATCTGGCTGGCGCACTGGCAGATTACTTTGAGCAGTCAGAACAACTACGTACGAAATACTGGATGCATTATGGCAATAATCGAGCCGCCGCGTTAATGCTGCAGATCCTTCCTGGTGAAAATGTACTACCAAAAGATGACAACGATACCTTTTTTGACCAATTGAGCGCTTTCGGTGATACGGTGACGAAGGACGAAGCCACTCAGTTGGAAGCGCCTGAATTATTACACCGATTATTCCACGAAGAGGCGGTTAGTATCTTCGACCCTCGAGAGGTTCGCTTTAAGTGTAGCTGCTCCTTTGAAAAGATGGCTCGAGCACTTAGCTCTGTCCCTAGAGCCGAGATAGCGCAGGCGATTGATGAAGAGGGTGGGGCAATTGACGTAGACTGCCAGTTCTGCCGGGAGCGCTATAAATTTGATCGAAGCAGCCTAAATTTCGTATACGAAATGATTGAAAAACCGCTCCACTAACTACCAACGAATGGGCCTCGAACGAGGCCTTTTTAAGCTCTAGAAACCGCACTAAAAACACCTCTGAAAGCCCCATAAAGCCTGTAGTTTTACTACAAAATTGCCTAAAAAAAATACTGTTTCGGACGCACTATTTAGCTACACTATTGGCTGTGAAAGAAACTATTTTCATTCGTAGATAAGTACGTTTTTCGTACTCGATTTTTCGTATAGGAAGCAGCATTTTTCACTGGCAGTATCGCTGTCTCACACTCCACACGTTTTTCGCCTCGAGCGACTAGGAATTTACATGACACAAATGATTGATACCCAAAAGGCTCACATCGATCTTACTTCGGCCCAATTCATTCAGCACGCTGTTCGTCGTGGTGAGGGTGAGCTCGCAGCTACTGGCGCACTATCGGTAATTACAGGCAAACGCACAGGTCGTTCACCTGCCGATCGTTTTATCGTCGAAGAGCCCTCTACTAAGAGTGCAATCAACTGGGGTCCGGTCAACCGTCCGTTTCCACAGGACAAGTTCAACGCGCTTTGGCAGCGAGTTGAAGATTACCTAGTAGAGAAGGACGAATTCTTCGTCTCTAGCCTTCACATTGGCGAACACGCTGAGCATTATCTACCTGCGAAGGTCATCACTGAAACTGCATGGCAGGGCCTGTTTGGCTTGAACATGTTCATTCGTGCAGAGGAATTCAACCCAATCAATAAGGAAGAGTGGCAGATTCTTAACGTTGCCTCCTTCGAGTGTGATCCAGAGCGCGATGGCGTTAACTCGGACGGCACTGTCATCATCAACTTCGCACAGCGTAAAGTACTGCTTGCTGGCATGCGTTACGCCGGCGAAATGAAGAAGGCCATGTTCTCGGTACAGAACTTCCTGCTACCTGAAAAAGACGTGATGCCAATGCACTGTGCCGCTAACGTGGGCGAAGAGGGCGACGTGTGCTTGTTCTTCGGCCTATCTGGTACCGGTAAAACCACGCTTTCAGCTGATCCAGAGCGTTACCTCATTGGTGACGATGAGCACGGTTGGGGCAAGGGTTCTGTCTTCAACATCGAAGGTGGTTGTTATGCGAAGACCATTAACCTGTCGCAGAAGAACGAGCCAGTTATCTGGGACGCTATCCGCTTTGGCGCCATCATTGAGAACGTAAAACTTGATGACGCGGGAATCGCTGATTACGACGACACGTCACTCACTGAGAATGGTCGTTGTTCGTACCCACGTAGCCACGTAGAAATGCGCGCGCCTACCAACAACGGTGGCGAACCAAAAGCTGTGATCTTCCTAACCTGCGATGTGTCGGGCGTTCTTCCGCCGGTATCAATACTGAGCAAAGAAGCGGCGGCCTATCATTTCCTAAGCGGTTACACAGCTCGCGTTGGCTCTACTGAGCTAGGTGCTGCTGCCGGTATTAACCCAGCGTTCTCTACCTGCTTCGGCGCACCATTCATGCCACGCCCAGCAGGTGACTATGCTGAATTGCTCATGAAGCGCATTGAAGACTTCGACTCTCGTGTCTACCTCGTTAACACCGGTTGGACCGGTGGTTCGGGTGCTCCAGGCGGCGAAGGCAAGCGCTTCCCAATTCCAGTCACCCGTGCGGTGATTGCAGCTATCCAAAGCGGTGCGCTTGAGAATGTAGCAACAACTCAAATCGACTCGCTAAACCTCACTATCCCGAACGAAGTGCCCGGTGTTGATGAGGTTTACCTAAACCCACGTAACACTTGGAGCGATCAAGCAGCCTATGACGAGCAGGCTAACAAGCTAGCTAAGCTGTTTGTTGAGAACTTTAAGCAGTTCGACGTGAAGGACGAAATCATCGCGGCTGGTCCGAAGGGTTAGACTATCCAGATAGTCTGATCTGATGAAAAGAGCGCTTAGGCGCTCTTTTTTTCGTCTGAAGAAAATCATCCTCAAACGCTATTTTTAGTCAAATATAAAAAAACCCCAGCCACTTTCGTAGTCTGGGGTTAATGGATTCTTTAATACGGTGAAATCATCTTAGAGCTCACGATCATAGTTTAGCTATCGCTTTACCTTAGCCTCATCATATTCTTCACTATTCAACCACGCGCCAGCTTTGGCCTTCGCCTGTTTAGTTCTCGCCAGCACAATGTAGAGGCTTGGCGTTAACAGCAGGGTTACGACCGTAGCGCTCAATACGCCAAACGCTAAGGAGACCACCATTGGTTTCAGGAACTGGGCCTGAGGCGAGTGCTCGAACAGTAGAATAGGTGCGAGTCCAACAAAGGTAGTGATGGAAGTCAGTACAATAGGGCGGAAACGATCAACCCCGGCCTGCATGACGCTTTCATATAACTCTCCACCTTGGCGATAGAGCTGGTTAATCCTATCCACCAATACCAAGTTATCGTTTACCACAATACCGGCCACCGCAAGAATACCGAGCGCGGAGAACATGGTCATATTAATGCCAAATACAATATGACCAATCAGCGCGCCAACAAAGCCAAAGGGTATGGCCGAAGCAATCAAGATAGGCTGGCTATAGCTCTTAAAGGCAATGGCCATCAACATTAAGTTGATTAGGATTGCCATGGTAATCAAGCTAATGAAGCTGCTCAAAAATTCCTGTTGCTCGCGCATATTACCTGAGCGATCGATAGAAGCCGCTGGGTTTGATGCCTGCCACTGAGGCGCGTAATTATCCAGGATATCCTGAACAATAATATTTGGATCGCTAGTGCCTTCTAATACCTTTGCCGTCACCGTTGCCGCTCGGCGACGATCGATGCGCTGAATCATGTTGTAGCCCGGCACAATCACGGCCTCTGCCACGGAACTGAACGGCACTTCGGCACCCGACGGGGTACGGACAAACATGGTATCAAGGGTATCAATGGTGCGGCGCGCCTCCTCTGGGTAGCGAATCATTACCCGAACGTCTTCATTGCCACGCGGAATACGCTGTGCTTCTTCACCATAAAAGCTTTGACGTACCTGTCGCGCCACAGTGCGCAGTGTTAACCCTAGATTCTCTGCCTGCGGCTTAAGGCGAATTTCGATCTCATCGCGCGAGGCTTCCATTGAATCTTCGATATCCATAACACCTGGATAAGTCGCCAACTGGTTGCGGACATTGCGCAACATATTATCGAACTGAACCGGATCAGTACCTGAGATATTTACACTCACGTCAGGGTTATCACCGCCAAAGGAACAGTCGAGCCTAAATTCTTTTACCGGTGGCATATCAGTAATGCTTCGGCGCCACTCATCGGCCAAAGCACAGGTATCTACACTGTAGGTCGGGTCATCAATTTCAATAATCACCACGGAATTGTTCCGCCACGACCAACGCATTGTTCTACCTAAGACGTTGTCACCATTTTCGTTCAGAACCACGTCGGTGAGCTCCATCCTATCTAAGCCGGCACGGATACTGTCGGACACCTCACGAGTTTGCGAGAACGGCGCACCTGATTCAAGCGTCGCTCGCGCAACCAAGGCGTCCGAATTAATTTCGGGAAAGAACGAGGTGCGAACATAACCAAGTCCATATATCAAGGTCAGTACCACGAAGGTGATCAGGAAGGTCGGAATCGTTACCCGTTTAGCATTAATGCTCTTCTTGAGCAGTGGGAGGTAGACCTTGTTGGCAAAGGTCATCAAACTCTCAGCTGCCGCATTACGCCATCTGCCGACAAAGGTTCTTGGCGGCTTCTCAGGGCCAATATGCGCCAAGTGAGCAGGGAGAATAAGCAGCGACTCAATGAGCGAGAAGGTCAGGGTGATGATAACTACCATCGCAATAGGGCGCTGGAATGCCGCACTATTACCCGGCAAGAACAACATCGCAGCGAAGAATACCATGGTCGACAATACCGCAAAGATAACGGGCCCCGCGACCCGAGATGCACCAGCAATCGCTCCTGCCGTACCCTTCATCCCATTTTTCTGCTCGGTATAAATGGACTCGCCGCTGATAATGGCATCATCAACCACAATACCTAAGATCATCAGGTAGGCGAACATCGAGACCATATTCAATGTCGTATCGGTAATTGGCATGAACCAGATAGCCCCCATGAAGGAGACCCCGATACCTGCCGCTACCCAGAATGCCAAAATAGGGCGCAGGAACAACATCAGAATGATAAAGACCAGAATTAGGCCTTGAAACGCGTTGCTCAATAGTAAGTTCATTCGGCCTTCAAAAGCCTCTGAGCGATCGCGCCAGGTCATAATAGTCAGACCGCTTGGCAGTGTTTGCTGTGCTTGCGCAACATACTCTTTTACCGCAGCCGTAACCTCCGGCAAATCTGGGTCCGAGCCAGTGGCTACTTCAACTGAAGCGCCACGAACACCATCAACATCTGCATAGAGATCAAACTCTTCAAAACCATCGCTAACCACCGCAATATCGCGAACACGAACCACGGTGCCATCGGGAAGCGCCCGAACGACCAACTCTTCAAAGTCAATTGCATTGTAGGCCTGGCCGCGTGTTTGTACTTGGATATCACCGCTAGCCGAACGGATTGTTCCGGCCGGCAGATTAAGCGATGAATTACGCACCGCACTCACAACATCGTCAAAGCTCAAACCGAAGCGTCGCAACTGCGCATCGGAAATCTCGATGCTCATCTCGTTGGCACGAATAGCCTCAAGGTTGACCTGGCTTACGCCCGGTAATAGCGATAAATCATCGCGTACGCGCTCCGAATAAAGCTTCAGTGTCTGCTCGGGGACGTCACCGACCACCAGCACGTCAATCACTTCGATACTGAACACCATCTCGCGAACAAGTGGTCGCTCAGCTTCTACTGGGAGGGTAATTACACTGTCGACGGCACCTTTCACATCGGCGAGCAAGCGTTGGATGTCATAGCCTGCAATGCCTTCAATTTGAACTCGACTGCGAGACTGTTGCGAGAATGATTGAATTTCCTTCACTCCCTCAACATTGCTCACCGCATCTTCCAGCCTGCGAGTCACCAGCTCTTCCACTTCAACTGGGCCTGCACCCGGATAGGAGGTCTCCACCACTACAATGTTGAGCGGGATGGATGGAAAAACTTCCTTTCCGAGCTTACCAACGGAAAACAGCCCGCCGACAATGATTAGAATCATCAGTAGGTTGGCGGCTACGCTATTCTCGGCAAACCAGCGAATAATTGGGCGCATAGTTTAGAGTCCTTCTCTAGCTGCAATGTCCATTCCTGGAACCGCGTAGGGCATCTGCGCGGTCACCACCTGCTCACCTTCGTTCAACTGGGCAATTACTAGCGCGCCATCACTATTTGACTGCAGTAGCTGAGCCTCAACAAATTCGAGTTTGCCGTCGCGAATAACGTAAATGACGTTACCCGGCTTCAGCGCTTCACGTGGCAACAGCACCGCGTCGTCAATGACTGCGCCTTCGATATGCGTTTCAACAAATAACCCGACTGGGAGTGGCGTTTGACCTTCGTCGGCTACCGAGTAAGGATCTTCAACTTCTACTACCGCGAAAACTGTTTGCGAAGCGACATTAATAGACGCCTCGATGCGACGAATCTGACCCGTCCAGCTGTGCTCAACACCACCAAACACCCCTCTAACTTCAACCTCTATCGCTGCACCACGGTCGCCAATCATAGGCAGGTTAACGAGACGCACCTGACGATCTGTTAGCGGTACACGAACCTCAACGGACTCAGTGGAGTAGATGTGAGCAACTGGCTGACTAGCACTGATGAACTGCCCTACCGCAACCTTTTTCTCTGCAATCACGGCGTTGAACGGAACAATAATCGTTGTACGTTCTAAATCAAGTTCAGCCTGTTCAACTTCTCCCTGCGCTGCGCGCAGTGCGGCTTCCGCCGCTTCTAATTGGGGCTTACGAAGGGCCAGTGCGTTGGCGTCATCATTGCCTAGATCGCGCCACTCACGTTGAGCTTGAAGAGCCTGGCCGCGCTCCTGAGCAACGGCACGCTGCGCTTCGGAGAGTCTGGACTGCGCCCGAAGGAGCGCCAGTTCGTAGTCACTCTTCTCAATTTGGATCATCATATCGCCGGCGCTGAAGAAGCCACCCGCATCGAAGTGATCTGAGACGTCGATGATTTGTCCCGAAACTCGCGAGATAACATCAATCTTTTTAGACGGCTGCACGGTACCCTGCGCAATCACCGATGCCGCTCTAGGCTCGGTACTAACGGTTACAACATCTACCAGAGGAACCGGCGCCGCAACATCGTCTCGCTGCTCAGGGACTGGTTTCCCCTTTACCAACGCGAAAATTAGGATCGGTGTCACAAGGACAAGAAGGATTAAAAGAATAATCGATTTGGGTTTCATTCAGCAGGCTCTTTAAGGTAATTTAGCAGCAACCTAATAACGGTTTGGTCACAATCGCTGGGATATTAACTCATGCGATGGTAATCGCTATCCGTCATTACCGAAACACTAAGAAGACGACTAATTTATTCTCTGCCGGCAGATTTTAAGCATGATTATTAACCAAATTTCCAAAACAATTGCCGCCGAACTCGCGGTTCGCCCAGAACAGGTTCACGCTGCGGTCACCCTCCTTGACCAGGGTGATACCGTGCCCTTCATCTCTCGCTATCGAAAGGAAGTTACCGGCGGGCTAGATGACAGTCAAATGCGCCAGCTTGAAGAGCGACTGCGCTACCTGCGGGAACTTAATGACCGGAGAGCGAGCATTCTCAAAGCCATTGAAGAACAGGGCAAACTGAGCCCCGAGCTGGAAAAGGAGCTCTTAGAAGCGGATACCAAATCGCGCCTAGAGGATCTCTACCTGCCATTTAAGAAAAAGCGAAGAACCAAAGGGCAAATTGCCATTGAGGCGGGCTTAGAGCCACTCGCTGATCTGCTACTGCAGGATCAATCTCTGATTCCCGAAGAAGCTGCTAAAGCATTCCTATCCTCCGAGTATGCCATTACCTCCGAGAAGGACGCCCTCGATGGCGCGAAATTCATATTGATGGAGCGCTGGGCAGAGCAGGCCGTGTTAATTGACGGCGCTCGTCAATTCATGCGCAAAAACGCCATCCTCCGCAGTCTAGTGGTTGCTGGGCAGGAAAATACCGGCGCGAAGTTTAGTGACTACTTCGACCACCACGAGCGCTTGGAGAAAACACCTTCGCATCGAGCTCTGGCGATGTTGCGAGGCCGCAACGAGGGCATTCTGTCGCTAACGCTAGTGCTGCAAGATGATTTGGACGGGACGCCCTCAGCTGCCCACCCCTGTGAGGCCCTGATTCGTCAATTCGCTTCCGTCCAAGAGCACGGTTCCGCGGCGAAATGGCTAGGCGAAGTTGTCCGTTGGTGCTGGCGCATCAAGCTAGCTCCACACATAGAAACCGACTTAATGAACAACCTGCGTGAGCACGCAGAACAGGACGCCATTGGTGTCTTTGCCAACAATCTTAAGGATCTGCTTCTCGCCGCACCCGCTGGCCCTAGAGCCACTCTGGGGCTTGATCCGGGGCTGCGTACCGGAGTGAAGTGTGCCGTGATTGATGCAACGGGCAAAGTGTTAGACCACGGCGCCATCTTCCCCAATGCGCCACAAAATCGGCTCGCAGATGCCGGTGCTCAGGTTGCGCACTGGATTAAAAAGCACCAGATCGAACTGATTGCCATTGGCAATGGCACCGCGAGCAGAGAGACTGAGCGCTTTGTTCGCCAACTTATAAAAGCCACACCAGAACTGAAGGCAACGCCAGTAATCGTTAACGAGTCGGGGGCATCCATTTACTCGGCATCGGAATTTGCGTCCCGCGAATTACCTGACTTAGACGTAACCATTCGCGGCGCGGTAAGTATTGCAAGAAGGTTGCAGGACCCGCTGGCTGAACTGGTAAAGATTGACCCTAAATCCATTGGCGTGGGTCAGTATCAGCACGATGTCAGTCAGTTACAGCTGGCGCGTCAGCTTGATGCCGTCGTGGAGGACTGCGTGAATAGCGTGGGCGTTGATTTAAATACTGCCTCGGAGGCACTCCTCGCTCGCGTTGCTGGCCTCAATACCACGATTGCGGGCAACATTGTGACCTACCGTCACGAAAATGGCGCCTTCGACCAACGCAACCAGCTTAAGAAAATTGCCCGTCTCGGCCCTAAAGCGTTCGAGCAGGCGGCTGGGTTCCTCCGCGTGAATGGCGGCAAAAACCCGCTGGATCGCTCGGGGGTGCATCCCGAGTCCTACGGTGTCGTCAAGGCAATGGCGGCAGCTAACGACGCGACCATTGAGTCACTTATTGGCAATGCCACCCTGTTGCGCACGATACCACTTAAGGACTTCGTCTCGGCCGAGGCCGGTCTCGTTACGTTGAAGGACATTGTCAGCGAACTGGAAAAACCCGGGCGTGACCCGCGCCCAGAGTTCCGCACGGCAGCGCTAAACGATAGCGTAGAAACCATGAAGGACTTGCAGCCAGGTCAACGCCTCGAGGGCACCGTCACCAACGTCACTAACTTTGGCGCCTTCGTGGATATCGGTGTTCATCAGGATGGCCTAGTGCATATTTCGGCGCTCGCCGATAAGTTCGTCAGCGATCCCCGTGAGGTCGTTAAAGCAGGCGATATTGTTACCGTAAAAGTTATCGAGGTTGATATCGATCGTAAACGTATTGCACTCTCTATGAAGATGGGCGATAGCGCTGCTTCGGGCTCACCTGCGGTAGAACGTTCCTCAGCGGGGACGGCAAAGCCGAAACATCAACCACGAAAGGGAGCCCAACGGGGAGCAAACAGCACACCGCAGGGCAACAACGCCATGGCGGCGGCGCTAGCCAAGGCTATGAACAAGCGTTAATCTAGGTTTAGGAGGTCAGCTATGAGCTACTCGCGATTCACCATTGAACAGCAGGATCACGTGGCGATCGTTCGCTTCAGTCGAACCGATAAACGCAACGCTATGGATGCTGAAACCTGGCACGAGCTAAAAACCATCTTCGAGACATTGTCGAATGAGGGTGCAGTACGCTGCGCTATCATCGCTAGCGAGGGCAAGCATTTCTGTACCGGCATGGATCTCGCTGTGTTTCAGGACAGCTCCAAGCTATTTGCTAGTGAAGAGCCGGGGCGGCAAGGCGAGTACTTCCGTCATTTAGTTGCCTACCTTCAAGCGTGTATATCGGCTGTTGAGGCCGCTAGATTCCCCGTGATTGCCGCCGTTCAAGGTGGCTGTATCGGCGCGGGTTTTGACCTGATTAGTGCCTGTGATATTCGCCTCTCCACGGATGATGCGTGGTTTCAAATTGCCGAAACTAACATCGGTATGACCGCTGACGTGGGTACTCTGCAGCGGGTTGGGAGTATTATGCCGGCGGGGCTAGCGCGAGAGTTATGCTATACGGGAAGACGGCTAACGGCTTCCGAAGCCCGCACTACTGGTTACCTAAATCAGACCTTTGAATCCCATCAGGAACTGCTAGCTGGCGCCCTTGAGATGGCTCAAGTTATTGCCACCAAGAGCCCTATGTCGGTAACTGGCTGTAAGCATTTACTCAACTACAGTCGTGACCATAGCGTTGCCGATTCACTCCACTATCAGACGCTCTGGCAGGCTGCCCACTTCCACTACCGAGATATGACCGAAGCCGCTTTCGCCGCCTTTGAAAAGCGCGAAGCAAATTTCGAAGCGCTACCCGCTATTAACCCGCAAAAGGACTTTAACTAGGAGTTTCCTATGGATTACGCACTGCCAATGCTGGCATTAGTAACTTGGACCACCATAATCTGGTGGGCGCTATTATTAGTCAGATTAAGCGAAATCAAAGCGAACAAGTTACTTCCCGCTCAACTTAACACGCCTGAAGACGCACGAGAGCTGTTGTCGCTCAGACAAAATATGTTAGCAAGGAATTTCGCTAACCTCCTTGAACTACCGATGTTATTTTACATATTAGGCACACTGTCTATTCTTTTAGAGGTAGATAGTAAATTTTCAGTGCTGTTGGCGTGGCTATTTGTTGCGTCTAGGGTTGCCCATTCGCTGATTCACACAGGCTACAACACGGTGCTGCATCGTTTTTATGCCTATGTTTTAGGCGGCTTAATACTGACTACTTGGGTAATTACGATGTTGCTTAACTCGGTATTACTTTAAACTTCGCACAACTGACGATGGTAGACGAATATGAAGACGGTTTATTGCATTCAACGCAGTGATGGTCTCTTTTACGCTAAGCAACTCTGGATTGAATTGGCAAAGTTGCGGCAAGCGTTTCACTCGTCTGACTACGACGTTGTGCTAAATGAGCTCATTGAGTACAACAGTAAACATACCAATGAGCGTCTGGCCGTGGTGGCCTGTAGCGCCGACGAGAAAGGGCGGCCAACTGCGCTAGCCTCGGGAGAATTTGCCTAGTGACCACAGTTTTTAACGCCATGCAGCAAGCTATTGCCAATCAGCCGAATATTCTTCGGGGCGCCAGGCGCGGCATCGAGCGAGAATGCCTTCGCATTGACCGTAATGGGCATCTTGCTATGACACCGCATCCGAAAGATCTAGGTTCGGCGCTGACCCATGGCTCCATTACTACGGATTACTCCGAGGCGCTGCTTGAGTTCATCACGCAGCCACACAGCAGCATTTCCGGCACCCTCGCCCAACTAGACGAGATCCATCGCTACACGACATCGGTCCTGGAGCAACAGGGTGAGATGCTATGGCCAGCATCCATGCCCTGCATTATGGCCGAGGATGATGAGATCCCCGTGGCTCAATATGGCAGTTCAAACTCGGCAAAATTGAAAACGACCTATCGATATGGTCTAGGAAATCGCTATGGCCGCCTCATGCAAACCATTGCAGGCATACACTATAACTATTCGATCAGTGATAGCTTCTGGCAGTTCAAACAACAGCAACTGAGTAACAGCCAATCACTCCAGGACTTCAAGACGGATCAGTACTTTGGGGTGATTCGTAACTTCCGCCGAAACTTTTGGCTGCTCATGTATTTGTTTGGCGCCTCGCCCCTACTGTGCCAAAGCTTCGTGAAGAACAATCCAAGCCACCAGCTCAAACAATTCACTCACTGTACCTACGGCGGCGATCACGCCACATCGCTGCGCATGGGCGACTTGGGCTATCAAAGTAACGCCCAGGCGTCACTCACCGTTAGTTATAATGAGCTCCCTAGCTATCTGCAGACACTCAAACAGGCCATCGTGGAGCCGCATCCAGACTATCAACACATTGGGGTTAAAGTTGCTGACGACTATCGCCAACTCTCCGATGCGCTATTGCAGATTGAAAATGAGTTCTATTCAACCATTCGCCCTAAACGCACTGCACAGCGCGGCGAAACGGCACTGCATGCGCTGCAGAGCCAAGGGGTGGAATACATTGAGGTTCGCTGTTTGGATATCAATCCCTACGACGCTCGCGGAATCAGCTCGGAGCAGTGTCACTTTGTGGAAGTATTCATGACTTGGTGTGCCATGACGGACAGTCCGTTAACTACCCAAGAGGAATATGATGGTATTGCCGAAAATCAAAAGCGCGTAGTCAATCAAGGTCGTGACCTAGCATTGGCGTTACACCACCGCGACGGAAATCGACTACTTGGCGAATGGGCCACTGAAACACTTACTGAGCTTGTAGAGGTTGCTAAGCTGCTGGACGAAGCTGAGGGTGGTCATAACTATCTCGATGCCGTACTAGCTCAGCAACCGAAAGTGACCGACAGTGCCAACACGCTATCCGCTCAGTTCGCCGAGGATTGCCTCGCCGAGCGAAGAGGCTTTGCCGCCACCGCAAAAACGATGGCTAAACAACACCACGAGTATTGGCTTTCTCAACCGTTAACCGCCGGGCTTAGCGATCACTACCAACAGTTAGCCGTCGAATCCATTGCGTCACAGCATGCATTAGAAGCGGCCGACGACATGAGTTTCGATGAATATTTGGCCCAATTCATGAGCCAATATCGCGAACTTAAGATTTGAGGAGATTAGTGGCCGAAGCTAAAACAGCCGCTTTCCTCAATGGGCCTATTACGCCGAATCGCTTCCTTCAGGCCCACCAAACGCAGCCAGCAAGTCATCTAAGAAGCCGCGATAGACCACCACCATTGAAGCAAACTCGTGGTCTAACTGAGCGGCAATCGAGTCACCATCTACGGTATCTAAACTCTCCTGGAAGGCATCCGTTAGTTTGAGTCGCTTAATGGCCAAATCCTCATCGACTATCGCCGACATCTGATCGCGCCACAGCAGCTCAAGGCGTTTTACTCGCTTACCCGATTCGAGCATGAGTTTAACTTCATCGCCCAACAAATCCTGTTCCTTCAATCGAGCAACACCACCGTCAACTTGACGACTAACTAACTCGGCTTCTTCGCCGACGACAAAATTCTGCGGCGCACGAGACTCTAGCCAGAGTGTTAGGGTGTCAGAGGGAAGTTGTTGCGTTGACCAGGGAACTAGCGCAAAGCTACCAATACTATCGCGCACTAAATTAATTAATTCTTCCGCTCGCGCAGCGCTACTACTATTTACCACAAACCAACCACGCTTTAGATCTAGGTAGCCGCTAATGAGGCTGGATTTAGTGAACGCTCGCGGCAATAACTCGACGAGGAGATCATCCTTCATCTGCGCTTTTTCTTTTTTATAGACCTTGCGCGCCTCATCCGCTTCGATATCGGCAATTCGCTCCGCAAGGAGCTCATTGATCACGCTGGCAGGGAGCACTTTTTCCTGTTTCTTCGCGGTAAGCCAGATACCTTCAGCCGCTTCATGGACCAGCGCTGTCGCATGCCTGCCAAAGGGAGAAATCCAACCTAACTTACTGGCATCTTGGCTGCCGCATTCAACGAATGCGTTGGGTTGTAGTTTCTCCTCTAGCACCATTGAGGTGAGGTCAAAGGGCTGGGTGAGCTGATACAAACGTAAATTCTTAAACCACATACTGCTAATTCTCGATAATATCTAAGCCGCCTATGGTAACATTGGCGTCAATGAAAAACCCGTGGAGTATCCCGAGAATTTTAGGTGATTAAACGGTTTTCTAAGCTAAGGTAATAGTTAGGAATTACAGCAGACGCTGGTCAATTTGGAAGATCACACATGAAATGGCTTACCCTTATCCACTACCGCATTGCTTCGATAATCCGATTTTGGATTCGACCAACGGTGCTCCCAAATGAGCTAGACGACGTCCAGGACGAACTGACGGGTGATATCTATTATGTGCTGCATGATCATTCCTTTACTGATCTCGTTGCGGCACAACAGGCTATTAAATCGTCTTCATTGCCGGCCCCAGCATCGCGAGACCATTGGTACGCGCTGACTGAGAAGACCGGATCTTTCTTCGCACGTCGCCACATCTATGACGCGAACCAAGCAGGGCAATTAATTCAAAGGGCTCGTGCCGGCCAGGTCATTCAGTTCGTGCCGCTCTCGATATTCTGGGGAAGAGCGCCAAAGCGAGAACAGTCCTTTTGGCGGCTCCTTTTTTCCTACAACAATTACGAATTAGGCGGCGGGATCCGCAAGTTTCTCGCCACCATCGCAGCGCGTAAGGATTTAGAAATACACGTTAGCAAACCGCTTTCACTCAACGCATTGGTGAGCAACGAGCAAAACAACGAAATATCAGCGCGTAAGCTTCATCGAGTTCTCCGTGTTCACTACCGTCAAGTTAAAACTGCAGTAGTAGGTCCGGACCTGTCCCACCGCCGCACAGTCGTTCGAGATCTCGTAAAAAGCCGCGCCGTGCAGCAGGTAATCGATGACAAGATCAAAAATGGCGACTCAACACGAGAACAGTTAGAAGCCAAAGCGCAAAAATATGGCAATGAAATTGCTTCGAGCTACAACACGCGAGCAATTCGAATTCTAGACAAGTTTCTTACCCGCTTTTGGAATAAAGTCTATGATGGTGTGGAGGTTGAGGGAATCGATCGTGTAAAAGAACTCGCTGGGACGCACGCCATCGTCTATCTTCCCTGCCATCGTTCTCATATTGATTACCTACTGCTAAGTTACGCGCTTTTCAAACAGGGACTTGCGGCACCCCATATTGCTGCAGGGATCAATCTTAATCTACCAATCGTTGGACGCCTTTTGCGCGGCGCTGGTGCCTTTTTCATTCGCCGTAAATTCCGTGGTGAACCGCTCTACAGTGCCGTGTTTAACGAGTATCTACATACTTTATTGCGTCGCGGTTTCCCGGTGGAATTTTTTATAGAAGGTGGGCGCTCAAGAACGGGCCGATCGCTTCCACCTAAGACGGGTATGATCGCGCTTATGCTTCGCTCCTACCTGCGCGATCACTCGAAACCTATTGCCATCGTGCCGATTTATGTTGGTTATGAAAAGGTACTCGAGGGCAACACCTATCTTGGCGAGCTCCGTGGTAAGCGTAAAAAATCGGAATCTATTTTCGGCCTCTTCAAGGTTGTCAAAACGCTAAAGGGTGAATTCGGTAAAGTTCGCGCTAATTTCGGAGAGCCTTTATGCCTCGATAATTTCCTAGATGAGCGGCAACCCGATTGGCGAAAGGCCGCCTCGGATAAGCCGGATTGGCTGCCTGAATTAACTAATGAACTGGCCGACGAAGCGATTAAGCGTATTAATGAATCGGCGCACGTAAATCGAGTCAGTTTGGTCGCCGCCGCAATTCTCTGCGCCCCACGACAGGCTTTGGGTGACACTACGTTGCTAGCGCAGATTGATTTCTATAAAGAACTGCTCAAAGCCGTTCCCTACAGCGCCGAGACGACCTTTGACGACCACGATGCGCTAGGGATGGTGGATCACTGCGAGAAGCTAGGCTTCACCGAGAAACGCATTGATTCAATGGGTGCGGTGTACCACCTTAGCGAGGTGAATAGTGTGCTACTCACCTATTACCGCAACAACATCCAACATTTGTTAGTCATTCCTTCGCTGCTTGCCTATGCATTAAACAATATGCGCGGTATCGGGCGTGAGTCGCTAATTCAGCTGGTGAATAGTGTGTACCCTTATCTAAAAAAGGAATTGTATCTAAATCTTGAAGATTACGAGGTGGAATCGGCGATTGAGGCCCACTTAACTTTCCTTCTCGAACATGGCATCTTGACCACAGAGGGGACCATTATTCGCGGCGCTGAACCCGGGTCAAATCAACAATTGATTCAACGCTTACTTGCTGCACATTGTCAGCCAATGCTCGAACGCTTCTATATTGTACTAAGCTTAATTCGGGCGGCGGATCAGCAGCCTTTATCAACGAAGCTTCTAGAGCAGAAGAGTGTTGATGTAGCACAGCGCTTAAGTATGATTCACGGAATCCACTCACCGGAATTTTTTGACAAGCGCCTTTTTGCTGGTTTCATTGAGCAACTCTATCGCCGGAAGGTGATTCAGGACGATGAAGGCTTCATTCGCTTTGGCCAACCGTTAACAGATATCCTGCTGCTTGCTGAACGCGTGATGAGTGTGGAAGTTGTCCAAAATCTGCGACTAGCAAAACCTCAGGCTGAGTTACCTTAACAGTAGGATTACACACAACTACGATGACTATTTTTACGACACCTGTGATTCGAACGCTCTTTCGTTGGCTATTTCAAATTGGCTTATTTGTGAGTGGTTGGCGAGTAGAAGATAAGCCGCTTCCCGATACCCGAAAAGGTGTGATTGTAGCGGTGCCCCATACTTCAAATTGGGACTTCCCAGTCATGATGGCGATTGCCTTTAAACTCGGTTATGACCTTCACTGGATTGGTAAGGCGAGTTTATTCAGGGGGCCCTTAGGGCCTTTAGCTCGATGGCTCGGCGGTATTCCTGTTGATCGCGACGCCCGCCGTAACCTAGTAGAGCAGGTCGCTACGCGTTTTAAAACCTCACAGGATTTATTTATTGTAATTGCCCCTGAGGGCACCCGCGGTCAGGTTGAGCAGTGGCGGTCGGGTTTCTATCACATGGCTAATCAGGGCGGTGTACCGCTTATCTTGGCGCACATTGACGGCCCTTCAAAAATAGCAGGCGTCCACTCGGAAGCGTTCTACACCACCGGTGACTATGACCGTGATATTAAGGAGATTCGTAAGTTTTATCGTTCATTCGTGGGCATTAAGGCCAAACGGCATTCTGAGATTGACGACGGGTAATCATAGAATCGTCATCGCTAAAATGAAAAATAAAAAAGGCCATGCTAATTTAATCGCATGGCCTTTTTTTATCGATAGCGATGACGGCTTTTTAACTAGCGCGTTCGTTACGCTCTTTATCAATTAGGTAACTAGCAATTTCCAACATCTGCTCAAACGTCAACGGGTTATCACGAGTTGAGCCAATCACATACTTACCGGCAATCATTAATTGAGGTGTACCAGTCACCCCTGCATTACGCTGGCGGCTATCGGCCATGCGAACCTGAGAGTCAACCGGGAAGCTAGTGATGAGGGAGCGGAAGCGGTTGGCGTCAAGGCCCATGCTCTCGACTAAATCTGCCATTTCGTCAACCTCAGTAAGACGCTTACGCTCTACTAAAATACTGGTGAAAACTTGCATGTGCTGTTCGTTAGTCGCTTCCATAGCCTTCAATGCGTAATACAACTTGGCGTGCTCACGCATCGCGCCCTGCCACATTGCTGGCGATTTGGTCACTCGCACGTCACTCGGGGCTGTATCTTCGAAGCGCTGAAAATAGGGCTCGAAATTGTAGCAGTGACCACATCCGTACCAGAAGAATTCAGTGACTTCGATAGAGGTTGAGCTAGTACGTAGTGGCGTCTCTAAAACGCGGTAATCCGTACCGGCTTCATACTGGGCCATACTGAATTGCGCTGTTGTTAGCGCGAAAATCGCGAGTGCACAAAGGCGAAGAAACTTCATATAAACTCCGGATACAAAATAGACAAATAATGTTTGAGATAAAAGAGAGCTTTTAGCGTAAAGAAAAAGGGTGGCCTTAGCCACCCCTCTCTTGTGCGAATTCTACTTAACAGACCAAGTTTTTGACTCAGTTAACACCCGCGATGTAGTTTGCCAACGCACGGATTTGGCGATCACTCAACATGGCAGCGACATCACGCATGATACGTGAATCACCATCGTTAGTTCGCGCAGAAGCATTGGTAGGGTCATCGGCACCGGTGCGGAACGCAAGCAGCTGAGTTGCAACATAATCAGCATGCTGGCCTGATAAACGAGGGAAACCTGCCGGAGCGTTACCCATACCTGTTGGGCTATGGCAACCAATACAAGCCGCTACGCCACGCTCTAAGTCGCCACCGCGGAAAAGCGCTTCTCCCTCTGCAAGTAGCTCTGCATCGTCAGCGCTAGCGCCTGACAACTGCATAGTGCCCGCCGCATAATATGCTGCAAGATCTTGAAAATCTTGATCGGTCATATTTGCTACGATGCCTGTCATCTCTAAAATATTACGCTCGCCAGACTTGACGTCACGAAGCTGCTTCAGCAAATACTTCTCTCCCTGACCGGCGATCTTCGGCCAAGCTGGATTAACTGAATTACCGTCTGCACCGTGGCAAGCTGCACATACAGCTGACTTAGATTCCCCAGCGCTTGCATCACCAGCCGCCATTGCAGGAGACATAGCTACAAGACCTAACGATAAAAGCATACCCTTGAAAAGCTTATTCATTACGATTTACCTAATAGTGATGTTATCCGGCGAGTAATATGATGTACTCGCTATTCCTTTGTAGTCAATTTAGGTTGCCGTCACCGCAAATGCAACGGTTTGCGCTAAAATTAACTAGATTCCCTACCTATTGTATGGATGATCGTCATTATATACTATCGCTTTCTTTTCGTCAGCGACTAACGAGGCAATAATAGATGGTAGATTTTCGACAGGCTAGTTTCGTCACCAGTGCAGCCAAATTGTCTCAATGCCCTGAGGATATCGGCGCAGAGGTAGCCTTTGCGGGCCGATCTAATGCTGGAAAATCATCGGCCATTAATACTCTGTGTGATCAAAAAGCGTTAGCACGAACGTCGAAGACTCCAGGGCGCACTCAGCTGATCAACTTTTTTGCTATGAACGAAGAGCAGCGGCTGGTTGATTTACCAGGCTACGGTTACGCGAAAGTACCCGTGGCGGTTAAAGAGCACTGGCAGAAACACCTCTCTGACTATCTAGAGCGTCGCCTCTGCCTTCGCGGGGTGATTCTTCTCTCTGACATTCGCCACCCACTAAAAGAGTTCGACATCCACATGCTAGATTGGGCGGCAAAGGCGCAGATGCCGGTTCACATCCTACTTACCAAAGCCGATAAGCTAAAGCGCGGCCCAGCTCAGTCCACCTTGCTAGGTGTGCAAAAGGCGGTAAGTTCCTATGGCCCTCAGGTTACAGCGCAAGTCTTTTCGGCTACTAAGCGCACCGGTCTGGATCAGTTGCGAAGCCATTTAAATGCTTGGTTGGACCTCAGTGATTTTGACGACGAAGACGAATTCGAGGTCTTGGACTAGACTCCAAAGATCATGAGCGCTAAACGGACGCTAGTTTAGCGCCACTACCTTACCTAAGCTTCCATTGCTACTCGCAGCTTACCAACACGGCACTACCTATGACCTCAAATATTGACTACAAGGCCAACCCACTGCACGGCTTAAAGCTCGAGACGCTCGTTGCCGAAATCGTGGCGCACTATGGTTTTGAAATTCTTTTCGCCTACCTGAATATTAATTGCTTCAAGACGAATCCCAGTATTGAGTCGAGTATTAAGTTTCTGAAGAAAACTCAGTGGGCGCGAGAGAAGGTTGAAGCATTCTACCTGTATGAATTCAAGAGCTTACCCAGAGCAACCGACGAGCAATTTCAGTATCCACCCCGTGATCGAATTGTCCCGTCTTATCAGAAGCCAGGCGAGCCCGCAGAGTTGAGTTTGGAAGATGCTGAACGGCTGCGTCAGGAACGTGAGCGCAAAGCGGCGGAATTCTCGTCGAGAGGTCGTCGATGGTAAACCGTCGAAAAAAAGCCAAGCAACTCTTCCTCGCCAAAAAGAAGAAAGCCAACGCCAAGCTCTCGCCCTCCACTAAGCCAAAGTACATCACAAAGGCAGATCGCGAGAAGCTTGCGGCGTCAAACGAAAGCATTGAGGACGAAAGTACTGGGGATGAAATCCGTTAAATTCCCAAGTTCCTCACGCTACTCGCTAACGCCCCTTATTCATCTACACTTCAGCACGCAGTGCTAATACTAGTTGTAGGGGTAAAAGCTTATCTGCTTGAACTTAAATAGCTTGGGTAATAGCAGCGTATTGCGCCAGAAGTGTTAGAATGCGCCCCAATAGATAGTTAACTGCCAGGCTTTTCATGCCTTGCATTGAGTGGCCACTTCCTAAGGATTCCTATGAAAAAGACGTTTAATCTTGAACACCCTAAGATCAAGGTGCCTCGCGTGGTTGATTCGGTAAAGCACGAAATAAAGAAATACCTCAAGCGCGAACGCGCTAAGGCGCTTCCGTCTGGCGCAAATTACTGGCGCTTTGACTGTAAGTTCGGCCAATCTGAAGAAACTGCTGTAGCCATCACGCTACCAACGCTTAATAGCCACATAGATGAGCTTGTTGATAACAACATCCTTACCCTTTACGTGGAACTTAAAGCACAACCTGTTTACGCAGACTAAGTCCTACACTTAGGGAGCTACACTTATCATTACTAACGATATTTTGCGCCGCGTGCGCTATATGTTCGACTTCAGTGACCCAGTTACGCTGGAAATCTTCAAACTTGGTGGCCATGAAAGTTCGAAGGAAGAGCTACATACTTGGTTAGCTCGGGAAGAGGAAGATAACTTCGTGCGCTGCCCGGATGACATGTTGGCACGCTTCCTAAATGGCTTGATAATCAAGAATCGTGGCGCCCGCGATGAGCGAATTCCTGAGCCTGAGCAAAAGATGACCAATAATATCGTGCTGCGCAAGCTGAAGATTGCACTCAATCTTCAAGCTGACGACCTCTTAGAGATGCTTAAGCTCGCGGACCTCAAGGTCAGCAAACACGAGCTTAGTGCGCTATTCCGCAGACCCGGACACAAGAACTATCGCTCCTGCCTAGATCAGTTTTTACGCAGTGTGCTTGATGGTATGACCAAGCATTATCGACCTACGAAAGCAAAGCCTAGCAAGTAGGTTGCGCCCTTCTCAGCGAGAGCCCTTGTCGTCCTCTCTGCAAGCTGAACTCACGCCTTCTCTATACGCTACAATAGAGAGGGCACGATACCTCACTCAGATCGGATCTAGTTATTTGTAACAGTATCGAAAAAAAATGACTCGCGTACCCTACGCTCACGCTGTCCAGCAGGACACTAGTCATTGCATTGAATAAAGAGGGTACAACAGTGAAAAAGATTCTTATTCCAGTAACCAACCACGCAACGCTGGGCACCACTGACGAAGCTAACGGTACTTTCGCACCAGAACTTACCCATGCACTACAGGTTTTTCTTGATGCCGGTTTTGACTATGACATCGCCTCAATCTCCGGCGGCGCAGTTCCGGTTTATGGTACCGACATGCCGGAAGACGCGGTCAACACCCAACTCTTAGCGGACGCCACTTTGCAGGCCAAGCTAGCCAACTCGATACCGGTGGCACAGGTTGATGGTGATGCCTACGATGCCATCTTCTACCCGGGCGGGTTTGGTCTCTTATCTGATCTAGCAGAGAACGAAGACTTTGCTGCGATAAGTGCTAAGCACTATGAAGAGGGCGGTATTGTGGCGGCGGTCTGCCATGGTCCAGCGGCGCTTCTTCCTATCACACTAAGTAATGGCGAGAAATTACTCGCGCATACCGCCGTAACAGGCTTCACCCGCGAGGAAGAGGTTGATTACGGCACCATTACGAATATCCCATTCCTACTGGAAGAAGCACTCGCACGGAACGCAGCGCGCTATAGTAAAGTGCAGCCTTGGGGTAGCTTTGTGGTAGAAGACGATAGAGTGATCACCGGCCAAAATCCAGCTAGCGCACACGCGGTAGGCGAAGCCGTCACGAAACATCTAAACCAGTAAGTAACCACCCAGGCGTTTCTAAACGCCAGGCAAAAAAAACCCTAGCAAATGCTAGGGTTGAATATCTGGGGACGTAAACATTAGGGATTAATGAATAACTGTTTATAAGACAACGCGAGTTTTAAGAAAGTTCAGACTTTTTTAAAAAAAGATTAATGTGCCTCATCCCAGTTCATTCCAATACCGTAATCGGCGACTAATGGCACATCCAAATCTGCCGCTTGTGACATGATTTTACAGAGTGAAATAGCAACCTGCTGCGCCTGTTCTTCTTTGACCTCAAGTACGAGCTCATCGTGAACCTGCATCACCACCCGGGCATCAACATCGTCCGCCACCAGCCACTTATCCACCGCGATCATGGCACGTTTAATGATATCCGCAGCCGTACCCTGCATCGGTGCGTTAATAGCAGTTCGCTCTGCCGCTTGGCGACGCATGCCATTGGTGCTATTGATGTCGGGTAGATAAAGCCTGCGCCCATACAATGTTTCTACATACCCTTGATCTGCTGCTTGGGCGCGAATTCGCTCCATATAATCTGCCACGCCTGGGTAACGCTCGAAGTAACGCTCAATGTAAGCTTGAGCATCTTTGCGACCAACGTTAATTTGTTTAGCTAGGCCAAAGGCACCCATTCCGTAGATCAAACCAAAGTTGATGGCTTTCGCTTTGCGGCGGCTCTCCGCATCCACTTCCATAGGCAGCAGGCCGAAGACCTCTGCGGCGGTAGCACGGTGAATATCCTCGCCCGCTGAGAATGCCGCAATCAGGCCTTTATCCCCAGATAGGTGCGCCATAATACGCAATTCAACTTGGGAGTAATCTGCAGCCAACATCACATAACCCGGTGGCGCCACAAAGGCCTGCCGGATGCGGCGGCCTTCAGCAGTGCGAATAGGGATATTTTGCAAATTTGGATCCGAGCTCGATAAGCGCCCTGTCGCGGTGACCGCCTGATGATAACTTGTGTGTACACGGTTAGTGCTAGGGTTAATGAGCTGCGGCAACTTATCCACATAGGTAGACTTTAATTTGGTAGCACTGCGGTACTGCAGGATCACCTGCGGTAGCTCATACTCCTCAGCTAACTCAATCAGAGCAGGTTCGGCCGTGGATGGCGCTCCTTTCGGTGTTTTCTTCTTTACTGGGATGCCAAGCTTATTATACAGAATCTCGCCCAGCTGCTTGGTTGAACCTAGATTAAAGGTCTCACCCGCAATCTCATGAGCCTGCACTTCCAAACGACTAATCGTTTCGCCCAATTCAATACTTTGCTTCGCCAGCTGTGCGGGATCGATCATTACCCCTGTCCGTTCGATACGTGACAACACATCTACCAACGGGCGCTCAACGCGGTTATAAAGCGAGAGCAGTGAAGGTTGGGTTAACAGCTGACCGAATAATTGTTGATGTAGTCGCAGGGTGATATCCGCATCTTCTGCTGCGTAGGGCGCTGCCGTGGTGATATCAATCTGATTAAAGCGCAACTGTTTAGCGCCTTTGCCGGCAATTTCTTCAAAGGAAGTAGTCTTCACCCCAAGGTGTCGATCCGCCAAGGTGTCCATGTCATGTTTGGAACCCACGCTATTGAGAACATAGCTCTCCAACATGGTGTCAAAGCAAATGTTAGCAATTTGGATATCGTAACGAGCGAGAACATTCTGATCATATTTGAGGTTCTGCCCAACAATTTGCTTATTCGGATCTTCGAGGATGGGTTTGAGTGCCTGTAACACGGCATCTCTATCTAGCTGCTTTGGCGCATCGAGATAGTCATGGGCTACCGGCACATACGCAGCTTTGCCAGACTCTACCGAGAAGGAAACGCCCACAATCTGCGCTTCCATGTAGTTGAGACTTGTGGTCTCAGTATCGAAGGCAATCAGGGGCGAACTCTGAAGCAGTGCAAGCCATTCATCGAAGGCGGCTTGCGTCAAAACGGTTTCATACTCCACATTTACCGGTGCCGCAGCAACGGGCGCTGCAGGCTCGGCGGCGGCACTGGTTACGGTACCACCTAACTCGCGGATCCAGGTCTTGAACTCCATGGCTTCGTAGAGTTCAGCCAAGCGCTCGTTATCAGGTTCGTTAACTGCCAGATCTTCAGCGCCTACTGCCAACTCACAATCCAGTTTGATGGTGGCCAACCAGTAGGACATTTCTGCGGCCTCGCGATTCGCCTCAAGCTTAGGAGCCATGGTCTTGGCACCTCGAAAACCGAGTGTTGCTACCTCGTCGAGTCGTTCATATATTTGCGCAATACTGCCCAACCCTTGAATCAACCCCAGCGCGGTCTTTTCGCCCACTCCCGGAACGCCCGGTATGTTATCGGCCTTATCGCCCATCAGCGCGAGTAAATCGATAATTAATTCTGGGCCAACACCGAATTTCTCAACGACACCGGCAGGGTCCAACTTAGTTTCCGTCATGGTGTTCTCAAGGGTGACGAATTCATTGACCAACTGAGCCATATCCTTATCTCCGGTGGAGATAATGGTATGAATGCCTTTCTCTGAAGCTTCTCGAGCTAGAGTGCCGATCACATCATCCGCTTCCACACCTTCCACGACGATGCGTGGTAGACCCATGGCATCAATAATGTCGTGGATAGGCTGAATCTGTGAACGCAAGTCGTCGGGCATCGGTGGGCGCTGCGCTTTGTATTCACTGTAGCGTTCGTCACGGAAGGTCTTACCTTTGGCGTCAAAGACCACGGCCACCGGACTACCGGGGTAATCCTTAAGCAGCCGCCGCATCATATTGATAACACCTTTAACGGCGCCAGTGGGTTGGCCCTTGGAATTGTTTAGAGGCGGCATCGCGTGAAAAGCGCGATAGAGGTAAGAGGAACCGTCAACGAGAACGAGGGGCGTTGTGGCCTGAGTCATAGAATTCACTACCGATAAAATTTAAGCTAAAGAATAACGCGATTTACAATGATTATCAGCCTCTTCGGTGGCTATTTTCGTTAATCGCTTGGTGTTACTATCGCACTATCGGATTGAATCTCGGAGACCTTTCATGGCCGTTTACACCCAACTCACCACCGCACAGCTTGAGTTACTGTGCGAACCCTTTAATCTTGGTGAGGTGGTCTCGTTTCGCGGTATTGAAGATGGGATCGAAAATACCACCTACTTCGTGGATTTCAGCCGTAACGGTGAGATTGAAGAAACGGTTCTCACCATTTTTGAATATCTTAGCGCCGATGATTTACCCTTCTTTATCGAACTGACCACGAAGCTTGCCGAACGAGGCTTGGCGGTTCCGTGTCCGTATCGAACTGTCGAAGACAATGCCGTGGTGTATTTTGAGGCCAAAGCGGCCTTGCTATTTCCGCGCGCCGAAGGCGGTCATGTGACTCAACCCACTGCGGATCAGTGCGGTCAAGCGGGTGAATTCCTCGCTGCGATGCACCTCAGCCACGTACGCCCACCCTCCTTACACCACGTAAACACCCGAGGACTCGGATGGATGCAGCGTACCGCGGAGACTATCTATCAAGGCTTGGAAACGGCGGAACAGGAATTAGTGGATCAGCAATTTGCTGACCACCTTCAACACCTCGATTCAATTAGCTCATTGCCTAGCGGAATTGTCCATGCGGATCTATTTCACGACAATGCCCTGTTCCATGATGGCCAACTGTCGGCCGTCATCGACTTCTATTTCTCTGCTACAGATGTTTTCCTGCTTGATCTCGCTATTGTGGCCAACGACTGGTGCTGGGATGAGCGGCATAACGACTACGATGCCCAAAAGCTGCAGCAGCTAGTTTCACGCTATCACGCGGTCCGCCCAGTTACTAGCCAGGAGCAGTCGCTATGGTGGTTAGTTTCTAGGGTCGCCATGATGCGCTTTTGGCTATCTCGCCGTGAAGATGAGCTGCAACAGACCGGTCGACGTTTGAAATCTGCCTATCAGCTGCGCCGCAGATTGGCGCAATTAATTGCACATCCTAGCGATATTGCACAATACTGTTGATATACTCCGTGCAATTTCATTAATCATCGCGAAGAGATTCACCCATGGATCACACCTTAATGTTGGTCGGTTTTGCCGTACTGGTATTCATTGTCACCTGGCTGGCGGGTTTGCCGCCGTTTCGACATCAACATCGCAAGCGCATTGGCGTTGATTACTCTACGGGTGAGGCGCTTGCCTGCGGCATTTTCCTGGGCGCGGCACTACTACATATGCTGCCGGAAGCGAATGAGGCATTTCATAATCTAGGCTATCACTACCCGTTTGCGTTTGTGGGTGCTGGAATCGTCTTTTTGCTGCTGCTTTGGTTGGAACACTTAGGTACCCACCTTGCGGATCATCACCACGCCAATAGTCCAGCCTATGCATGGTTATCCACAGCCGTTCTCTCTATCCACTCCGTACTCGCCGGTGCAGCGCTGGGTTCCACAGATCATCTGAGCACCGCCATCATTATTATGGTTGCTGTAATAGCCCACAAATGGGCTGCAAGCTTCGCACTTGCCGTAAAGCTAGTACAAAGTGGCAAGACACTGCAAAGCAACCTCGTTGCCTTCGGCCTATTCGCCTTTGCCTTCCCTCTGGGATTGATCGCTGGAGTATTAACGGCTGACGCTAGCGCTAGTAGTACCGCTCAACTGCTAGAGCCGTCTTTTAATGCCTTTGCCGCAGGTACTTTCCTATACCTCGGGACACTGCACGGTTTAACCCGCGCTACCTTGATTAATCGCTGCTGTAATCGCCGTGATTTCAACTTCGTGATTATTGGTTTCGTGTTGATGGCAGCAGTGGCTAGCATTCACTAGCCACTCACCGCAACCTAACCGCGCCAGGATTGGCGGATAGAATTGAACGTTAAGACCAGCTGAGTTGGCAGGAAGGGCGGCTTGAAGAAGCCCTGATAGTGGCCATAAGGATTAATCAGGGCGATGTTGCCACTGTGATCGACGGAGTAGTAAGTGTCATCGGCATAGACCTTATTAAAGGCCACGTTGAAGTCAGCCGCTAGCTGCTTTACCTGCAAGTACTCACCGGTTAAACCACGGAAATCTTCGTCGAAGAAGCGAACGTAGGGACCAAGTATCTCGGCACTGTCTCGGTCTGGGTCTACGCTAACCAACATAAACTGGACATTCTCGGCCCTACCTTGGTTCTCGAGCATCGCCTTCATATCACGCATCTGAGCCATGGCTGACGGGCAGATGTCGGGGCAATTTACAAAACCGAAAAACGCCAAGGTCCATTTGCCCTCAAAGATCGTATTGTCAGCGGGAGCGCCCGATTCATCCAAGAGTTGAAAGGGGCGAGGTATCCGCGCGGTATCAAAGACGAACGCATTATTGGCGCGTAATTCAGGCGTAGAAAGCACCCGCGGCTGCGTAAACTTCCAGAAGAAGCCAATCAGCATCAGTAACGAAAAGCCTATGGTAAGCACTAAGGTCCACTTAATGCCCTTTGATTGTTGATGAGTTACTGCTGCGGTCATACTAGGGCTCCATTAGCTTGAATGCTGAAGGTTGGCGTCATTAAGTAGTGGTCCAAAATCATGGCCACGAACAACACCAACAGATACACAATGGAATACTTAAAGGTTTCCATACCCGCATTGGGGTGCTTATCGAAATATAAAATCAAGCTCCAGTAGAGAAAACCAGCGCCCAATACCACAGCCGCTGCGAGGTAGAGCAGTCCAAACATCCCCGTCAGCCAAGGTAACAGGGTTACCAGTAGCAAGATCACGGTATATAGCAGTACGTGGAGTTTGGTGTAGGGAATACCGTGCGTTACCGGCAGCATGGGAATGTCCGCTTTGGCATAATCATCACGACGGTGAATAGCGAGCGCCCAGAAATGCGGCGGCGTCCAGATATAAATCACTAGCACCAACAGCAACGCGTGAGGATGAATTTCACCCGTTACCGCCACCCAACCTAATAGTGGTGGTGCCGCGCCGGCTAATCCACCAATAACAATATTCTGTGGGGTCGCTCGCTTAAGGTATAAGGTGTACACCACCGCGTAACCCAGCAGGGAGGCAAAGGTTAACCAAGCGGTAAGCGCATTAATAAAAGCGAACAGAATACCCATTCCTAGGCCACCGGTAATGAGTGCGAAGAGCACGCCTTGGGTGGTAGTAAGTCGTCCAGTGGCTACTGGTCGATTTTGGGTGCGAGCCATCTTGGTATCAATGCGCTGATCAACAAGATGATTCACCGCAGCAGCAGAGCCAGCGCACAGCGCAATCCCAAGATTGCCCAGTACGAAAACATCCAAGGGGATTAGTCCCGGTGTTGATAACACCATGCCAATTGCCGACGTGACGATCATCAAGGCCACTACATTCGGTTTACTCAACTCCAGATAATCGCGCCACATTGGCCGCGCTGGGATACTCGTAGTTTGCGTCATGCTCGTTGCTCCACGGCAGCGTGCTGCGCGTTTGTTGTCATCGTGAATAGGCGGTGATCTAGGGTAACCAGGCAAAGCAATAAGGCGGCACCACCGGCGTTATGTAATACCGCCACAGCTAGGGGCAGGGCGAAGATAATGTTACTTAAGCCCAACGCAATCTGCGCACCCAAAACCAATCCCGTTGCCAATACCCAGCGACGGGCAAGGTGATCACCCGCTCGCCAAACCTTCAGTAATAGGGTTAGAAGAATCAACGTGACGACGATAGCGCCAACACGATGACTGAAGTGAATCGCTATTCGCGCATCATTATCTAGCTGACCGCCTAAATAGTTAGGGCCAATCTCCTGAAAGATGTCGAAGCCCTCTTGGTAATCCGCAGTCGGTAGCCAATAGCCATGACAGGTGGGCAAGTCCGTACAGGCTAATGCCGCATAGTTGGAGGAGGTCCAGCCGCCTAAGGCCACCTGAAGCACTACTGCAACGGTAGCCACCACGGCTAATCGTTTAAGTGCCACCAAGCCGCTGTTTTGCGGCCACTTAAACCGCCATAGCCTTTGGAAAAGTAGCCATAGCAACGCCAGCGTTGTGAAGCCCCCCAAAAGATGAAGTGTGACCACTTGAGGCCAAAGCTTTAAGGTGACCGTCCAGGCACCAAAGGCGCCTTGGAGCAGGACCATAAAGAGCAAACCAATCGATAACTTGCGCGGGCCGTTACGCCAGCAGAGTAATACCAAGCCAATGATGAATAGACCTACCGCAGAGGCGAAGTAGCGATGAACCATCTCCGGCCAAGTCTTATCCGCTTCTACGGGGGTATCAGGGAAGGCTTGGTTCGCCGCAATGACCTCATCGGCTTCGGTGGGCCATAGCACATGTCCGTAGCAGCCTGGCCAGTCTGGACAACCTAGGCCTGCATCGACCAATCGGGTAAAAGCACCTAAATTCACCGCTAGCGCGGTAATGACGAGCGCCGCGATCACTACTTTGCGGGCGAGAGCAATTTTTTCGTTCATTGAGGCCCCCCTTAGCGAACTAGCTTTTTCAGATCGAAGAGCAAGTCTTCGCCGGTGTGCTCGCTGCGATATGCCATCATTAGCCAACCGCGCGGATCAACCAGAAAATAGTCACCGTCCGCAAGCTGTGTTGGCTCACTGACGAGCGCCCATTGCGCTTGATTCGCCATCACCATAGTTGTGCCCGGGTGCTCGGCTTCCATAAACGCCACGAACTCGGCCGTTGGTGGGCTAGTAAGTACAGCGATACGGTCAATATCAATCGCACGTTTGCCCTGGCGCAAATGAACTTGTCGTGTGGTGTATAGGGTGTCTCGACACGCAGTACTGCAGTCTCCCAACACAGGAATAACCATGTGCCAAAGCGACTCAGGCGTATATAAACTGCCGTCGAGTTTGTTGTAGACAAAGTCTTCCGTGGCAATAGGGGGCTGAATTAGCTCACCTTTATTAGTGGTGCCAGTCGGCACACCAAAACCAGTATAGAAAACTGCATAAGCCGTAGCGAGAACCACCAGGGGAATGATCAGTAGAACAGCAAGCTTGCGCCTGTTTGATCGTATCGTTGCCTCGGTGAGGGAATCTTCAGCGTACATCTGCATGAACCTCTCCATTATTATTATTTTTTTTACTTCTTATGAATACCACAATCCAGAGGATTAGCAAAGCAAAGCTCATGCAAAACCACTGCACAGCATAGCCAAGGTGTTTTTCTGGGCCAATTCGATTGAACTGCCAGTTGGTCGCTAGTGCATCGGGATGCTCAGCAACTAACCTTATCTCGGTAATTATCGGGGCGCCTAAACGGTCCGAAAGCACCTTTAGATCACGCGTCTGAACAAGGGTACTAGCGGTGTCGACACGCTGATTTAATACTGGATTTTGATCCACGGGCGCTATTCGCCCAAGCACTTTCGAATTCTTCGCAGCGCTGATGGCAGGTAGCGACGCACCGTAATTCCAACCTACAAAGCCGCGATTCACTAACACCAGCCCTTCATTAGTCCGAAACGGAACTAAGACTTCTACGCCAGCCTGACCGTCATAGGTTCTATTCTGCAACAGTAACGCCTCTTCGTTCAGCCATTGCCCCTGCGTTTCGACCAAGCGGTGTACAGGATAGCTGTCCATCTGAGCAAGCCTCGCTGCCGGCTGCTGCAATTGTTGCTCCAAAGCCTGCCATTGTTCTGCTCGCCAGTCCGCGCGTTGTAGCTGCCAAAAACCGAGGTTAATCAGCAGGATCAACAACGCCAAACACAGCACATGGAAAGACCAGTGCAGTCGACGAATTGTTGCAGGATTTTGACTTAGCATGTGCTTTAATACCTCATCACACATTTTATGTTGGAGCGGAAATCGTGCTTAAACTTCTTATCGCAATTTTGTTTGTCGCTATGGTGATTTCACTCACCAGTGGCTTCGTCTTCCTAATGAAGGATCACGCTTCAAGCAATAAAAAGCGCCTAATGTGGGCACTCGGTATACGTATTGCTCTGGCCGCCGCGCTTATTGGCACCACAGCCTACGGCATCTGGAGTGGTCAGCTACAAGTGGGTGCACCGTGGTCTAATCGCTACTAGGAAATAAAAGGGCCGATCACGCCGGCCCTCTGATTTACTTATACCAATACGTAAACGAAGATAAATAAACCTACCCAGACTACATCAACAAAGTGCCAGTACCAGCTAGACGCTTCAAAGCCGAAGTGGTCATCAGCTTTAAAGTGGCCTCGATAACTGCGCACCAGCTGAACAAACAGCATGAAGGTACCCAAAGTTACGTGCAGACCATGGAAGCCGGTAAGTAAGAAGAAGGTTGAACCATAGATTCCAGACTCAAGCGTCAGCCCCAACTGCGTATAGGCTACCCAGTATTCTTCCGCCTGGAAGAATAGGAAAGCAACACCCAGGATCAGCGTGGCAATTAGCCAGTTGTGGAACTTCTTGCGCTGATCATGCTTTAAGGCATGGTGTGCAAAGTGAACCGTCACACTGGATAGCAACAGTAGGATAGTATTGAGCAAAGGCAAACCGTTCCAGGGAATCACTTCGCCCGGGCCTTTGAACATTGCACTATCGCCGTTAGCTGCCTGGTCAGGTGTTACCATCAGCGGCCAGGTTGCCTGAAACCCGTTCCAAAGTTCATTAGTCACTGCTTTATCGCCTTCACCACCTAACCACGGTAGTGCAAAGGCGCGCACGTAAAACAGTGCGCCAAAGAAGGCAGCAAAGAACATCACTTCGGAAAAGATAAACCAGCCCATACCCCAAACATAGGAGCGCTTGAGCTGCGCAGAGTTCATCCCCGCAAGGTTTTCTCGCGCCGCAGTGGCAAACCAGCTATACAAAACACCGGAAAAAAACAGCCCACCAAAGGCGAAAACCCAGGGGCCGTTACTTGATCCATTTAGCCATAAACCAGCGCCAAACACAGTTAAGAACAACGCTAGCGACGCCAAAATTGGCAGCTTGCTTTGTTCCGGTACGTAATACGTTCCTTCAGCAGACATAATCAGTCTCCTTTATTTTGCGCCCACCGACGCGCGCGCCGGTGAAACGTCAAATATTGTGTACGACAGGGTAATGGTACTCACGTTGTCCGGGACTTCGGGATCAACAATAAACACCAACGGCATCTCAATACTTTCACCTGCGGCCAACGTCTGTTGGTTGAAGCAAAAGCATTCAGTTTTATGAAAGTAACTACTTGCTCGAAACGGCAGCACACTCGGTACTGCTTGTGCGACCATTTCCTTACCCGTTGGATTGGTGGCCAAGTAATTAACTTGCACCTGCTCCCCTGGGTGAACAAAGACTTCCGTCACTTCTGGGCCAAACTGCCAAGGCATTTCCTCGTTGTTCATTGAAATCATCTGAACTCGAATGGTTCTGGACTCATCAACGACAACTTGCTCTGCCTGGTACGGCCCACCCGTTTTACCGTTGAGCCCCGTTACCTCGCAAAAGAGGTTGTACAGGGGCACCATTACAACAAAAACGAAAGCGAACATGGCAACCACAACAATGGACAGTTTGGCCACCTGACGTTGAATTTGCTTGTTTTGCTTATCGCTCATATCGCCCTCTCCTAAACCTTAGGTGGTGTAGTGAAGGTGTGGTAAGGGGCTGGACTATCAACCGTCCATTCTAGACCCTCAGCACTATCCCAAACCTTCGCCGTAGCCTTCTTACCATTGCGAATGGTCTTAACCACCACAAAGAGGAAGAACACTTGCGAGAAGCCAAAGATGAAGGCGCCTATAGTTGAGATTTGGTTGAAGTCAGCAAACTGCAGCGCGTAGTCTGGAATACGACGCGGCATACCCGCTAAGCCAACAAAGTGCATTGGGAAGAACGTGATGTTCAAGCCAATGAAACTTAACCAAAAGTGCGTCTTACCTAAAGCCTCATCCACATAGTGTCCACACCACTTTGGCAACCAGTAATACACCGCGGCGAAGATCGAGAAGATTGCGCCCGGAACCAGTACATAGTGGAAGTGAGCAACCACGAAGTAAGTATCGTGGTACTGGAAGTCAGCTGGCGCAATGGCCAACATCAGCCCAGATAGACCGCCAATGGTGAATAAAATCACAAACGCGATTGAGAACAGCATCGGCGTCTCGAAGGTAATGGAACCCCGGAACATCGTAGTGATCCAGTTGAACACCTTCACTCCCGTAGGTACCGCAATCAACATGGTTGCGTACATAAAGAAGAGTTCGCCCGCTACTGGAATTCCCACCGTGAACATATGGTGAGCCCAAACAATGAAGCTCAAAATGGCAATAGAGGCCGTGGCGTATACCATGGACGCATAACCAAACAATGGCTTGCGCGCAAAGGTTGGAATAATTGCCGAGACAATACCGAAGGCCGGTAAGATCATGATGTAAACTTCAGGGTGTCCGAAGAACCAGAAGATGTGCTGGAACAGGACTGGGTCACCGCCACCACGTGCATCAAAGAACGCCGTGCCGAAGTGAATGTCGAACAACATCATTGTTACCACACCCGCAAGAACCGGCATCACTGCAATCAGAAGGTAAGCAGTAATTAACCACGTCCAAACAAACAGCGGCATCTTCATCAGCGTCATGCCCGGTGCACGCATGTTCAAAATGGTCGCGATAATATTAATCGCACCCATGATAGACGACGCACCCATGATATGGACGGCAAAGATAAAGAAGGTAACACTTGGTGGTGCATAGGTGGTTGATAATGGCGCATAGAAGGTCCAACCGAAGTTAGGGCCGCCGCCATCCATGAAGAGTGTGGCTACCATCATTGCAAACGCAAAGGGTAGAATCCAAAAACTCCAGTTGTTCATGCGGGGTAGTGCCATGTCTGGCGCACCAACCATCATGGGTATAAGCCAGTTTGCCAAGCCAACGAAGGCTGGCATGACTGCCCCGAATACCATGACGAGACCATGCATGGTTGTCATTTGGTTGAAAAAGCCCGGATCGACGAGCTGTAAACCTGGTTGAAATAGCTCTGCTCGAATTACTAGTGCGAACATGCCGCCCAGTAGGAACATAGCAAAGCTGAACCAGAGGTACATCGAACCGATGTCTTTATGGTTGGTTGTATACAACCAACGCGTGATGCCTTTAGCAGGCCCGTGATGTTCTGCCATCATATCCTCCCGCTACTGCGCTGCTTTGTATTGATAAACGTCTACGGCTTGCATGCTGTCACCCATATTGTTACCGAAAGCACTTCGGGTATAGGTCAGCACAGCGGCCATATCGAGATCATTAAGTTGGTTGCCAAAGGCCTGCATCGCCGTACCGGGAACACCATTCACCAACAAATCTAGCTGGGCATTGATGTCACCGCGAACAATAGCACTTCCCGCAATGGCTTTACCCACACCGCCTTCACCGTTAGGGCCATGACAGGCAGCACAGTTGCGCTGATACACGGCTTCACCGCGCTCCATTAGCTCTTCAAAGCTAAAGTTCTGCGCCATCAACTCACGTAGAGTCTCTGCCTCTTGGCGCTTTTCAGCAAGCCAAGCATCGTAGTCAGCCTGATCTAAGGCTTGCACCACAATTGGCATAAATCCGTGGTCACGACCGCAGAGCTCCGCACACTGACCGCGGTAAATACCCGGCTCATCAATAACGGTCCACGCTTCGTTGTTATAACCGGGAATCGCATCTTTCTTTACTGCCAATGCCGGCACCCACCATGCGTGGATAACGTCGTTAGCGGTAATAATGAAGCGAATCTTTTTACCGGTAGGGACAACGAGTGGCTCGTCGACTTCAAGCAGATAGTGCTCGCCTTTCTGGGCTACGCCCTGAATCTCATTCTGCGAAGTACGCAAATTTGAGAAGAAGCTGACATCTTGACCCACATAGTCGTAGCGCCACTTCCATTGGTAACCGGTAATTTGAATATCGATTTCCGAATCAGAGGTGTCGTAGATATCAACTAAGGTCTTAGTTGCTGGTAATGCCATAATGACGAGAATGATGACTGGAATCACCGTCCAAGCAATTTCTAGCGTTGTACTTTCATGGAATTGTGAAGCTTCTTTACGAACACTTCTCCGGTGAGCAATCATGCTGTAGAACATCACGCCGAAAACAACGACACCGATGCCAACACACCACCAGAATATATCCATGTGCAAACCGTAGATCTCTCGACTTGTATCCGAGACACCTTCGGTCATATTTAAACCCCAGCGAGCACCTTCTTCGGCCATCGCGGAACACGATGCAAAAGCGGCGACCACTAAGGAATAGAGGCCCTTCTTGTCCTTTTTGAACATTCCCTCTGTCTCCATGCACTTATTTTTATGACTATTGCGTTATAACTTTGGGTAGTTTCAAGCACAGTCCTGCACGGAAAGAGGGCGATTGTAGTTTGGTTTGAGCCGCATACGTCAACACCACCTCGTGCGGGGACTAACGCCTAACCTGTCTACAGCTCGGAAAGGAGAAAGTTTTCTACTGTGATAGAAAACAGTTCGAGTATAACGAACAAAAAATAATTAAACTAGATACCAATTTCGCTTTTTATTTGATCAAAGTGTTTGATTTTTAAGCCTATTGTCTATATTTCGAACATTTACTGGAGGTTTTGTGATCACAAAGACACACCGTAGCGTTTGGGCATTAGCCGGCCCAATGTTGGTCACAAACCTCTCAATTCCGCTATTAGGTTTTGTGGATACCGCCGTTCTAGGGCACCTTGATGCGCCCACAGACCTCGCCGCAGTGGCCCTTGCCACCGCGATTCTATCCTTTGTGTATTGGGGCTTTGGCTTTCTCCGAATGGGCACCACTGGATTAACGGCTAATGCATTTGGCGCCAATAATAATGAACAGTTATCGCGCCTTATTATGCAGGGGCTATGCCTAGCCCTGCTGATCTCAACAGTCGTATTACTAAGCCAATGGCTTTGGCGTTCACCGGCCATTTCAGCCATGGGAGCCAACTCAGCCACCAGCGCTATTGCTAACAACTATCTTGCCATTCGATTATTTAGCATGCCTGCTGTGCTAGCAACCTATGTCGCGGTGGGTTGGCTACTGGGAATTGGCAACGCCAAGGCAACCCTAGTGATTGCCGTAGGCACAAACCTGCTTAATATCCTCGGCGATCTGATCTTTGTACTAGTGTTTGGTTGGGGTGCCGAGGGAGCCGCCTTGGCGAGCGTTATCGCGGAATACGTAGGAGTATTAATTGCCGCAGCCTATTTATTGCACTACCGACGAAAGTTTCAGCTAGCTCAACCCAAAAATTGGCTGGCAGGGTGGCGACAACTTATCCAAGCCAACAGCGCGCTATTTGTTCGTACCTTACTATTGCTCTTTGCTATTGCATTCTTTACCTCTCAAGGCGCTCGCCTGGGCGAATTGACCCTTGCCGCCAATGCCATCCTGTATCAGCTAGTTGCTGCGAGTGCCTTCGCGCTGGATGCCTTTGCTCATGCTACCGAGAGCTTGGCCGGCAGATTCATTGGAAACAAGGACCAACGCGCTTTCAGGACCCACACGGGCGCAGCGCTAGTTTGGGCGCTGGTGTGTGCGCTAATAATCAGCCTAGTGTATTACTTAGCGGGCAGCGAGATCCTAAACCTTTTCACCCAGCAGGCAGACATCCTGGAAGTGGCGAACGAAGCGCTGCCCTGGGTTGTTTTGATACCACTGGTATCCATCCTCAGCTATCAACTTGATGGCTTATATATCGGCGCGGGTGAATACGCCGCGATGCGCAATATTATGATAGTTAGTGTAATCATTTATCTCAGCGTTTTTTACGTCAGCCAAACTTGGGGAAATGATGGCCTTTGGCTGGCATTTATCGCACTAAACGCTAGCAGAAGCGCGTTGATGACCGGGCACTGGCTTAAGGCTAGACAGAGATGGTTTTTCGTCGCTGAGGGCCGAGGGCTAAGGGCTAAGGGCTAAGGGCTAAGGGCTAAGGGCTAAGGGCTAAGGGCTAAGAAATCAGCATCAACCCAGAAAATGCCAAAATCCCCAGCACCGCAGCCAACAGTGTTCGCTTGGTTTTGAACGCCACGGCGGCGGTGACGAGCGCACCGACCAAGTAAGGATTGAAGAGCGAGACCACTAGCTGCTGCTCTTGAATAAAAACAATGGGAGCCCAAATAGCTGTCATTACCGCTGGAGCGGTGAAGGAGAGGAAACGCTGAGTTCTGGTTCCTAGCCGGATGGGTAGTCGAGGCTCCAGAAAGACGTATCGGCTGGCGAAGACAATAGCCAGCATGGCAAGGATGATCAGCCAAATCATTGCTTTCGCTCCCAGCTATCTACTCCGTAGGCGCAGGCCATTGCAAGCAAACTTGCCAACACAATAGCGGCAGGTATCGCGAAGAAACTAAATACTACCGATAGCACTAGGGAGACAATCACCGCGGTCATCGCAGCCCAAGTTTTTACCCCCGGCGCGACCATGGCGATAAAGATGGCAGCAATGGCAAACTCCAAGCCATACTCGGAGAGCTCCGGTACTTGAGAGGCCAAAACAATACCCGCCATGGTTGATAGATTCCAAGCAATATAGAAGCTCAATCCAGCACCTAGGGCAAACCAATGATTGAAATCTTCATCACGCTGCATACCACAGACTGCAAACAGCTCATCGGTTAGAAGAAAGCCCAGAGAGAGGCGCCACTTCAACGGCCTGTTAGCTATTTTTGATCGCATTGCCACGCCATAGAGGAAGTGCCGAGAGGTAATGAACAGCGTAGTGAGAAGGATGGTAAAGATCCCTGCGCCGGCTTTGATTAACCCCAGGGCTACCAATTGCGCGGCGCCGGCGAACACCAGCAGGCTCATCGCCGCGGCACTCAATTCGCTTAGCCCCGCATCCATTGCCAGTGAACCGGTAAGCACACCCCAAGGCAGCACAATGAGGCTTAGCGGCATCATCGCGAGTGAGCCGCGCTTAAACTGTTGCGAGTTGCTTTGCATTGATTCCCCGTTCGCCCTCGGTCTTAGACTTCAGTCAGCGGTGGTTGGCGATAAGCTGCGCTGCCCGCTATTTTTTCAATCCCGAGAGATCAATAATCTGCACCGCTGACTGCTTCTCTTCTTCGGTACGATTTACCCGTGTTTCTAACTCGCCACCGGCAGAATGTATATGCATCTCATCCTTAAAACCACACTCTATGCATTCGCGATAGTTAGTTTCATCCTCGCGATACATTACCAGTCGATCCTGCGCCTTACATTTAGGACACACGGCACCCGCAATGAAACGCTTATTTGACTTAAACATGAGCTTCCTCAATTCCGCTATGGCGAAGTAGGGCATCGATCGTTGCATCGCGACCTCTAAACTCTCGATAGAGATCCGCTGCTGGTTCCGATCCACCCCGGCTTAGAATGCAATTAAACAATTGAGCTGCGGCTGCCTCGCTAAAGATCCCCAACTCCTCGAAAAGCGAATAGGCGTCTGCTGACAACACTTCAGCCCACTTATAACTGTAGTAGCCGGCCGCATAACCACCGGCGAAAATATGCGCAAATGACAGCGGAAAAGCATTCTCCGCCACGGCAGGAACAATGGATAAGCGCGAGCGAATTTCCGCCAACTTTGCCATCGCATTTGGTGTTCCGTCAGCCCGCGTTTCTGCATGCAGCTCGAAGTCGTAAATAGCAAATTCCAACTGGCGTACCATGAACAGCGCCGACTGAAAGTTCTTCGCCGCGAGCAGCTTCTCCAGCAACGGTTGAGGTAAGGCTTCGCCACTCTCGTAGTGAGCTGAAATGAGCGGAATGACCTCTGGCTCCCAGCACCAGTTCTCAAGTAGTTGCGAGGGAAGCTCAACCGCATCCCATGCTACGCCGTTAATACCTGATACGGCCGGCACATCAATTTCGGTCAACATATGGTGTAAACCGTGGCCAAACTCATGGAATAGCGTGGTGACTTCGTCGTGCGACAACAGGCTCGGAATTTCATCACTTGGCGGCGTGAAGTTACAGGTTAAGTAGGCCACTGGAAGCTGTGTGCCGCTTGAGTCCACACGGCGCACTCGGCAATCGTCCATCCAGGCACCACCACGCTTACCTTCACGGGCAAAAAGATCGAAGTAGAAGCTGGCGATGGGCTGCCCCTGTTTAACGAGTTGGTAATAGCCCACGTCCTGGTGCCAAGTCGCTACGGTGTCGTCACGCTGGATATCCACATTGAACAAACGCTTCACTACTGCGAACAGACCACTTACTACCCGATCAACCGGGAAATAGGGGCGAAGCTCTTCCTGTGACAGTTGGTAGTTCTGTTGACGAATCTTCTCCGAAACGTAAGCCACATCCCAGGGTTGAACCGGCGTCAAGCCCAGCTCTGCCGCGAAATCTTCGACCTCGGCGAATTCTGTCTTCGCCTGCGCAGAAGAACGCTGCGCAAGATCATTTAGTAGGTTGAGCACCTGCTCCTCACTTTCGGCCATTTTGGTGGCCAGGCTGAGTTGCGCATAGTTGTCAAAACCTAACAGCTCAGCGAGCTCGCCACGGGCGGTTAGGATCTGCTGTACGTTGTCACTGTTATCGGTTTTAGCATCATGATGTGGTGCACTTGAAGCACGGGAAACAAAGGCTCTGTGCAACCTCTCGCGCAGCGCGCGATGGTCAGCAAACATCATGACTGCCATATATTGCGGGGCATCTAGAGTCAGGAGGTAGCCAGCTAATGATTTGGCTTCAGCCGCTGCCTTGGCTACTGCCAGGTTGGCCGCGGGCAGGCCCGCTAGTTCGCTAGCATCCTCATGGTGCTCGGTCCAAGCTTGGGTACAATCAAGCAAATTGTTGGAGAAGTCATTACTCAGTTGAGCCAAGTTTTGCTTAATCTGGGCAATGCGTTGCTGTTGTTCAGCGGGCAAGCCGATGCCCGAGAGCTTAAACCCACGAAGCGCATGCTCAACCGTGGTGCGTTGCGCCACGGTGCCGTCTGTCCGATCCGCCAACTGTTGATAACACTTGAACAGCTTTTCATTTTGACCGCGTTCGGTGTGCCAAGCTGTTAATGCCTGAATGCAGTTATCGTGAGCGCTACGTAGTTCATCGGTAGAACAGACATTATTGAGATGAGAGACGGGCGACCAAGCTCGGCTCAGTTCGTCATCGAGCGCCTCTATACGTTCCAACCAATGCCAATCAATGGTTTGCTCCACTTCAAACTTCGCTACCTGCGCGCGCGCATCGCTGAGCATTGCGTTAATAGTCGTCTCTACCTGATCAATTGGGAATTGATTGAAGGGAGGTGTTGCTTGCGGACCAATGAGTGGATTCGTCATAAACAGCCTTTTCAGTTTTTTGTCGTTTGCTTACAGGTTATTATGGGGGCAATTAGTCAGCTTACAATGGGTGCAGCATGAAAGAAGCCATAACTAGCCACAAAGGTAGCCAGCCCGTGTTGGGAGCACGTGTATTGGTTGATGATCGCTCACGAATTATCGGTGATGTCATACTCGGTGACGATTCCTCGGTTTGGCCGATGGCCGTTATTCGCGGCGATATGCATCGAATTCGTATTGGCGAACGAACCTCGGTTCAAGACGGCGCAATTCTGCACATCACCCACGCTGGGCCCTTTAACCCCGATGGTTACCCGCTTACTATAGGGAGCGACGTCACTATTGGTCATCAAGCGTGTTTACACGGCTGTACCATTGGCAATGAGGTACTGATAGGCATTGGTGCAACGGTGTTAGATGGCGCGGTGGTCGAAGATCAAGTGGTAATTGGTGCCGGTACCTTGGTGCCACCGGGGAAGCGACTTGAATCAGGCTATGTGTACATGGGGAGTCCCGCCAAGCAGGCGCGCCCCTTAACTGACAAGGAGCGTAAATTCTTCAAGTATACTGCCGGTAACTACGTCAAACTGAAAGATGACTACTTAAATGAGCTCGCTGCAGGTAATTAAAGCTTAAGTTCTTTGCGGATAATATCAAAGACAGGGCGAGTATCCGGTGCTTGGCGGTGCCAAATGTTGAACGATAATGCAGCCTGCTCAACCAGCATACCTAATCCATTGCTAACTTCATTCACACCACAACACTTCGCCCAAGACATAAATGGCGTCTCAGCACTCTGATATAGCATGTCATAGCACTGTGTATGTGCCGCCACGATGGTAGCCGACAATGAAATATCTGAACCGTCCAAACCGGCACTAGTGGCATTGATAATTAGGTCAAAACTTCCTTCAATCTGATCGATTGGCTGGGCGTATACGCCAAACTCAGCTGCCAACCTCTGCGCCTTTTCGAAGGTGCGGTTTACGATAATCACCTCTTCCGGGCTTGCCGACAGCAATGGCTGCAAAATCCCTCGCACAGCGCCGCCAGCGCCGACAATCAGGATGCGCTTGTCGCGCACTGACCAGCCTAAACGGTGAGTGATATCCTGAAGCATGCCTCGCCCATCAGTGTTATAGGCATGTAGCTCGCCATTTTTCATTTTTAAGGTGTTCGCCGCCCGAGCGGCCTTCGCACTAGGGCTAACAACATCGGCTAGGGCAAATGTTTGCTCCTTGAAGGGCAAGGTAACATTAAGCCCCTCGCCACCTTCGGCAAAGAAGGTTTTCACAAAGTTGGCGAAGTCATCAAGTGGCACTTCGGCTTTGTCATAGCTGATTTCCAACCCCAATTGCTGAGCAAACTGCTGGTGAATAGCAGGCGATTGCGAATGTTTGATTGGGTTTCCAAGAACAAGAAATTTTTTCATGACACCTTTAACCAATTTTGTGGTTTTAAGAAATACTCGGTTAGTTTCGCTTCCGCTGAGTCAGCTTCCGGCTGGTAATTATATTCCCAGCGAGCGAGCGGCGGTAGAGACATCAAGATGGACTCGGTTCTGCCGCCCGACTGCAAGCCAAACAACGTACCACGATCGAACACTAAATTAAATTCCACATAGCGCCCACGACGATACAGCTGGAAGTCGCGCTGGACTTCGGTGAATGGCATCATGGCACGTTTTCCGAGAATAGGTACAATAGCCGGGATATAGGCTTCGCCCACGGATTGAGTGAACGCAAAGGCCTGCTCAAACCCTCCTCGGGTCCAATCATCAAAGAACAACCCGCCGATTCCTCGGGTTTCGTCACGATGCTTTAAATAGAAGTAGTTATCACACCAGGTCTTCAATTCGGGATAAATGTCCTCACCGAACGGATCACAGGCATCTTTCGCCACTTGGTGCCAATGAATACAGTCTTCCTCGAAGCCATAGCTTGGGGTGAGATCAAAACCACCGCCAAACCACCAAACCGGCTCCTCGCCTTCCTTTTCAGCAACAAAGAAACGGACATTCGCATGTGAGGTGGGCGCTTTCGGGTTATGCGGGTGAATGACCAAGGAAACACCCATGGCCTGAAATGATCGTCCAGCTAATTCTGGCCGCGCTGCGGAAGCGGATGGTGGTAGGTTGTCACCAAATACGTGGGAGAAGTTTACGCCACCCTTCTCAATAATATTGCCGTCCGTAATGACACGAGTACGGCCACCGCCGCCGCTGGGCTTAGTCCAGGCATCTTCTTGAAAGGTCGCTTTTTGGTCGCAAACCTCTAGGCCTTCACAGATAGAATCCTGCAGGGCAAGCAGCCACTGCTTGACCGATTCAATGTTGATTGAGTTGTTCATAGGTCTCCTAACTCAGCTGCGTATAATCGCGCCGGATTGACTATCAATAATCTGTGACGGGCGGGGATCATCTCCCAGGCTGCCCCCCACGTAGTAATCTAAACCTTCACCGAAATAGGCCTTTGCCTCGGTTTCAGTCAATGCTTCTGCCAATCCAGCTGGATTGGCCGAGGTTGAAATGATGGGACCAGCCACGCTTTCACACAACAATTTTACTAGCGGGTGGGTGCTAAAGCGAACGGCTACTTGAGTGTGTGCGCCGCGAACCCAGTTTGGCATAGACGCCGAGCAGGGGACCAACCAGGTGGTTGAGCGCACCTGTGCAGTGGTGATGCGAGCTACGATTTCTGGCGTTAATTCAAGATGCGCCTCAAGCTGAGATAACTCGGCCGCCACAATAATTAAGCCCTTATCCACTGGGCGTTTTTTTAGTGCCAGAATCCGCTCCACCGCAGTACGACTGAAGGGGTTACATCCCAACCCCCAAACGGCTTCCGTAGGGTACGCGAAGACCCCATCAGATTGGTAGAGCTCAATAATTCTCGCCCGAGTAGAGGCGCTTAGTGGGGTGCTACTCATACTTGCTGTTGTCCGTCATTCTGGTACTCAATCTTCGCCGATGTGAGATTGTAACACCTGTTGCGGGTTTGTGGGCGATGGTCGAATTGCGTTTCATCGATGAACACACACGCGGTGCCGATCTCATCCGGGGTTCGGCGGTGAGCAAGCTGCTCATACGCTAGCCCACATGCGTTGGAAACCACAAACCGCTTCGATGCTCAACCTTCCCTTCGGCCTCTAATGTTGCCAACTCAGCGATGACATCAGGCATTGTTAAGGCAGTGTGATTGGCAATCTCATCGCTTGAAACACCACCAGAAGCCAAGGCGAGCAAGAGTTGTTGGGTGGGTTGATTGTTCCAATGCCCCTGCTCGATGACACTTTCAATTAGGCATTCTGGGGATAGCGCTGGGCGGGCGCCGCTCCGGATTAGTTCAAGACATCCTAACGCCGCGGCATCAAGTGGGCTGGCACTCACTGCCAGAACTTCTCGTCCAAAGCGCGCCGCCAGATCAGCAGTGATTAAACTACCGGATCGAAGTCTCGCCTCTACCACTAAGGTACTCGCCGCTAAGCCCGCAATAATGCGATTACGACGAGGGAAGTCAAAGTGCCGGGGAGGAACGTCACCCAGACGCTCACTCACCAGACAACCGGCTTGAATAATACGATGATAGAGATCCTGGTGCTGAGGGGGATAACAGTAATCGATGCCTGAGCCCATGACCGCGATGGTTGCCCCGCCGGCCGCTAACGCAGCTTGGTGAGCAAGACCATCAACACCTAGGGCCATTCCACTAGTGATAGCGATATTTGCCTGGCTGACCATCGGTAACCAGCGTCGGCAAACTGCCGCAGCATGGGCGCTGCAACGCCTACTTCCCACTACCGCTAACTGCGGCAGGCTTAGTAGCTCCGCATTACCTCTGACGAAGAGTGCTACCGGTGCATCACTAAGACGGGCTAACTGAGACGGGTAAGCTGGCTCACCCAAAAATAGGGCGCTCAGTGTTCTGCCAACTATCTCGTCAGCGGCTTTGCTTAGTAGTGGATAGAGCGGATCGTTTTCCGGGTTTCGCAGCCAGCCAAGATAGCGTTTCTTAAACGCGAGTGGGACGTAGGGCAAATAGCCCAAACGAAAAAATTCCCGACGCAGAGCATCGGGAATTTTGGGAACAGTGCACACCCAAAGCTTCGTTAGTAGTAAGTGGCTCATAATCTCTCCGAGCCACCTGCAACTAGAACCTAAGGGGTACGGACAAAATCACCCACCTTGAGGGGACGATCGGCCTCTAGCACTAGTGCGTAGCTCATTTTATCAAAGGGTTTAAAGATCATTAATACGCCAGCGTATTGCTCTGGAAGTTGGACAGCATCGCCGGTGACGGGATCACGAACTACTTCACCTGCTTTCCAAATTGCCAAAACATGACCTGGCTCTAAGCCTTCACGAGCACCTTTGTTCACCGTCACTACACTCATGTTACCTACCTGGCTTACACCGCCATCAACAGCCAGTATCATCGCGTCGATATCGGCATCGGGTGCTGTGGGATAGTAGAGTGGTGTCAGGTCTTCTTGGTTTAGCTCAATAACGCGATCTGCTGGGCGCATTTCCATCCGACTTCGCGTGACCTCTAGCCGCGCAATGTCATCACCTTCATCTAATACGCTTAGGGCGCCAATCTCTACTGCCTCAAAGCCTAGAATTTCTTCGGTGACTGGATCGATTAAAGTATTACCACCTCGATATACACCGTAATGCTGAGCTTCCGCCGCCCATCCCGATTCGCCGCGAGCAAATACCTGCTGCCCAACACCAACAATCAAGTTCTGTTGCGCGCCTTGAACCATGTAAGGCTCAGCTAGGAAGCTTTCCTCATCGGAAAATATCTGAGCTCCTTGAAGGAAGGCTTCAATGTGTTCGAGCGGGATAGTAGTCACTGGCGCCTCGGATTGAACAACACGAACTTCAGGACTCATTTTGATAGTTCGAACTACTTCAAGAACCGGTTTGCCATCACGATAAACCAAGCGCAACTGGTCGCCCGGGTAGATGAGGTGAGGGTTTTCAATTTGGTCATTGGCAACCCAAATCTCGGGCCACTGCCAAGGTTGATCAAGAAAAACTCCGGCAATATCCCAGAGCGTATCGCCCTTCACTACCGTGTAGGTGTCGGGGTGGTTATCAGCTAGATCTAACGCTGCGGCGTTAGCCCCTAGAAGAAAACCTGCTGCTAATGCTAATGCTTTCGCTTTCATTCAGTCATCCTGTTATTGCAATAGTCCGCGATGGTTGGGATTAGTGTATAATGCGGTAGAGACAATTAATGTCGTTTAATTCGCAATTCGCCAACTACATCTTGGCTTAATTAATACCATGTTAGCAACGCCAACGGCGTATTTACTAGGAGTTTGTCACAGAGTTTATGGCTATCTTAGATATTTTAACGTTTCCAGACCCTCGTCTACGGACTATTGCAGCGCCTGTTGAAGTTTTTGGCGAGGCATTAGAGACGCTTGTTCAAGACATGATCGAAACCATGTATGAAGCGTCGGGAGTCGGCCTTGCCGCCACTCAAGTTGACGTTCATCAGCGCGTAGTAGTCATCGATGTGTCGGATGAGAGAGATTCACCGCTGGTTTTTATCAATCCAACTATTGAAGTGATGGATGGCCCCGAAGCGCCCTATGACGAAGGCTGCCTCTCCGTTCCAGGTTTTTACGAGGAAGTAGAGCGCCCCGAGAATATCATAGTGAAAGCCTATGACGCTAAGGGAGAGCCCTTTGAAATCAAGCCGGATGGACTGTTAGCAGTCTGTATTCAGCATGAGCTTGACCACCTGAACGGTAAGCTTTTCGTTGATTATGTCTCCGCAATGAAGCGCAACCGCATTCGCAAAAAACTTGAGAAGCAGCAACGTTTGGAAGCTAACTAAGCATGCGCATTATTTTTGCCGGTACGCCGGATTTTTCAGCTGCGCATCTTCAAGCGCTACTTAATCTTAGTGACGTTGAGGTGGTGGCCGTCTACACGCAGCCCGACCGTCGTGCCGGGCGAGGAAAGAAACTGGTACCCAGTCCAGTGAAGGCGCTAGCTCTGGAAGCCGGCCTGCCCGTAGAACAGCCACTTAACTTCAAAGCGGATGAAGACGTCGCTCAACTGGCGGGATATCAAGCTGATTTGATGGTCGTTGTTGCCTATGGCCTGCTGTTGCCTCAGCGGGTACTAGATACGCCAAGATTAGGATGTATTAACGTGCATGCCTCACTCCTACCGCGCTGGCGCGGAGCGGCACCGATTCAGCGCTGCATTGAAGCCGGCGATCAGCAAACTGGCGTAACCATTATGCAAATGGAGGCCGGCTTAGATACCGGTCCGATGCTAAGTAAGTTAGTGGTGGATATATCCGCGACTGAAACGGCTGGGAGTTTGCACGACAAGCTGATTGCTGCGGGAACCGTAGAACTTCAGCACGTGGTAAACAAGCTATCGAGCTGCCCGCTGGCGGGAGAAGTTCAAGATGATACTCAGGCCAATTATGCTCATAAGTTAAGCAAGGAAGAAGGCGAGATCAATTGGCAATTTACCGCCAGGGAAGTTGAACTCAAGATCCGGGCCTTTAACCCATTCCCCATTGCTTGGACCTCATTTGAGGGCGAGGTTATTCGTGTCCATGCGGCCTCAATGCTAACCAACACTAGCTCCGAAACCGACATTCCCGGTACCGTGATCTCGGCCGATAAGTCAGGATTAGTAGTGGCCACGGGGCAGGGGAGGCTTAAACTTACTCAACTTCAGCGTGCCGGAAAGCGAGCTATGGCGGTAGCAGATATTATTAACGGCTCACCTGAGTTATTCACGGCAGGTAAACACTTTGGCTAAATCCTCGGTTCGGCTGCGCGCCGCGCGTATTATTAGCTCTATTTACCAACACAAAGGTTCACTTACTGGGCTATTAGCTAACGCGACAGGTGATTTAGAAGGGCGCGACGCCTCGCTACTGAAGGCCCTTTGCTATGGCACGCTTCGGCACTATCGAGAACTTAGCTACCTCATTAATCAGCGTCTCGATAAGCCACTTAAGCCGAAGGACTCAGATGTCCAGGCGCTATTAATGTTAGGCGTCTACCAACTACTTCATACCGATGTCCCCGCGCATGCGGCTATTGGCGAAACTGCTGGCGCTGCGAAAGCGCTGAAAAAGCCCTGGGCAACCGGCCTCATAAATGGGGTACTGCGGGGTATGCAACGCGACCCAGTGGCGGCCCCTAGCCGTGACAAGATGCCCGGTTTCTTCCACAATCATCCCAATTGGTTAGCCCAAGCTATCGAGGCCGATTGGCCATCACAGGTAGCGGACGTTTTCGCCGCCAATAATGGTAGAGCACCCATGACGCTAAGGGTGAATGTACGCCACTGCCGTCGTGACGAGTACCTCAAGTTGCTTTCAGAGGCCGAGATAGCGGCTGAGCCTGCTGAGCACTCTCCGGAGGGTATTTACCTCGCAAGCCCTGTTGGAGTGGAGCAACTGCCCCACTGGCATGATGGCTGGGTATCCGTTCAAGATGAAGCTGCTCAGCTTAGTGCCGCGTTGCTTAACGTGCCAGAAAACTCACGCGTCTTAGATGCCTGTGCCGCACCGGGTGGTAAGACCTGTCATTTGCTAGAACTGCAACCCAACCAACACCTTCAAGCTATTGAACTTGAGCCTCATCGCGCCGTACGGATTGATGAAAACCTTCGTCGGCTTGGCTTGGAAGCTCAAGTGAGCATCGCCGATGCTGGGGATCTGGATGCTTGGTGGGATGGTGAGGCCTTCGACCGAATCCTGCTTGATGCTCCCTGCTCGGCAACAGGTGTACTTCGCCGCCACCCCGATATCCGTATCCTCCGACGCAAGGCTGACATCCAAACACTCAACACGCTGCAGTTAACCATTCTCGAAAAAGTTTGGACTACATTGAAACCGGGCGGCAAACTCCTCTATGCCACTTGCTCGGTACTCAAAGCTGAGAATGAGCAAACTATTGCAACTTTCTTAAAGAAGGCGGATGATGCTGTTGAAGAGGCAATTATCGCCTCGTGGGGCGTCGCAGCTCGGCATGGAAGACAGCTATTTCCTGTCGATGGCGGCCACGATGGATTTTACTACTGCCTGTTACAAAAGTGTGCTCAGTAGGCTAGGCTACTAAATCATGAAAATTATCATTTTAGGCGGCGGTCAGGTTGGCGGTACTTTAGCCGAAACTCTGGCGAACGAACAAAACGACATCACCATTGTCGATACCAATGAAAAGCGACTTCAGGAACTGCAGGAGCGTTTCGATATTGGCGTGGTAATTGGCTGCGGCTCGCACCCTGACATCCTCCAGGCAGCCGGTGGCGCCGATGCAGAGATGCTAATTGCCGTAACTAATAGTGACGAAGTTAATATGGTCGCTTGCCAGATTGCTCATTCTCTTTACCGAACCCCGACAAAAATTGCGCGAATTCGCAGTACCGCCTATACCCTAAAAGATGAAATTTTTTCTGAGGCCAACATTCCAATTGATGTTCGTATTGCACCGGAAGATCTGGTCACACAGGCTATCCACCGCCTGTTGATTAATCCTGGAGCGCTGCAGGTACTCGATTTCGCCGACGGCATGGTCTCATTGGTGGCTGTAAAGGCTTATTACGGTGGTCCGCTAGTTGATCAGAAATTGCGTAGCATTCGCGATCACATGCCTTCCGTTGATACCCGTGTAGCAGCGATTTTCCGTCGCGGTGAAGCCATTATGCCAGAAGGCGACACCATTATTGAGGCGGACGATGAAGTCTTCTTTATTGCTGATGCGAAGGATATTACTGCCGTAATGAGTGAGCTACGCCGGCTGGATAAACCATACCGACGAATTACAATTGCCGGTGGCGGTAATATTGGCAAGCGCTTAGCTGAACTTATTGAGAAGGACTTCCACGTTAAGCTTATTGAGTTTGATACTGATCAGGCCTATAGCTTATCCGAAGACCTCTCCAAAACCGTCGTCCTTTCTGGTAGTGCTACCGACGAGAAGCTCCTCAAAGAGGAGCATATACAGGACACTGACGTATTCTGTGCACTAACGAATGACGACGAAGCAAATATCATGTCTTCCATGCTCTCCAAGCGTCTGGGGGTTGGGAAAACTATCACCTTAATCTCCAATCCATCCTATGTGGATCTGGTCCAGGGTGGTGAAATTGATATCGCCATCTCTCCACAATTAATCACGATTGGTAAATTGCTTCGTTATGTTCGCCGCGGGCACTTTGTAAATGTTCATAGTTTGCGCCGCGGGGCTGCTGAAGCCATTGAAGTGGTTGCTCACGGTGATCAGCACTCTTCAAAGGTTGTCGGTCGCAAACTCTCAGAACTGAAGCTTCCCCCTGGCACAACTATTGGGGCGCTAGTGAGAAAGATTGAAGGAAAAAAGGAGGTACTCATTGCGCATGATCACATTAGGGTGCAGTCTGAAGACCACGTGATCATGTTCTTGGTAAATAAAAAGAATGTGGCAGATATTGAAAAGCTCTTCCAGGTGGGCTTTAGCTTCTTTTAGGTGAATAGATGCGATTTGCAGTGATTGGACGTATTCTTGGTTTAATGATTTGGCTGTTTTCAGCCGTCGCCTTCCTTCCCGCAATCGTGGTTTCGGAACTTTATGATGAAAGTCATACCTCGCTTTCCTCTAGCTTCTACATCTCTATTTTTGTCGGCGGAATACTCTTTGGCGCCGCGTCAATCATGCGTCGCAGGATGAGAAAGCAAATTCAACGCTATGAACTCAGGGTTCGCGACGGGTTTATCATAACAGTACTCTTTTGGACCACTTTGAGCCTGCTAGGCACCCTGCCGTTCGCGTTATCAGAGGAGCTTAACATCTCCTGGGTGGACGCTATCTTTGAATCATTTTCTGGTTTAACCACAACTGGTGCTACGGTCATTTCAGGACTTGATACCATGGAACGCGGTCTACTTATTTACCGACAGCTACTTCAGTGGATAGGTGGTATAGGGATAATTGTAATCGCCGTAGCCGTTCTCCCTGCTCTTGGCGTGGGTGGACTTCAGCTATATAGAAGTGAAACGCCAGGGCCAGTCAAAGACTCCAAACTCACTCCACGTATTGCCGAAACCGCCAAATCGATGGCATCAATCTACATCGCTTTGACCGTCGCATGCGCGGTATCGCTTTATATTTCTGGCATGTCCAGCTTTGACGCTATCGCCCATGCTTTGAGCACCACTTCAATTGGCGGCTTCTCTACGCATGACGCGAGTATCGGTTTTTATGACTCCAATACCATTCTATGGGTGATGACCATTTTTATGGCGCTATCAGGCATGAACTTCGCGCTTCATTTTATCACCTGGCAAGAGAATAGCCTTCGACATTATTTCCAAGATAGCGAATGTAAGTTCTACCTCTCACTGTTAGCAGCAGGAACTGTCATTACGGTTTGGTACCTCTGGCTAACCGAAACGCTGCCGATTGACGATGCGTTTTACCATGGAGCTTTCATGTTGGTATCCATAGCGACCACTACAGGATTTGCCACCCAAGACTTTACAAGTTGGCCGCTATTCCTACCTTTCCTACTCTTTTTTATGGCCTTCGTCGGCGGTAGCTCCGGCTCCACCGGGGGGGGGATAAAAGCTATGCGCTGGGTCCTATTAGTCCGCCAAGGGCAGCGTGAGCTTTATAGGTTGGTGCACCCCAATGCTATTCGCCACATCAAACTAAACCGAAAAGTTGTTCCTACTCGGGTTTTAGAATCGGTGTGGGGCTTCATCGCAATCTACATGCTGACTTTTGTCATGACTTGGTTAGTTCTCATGGCCATGGGTTATGACTTCCTTACGGCCTTCAGCGCTGTGGCCGCATGCATTAATAATTTGGGTCCTGGCATGGGTGCTGTTGCAGCTAATTATCAGTCATTGGGAGATGGCGCTAAACTACTACTCTCGTTCACGATGTTACTGGGGCGCTTAGAGGTTTTCACCCTATTAGTGCTATTTACCCCAACATTCTGGCGGGACTAGAAATATCGCTGATAGGGGTATTTTGGAGTTTACGATAGCGTTTATATTCCCACTGGTACTGCTCCGGATGGTAATTCACTAGCTTCTCAATTGAGCGATTCATCGCGGCGACAGAGGTGTACAGATCATCACTGTAAATCTCAGGGTCGGCTTCTTCTAAGACAATATCCCAACCCTTGTCACCTTGAAATCCGGCAGCCATAACTACCTTACATCCCGTTCTAGTAATTAATCCAGCCGCGAGTTTCATTGTGAACGCATTGACATTAAAAAACGGTGCATGAATACCACCCGCGTCGGCGGGGACTTGGTCGGGAAGCATGAAGACGCTCTCATTATTCTTCAGAGCACGGGTAAGGCTAATCACACCTTTCGCTGTAGCAGGAACCATCTTCACCCCAAAACGCTCTCTAGCATTGCGAATTATTGGCTCAAGAAAATCCTGCTTAGGTGGCGAATACATGGCCGTCATGGCGACCTTAGTAGCAAGTACCTGGCCCATCGCCTCCCAATTACCTAGGTGCGGTGCCAAAATAATAACGCCTTTTCCTTTAGGGCAAACTAAGAGTTCCTCACCTTGAAAAGAGTGTACCTGACTGTTTAGCCACTCAGAGCTTGCATTCCAAGTGATAGCAAATTCAGATAACAAGCTAAACATATGCTGCAGCGAGCGCTTCGCCAATTGTTCCTTGGCTGTTTGATTCATAACGGGATAGGCGCGATCCAAATTTTCCAATGTAATCTTCTTTGGGCCACCATCGATTTGCCAAACTAGTGATCCTAAAATTCGCCCAAGCCATCGGGCTTGCCGTAAATTAAGCTTCGAGAGCAATTTAAGAAGTGTGTTTATGATTATTTTTTGTAATTTCATCACTTTACTAGCCGATAATGAGTCATTTATTAGGTGGTAGCTGCCATCCTAAGTATAATGGCATCACTTTTTCAAAACTATTTTACTAGGAGGCGGCGAAGTCTGTGTCTGCCAACAACCGCGTCGATAATAACACATTTCAAGGTTTAATCCTTGCCCTTCAACAATATTGGGCTCAGCATGGCTGCGTCATCATGCAACCTCTTGATATGGAAGTTGGAGCGGGAACATTCCACCCAGCTACCTTTCTTAGAGCAATTGGCCCCGAATCATGGAACGCCGCTTACGTGCAGCCATGTCGGCGACCAACTGATGGACGTTACGGTGAGAACCCGAATCGCCTCCAGCATTACTACCAATTCCAGGTGGTCATGAAGCCCTCGCCGGACAACATCCAAGAGTTGTACCTTGGCTCACTCGAGGCATTGGGCGTTGACCTAACTGAGCATGACATTCGTTTTGTTGAGGATAACTGGGAGTCACCAACTCTTGGTGCATGGGGCCTTGGCTGGGAAGTTTGGATGAACGGGATGGAAGTCACTCAGTTCACCTACTTTCAACAGGTTGGCGGTCTCGAGTGCTACCCCGTCCTTGGCGAAATCACCTACGGGCTAGAACGCATAGCGATGTATCTGCAGGGTGTAGATAGTGTTTACGACTTGGTTTGGACTGAGAGTGCCGAAGGCGTTGTGACCTATGGCGACGTGTTCCTACAAAATGAAGTCGAAATGTCGACCTACAACTTTGAGCACGCGAGTGTGGATAAGCTTTTTCAGCATTTCGATGATTATGAAGCCGAAAGTGCTAAATTAATTGAAGCGTCTCTGCCGTTACCAGCTTATGAATGCGTAATGAAGGCCTCACATGCGTTTAACCTTTTAGACGCTCGCCATGCGATCTCAGTTACCGAGCGCCAACGCTATATCCTCCGTGTTAGAACGCTAGCTCGGGCTTGCGCGGAAGCCTATTTCGCCGCCCGCAAAGCAGCGGGTTTCCCATTGGCTCGCCCGGATCTCCGTGACGAAGTGCTCGCCGCGCTAGAGGAGGGGAAATAGATGACTACCCAGAATATTTTACTTGAGCTTGGTACCGAAGAGTTACCGCCGAAGTCGTTAAAGGCGCTCTCCGTCGCCTTCACTCAAAGCATTCAGGACAGCTTAAAGGCTGCGGAGTTAAGCTTTGAACAGGTTGAAAGCTTCGCTGCGCCTCGCCGCCTTGGCATCCTAATTCACAACGTGCAAGCTACTCAAGCTGACACTGAAGTTGAAAAGCTCGGACCGAATGTAAAAGCAGCTTTCGACAAAGACGGCAATCCATCCAAAGCAGCTCAAGGTTTTGCTCGCTCCTGTGGTACTGAATTCGATCAACTGATTGAAGTCGATACACCAAAAGGTATCCGATTGGCTTTCCGTAGTACCCAACAGGGGCAGTCCACAACATCGCTACTACAGAGCTTTGTAGAAAAGGCACTGCAACAACTCCCTATTCCAAAACGCATGCGCTGGGGCGCTAGTCGCGCTGAGTTCGTTCGCCCAGTAAAATGGTTACTCGCCCTAGCTGACGACGCCGTTATTCCTATGAAAGTCCTTGGTATTGATAGTGATAACGTGACCCGAGGTCATCGTTTTCACTCCAAAACTGACCTTACTGTACCGACTGCGCTCGCCTACGAGAAGCTACTTCGTGATGACGGGCATGTCATAGCGAGCTTTGAGAAGCGTCGCCAGCTTATTAGCGATGGCGCCGAAGAGGTCGGCGCAGCCGCTCAGGGTAATACGGTAATTGGTGCCGAGCTATTAGATGAGGTGACGGGCCTAGTTGAGTGGCCGGTGCCCATGGCTGGCTCCTTTGAAGAAAAATTCCTTGAGGTTCCCGCAGAAGCTTTGATTTCTAGTATGCGTGAGCACCAAAAGTACTTCCATGTTGTAGACGACAATGGTGCTTTGTTGCCACTGTTCGTATTTGTATCAAATATAGTTTCGTCGAAACCATCGTCGGTAGTAGAGGGTAACGAGAAAGTTATTAGGCCAAGACTTGCCGACGCCGATTTCTTCTATAAGACAGACCTTAAGACAACGCTTGAGTCTAAGGCCGAAAAGCTTGCGAAGATTGTATTCCAGAAACAACTCGGTACCATCGCCGATAAGTGCGACCGTATCGCCTCTTTGGCCACTTCGATTGCCAGCGTGGTGGGTGCGCAGGTTTCGGATGTGCAGCGAGCAGCAAAACTTTGTAAAGCTGACTTAAGCTCCGAGCTAGTATTGGAATTCGACGATCTTCAAGGCCTTGCCGGTGAATACTACGCCCGTCATGATGGTGAAACGGATGAGGTTGCTAGTGCAATGAACGAGCACTACATGCCAAGGTTCGCTGGTGACCAGCTGCCTAAGAGTGCAACGGGCACCGCCATCGCTATCGCTGATCGGATGGATACCCTTGCGGGGATCTTTGCTATAGGTCAAATTCCTAGTGGTTCGAAGGACCCTTTTGCTCTGCGCAGAGCGTCTATCGGGCTGCTTCGCTTAATTGTAGAGAACAACCTCAACTTAGATCTACTAGAGTTGACGACGTCTGCGTTAAATGCGTTACAACATGTAGAGTTCGACCAACAGCAAGTGAGCAAGCAGATTGTTGAATATGTATTTGAGCGGTTTAAGGCTCGATACATTGAAGAGGGCATTAGTGCAGACGCTGTGAATGCCGTGCTGGAAAAGTCACTTACTAGCCCTGTGGATTTTAACGCTCGTGTGCTAGCCGTTACGGACTTCGCTAAGATTGACGCCGCTGAAGCGCTCGCCGCAGCCAATAAGCGGGTAGGGAACATTCTCGCTAAGGTCGATACGGTTAAGGACGAGATCGATGCTTCGCTAATCAGTGAAACTCCCGAGCAAGCGCTTTATGATGAATTGCTTCGTATTGAGCCGGTTGTCCAGCCGCTACTTGCACAGAAGCGCTATACGGAATCGATGCTAGCACTCGCTGAACTCAGAGGCCCGGTTGATGCATTTTTCGATGGAGTAATGGTGAATGCAGAGGATGAAGCCATTCGTGGCAATCGCCTAGCCATTTTGAAAAAGCTGTCGGGGCTGTTTGGCGCAGTCGCTGATATCTCTCGCCTAGTTTAAGCTTTGAAGAAGGGGGGGGGTTACCCCCCTTATTTTACCTTGGTTCTTACGTCAAAAAATGGCATTCTATGCCAATATAGAACTGATTGGTCACAAATTGAAAATTTAAGTTTGTGACTACTTACAAACCTCGTAAGGACTGATAATGCTGTTCCGATCTACCATTTTTTACATAGGCCTAGCAATAATAACTATTATTTACGGCACGGTCGCTCCTATCTCAGCACCGCTAATGAGCTATCGTATGCGATTGCGTGTTGGCTGTCTTTGGTGCTGGGCAGTAGTAGGTTGGCTTAGACTTTCCTGTAAGGTAAAACTTGAAGTGATCGGCAGGGAGAATATCCCAAATGATGGAAGTACAGTGTTGGTTATGGCTAACCATCAGAGTAGCCCTGAGACATTTGTACTTCAGTCGCTATTTTTTCCCGCTGTTCCAATATTGAAGAAGGAGTTACTCAAAATTCCATTCTTTGGTTGGGGAGCTTGGGTTAGTAAGCCAATTGGTATCGATAGAGCGAAACCAAGACAAGCATTAGCTCAGATGATGGATAAGGGTGAAAAGCGACTAGAATCTGGGACTTGTGTGATCATCTACCCCGAGGGCACTCGCAACGATTACCCGACCATCGGGAAGTTCGCTCGCGGTGGTGCCCAATTAGCCAAACGCGCAGGAGTGAGAGCTATCCCGGTTGCTCATAATGCGGGGTCAATTTGGCCAGCCCGCACATTTATAAAATCTCCAGGCGTATTTAAAGTCATTATCGGAAAGGCCATTGAGACCGACGAAGCCTCGGTAGCGGAGATAACTCAATCCGCGCGCGATTGGATTGTCGATCAAGACCTTTAACCCTGTCGCCTTCGACTAGCAGCTGCGTTCCGCTAGCGTCATATTGATGAGTGCCAGTTCTACTGTTTAACTCTCAAGCTAGTCGGTAATCATCTTAGCAATACCGCTGAGCGCTCGCTCGCCTGGGAGCTAAGCAGATAAGCAAAGACCTTGACTGCTATTAACAACGAAGCTTGTTAGGCCAGATGCTTATAACGCCTCGCGTCCATTATCTCCCCCTCAAAAAAAAGCCATCTACTCTAATGAGTAAATGGCTTTTTTATAGAAGACGCGGTGGTTTAGGCACTGCTATAAAGAAGTGTTAACTATTAAACGTCTAGGTTTTCTACCATCAGTGCATTCGATTCAATAAATGCTCGACGTGGCTCAACATGATCGCCCATCAAAGTATTAAACATTTGATCAGCGCCAATCGCATCGTCAATGGTGACGCGTAACATTCTACGAGTACTAGGGTCCATTGTGGTCTCCCATAGCTGCTCAGGGTTCATCTCACCCAACCCTTTGTAGCGTTGGATATATAAGCCCTTGCGAGAATCACCGAGTAGCCAATCGTAGACGTCGCTAATATGCTGAACATCGATGCGACGCTCACCACGCTTAACAAACGCTCCGCCTTCAATCAAGCCAGCCAAGCGCTCCTGTAGAGCAACCATCTCCCGATAGTCCTTACCCGATATAAATTCACGAGTAATAACATATTCACGATTAACACCATGCTCAAGAAGATCAATCACAATAAGGTGCTCGCTACGCTCCGCGTCAAGCCTGGTAGAGATACTCCAACGCACATTATCAGTGTTAGCAGAGAGCGCTTCCTCAAGTGATTCAGCCCACGCCGTCATGAATGCTTGATCCTTAAGCGCATCAAGGGTCAACGGAGCTTGATCGATCAGTTGCAGCAACATCTGTTCTGGATACAAACGGCTTAGTTTTTCTACACGACCCAAATTATTGCGATATGCCTTAACCAAGGACTCTAGCGCCTCGCCAGCAATAGCTGGTGCGTCTGCATTGACGAATAGCTCCGCGCCCTCAAGTGAGTTTTGCGTTAAATAGTCAGTTAACGCTTCGTCATCCTTGAGGTACTGTTCCTGTTTGCCTTTACCCACCTTATATAGTGGTGGTTGAGCAATAAAGATATGACCGCGCTCAATGAGCTCTGGCATTTGACGGAAGAAGAAGGTGAGCAGAAGCGTACGAATGTGCGCTCCATCCACGTCGGCATCCGTCATGATGATAATTGAGTGATAACGCAACTTCTCGATGTTGTAGTCATCTTTACCAATACCCGCACCGAGCGCAGTAATTAGCGTTCCGACTTCCACGGAAGATAGCATTTTATCGAAGCGAGCCTTCTCTACGTTAAGAATCTTACCCTTAAGTGGAAGAATCGCTTGTGTCTTACGCGCACGCCCCTGTTTTGCAGAGCCCCCCGCTGAGTCACCCTCCACAATGTATAGTTCAGATAACGCAGGGTCTTTCTCTTGGCAATCAGCCAACTTACCTGGCAGCCCGGCGATATCTAGCGCACCTTTACGACGGGTCATTTCCCGCGCTTTACGTGCAGCTTCTCGGGCTCGAGCAGCCTCAATCATCTTATTGATAATTTGTTTTGCCTCAGCGGGGTTTTCAAGGAGGTGATCGGCAAGGGCGCGCCCCATCTCCTGCTCTACAGCTGACTTAACTTCCGAGGAAACTAATTTATCCTTAGTCTGAGAGGAGAATTTTGGATCAGGAACTTTCACTGAGATGATTGCCGTCAAGCCCTCACGTGCATCGTCACCCGTAGCGGATGTAACTTTTGCATTCTTACCAAAACCTTCATTCTGAATATATTGGTTCAGCGTTCGTGTTAGCGCAGCTCGGAAGCCTGCCAAGTGGGTACCGCCGTCACGCTGTGGAATATTATTGGTATAACAAAGAATATTTTCTGCATAGCCATCATTCCATTGAAGTGCTACTTCAACGCCAACACCATCTTCATGGTCCGATTTAATATGTATAATTCGGTCATTAATGGTGGTTTTATTTTGATTGAGATACTCAACAAAGGCCTCTACACCACCTTCATATTCATAGGCTTCTTCCTTTCCAGTTCGCTCATCGTGAAGCACGATACGAACACCTGAATTAAGGAAGCTTAATTCACGTAGACGCTTAGCTAGGATGTCATAGTGATATTCAATATTCGTGAAGGTATCTTCAGAAGGCTCAAAATGAACCTTCGTTCCACTGTCAGTACATTCGCCAATAACCGCTAGCGGCGCTTGAGGTACACCGTGAACATAGGTCTGTTCATGAATCTTATTGTGACGCCTTACTGTTAGCGTTAGCTTTTTCGATAGCGCATTCACTACCGAAACACCAACCCCGTGCAAGCCACCAGATACTTTATAAGTGTTGTCGTCGAACTTACCGCCGGCGTGCAACACAGTCATAATTACTTCTGCCGCCGAGACACCCTCGTCATGGATATCGACAGGAATACCGCGACCATTATCCGAAACAGAAACACTGTTGTCTGGATGAATCGTTACACGTATTTCTGAGCAATGCCCAGCTAGTGCCTCATCAATCGAGTTATCGACGATTTCAAAAACCATGTGGTGAAGGCCTGTGCCATCATCGGTATCACCAATGTACATGCCTGGACGCTTGCGTACCGCATCCAAGCCTTTTAGTACCTTAATACTCGACCCATCATATTCTTGTTCGCTCATAGGAACCTCAATGTCGGTGCTTTCTCAGAAGCATTTAATTTATTATTTAATACTACCATGTTCCACGTGGAACACAGCTAGGTTTGTCTCGATATCAGACGACCTCAAACCTTCGGCAACAATCGATTCAAGCGACTCATCGACGCCAGTAAGAAAGATCTGTTCACCCAATTCGGCGAGAAGTGGTATGAGCTGCGAAAAATTTCGCGCATCAAGCTCACTCGACAGGTCATCTAACAGAAAAATAGGCTTCCTTTGATGCGCATCAAAGTAGACGCCCGCCTGTGCTAACTTCAACGCAATGATTAGCATCTTCTGCTGACCACGCGACAGTACCTTCTCTGCACCAAAACGTCCGCTCCGAAGCCTAATATCAGCTCGATGAGGCCCGACCGACGTATACCCTAACTGCCCATCTTTTTGTCTATTTGCAACAAGCAGCTCAGCTAAGTCTCCTCTATAACCCTGTGAGAAACTTATATTCGGCAAGTCCCAACCCGTAATGCGCTCAACAATTACCTGAAATCGCTCAAAGAGCTTTTCGAAGTAGGCCTCTCGAAGATCCGTTATAGAAGCCCCACAGGCGCTCATCTCAGCTTCCCACGGTGCGAGTTCTTGCTCGGATAGTATACCACTTTTAAGGAGCTTATTCCGCTGATTTAACGCCCTTTGATAGCGTTGCCATAATTTCAGGAATGTATGTTCCACGTGGAACACACCCCAATCTATGAAGCTACGTCGAACCACCGGCCCCCCATCCATCAAAACGAACAGTCCAGGTTCAATTAACAAAATAGGCAGCGTGCGTGCCAGCTCCGAAGGACTCCTAAAATTGACCTCATCAATCCGATAGAGTGACTCATCGGACCGACTCTTCTTAACAGCAAGTTTATGAACTCGATTGGCGTCTACAACAACCTCAGCAAAGCATACCGTCTCCGACTCTTCGTGCGCGATAACCGGCTTTATCTGCCTGCTTCGAAAACTTCGACCCGTTGAGAGAAGATGGCAAGCCTCAAGAAACGAGGTCTTACCCGAACCATTTGGCCCAATAATGAGATTAAAATGAGAAAAGCCCCGAACATCTGCGTTAGCGATATTACGGAGCCCCTGGATAATAAGACGATTTAAATGCATTAAGTGTCTTGCTTAAAGGCGCATTGGCATTACAACATACTGAGCGTCAGTCGAATCACCCGCCTGAATAAGGACGCTTGACGTTGAATCGGCCATGATAAGCTTAGCTTCGTCGCTACCCAACACCGCCAATACGTCAAGAACATAATTAACGTTGAAGCCAATCTCAATAAAGTCGCCATCAAAATTAACTTCTTCTTGAACCTCGGCCTCTTCTTGCTCTGGGTTGTTGGCCACCACCGTCATAAGGTTATCTTTAACGCTCACTCGAACCCCTCGATACTTCTCGTTCGATAGGATGGCAGCGCGAGAAAAGACCGAACGGAGTGATTCACGATCTCCCAACACAATATTCGTCCCACCCTTAGGCAGCACACGGTTATAATCAGGGAACTTTCCATCGACCAATTTAGAAATAAAGGAATACTGATCTGAAACCATGTGAATGTGCGAAGCGCTAAAATACAATTCAACAGTCTCATCCGAGTGATCAACAAGGCGTACTAATTCCATTACACCCTTGCGAGGAAGAATACATTGAGACTCTTCACTCATACCTGTCGACATAGGCTCTGTCGCGACCGCCAAACGGTGCCCATCAGTCGCAACAGTTCGAATGAACATAGGTGTTAACTCAAACAACATACCATTGAGGTAGTAGCGAACATCCTGCTGCGCCATAGAAAATGCCGTCGCGTCAATAAGTCTGCGAAGCACGCGTTGCGCTATGACCAACTTACTCCCATCTTCTCCCGCTTCCACCTTCGGAAACTCCGAAGCAGGCAACGTAGACAGAGTAAAACGACTTCGACCGCAACGAACAACAACTTTAGCGTCATCTTCAGCGAAGTGGATTAACTGATCATCGGGAAGAGCCTTACAGATATCGAGTAGTTTTTTGGCGGGAACCGTCACCGCGCCAGCCGCCTCACAACTCTCGATTTCCACTCTACCACTCATCTCAACTTCAAGGTCCGTACCAGTAAGTGAAAGCGATTGTCCTTCAGCCGAAAGCAAAACATTTGCAAGTATCGGCAACGTTTGGCGCTTCTCGACAACACTTGCAACCTGCTGAAGTGGCTTAAGTAAAGCATCACGCTGAACTGTAAATTTCATTTAAATGAACTCCCCTGTGAATCTATTCATACTTAAAGCTTTAACTTGTTAAACTGCGATGAAGCGTCTCAAAATCATCCCGTACATCCGAATCAGATAACTTCAGCTCTTTAATTTTTTTACAGGCGTGCAAAACGGTAGTGTGATCACGCCCTCCGAAATATTCGCCGATCTCCGGAAAACTATGACTAGTGAGCTCTTTAGCTAGTGCCATAGCTAGCTGTCGTGGTCTGGCAATCGATCTAGTACGACGCTTCGACAACAGCTCCGATAACTTCAATTTATAGTACTCAGCGACGGTCCGCTGAATATTATCAACGCTCACCTGCTTATCTTGAATAGCTAAAAGATCTCGCAGGGCATCGCGAATAAGCGCTATAGATATCGGCTGACCAACAAAGCGGGCGTGAGCCACGACACGAGTCAGCGCTCCCTCAAGTTCACGCACATGAGAGCGTATTCGCTGAGCGATAAAGAACGCAGCGTCATCGGGAAGAACCATTTTCTGCAGGGCCGCTTTCTTCATTAAAATAGCAACGCGAGTCTCAAGCTCTGGAGGCTCTACCGCAACCGTCAAACCCCACTCAAAACGACTCTTCAAACGCGCCTCGAGACCACTGATTTCCTTAGGGTAGCGGTCGCTCGTGACGATAATTTGTTGACCGCCTTCAAGTAACGCATTAAAGGTGTGAAAGAATTCTTCCTGAGTTCGATCCTTACCTGCGAAAAACTGAATATCATCAATCAGTAGTGCGTCCATTGAGCGGTAGTAACGCTTGAATTCGGACATTGCGTTCAACTGAAGCGCCTTCACCATATCAGCAACAAAGCGCTCTGATCGGAGGTATAGTACTTTTGCATTAGGCTTTTGACGAACAATCTCGTTACCCACAGCTTGCATAAGGTGAGTTTTCCCCAAGCCGACATCGCCGTAAATAAACAATGGGTTATATTGGCCAGCAGCCCCAGGGTTCTCGGCCACCTGTCTCGCTGCTGCTGCTGCCAGCTGGTTAGATTTACCAATAACGAAACTATCGAAATCAAATAGCGGGTTAAGTAATGAATTATGTGAGTCAGGAGTTGTCTTCGGCGAAGGTATTGTCACTGAAGCGGATGGTGTTAGCTGGAAGACATCGGCTTCCGGTAGAATCTCTTTCGGCTCATTGACCTCACCAAGCTCCAGTAAACCTCTACTAATGGCGGCCACATCTAAATCTGAACTTAACGGTCCGATACTAGGTGATAAAACCACCTTTTCCTGCTTGAGCTCTAAGCTAGACTCACCGGGTTGGTTATCGCTAACTAACCCCGATAACCGCTTCTTAAGGGCACTCTTACCTCGGTTTCTCCTAAAAACAGGTCGTTTACTCGACGATTTTTCTATCGCTGCAACAGTAAAAATCACCTGTTTAGGCTGTCCCAAAGAAATCAAAACAGCCTCAACGTGAGCACTAAACTGTTGTGTTGCCCAATCCTTAACAAAACGATTAGGCGCCGCTAAAGTTAAGGTGTCGTCGGTGGAAGAGACACAGGCAAGCGGAGCCAACCAAGTTGTGTACTGCTGTTTGGGTATCTGTGCCTGCAATTGTTCCAGGCATGACGCCCACAAAGAAGAACTCACTTAACAACACCTTAATTATTATTCTGGAATAACTTACCCACAATTGTGCCACAAATGTTCAGGTTTATACACATTTAATACGGTAAAAAAGGGCCCAAGATAAGGGGTTTGCGCTACTGTTATCCACAACCACTTGTGAGTATACTGTGGGGATTCTGTGCACGAGTTGTGCATGAAATATTTGCTGTTTTTATCAACAAAGTCGTTGCGCTGGTCGGTAATCTGCCATACAATGCGCGCTCAATTTTTGAGCTTCGCGTGATTCGCAACTATAGGAATCTATTATGAAACGCACATTTCAACCAAGCGTTCTGAAGCGCAAGCGTACTCACGGTTTCCGTGCTCGCATGGCAACAGCCAACGGTCGTCAGGTTATTAACCGTCGCCGTGCGAAGGGTCGCAAGCGTCTCACTGTCTAATTTCTTTAGACATTTTAATCGCTAATTGAGTAGGTAGAACAGTGGCCGAATTAAACTTTGGTAAGCAGCTCCGTCTACTCAATTCAGCCGATTATCAATCCGTTTTCGATACTGTAAAACACAAAGCCTTTACTAAAGAGGTGATGTTGCTTGCAGCCGAAAACGGTTTTGATACTCCCCGCTTAGGTATCATCATCTCTCGAAAAGTCTCTAAACGCGCGGTTGATAGAAACCGAATAAAGCGTCAGATTCGTGAACACTTCCGCTTAAAACAACATGAATTGCCCGCAATGGACGTCATTGCGTTGGTTAAGCCACCTGCTAAAGGCGCTGATAATGCCTTTCTTCAACAGCAACTTAACTATCTTTGGCGAAAGTTGAACAAAAATGTGCAAAAAGAAGTCAAAACACCGCATAATTAAGCGCTTGTTCGCGCTCTATCGCTATCTATTTAGCCCCTGGGTTGGGAACAGCTGTCGATTCTATCCTACATGTTCTGCTTATACAGAACTTGCAATAGACCGCCACGGCCTAATAAAAGGCAGTTACTTGGGTTTTATAAGAATCCTAAAATGTAACCCTTGGCACCCTGGCGGATTCGACGAAGTACCAGATAACAAAAAACTCACTAACAAAGAGCAGTAGTATTTTATGGATTGGTTACGTAACACTTTACTAATCGGCATGGTTGGCGTTGTCATGGCACTGGTTTTCCAGTGGTCAAACTTCACCCCGCCTGAATCAGCCGTAGCGCAGTCGACCAATAGTGCAGCAATGCCTAGCGACACCCCAGCGACCAATAGCGCTAGCGATGTGCCAAGTGCCATTAGCAATGAACAACAACCTGAGATTCTGGTATCAACGGACCTCATTAAAGTAACTACTCCTCAGCTTTACGTGGAAATCAACCCCGTAGGTGGTGATATTGAAACGGTCTCCCTGATTGACCATACCCTGGATCAAGAAACTGGCGATCCATTGCCTCTGCTTCTTAACCGCCCGGGGAATGTTTATATCGCTCAAAGCGGTTTAATTGGTGCTAATGGTACCGATGGCGCTGGCGCTCGCCCCACTTTTGATAGTGAAGCGCGCGAGTACACATTAAGTAGTGACTCACTCTCAGTTGATCTGACGTTTGAACAGGCATCAGGCGTTACCATTATTAAGCGATTCACCTTCACTGAAGGTGAGCACACGATTGATGTTAACTATCTAGTCGATAACCGAGCTTCCACGGAATGGCGCGGTTACTTTTATGGCCAGATAAAACGCGATACCTCAGCACCGTTAATCGACAATGATGGCGCGATGCAGCCCTTCTTAGGAATGGCGACGACTAAACAGGATGAGAATTTCGTTAAACGCGACTTCGAAGACCTTAGCGAAACCAAATACAGTGCCAATGTTAATGGTGGTTGGGTTGCTATGGTTCAGCACTATTTCATTAGTGCTTGGGTACCAACAACGGAAGGGACTAATCGTTTCTATGGCGAGCCGATGGCCAACGGTTTCTATCGCTTAGGGTTCACTAGTGATCAGCAAATCATCGCTGCCGGTGAATCCGCTACTTTTGGTGCTACCTTCTATGCTGGACCAAAAGATCAGGAAAAGCTCTCTGAACTTGGCGAATACCTTGATCTCACCGTGGATTATGGTTGGTTGTGGTGGATTGCTAAGCCGTTATTCGCAGCATTGGACCTATTCCATGACTTACTTGGCAACTGGGGCTTCGCAATTATTGCGCTAACTATCCTGATTAAGGGCTTGTTCTACTACCCGTCAGCAATTAGTTACCGGTCGATGGCGACCATGCGTAAGTTCACCCCTCGTATTCAAGAAATTCGTGAACGCTACTCCGATGACCGTCAGCAACAGCAAAAAGCTATGATGGAGCTATACAAACAAGAGAAGATCAACCCGATGGCTGGTTGCTTGCCCATTCTCTTGCAGATGCCCGTATTCATTGCCCTATATTGGATGCTTGCGGAGAGTGTCGAGCTTCGACATGCACCGTTTGTACTTTGGATTCAAGATTTATCAATTAAGGACCCTTACTTTGTATTGCCAGTAGCAATGGGCGTAGTCATGTTCTTACAGCAACGCTTAAACCCAACTCCTCCTGATCCGATGCAGGCAAAGATTATGCAATTTATGCCAATTATCTTTACCTTCTTCTTTATGTTCTTCCCAGCGGGTTTGGTGCTTTACTGGCTGTTCAATAGCTTGATCTCAATGTTGCAGCAAATCTACGTCTATCGCGGCATTGAAAAGGACGCTGCGAAGACATAGCGGTATCAGCTACACTGAACGAATAAATATAAAGCCGCTTCATTAGCGGCTTTTTTACACAGGTACCAAAGTTAACTATGAATTTAGATCACGACACTATCTGCGCTATAGCCACGCCACCTGGACGAGGTGGAGTGGGCATTGTTCGATTGTCAGGTCCCCATGCAAGGGAGATTGCCTCTGAACTAGTGGATCATGACCTCAAGCCTCGACACGCCCACTACGGCCATTTTAAAGACGATGAGGTACTCGATACCGGCATCTGCATTTTCTTCCCGGGACCTAATTCGTTTACCGGAGAGGATGTCGTGGAGTTTCAGGGGCATGGCGGACCAATCCTGCTAGATAGGGTCATCCGAGCACTTATAAAGCGGAATGCTAGAGTGGCTCGCCCAGGTGAATTTAGTGAGCGTGCGTTTTTGAACGGTAAACTCGACTTAGCTCAAGCTGAGGCGGTAGCTGATCTAATCAACGCTTCAACCGAACAGGCTGCTCGAGGAGCATTACAGTCATTAGACGGCGTGTTCTCCAATAGAATTAATGCCCTGGTAGCGCAGCTCACTTATCTTCGCGTTTACGTTGAAGCTGCCATCGATTTTCCCGATGAGGAGATCGACTTCCTAAGTGATGGAAAAATACAGGGTATGGCCGAAGCGCTTCGCGATGAATTTAATAGTGTGTTAGCTACAGCGAGGCAAGGCGCGCTGCTACGTGATGGCATGACGGTTGTGATAGCCGGCCGACCCAATGCTGGGAAGTCCAGCTTACTCAATGCGCTCACCGGCAAGGATAGCGCCATTGTAACGAACATCGCAGGGACTACCCGAGACGTGCTCCGCGAAGTAATCGACCTTGATGGTTTGCCGGTGCATGTTGTTGATACTGCAGGACTCCGCGATGCACCAGATGTGGTTGAGAGGGAGGGGATTAAACGCGCCTATGACGAAATTGAGCGAGCTGACCACATCCTCCTAGTTCGTGACCTAACTACCCCTAGTGAAGAGCCTGACTGGCCTAGCGACATCCCTCAACCTCAGCATATACCGCTAACAACCGTTCTCAATAAGTGTGACCTAGCAGGAATTCAGCCTGGCATCGAATATAACAACCAGCAAGCGGAGGTTACCCTCTCGGCTGCAACAGGTGGAGGTGTTTCTCTGCTCCGCCAGCATCTCAAAGACTCAGTTGGCTTTCAAACGGCTGGAGAGGGCGCTTTTATGGCTCGACGACGACATATCGACGCACTAGAAAGAGCATTACGAAGCGTTGAAGACGGACTATTCCAACTCTTTGAAGCGCATGCTGGTGAACTGCTCGCCGAAGATCTTCGTTTAGCTCAGAAAGCACTCGGGGAAATCACCGGCCAAGTGACGAGCGACGACTTACTGGGCCACATATTTGGTTCGTTCTGCATCGGAAAATGATGGGATAAGCCAGGTATAACTCGGTCGTTTAGCTGTGAACTAAGCGAGGATGAAAATGTGCACAACTTCTGGGTCTCGCAAGGTTGTGTATAACCCCCCATTCCATCCCCAGCTTGTACCCGCTTATCACCAGTTACTCAGATAGATTAGCAACAGGGTAAATAGCGCTGAAGGAATCTATATTGTTAGCTTTTAGTTAATTATCCACAGAAAAAGTGCCCCTTAATAACAACAACAATAAAAACTAATCAATAATCCTTAAAAATAATCTTACTTAATAGTGTATTTACAGATTATGTGCATCTTCGAGCTTAGCGTATAATGAAATCCCAAAACCTCATGGATTGATATCGTGATACACCCAAAGTCATTTGACGTTATAATCATTGGCGGTGGCCACGCTGGCACCGAAGCCGCTTTAGCTGCCGCCCGAATGGGCTGCGCTACGCTGCTCCTAACCCATAACATTGAAACGCTGGGTCAGATGTCCTGTAACCCAGCCATTGGTGGGATTGGCAAATCACATCTGGTCAAAGAGGTCGACGCACTCGATGGCGCCATGGCGTTAGCTACCGACAAGGCGGGTATTCAGTTTCGCGTGTTGAATTCACGCAAGGGTCCAGCGGTTCGTGCTACTCGTGCGCAAGCGGATAGAACCCTCTATCGAAACGCCATTCGCGAGCAATTAGAAAACCAAGAAAACTTAACGATTTTCCAGCAGGCGGTTACTGACCTAAGAATGGATGGTAATCGTGTCGTGGGCGTTGAGACTCAAATGGGGTTGAGTTTCAACGGTAAGACCGTTGTGTTAACAGCTGGGACCTTCCTCGGCGGAACAATCCATATTGGTCTTCAGAATCAATCGGGTGGTCGCGCGGGAGATCCGCCATCCATAGCCTTGGCTGAACGTTTACAGGCAATGCCGCTGCGAGTGGATAGACTCAAAACGGGTACACCTCCACGGATAGATGCCAAGACTGTCGATTTCTCAAAAATGGCTCAACAGTGGGGCGATACACCAACGCCAGTTATGAGTTACATGGGAAATCGTGGCATGCAGCCAGAGCAAATTTGCTGTTACATCACTCATACCAATGAGCGTACTCACGAAATTATCCGTGATGGACTTGACCGCTCTCCCATGTACACAGGGGTAATTGAGGGTGTAGGACCACGCTATTGCCCGTCAATTGAAGATAAGATTATGCGTTTTGCGGACAAGGATTCGCATCAGGTATTTGTTGAGCCAGAAGGGCTTACGACGCACGAACTTTACCCGAACGGGATATCAACTAGCCTGCCGTTTGATATTCAGTTGGCTGCAGTTCAGAGTATGCTCGGTTTCGAAAATGCACATATTACTCGCCCAGGTTATGCCATTGAATATGACTTTTTTAACCCGCAGGACCTCAAGCCAACGCTAGAAACCCGCTGTATTGAAGGTTTGTTCTTCGCGGGGCAAATTAACGGTACCACCGGCTATGAAGAGGCTGCCGCCCAGGGGCTTCTCGCTGGCGCTAACGCAGCGGGGCAGGTGAAGGGCTACCAGCCATTGATTTTCCGTCGGGACGAAGCATATACCGGGGTGTTGGTAGATGATTTGATTACCCAGGGAACTCGCGAGCCGTATCGTATGTTTACCTCACGGGCAGAATATCGATTACTGCTGCGCGAAGATAACGCCGATCAGCGTCTAACCGATATGGGAAGGCAATATGGGTTAATTAGTGACGCCCGTTGGGATGCGTTCTCGCGCAAGCGCGATGCAGTTGCTAGCGAGATGGAACGTCTTAGAACGACTTACGTTCACCCCAATACGCCAGCTGCCACCGATCTTGCTGAGCGTGGTGAGGCAATTCAGCGAGAGCAGAGCCTACTCGATTTGTTAAAGCGCCCCAAGCTTAACTATGCGGCTGTCGGTTCCCTAAGCGGTGAGTCGGTTACCGACGAACAGGTTGCAGAGCAAGTCGAGATTGGCGCTAAGTATGCCGGTTATATTGCGCGCCAACAGGAAGAGATAGATCGCTTACATCGTTCGGAGGACATTAAGATTCCTGTGGAATTTAATTATGATACTGTTGATGGGCTTTCGAATGAGATTCGGCAGAAGTTAAATGACGTCAAGCCGTTAACCTTAGGGCAAGCTGGACGAATATCTGGCGTAACCCCTGCTGCGGTTGGCTTGCTGTTGATTTACATAAAGCGTGGAGCAAAGCGCAGTGCGTGATGTGATTCAGCGTCAAATCGAGGTGGGTCTAGACCATCTGAAACTAGCCGTACCTGCCACTGACAAGCTCGCTCAGTTTGTGACATTAATGGATAAGTGGAACAAAGCTTATAATCTCACTTCGGTGCGAAATGCTGAGGCAATGGTGCCGAGACATATTCTCGATTCACTTGTGGTAATGCCCCACTTAGAGGGTGCTCGATTTATCGATGTTGGCACGGGCCCGGGCCTCCCTGGGTTACCGCTTGCGATTGCTATGCCTGATAGCCACTTCACTTTGCTTGATAGTAACGGTAAGCGCACTCGATTCATGTTTCAAGCGGTGTTGGAATTAGGATTGAAGAACGTCGAGATTGTAAACTCGCGAGTGGAGGCGTATCAGCCGGAAGTGCCCTTCGATGGCGTATTGAGTCGCGCCTTTGCAAGTTTGAGTGATATGTTACGGTGGTGTGCCCACTTACCCGCTCCCGATGGTAAGTTTTTCGCCCTAAAAGCACATTTAAGCGAAGATGAGTTGAGTGAAGTTCCGAAAAGCTTTAAGGTCAATAAACAAATTCAGTTGTCAGATTACGATACCGATCGCACCCGTCAGATGGTTGTGCTCGAGTCGCTTTAGGGAGTAGTGTTTGGCTAGATTATTTGCGATCACCAATCAGAAGGGCGGTGTTGGCAAGACGACCACCAGTATTAACTTGGCTGCGTCGCTTGCGGCCACCAAAAAACGCGTACTGTTGGTTGATATGGATCCGCAGGGTAACGCCACCATGGGAGTGGGCGTGGATAAGTACGACTTATTTCTCTCTGTCCTCGATGTGCTTGTTGGTGAATGCGATGCCAAAGAGGCTATCCAGCGTGATGGTTCGAAGCAGTTTGATGTGTTGCCTGCCAATGCTGATCTGACGGCAGCAGAGGTCGAGTTGCTAGATATTGACCATAAAGAAACACGTCTAGCCAGAGCACTTACCGGTATTCAAGCAGACTACGATTTTATCATTATTGATTGTCCACCGTCGCTGAATATGCTGACGGTTAATGCCCTGGCCGCTGCAGATTCGATTCTCGTGCCAATGCAGTGCGAATACTATGCACTAGAGGGATTATCCTCCCTCGTTGATACCATCAACAAAATACAGCGCGTCATTAACCCGAACCTCCATCTTGAGGGGATTCTGCGGACCATGTATGACCCAAGAAACTCGCTGACTAATGAAGTTTCTCAGCAGTTAAAAGATTATTTTGGCGATCGTTTGTATCGAACAGTCATACCGAGGAATGTCCGCCTGGCCGAGGCGCCGAGCTATGGCCTTCCGGTGTTGAACTATGATCGGCAGTCAAAGGGGGCGATAGCCTACCTCGCGTTAGCGGGAGAAGTTATCCGAAGGGCTGAACAAATAGCGATGAGTGCATAGGATATGGCGCAAAAAAAAGCAAAACTTGGACGTGGTTTGGATGCCCTATTAGCGGTGAAGTCTGCAGTGGATCAGCCTGTAGAGGATGCCACTGAGCCCACCATTGCGAGTGAGCTAAAGCAACTTCCTATCGAGATGATATCGCGATCCCCCTATCAACCTCGTAAAGAATTCGACGAGCAGGCGCTTGAAGAGCTTGCAATGTCAATCCGTGAGCAGGGGTTAATGCAGCCAATTGTGGTTCGCAAAACCGCAACGCAGTATGAGCTAGTAGCTGGCGAACGCAGATGGCGCGCTTGCCAAGCGTTGCAAATGGCCACCATTCCCGCACTAGTTCGCAATATCGACGACAACGAAGCGGCCGCGATGGCGCTCATTGAGAATATTCAGCGCGAAGACCTTAATGCGATGGAGCAGGCGGTTGCCTTCAATCGACTCAAAGACGCCTTCGATTTGACTCATGCCGAAGTGGCTGAAGCGGTAGGTAAGAATCGCGCTACGGTAACTAATTTACTTCGCCTTCTGACCTTGGCCGGAGATGTACAAACCTTTTTAGAGAATGGTGATCTAGAAATGGGTCATGCCAGAGCATTACTCGCATTGGATGTTGATAAACAACGCGATGCTGCAGAGTTTGTTATCGCTAAACGCCTCTCGGTTCGACAAACTGAGGATCATGTCAGAGGGTTGTTAGCGGGGAAGTCTGTTAAGTCAGTTGAAGTAAAGTCGGATCCCGACGTGATACGTTTAATGGAGTCGCTGTCGGAACGCATTGGTGTTCCTGTGAAAATCACTCAGCGCAAAGGTGGTAAGGGTAAGCTTGAGTTAAGTTATGCGAGTTTAGATGAGCTCGACGGTATTCTAGCGCGCATAAAATAGTCCGTTGGTCGAAAAGCATAATCTTGGTTCGCTTTACGGTTGAATCGCATTCGCGACTCACCTATAATTTGCGCGCTTTGAGCGCAATTACCCACACAGATTAGGTTCGACTTAAGTGGTATTTACAAATAGCAAGAAAATTCGCGAGTTCCCTTGGCGACAATGGCTCGTCCTGCAATCTGTAATAATCACTCTGGTTGCCGCTGTGAGTATTGTTCTCTATTCGGTCGGTCACATGTTGGCCGTCCTTGCTGGCTTATTAATTGCTTTGGTACCCAATGCGATTTTTATCTGGTTTGGTTATCGATTTCAGGGAGCAAAAAACGCCCAGCAAATGGTTGGCTCGTTTTATCAGGGTGAGAGCATAAAGTTCATCTTAACCGCAGTGCTTTTTGCGGCAGCATTTATGTTGGTAGACGGCATCTATGCAATACACATCATCGTTGGATTTATTATTGGCGTTGTTGTGGGATGGGTTGGTTCTATTCGGTTGTAATCCAACTGGGTAGGTAAATAACGGTGTGAGAGAGTACAACATGGCTGGTGAAAACCAAACTCCGCAAGAGTATATACAACACCACTTGCAAAATATGACCTATGGCTTGTTAGAGCCTGGTGCATGTGAGGAAACCTCAGTAAGTTGTGTTGATGGTGTCGAGCCTTATGTTCGCGCTGATGGCACGGTCATTACTGAGCCTACCTGGACGATGGCGCATAGCGCGCAAGAGGCCAAAGACATGGGCTTTAATGCCATTCATGTCGATTCAATGGCTTGGTCTTGGGTGTTGGGATTGTTGTTCATTTTTGCATTTCGAAGTGTCGCTAAGAAAGCAACGACGGGTGTTCCGACGGGCTTTGTTAACTTCGTGGAGATGTGTGTAGAGTTTATTGACTCAACCGTGAAAGATACCTTCTATTATCGCAATCCTTGGATTGCTCCAATGGCGCTTACGGTGTTTTTCTGGATTTTGCTGATGAACACGATGGACTTGGTTCCGGTTGACTGGTTGCCTGGCTTAGCTATGGCGATTGGTGGTGAGCATACCTTTTTCAAGGTTGTGCCAACAACGGATCCTAACGTAACACTAGGTATGGCACTGGCAGTATTCGCTATGGTGATTTACTACAGTATTAAGGAGAAAGGCATTCTTGGCTTTGCTAAAGAATTGGGCCTGCATCCGTTCAACCATATCTTAATGATCCCAGTAAACCTTGTACTTGAGCTAGTGAACTTAATAGCAAAGCCTATTTCTTTGGGCTTGCGTTTGTTCGGTAACCTCTATGCAGGTGAAATGATCTTTATTCTGATTGCTATTATGTTTGGTGCAGGCCTGTTTATGGGTATCTTCGCCGGTGTATTGCAGTGGGCGTGGGCGGTTTTCCACATCCTAGTTATTGTGCTTCAGGCGTTTGTATTCACGGTGCTAGCCGTGGTTTACCTCGCAATGGCGCACGACAGCGAAGAACATTAATTTTTTAACGATAACCTAGCGTCATATATACGCTTAACACTCTACGGGAGTTTTTTTATGGGTCTTCTATACATTGCAGCAGCGCTAATGATTGGTTTGGGTGCTTTAGGTACCGCAATCGGTTTTGGTATCTTGGGTGGTAAGCTACTTGAAGGTGCTGCACGTCAGCCAGAAATGACACCAATGTTACAGGGTAAGATGTTCCTTATCGCTGGTCTGCTTGATGCGGTACCAATGATCGGTGTAGGTCTTGCTATGTACTTGATGTTCGCGGTTCAGATTTAATCTTTGTTAGCAATGAATAAATCTGTCACCAATTTAATGAGAAATGGGGTGGCCCTGTGAATATCAATTATACAATTATCGGTCAGACGATTACTTTCTTCATTTTCGTGGCTTTCGTATTCAAATACGTATGGCCGCCAATTATGGAAGCGATGAAAGAGCGTTCTGAAAAAATTGCCAATGGCCTTGAAGCTGCAGATCGCGCCGAGCGTGATTTGGAGTTGGCACAAGAAGAAGCTGGTAAGAAGTTGCGCGCTGCTAAGCAGGAAGCGCAAACTATTATCGACTCTGCGAATAAGCGCGCTAACCAGATCCTCGATGAGGCGAAGGAAGACGCGCTAGCTGAAGGTGCTCGCCTTAAGGCAGCAGCGGCAGCTGAAGTGGAGCAGGAAGTGAATCGTGCACGTGAAGAGCTTCGCGCTCAAGTGGCTACTCTAGTCATGCAAGGTGCCGAGGCGGTTCTTGGATCTTCAATTGACGCCAAGGCTCATAACGAGCTTGTCAACAAATTGGCTGGTGAGCTGTAAGCGAGGGACAACATGGCAGAACTAAGTACCCTAGCACGCCCATATGCCCGCGCAGCTTTCGAGTTTGCGCAGGAACAGGGTGATTTGGCTGGTTGGGAAGCCATGCTTAACCAAGCGGCCGCGGTTGCTCAAGAAGATGTGGTGGTAAAGCTTTTCAGCTCGCCATCACTTCCGAGTGACCAAATTGCCAAGCAGTTTATCGAGCTTTTAGATAGTGAGCTCAGCGACAAAGGTCAGAATTTTGTTTCGACACTTGCCGCCAATAAGCGTCTTGGTTTGCTACCTGAAATTGCTGCGTTGTTTGCAGTGATGAAAGCGAATATCGAGCGCGCAGTAGATGTTAATGTTAATTCAGCTTTTGAACTAACAGACGATATCAAAGCTAAGCTCGAGAGTGCGTTGGCTACGAATTTAGACCGCCAGGTTCGAGTAACTTCTGACGTCGATCAATCTTTGATCGGTGGTGTTGTTATTAGAGCTGGTGATACCATTATTGACGGTTCCGTGCGTGGGCGTTTAGCTAAGCTCGCCGAAGCGATGAACTCCTGAAGCGTTTAGGACTGAGGGAAAGAGCATGCAGCAACTGAATCCATCTGAGATCAGCGAAATTATTAAGAAGCGCATCGATAGTCTTGATGTTGCAACCGAAGCCCAGAATGAGGGCACAATTGTCTCGGTATCTGACGGTATCGTACGTATCCACGGTCTACAGGACGTGATGTACGGTGAGATGATTGAATTTGAAGGCGGTATCTATGGTATGGCACTTAACCTGGAGCGTGACTCCGTTGGTGCAGTAATCCTAGGTAGTGCAATGAGCTTGGCCGAAGGCCAGCGAGCTCTTTGTACTCGTCGTATTTTAGAAGTACCTGTTGGTACAGAATTACTTGGTCGTGTTGTTGACACGCTAGGTAACGCTATCGACGGTAAAGGTCCAATCGATGCTAAGCAGACATCACCTGTTGAAAAAGTTGCTCCGGGCGTCATTGCACGTGAGCCAGTAGATCAACCTCTACAGACAGGTTTGAAAGCTGTTGATGCAATGGTTCCAATCGGTCGTGGTCAGCGTGAGCTTATCATTGGTGACCGTCAGATTGGTAAATCAGCTGTTGCGATCGATGCGATCATTAACCAGAAAGGTACCGGCGTTAAGTGTATCTATGTTGCGATTGGCCAGAAGCAGTCTTCGATTGCCGCGGTTGTTCGTAAGCTAGAAGAACACGGCGCTATGGACCACACCATTATCGTTGCCGCAGGTGCAGCGGATCCTGCAGCAATGCAGTATCTTGCGCCTTATGCAGGTTGTGCGATGGGTGAATACTTCCGTGACCGCGGTGAAGATGCACTAATTGTCTATGATGATTTGACTAAGCAGGCTTGGGCCTACCGTCAGATTTCATTGCTATTGAAGCGTCCGCCGGGCCGTGAGGCTTACCCTGGTGATGTTTTCTACCTTCACTCACGTCTACTAGAGCGTGCTGCTCGTGTAAACGCGGATTATGTAGAACAGCTAACCAATGGTGAAGTTAAAGGTCAAACGGGATCATTAACAGCACTACCGATTATTGAAACACAAGGTGGTGACGTTTCGGCGTTCGTACCAACTAACGTGATTTCGATTACCGATGGTCAGATCTTCCTTGAGACAAGCTTGTTCAACTCTGGTATTCGTCCGGCAATTAACCCAGGTATCTCGGTATCTCGAGTGGGTGGTGCAGCGCAGACCAAAATTGTTAAGAAATTGTCTGGTGGTATCCGTACCGCTCTAGCACAGTACAACGAACTTGCAGCGTTCTCTCAGTTTGCGTCTGACCTCGATGAGGCTACACGCTCGCAGTTAGAGCATGGTGAGCGAGTTACTGAGCTTATGAAGCAAAACCAGTACTCTCCAATGTCAATTGCAGATATGGCTGTATCGCTATTTGCGGCTGATAAAGGCTATTTGAAAGACGTACCTGTCAACAAGGTATTGGCTTTCGAAGCGGCGCTTCTATCGTACATGGGTACTGAGCATGGCGAGCTAATGGCTCAGATCAACCAGAAGGGTGATTACAACGGCGAGATCGAAGCACAGTTTAACGCGGCGATCGAGAAGTTTAAGGCTACCCAAACCTGGTAATGTGATAGGGGCGAAAGCCTCTATCCCTGATTAAGGAGCAAGGTAACGACATGGCAGGCGCGAAAGAGATTCGTGGTAAAATTGCTAGTATCCAAAGTACGCAAAAAATTACGAGCGCAATGGAAAAAGTTGCCGCAAGTAAAATGCGTAAGTCGCAAGACTTAATGGAACGAAGCAAGCCCTACGCAGAGCGTATTCGATCTGTTATTGGTCACTTGGCCAATGCAAATCCAGAATATAAACATGTTTACATGCATGAACGTGAAGTAAAGCGTGTCGGTTACATCGTGGTATCTTCAGATCGTGGTTTGTGCGGTGGCTTAAACGCTAACGCATTCAAACAGACGATCAAATCGATGCAAGCTTGGTCTAACCAAGAAGTCGAAGTAGATATCTGTGTAGTTGGCGCGAAAGCACAGGCGTTCTTTAAAAGCGTTGGTGGCAACACTGTTGCCTCTGTACGCGACCTGGGTGATGAGCCGGACGCCGCTAACTTAGTTGGTAGTGTTAAGGTTATGTTAGATGCTTATAAGGACGAGAAAATTGATCGTCTATTCATAGTTTCTAACCGTTTCATCAACACAATGACGCAGCAGCCTTATGTTGCGCAATTGGTTCCGCTTGAAAAAGAAGAGTCGGATCAAATGGCGCATCACTGGGATTATATCTATGAGCCAGACGCACAGGCGTTGTTAGATGGCTTATTGGTTCGCTACGTTGAGTCTCAGGTTTACCAGAGTGTTGTCGAAAACAAAGCGTGTGAGCAGGCATCTCGAATGCTGGCTATGAAGAACGCGACCGACAACGCCGGTGGATTAATTGATGATTTGCAGCTGGTGTATAACAAGGCCCGTCAGGCTTCGATTACACAAGAGCTTTCAGAAATTGTTGGTGGAGCGGCTGCAGTTTAATCTGCGGCAGCATTAAGAATTCAGGTTTTGATAAGAGGAAACGGATAATGAGCAGCGGACGTATCGTTCAGATTATCGGTGCCGTGATCGACGTGGAATTCCCGCGTGATTCCGTACCGAAGGTCTACGACGCATTGTTAGTCGAAGAAACTCAATTAACAATCGAAGTTCAGCAGCAGCTTGGTGACGGTGTAGTACGTGGTATTGCCATGGGATCGTCAGAAGGTTTGCGTCGCGGACTAGTAGTTACAAACACAGGTGAGCCGGTATCGGTACCTGTTGGTTCGGCCACACTTGGTCGTATCATGGATGTATTAGGTAATCCAATCGATGAGAAGGGACCTATTGGCGAAGAGGAGCGTTGGGCAATTCACCGTGACGCACCTTCCTATGCTGATCAGTCTTCTTCTGCAGAGCTATTGGAAACTGGTATCAAAGTAATTGACTTGGTTTGCCCATTCGCTAAAGGTGGTAAAGTTGGTCTATTCGGTGGTGCTGGTGTTGGTAAGACCGTTAACATGATGGAGCTTATCCGTAACATCGCAGCTGAACACAGTGGTTACTCTGTTTTCGCCGGTGTTGGTGAGCGTACTCGTGAAGGTAACGATTTCTACCACGAAATGACTGAATCTAACGTTATCGATAAGGTATCGTTGGTTTATGGTCAGATGAATGAGCCACCAGGTAACCGCCTACGTGTTGCACTAACTGGCTTGACCATGGCGGAGAAATTCCGTGACGAAGGTCGTGACGTACTGTTGTTCGTTGACAACATCTACCGTTACACCCTAGCGGGAACTGAGGTATCGGCACTATTGGGTCGTATGCCATCGGCGGTAGGTTACCAGCCAACATTAGCTGAGGAAATGGGCGTTCTTCAGGAACGTATTACCTCAACTAAGACAGGCTCTATTACGTCTGTTCAGGCGGTATACGTACCTGCGGATGATTTGACCGATCCATCTCCAGCAACAACCTTCTCGCACTTGGATGCAACGGTAGTACTTAGCCGTAATATTGCCTCTTTGGGTATTTACCCTGCGGTTGATCCATTGGATTCAACTTCACGTCAGCTTGATCCTCAGATCGTTGGTAACGAGCATTACGAAGTTGCCCGTGGCGTTCAGCAGACTCTTCAGCGTTACAAAGAGTTGAAGGACATCATTGCGATTCTAGGTATGGATGAGCTATCTGAAGAAGATAAGATGGTTGTAGCCCGAGCACGTAAGATTGAGAAGTATCTTTCTCAGCCGTTCTTCGTTGCAGAAGTATTTACTGGTTCACCCGGCAAGTACGTTCCGCTGAAGGAAACAATTCGTGGATTTAAAGGCATTCTCGATGGTGAGTTTGATCACCTTCCAGAAGGTTCTTTCTACATGGTTGGTTCTATCGACGAAGCTGTTGAGAAAGCAGCTAAAGCATAAGCCGATCGGAGGGCTGGAACATGGCAATGACAATCCACCTCGATATCGTCAGCTCCGGTGAAGCTATCTTCTCTGGACTGGTGGAATTGCTAGTTGCTTCGGGTGAGATTGGTGATTTGGGGGTGATTTATGGTCACGCCCCATTACTTACTAGTCTTAAGCCGGGTCCGGTTCGTGTTGTTAAGCAGGGCGGTGAAGAGGAAATTTTCTTCCTAACAGGCGGCTTCTTAGAAGTTCAGCCTCACACTGTAACCGTCCTTGCTGACGTAGCGACTCGTGCAGCAGATCTTGATGAATCAGAAGCGGAAAAAGCCCGTGATCTGGCTCGTGAAGAGATGTCCGGAACAGCATCTGGTGTTGATTATCAGTTAGCGGCTAACCGCCTTGCGAATGCAGCTGCGCAATTGCGCACTATTGAGCAAATTCGTAGCATGAAACGCTGAGACTGATTTCAAGATCTCAATAAAAAAAGGGTAGCTTAGCTACCCTTTTTTTATTTGCGTAAACAACTAAATGCTATAAAATTCTAACTACGAGTCAGTTAGTTATTACGAATGAAGGATTTATCGCCATGCCTCTTGATATCGTTGTGCTTGCTGCCGGTAAGGGCACGCGAATGTGCTCCGACCTTCCGAAAGTTCTTCATCCCATTGCGGGTAAGCCGATGCTCGAGCACGTGCTTGACGTTGTCGTCGATATAGAAGATGCCAAGACCACCATTGTCGTTGGTCACGGCTCAAAATCCGTCCGTGCCGCGTTTAGTGATCTGAACGTTAATTGGGTCGAGCAATCTGATCAGCTTGGTACCGGCCATGCAGTCATGCAAGCCATACCGCATTTGCGTGATGATTCAACGGTGTTAATTCTCATGGGCGATGTACCGCTAATTAAGAAACAGACTTTAGTCGACTTATTAGAACGAGCTAACGCAACATCGTTTGGTTTATTAACCCTGAAGATGGAAGACCCTACCGGTTATGGTCGCATAGTTCGTAACGCGAATGGCAAGGTCGAAGGTATCGTTGAACAGAAAGATAGTTCAGCTGAAGAGCTTTTGATCGACGAAGTAAACACCGGTGTCATGGCAATTAACGGAGCTAAATTAAAACGTTGGCTATCGTCCTTGTCTAACAACAATGCCCAAGGTGAATACTACCTCACTGACGTCGTAGCGACCGCAGTAGATGAGGGGATTGAAATAGCCACCCAGGCAGCACAATCACTCCACGAGGTGATGGGGGTGAACAACCGAATTCAACAGGCAGAGTTAGAGCGAGCCTACCAGACAGGCTACGCTTCAAAGCTGCTTGCAGCAGGGTTATCTCTCGCGGATCCTGCGCGTATCGATGTACGGGGCAAACTGCTTCACGGCAAAGACTGTTTCATTGATATAAACAGTGTATTCGAAGGCGAAGTGGTTATTGGTAATAGTGTTGTTATTGGCCCTAACTGTCATCTTAAGAATGTCACGATTGGTGATGATGTTGTTATTAAAGCTTTTACGAGTATTGAGGATAGTAATTTAGCGGGTGAGAATGACGTGGGCCCATACGCTCGGCTACGTCCTGGAACAGAGCTCGGAACGGGTGCAAAGATCGGTAACTTCGTAGAGACTAAAAAAGCTCAAATCGGTGACGGTAGTAAAGTTAACCATTTGTCTTATATCGGTGATGCGGTGTTAGGTAGCGGCGTTAATATTGGAGCTGGAACGATCACCTGTAACTACGATGGCATCAATAAACATCGAACCGAGTTGGCAGATGACGTTTTCATTGGCTCTAATAGTACTCTTGTAGCGCCGATTAGCGTTGGTAAAGGTAGCTTCGTAGGTGCTGCTTCGGTTATTACTAAAGCAGTTGATAAGAACTCTTTGGCTATTTCTCGGTCAAAGCAAAAGAATTTATCCGGATGGCTACCCCCTAAAAAGCGTAATTAACCCACAGGAGTTAATAGAATGAAGAAATATATCCTCTTACTCATTGCGACGGTCGTGATATCGGGTTGTAGTAACACTAGTCAGATGACCAACACTGAAGATGAAGTTGGCCGAGTGCAATCTATGTACGAGTCACTCCCTGAGCGCTATAAAGTCCCAGGATTGGAACCCTTGGAGCGCGTTAATGCAATGAATATAAGTGGTTGGGCAGCGATTGATCAACGTTCTTTTATTCTCACTATGGGCCCATCTACTCGTTACTTGGTCGTGCTTCAACGGCAATCATCCGAGCTACGCTTTGCTAACGCCATTACCATTGATAACTTCAGCAGCTCTATCCGCCCTGGCTTTGATAGCGTGAACGTAGTGGGTGATACACTTGCGGCACCTTACCAAATTGAAGCCATGTTTGAATTAGAGGATAGAGAGGCGGCGAATGCTGCTCGCGACTACATACGGGATTGGCAAGAGCCGGAAGTGGTTGAGTAAGGTCAGGAGTAGTAATTTCCTATTCCAAGAAGCAAAAAGCGCCAACTAGGCGCTTTTTTATTGTCGATCAGTTGCCAAGCTTTCAGATTCTAATTACTTGGAATACTTGGCTCGTGATAGTTAATCCGATGGCCTCTGAGGCTCTGCTTGAGTTTAGCAATATGCGTTTTACCTCCGTCACCCATGTGCTGGGCAACCCCCGCAGCAATAGCATCAATGATGACAAGATGAGCGATTCTCGATGATAGTGGCGAGTAGACATCAAAATGATCGTTGACATCAATCTTGATCTGTACGTCGCCCTGGCTCAATACTGGGGTATCGCTTGGAGAAAGAGAAATGATTTTTGCGCCGCGGCGTTTCACCTCTCGAAGACTATCTAATAACGCTTTCGTTCGACCACTTTGTGATATCGCAATAACTACATCGTTACTACGCAAACTCATTGCCGCCATGGTTTGAATATGAGGATCACTATAGGTGTGCGTGGCCAATCCTAGGCGTAAAAGGCGATGTTGAGCGTCCGCGGCAACTGGGGCGGAGCCTCCGAATCCAAAGAAGTCCACCCGCCGTGCATTGAAAATGAGCTTAACCGCTTCATCGATGACAGCCGCATTAATTTGATCTCTCACCTTAATTAACACATCAATCGAGGTATCAAAAACCTTGTTAGTATAGGCCGACGATGAATCACTATCGGTTACCGCTATCTGGCCAATGGTCGGGCTGGAGGCAAGTTGCTGTGCAAGTTTTAGTTTGAAGTCCTGGAAGCCATCGCAACCTATCGCCCGACAAAAACGGACAACCGTGGGCTCAGACACTTCAGCTTCTGTGGATAAGTCCACGATGCGCATTTGAATAACCGATGTTGCATTGGCTAAAACGTAGTCGGCAACCTTGCGCTCCGAGCGTCGGAGCTTATCAAGATTATCTGAAATATGTTGCGTGAAGCTAGTAGCCATTAATATCCCTAAAAAAACCAATAACAGAGGTCTCGTTCTACTGTAGGTGATGTTAAACTGATTAACCCAATAATAAAAGTAAGCCTGCTTTGGATTTAGTATGGACGTTTCGCAATTACTCGACAAATTAAATGATGCTCAGCGCCAGGCCGTCTCCGCCCCCCTGCAAAATATGTTGGTATTGGCAGGCGCTGGTTCTGGTAAAACGCGTGTCTTAGTTCACCGTATAGCTTGGTTATTGCAAGTAGAGGGAGTGTCACCTTACGGAATTCTGGCAGTCACTTTTACCAATAAGGCCGCCAAGGAGATGCGAGGTCGAGTAGAAGAACTTGTCGGGCCCAGTGAGAGAGGGATGTGGATCGGCACCTTTCACGGTATCGCTCACCGACTACTTAAGCAACATTGGTTAGAAGCAGGTTTGAAGCAGAACTTTCAGGTCATTGATAGTGATGATCAAGTCCGACTCCTCAAGCGAATCCTCAAAGAACAGGGAATCGACGAAGCGCAGTTCCCGCCAAAGCAAATGGCCTGGTTTATTAACGGCCAAAAGGATGAGGGGCGCCGTGCCGAGCATATGAGTGCACGAGATCCGATTTCGCGAACCCAGCAGAAAATCTATCTAGCCTACGAGGATGTTTGTCAGCGGAGTTCACTGGTAGACTTCGGCGAGTTACTACTGCGAGCCCATGAACTGTGGCTCAAAAAACCCGAATTATTGAGTCATTATCAACAGCGGTTCCAAACCATATTGGTAGACGAATTCCAAGATACCAACACTATTCAGTATGCCTGGTTAAGGGTATTGGCTGGAGATAAAACTCCGATTATTGCGGTGGGCGATGATGATCAATCTATTTACGGTTGGCGTGGCGCAAAAATTGAGAATATCCGACAATTTGATCGGGATTTTTCCCCAGTAGAAACCATCCGGCTAGAACAGAATTATCGCTCAACCAGTACCATCCTGAAGGGTGCGAATGCGGTGATTGAAAATAATGGTGATCGCCTAGGAAAGTCACTATGGACCGACGGTGATGCGGGTGATGATATTACGGTGTTCGCAGCTTACAACGAGCAGGATGAGGCGAGCTTCATCAGTGATCAGCTTCGAGACTGGAAGGCATCAGGTCGAAAGTTGGCCGAAGCTGCCGTTTTATATCGTTCTAACGCTCAATCACGCACACTAGAAGAAGCACTCCTACGCTCGGGCACACCCTATCGTATCTACGGCGGACAGCGCTTCTATGAGCGTCTTGAGATCAAAAACGCGCTTGCGTACCTTCGTTTAATCCAAAGTAGGGGTGACGACCAAGCCTTTGAGCGGGTCATCAATATTCCAACCCGCGGAATTGGTGAGAAAACCATTGAGAAAATACGACTAACAGCAAGAGAAGAGGGCTGTAGTTTCTGGGAGGCGGCGGGACTAATGGTTGAGCGAAAGTTGCTCCCAACTCGAGCAAATAATCTCGTACAATCGTTTTTAGACCTGGTTGATGAGGCGTCAGTGGGTGACGAGGAATTACCGTTATTTGAACTCTGTGAGCAGGTCATGCATCAGACTGGTCTTATTGAGTTCCACCAAAAGGAACGTGGTGAAAAGGGCCAAGCTAGAGTAGAAAACCTGAAGGAACTTATCACCGCGACGAAAAACTTTAGCCTTGATGAAGATGATGAAACCCCAGCGCTTAGCCAGTTCTTAGCCTCAGCATCCTTAGATGCCGGTGATCGCCAAGCTAGTGAAGATGAAGATGCGGTGCAGTTAATGACATTGCACTCCGCAAAGGGCCTGGAATTCCCTTTAGTCTTTATTGCTGGGATGGAAGAGGGCTTGTTTCCCCATAAAATGTCACTCGATGAGGGGCGCGGTATTGAGGAAGAGCGCCGCTTGGCGTATGTAGGTATGACTCGAGCGATGGAAAGGCTGGTATTGTGTTGGGCGGAAATGCGCAGACTTTACGGCAATGAGAACTACACGGTGATGAGCCGCTTTATTCGTGAAGTCCCTGATGAGTTACTGCATCATGTAAGGTTGAAGGCGACGGTATCTTCGCCGCTATTTCAAAAAACATCACCGTCACCACGTTTACGACAGAATGTAGAGCCGCAAAGCGGGATAACTTTGGGCCAGTCCGTGGTTCACCCAACCTTTGGGGATGGTGTGGTACTTGCCGTCGAGGGAGCAGGTGCTCGCGCTCGTGTACACGTTAATTTTGATCAAGTGGGTGCGAAATGGCTGATGCTCGCACACGCTAATTTACAGGCACTATAGGCAAAAAAATGACAAATAAAAAAGCCTCTGTTCAAACCTTAGTGATTATCGGGCTATTAGCACTACTCGTATTAGTGTTCTATTTAGCGGCCTTCAATCAGGTTAATCGTAATACTTCTCAGGATATTGCCGCCGATAGGGAGGAGACCTTCAATTGGCGGTTGGTGACCACTTGGCCAAAGGGCTTTCCTGGCTTAGGAACGGCGCCCGAGAATTTTGCTAAATTGGTACAGGATATGTCAGGTGGGCGATTGAACATCACCGTCTACGGCGCAGGTGAAATTGTTGGTGCGCTTGAAGTCTTTGATGCAGTCTCTGCTGGATCAGCTGAGATGGGACATGGTGCAGCCTATTATTGGAAAGGCAAGGTGCCTGCGGCGCAATTCTTTACTTCAATCCCCTTCGGTATGAATGCTCAAGAATATAATGGCTGGTTACACCATGGCGGCGGACTTAGCATGTGGAGAGAGCTTTACGAACCCTTCAACCTGGTGCCCTTTGCTGGGGGAAACACTGGAGTTCAAATGGGCGGTTGGTATAACCGTGAAATCAAAACGATTGACGACTTAAGTGGTTTAAAGATGCGAATTCCTGGCTTGGGGGGCGAAGTCCTCAATCGTGCCGGCGGGACCACTGTTAATATTCCGGGTGGCGAGCTCTACACCTCACTTAAGACCGGTGTGATTGATGCAACGGAATGGGTTGGCCCCTATAATGATTTAGCCTTCGGTTTTCATGAGGTAGCGGAGTTCTATTATTATCCAGGCTTTCATGAGCCAGGTGCCTCACTTGAATTTATTGTGAATGCTAATGCGCTCGCTACCCTTCCAGCTGACTTGCGTTCTATCGTGGAAGGTGCTGCCAGAGCAATCAATCAAGATATGCTAGATGAGTACACGGCGAGTAATAACGCTGCTTTACAGGAGTTGGTGGAGGTTCATGGCGTAAAATTACGTCGGATGCCAACCCCGGTGTTCAACCACCTCTACCAAATTGCGCAAACGGTCTACGCGGAAACCGCCGCAACGGATCCAGAGTTTGCTCGAGTTTGGGAAAGCTATCGTGATTTCCAACTGAGCGTTGAGCGTTATCACGCAATTTCTGAAGAAGCCTACTACGAGCAGCGCCGAGCAGCAGAGCGACAATAACAGCCACTCGGTGTCGGAAGCTGAAATCTCTCTATTAGCGGGGGATTCGCCTCGTCTTCCCTTCGTCGCTAATGGCAACAAAATAGAAGCGTCCATCAGCAACCTTTTGCTGAAATGGACTTTTCCCTTTAGATGTCACCCATGCCTCGACATTAATTTCTATCGATGCATGACCAATGGCCACGATATCGCAGTAACAGGACACATTGGCCCCGAGTGGCACGGGGCGGAGAAAATTAATTGCCTGGACGGCAGCGGTTACTACTCTCCCTTCGGCCGTTTCCTCTGCCAACACGCCGCCTGCTAGATCCATTTGCTGCATCAGCCACCCACCATAAATATCACCGTAACCATTGGTATCTTTGCTGAGAGCTGTTAAACGCAAACAGAGCTCACCGGTCGGTTTTAGATCATCATCTAAATTGTTTTCTTGGTTCATCAGGCCGTGCCTTTTAGGTAATTAGGGAGGAAAGTAGCAATTTCCGGAACGAGCGCCAATAGGCACAGGACGAAAAGTTGAAGTCCAATAAAGGGTATTACACCGCGATAGATCTCTTTGGTAGGAATACTATCAGGTGTTACACCCCGTAAATAGAAGAGGGCAAAGCCGAATGGCGGCGTTAAGAAACTTGTTTGCAGGTTAATCGCTAAGGCAATTCCAAGCCAAAGAGGATCGACGCCCATGCCAAGCAAAACCGGTCCGACGAGTGGTATCACGACGAAGCAGATTTCGATAAAGTCGAGGACAAACCCCATTAGAAAAACAACCAGCATCACCATTATCGTAGCGCCGATGACACCGCCGGGTAGGCTATAGAGAAAATCAGCGATCAATTCCTCCCCGCCAAAACCTCGGAACACTAACGAGAACATTGACGCACCCAATAGAATTAAAAATACCATCGCAGTGATCTTCGCAGCCTGCTGCGAGGCATCCTTTAATAGCTCAATGGTTAAAACTCCGTTGAGGTAGGCAAGAAAGATAGCACCTATGGCACCCACACCAGCGGCTTCAGTAGGGGTAGCGGCACCGCTTAAGATAGACCCCAGTACTAGCACGATCAATAAAATAGGAGGCAATAGGTGTTTAAACAATACCGCCTTCGAGGTTTTTTGCTTGGTTGTTAAGCGTGGCGTGTGCTGTGGTTTTATTAGTGCATAAAAGCCAACGTACAACATATATACCGCTACTAAGATCAACCCTGGGATAATTGCGCCAACGAATAAGTCCCCAACAGAAAGTGTTTCGGGGTTGTAGATCCCCTGTCGGAGCTGAGCTTGTTGATAGGCGTTGGATAACACATCTCCAAGCAGGACTAGTGCAATCGATGGCGGAATAATCTGCCCTAATGTACCCGTAGACGCGATAACGCCCGTTGCGAGCGACGGCTTGTAGCCCATTTTTAACATCGTAGGTAGCGATATTAACCCCATTGTGACGACCGTTGCACCGACGATACCTGTGCTTGCTGCCATCAGCGCGCCCACGGCAATTACAGCGAGCGCAAGCCCACCAGGAACATGCCCCCACATACTACCCAGTGTTTCAAGCAGCTTTTCCGCAATCTTTGATCGTTCGAGTAAAACACCCATTAGAACAAAGAGCGGAACGGCCATTAAAGTACTATTGGTAATGGTGCCGAATACACGATTTACGTAAGCACCAAGCAGCTGTTGGTCAAAGACGCCACCGAGAATTCCGCCAACGGCGAATGTTAGCGACACCCCTGCTAGGGTTAACGCAACCGGATAGCCAGAAATCAGAGCAATGCAAAGCACCACGAACATTAGTACCGCTAGCCACTCCATTAGCGGGGCTCCTCTAGCGGTGCTAAAACGGCCTTAATGTTGGTAACCAATAGAGCGACCCCTTGAATAGCGAGCAGTAAGAAACTAATTGGAATGATACTTTTTAAGAGATATAGCGCTGGTATGCCGTTAGCTTGAGGAGAGTCCTCAAGAATTGACCAGGAGTCTATGACGAACGGGAGCGCAGAGATTGTACTGTAAATACAGAACGGGAGTAGGCAAACGATAGCGCCAACAATATTAACCCAATGCTGTGATTGTGGTCGCATGCGTCGGTAAAAGATATCAACTCGAACGTGATCTTCAGTTTGTAACGCCCAGGGAATAACCAGCATCAGAGCAAACGCGTGTAAATACGTGACTGATTCTTGCACCGCGATGGAGCTCCAGTCGAAACCGAAGCGCAACAGGACAATGAATGTTGTGATTATCGCCATCGCCAGGATGAGTAAGCTAGCCCATTGGCCGATCTTTGCTATGAGGTGATTAACCCTATTGGTATGCACAGTATATCTCTTATTGTTTTCCTCGATTATACCTTAAGCGGGAGGAGTGTTAAGCATTTGGAGTCGTTGTAAAGGATGTTTTTTCACGAATATGACAAATAAATTACTTTGTAACATTACTGTCATAAAGTGTTCGTAGACTGGCTTTAGTTGAAAAAATTGCCTAGGAGCATAACTATGAAACTTAAAGCATTATTAGCCATCAGTCTTATTGCTAGTGCGGCCCAAGTATCGGCCCGCGAGCACATTGAAATTGTAGGTTCTTCTACCGTTTACCCTTTTACCACAGTTGTGGCAGAGCGCTTCGGTAAAGCGACGCAATTCCGTACCCCAACTGTAGAATCTACCGGCACTGGCGGTGGTATGCAGTTGTTCTGTGGCGGTGTTGGTGTTGGTACTCCAGATATGACTAACGCTTCACGTCGAATTAAGTCGTCAGAAGTTGAGTTGTGTGCGAGTAATGGCGTTACTGAAATTGTTGAAGTTAAAGTCGGCTACGATGGTATTGTGATGGCAAATTCAGTTGCCGCTCAGCAATTTGATTTAACGCCACGTGAAATCTTTTTGGCGCTAGGAAAGTTGGTTCCAAACCCAGATGGTAGCGAGACATTGGTAGAAAACCCTTACCGTACATGGAATGAAGTAAATAGCTCGCTTCCTGAGGTGCGAATTGAGGTTCTTGGTCCACCACCCTCATCAGGTACTCGAGATGCTTTCGCTGAATTAGCGATGGAATCAGGTTGTAAGTCCTTCGACTGGATTGCTGCAATTAAATCGGAAGATAAGAATCGTTTTAAAGCGGTTTGTCACGGCATTCGTGAAGATGGCGCCTACGTTGAAGCTGGTGAAAACGACAACCTAATTGTTCAAAAGCTAGCGGCTAACCCCAACAGCTTAGGTGTGTTTGGTTATAGCTTCCTAGAGTCAAATGCAGATGTTGTCCACGGCGCTATGATCAACGGTATCGCTCCTGAGTTCGAAGCGATTTCAGATGGTAGCTACCCGATCTCACGCGCACTTTTCTTCTACGTGAAGGCAGCGCATGTCAATGTTGTTCCGGGCATCGAAGAATTCCTTTCGGAATTCACCAGCGAAGCGGCGTGGGGTGATGATGGTTACTTGACCGATCGCGGCTTGATTCCAATGCCTGAAGAAGAGCGTACTCAAGTTGGAACAGCGGTAAGAAGCTTAGAAGCAATCTAAGTTCAGATTATCCCATGAAGTTTGCACAACCCACTTGCGTTATGCGTAAGTGGGTTGTTCTTGTTATAGTATGACCTGTTTTTATATCGGTTGATTGAGTTATTTATGTCTCCAAGTGTGATTTTATTTTTGATCGTCGGCCTTGGTTTGTTTTCGTGGTTCACCGCCACCGGACGAGCTAAGAAGAAGTCGACAGGTACCAGTCGACTTCCGGCGTTACCCCATTACTACGGCCTCTGGGCGGTTTTGTGGACGGTTGTACCAGCTCTATTTTTGGTGTTGATTTGGGTGCTACTAGAGCAAAGTGTAATTAGAGCCATTGTGGTCGCAGATATCCCGCAATCCTACCTATCTGGGGCTAACTCGGACCCAGCGCTCATCTTTTCAATGATCAAAAATCATGTTCAAGATGGTGTTATCGCAGAATCCTTGGCGACTGAGTTGATTCCAGCAGCTGAGGCTTATGTTTATCTTGCTGGGGCTGCGAATAGCGCACTCTTCGGTGCTGTTGCATTGATTAGTGTAGCGGGGCTGTTGTTCTCGGTGGTGAAATTCTCTAGCAAGCTGCACGCTCGAGTGTCGGTAGAAAAATGGATTCGTGGCTTTCTGTTTTTGAGTAGCCTGATTGCCATCCTAACTACCCTAGGGATCCTGCTATCGGTCATCTTTGAATCGATGCGATTCTTCCAGATGGTTTCACCCATGGAGTTTCTATTTGGTACACATTGGAGCCCTCAGGTTGCCCTCCGTGCCGATCAAACCGCTTCATCCGGTAGTTTCGGAGCGGTTCCGCTCTTTGCGGGCACGCTATTAATCGCCGCAATCGCGATGAGTGTCGCGTTACCCGTAGGCCTCTACTCAGCCATCTTTTTATCTGAATACGCCACAACGCGAGTGCGCAACATTCTTAAGCCGGTGCTTGAGGTTTTGGCAGGTATCCCAACTGTTGTTTACGGCTTTTTCGCCGCGTTAACGGTGGCACCGAATGTGCGAAATTTCGTTGAATGGCTATCTGAAAAATTTATCGCCATGGGGTTGATGGATACGCCTTTCGAGATTAGCTCAGAAAGCGCCCTCGCTGCGGGTGCGGTAATGGGGATTATGTTGATCCCGTTTATCTCCTCGATGGCCGATGATGTCATTCGAGCGGTGCCAACCTCACTGCGTGACGGATCGCTGGGTTTGGGTGCTACCCGCAGCGAAACCATCACCAAGGTAACACTGCCTGCGGCATTACCAGGCGTAGTGGGCGGCATCATGTTAGCCATCTCGCGAGCGATTGGTGAAACAATGATCGTGGTCATGGCCGCCGGGTTGTCGGCAAAAATGACGGCAAATCCATTTGAGTCGGTGACCACGGTTACCGTTCAGATTGCCACGCTATTAGTAGGTGACCAAGAGTTCGATAGTCCGAAAACCCTCGCCGCATTCGCGCTTGGTTTAGTCCTCTTTGTAGTGACCTTAATTCTTAATATGATTGCGCTGCACGTAGTAAATAAGTATCGAGAGCAATATGACTAATTCAAATTTAGATCTTGTAAGACAGTCGCTGAAAAAGCGTCATCGCCGTGAGCGTCGCTTTAAGCGCCTGGGTATGCTCGCGATCCTTTTTGCGGTCAGTGCGCTAGTTATTTTGCTGAGCGACGTCTTTCTCAAGGGTTATAAGGCGTTTATCCAAACAGAGGTTCGTATCGAAGTAAGCTTCGATCAACGCCTACTTGGGGTAGACGAACTGAGTGCCGAGTCTCTTCGTGGAGCAAATTGGAACAGCGTCATCAAATCAAGTTTGCGGGAAATGTATCCCGATGTAACTAGCCGAACGGATAAGCGCGCGCTGTATGCCCTCGTTTCGGAAAGTTCACAGTGGCAGTTGGCGGAGCAGCTTGAGGCCAATCCTCAATGGTTGAACGAGACGCACTCGGTTTGGTTGCGCGCCAGTTCCGATGTGGATATGTGGTACAAGTACTTTCAAGAGGAGTCGGTTGGTACTCGCCTCAATGAAAAGCAGATTGCCTGGACCGAGGGGTTGATTGATCAGGATAGTATGCGTTCGGTGTTTAACCGCATCTTCTTCCAAAATGGTGCCTCGCGCAATCCTGAGGAAGCGGGTATCCGGGGAGCTTTAATTGGGTCTTTACTCACCCTCTTGGTGACCTTTAGTGTGTCCTTCCCTATCGCCGTGGCAACCGCGGTTTATCTTGAGGAGTTTGCACCTAAAAACCGCTTCACCCAATTTGTTGAAGTTAACATCAACAACTTGGCCGCGGTCCCGTCAATAACCTTTGGTTTGTTAGGCTTAGCAGTATTTCTACAGTGGTTCGGTATGCCACGCTCGGCGCCGCTAGTTGGTGGTCTAGTATTAAGTCTAATGACCTTGCCCACCATCATTATTGCGGCTCGAGCGGCCATTAAATCAGTGCCGCCGTCCATTCGTGATGCGGCGCTAGGACTGGGGGCGTCAAAGACACAGGTGGTCTTCCATCACGTCGTGCCACTTGCGATGCCAGGAATCCTAACCGGTACGATTATCGGCCTGGCTCAGGCCTTAGGTGAAACGGCGCCGCTTATGATGATTGGTATGGTGGCATTTATCGTTGACGTACCGTCGACGATCACTGATCCATCGGCAGTTCTGCCAGTACAGATCTTCCTTTGGTCTGATGCGCCGGAACGTGGGTATATGGAGAAAACCTCAGGGGCCATTCTCGTCCTTCTGATGTTCTTGATGGTAATGAACGCCTTCGCGGTATGGCTTCGTAAGCGCCTCGAAAAGCGTTGGTAACAGTTTTAGATTAATAAGTTGGAAATATTTTAATGTCAGATAATTATGTAACAGTTGGCGCTCCAACGAGCGCTGACCCAAAGATTACCGCCGACGGTGTAAGTGTTTTCTATGGCGATAAGCAAGCCATCTACGATGTGAGCTTGGATATAGGTAAGAATGAAGTGATTGCATTTATCGGGCCATCAGGTTGCGGTAAATCCACCTTCTTACGCACCATCAATCGCATGAACGACACGATTGATACCTGCCGAGTTTCTGGGAAAATGCTTCTGGAAGGTCAGGATATCTATGGCGCGAAGGTTGATCCGGTTGAGTTAAGAGCGCGTGTGGGGATGGTGTTCCAGAAGCCAAATCCATTCCCTAAGTCCATCTACGAAAATGTGGCGTACGGTCCGAAGATTCATGGGCTAGCTCGTAACAGGATTGAATTGGATGAAATGGTAGAGAGTAGTCTGCAGAAAGCCGGACTTTGGAATGAAGTTAAGGATCGTCTTCATACTCCAGGAATCGGCCTCTCGGGCGGTCAGCAGCAGCGTCTGTGTATTGCCCGCACCATCGCGGTTAACCCTGAAGTTATCCTCATGGATGAGCCCTGCTCTGCACTAGACCCTATTGCTACAGCACGTATTGAAGAGCTTATTGCTGAGTTATCGAGCAACTACACGATTGTAGTGGTCACTCATTCAATGCAGCAGGCGGCGCGTATCTCGAATCGCACCGCTTACTTCCATTTGGGTAAATTGATTGAAGTTGACGATACCAATACGGTATTTACATCGCCCGGTCATAAGCTAACAGAAGATTATATTACTGGTCGTTTCGGTTAAGGAGAACGCAAATGATGAAGCTTGATGGACACATTTCACAGCGCTTTAATCAGGATTTGGAAGATATTCGCAGCCGTCTACTCGAGATGGGTGGTTTAGTGGAACAACAGCTAGTCAAAGCGATGTCGGCATTTGAAAGTGGTGATAGTGAACTTGGCCTAGCTGTGGCGAAGGATGATGTAGAGGTTAACCGTCTAGAGGTAGAGACGGAAGATCTCTGTACCAAAATCTTGGTGAAGCGTCAGCCTGCCGCGAGTGACTTGCGAATGGTACTTGCGGTATCGCGAATCGTCCGTGACTTGGAGCGAATGGGTGATGAAGCGGCAAAAATTGCCGATCTAGGGGTCCGTCTAGCCGAAGAGGGAAGCTCTCCAATCGGTTATGTTGAGTGTAGAAATATTGCGATTCGCGTTCGTGAAATGATCAATGCATCGCTAGATGCCTTCGCTCGCTATGATGCAGAGAAGGCTCGTGAAACGATGCGTGTAGATGAAAAAGTTGATGATGAGTATGCCAGCGCTTTGCGTAGCTTAGTGACCTATATGATGGAAGATCCTCGTTCAATTAAACGAGTGATGAATGTTATGTGGACGCTTCGAAGCCTAGAGCGAATCGGCGATCACGCTACCAACGTTTGCGAGCAGATTATCTACTTAGTAGAAGGCGAAGATATGCGCCACAGCTTTAAGTAATCTCGCTATCAGGTGGCCAATCGGCCACCTGATCTTAGCCTTTTACCATTATCTTGCATCTCATGGTAAATAACGGGTTGTACTCTACCAATTCAGGATTTAATGTAAGGCTAAATTAACCATTTGTAGTCCTTATTATGATGCTAAGTGCCCGTAAAACCTTTCTCCTTATTGCTCTTTATACGCTCACCATGATGGCTGTCGCAATCATCTATTTCCAAAATTACCTTGGCTATGAACCCTGTGTTTTATGTGTTGCGCAACGCATTGCAACGATAACCATCGGCATTATCGCTCTGATTGCATTTGCCCATGGTAAGGCTACAAAGGTCTATGCCAGCCTGCTTGTCATTGCTTCCGGAGCCGGAGCGGCGATTGCTGGACGCCATGTATGGATTCAGAGCCTCCCTGAGGATGAAGTTCCTTTATGTGGTCCTAGCTTTGATTACATCGTGGACGCATTTCCTTTGCGCGATGCACTAGAGATGATCCTATTAGGTGATGGTAGCTGTGCCGATGTACACTGGAATTTACTTGGGCTATCAATTCCGGCGTGGACGCTGATTGCGTTTTTGGGGTTATTAGGACTCGCTATTTTTCAGCTCATTCGCCGTTCAAAATAAATGGTATAGGTGCGGTATTCGTCTAAACTCATTGTAATGGATTTAACAAGGGGGAAAGCCGTATGTTAGTAAAGAGTCAAACAGCATCAGAGCGCTTTGGTGGGGTAAGCAACATCATTGATAGTTGGCTTCAAGAGCGCCAGCAGTTGGTAAAAATATACTGTCAGCTGACAGGCTTACAGCCAGCACAGCCACGCCCTATTTGGGAGAGTATTCAGCGATTTTGCCAATTGCTCGTAGACTATGCGTCAAAGGGGCATTTTGAAGTTTACGAACAACTCATGCTTGAAGGGCAGGATTTTCAAGACGGCAGCGATGAAATTGCCGGAGTGCTAATCCCGAAGTTAGAGCAGAACACGCAGCATCTCATGGATTTCCATGATTTCGTGAATGAAAAGTGTAATCTTCATGAGCTAGCCGATAAGGTTGTCGGGCTTGGTGAGCATCTTGAAGCGCGTTTCGAGATGGAGGATCAGATGATCGAAATTTTACACAACGCACATCGAGATCTGGTTAAAAGCTAACTCGTAATAAGCTTGATGGACTCGCATTGACAAATAAAAAAGGCGCGAATGATTATTCATTCGCGCCTTTCTTGTCTTAGCTCTACTGTGAACTATGTTTATTCAGCAATCTCTAGTAGTTCCACTTCAAAGATCAGTGTAGATTTCGGTGGAATAGACATTGAACCATTTTCACCGTAAGCCAAGTTATAGGGTATGTATAGCTTATGCTTCGCGCCAACCTTCATCAGGGCAACGCCTTCAGTCCAACCACTAATCACTTGGTCGAGACCGAATGTAGCGGGGCCACCATGAAGAGATGAATCGTCAAATACGCTCCCATCAAGGAAAGTTCCCTTATAGTTTACGGTAACCACGTCGTCAGAAGTAGGCTGTGCACCCGTACCTTCTTGCAGTACTTCATACTGAAGGCCACTCTCGGTAGTGATGACTTCTGGGCGTGCGCCATTCTCCGTTAGGAAAGCAAAGCCAGCAGCTTCGTTCTCGGCAGATTGAGAAGCGAGAGTTGCCTCTGCTTCCTGTTGTGCTGCAATCTGCTGGGCTTCCATCATGGTTTGAAATTCAGCGAGCGTGGCTGTAATTTGTTCTTCAGTGAGGCGTTGCTCAAAACCGTTTAAACCGTCACTCATCCCTGCTTGGAGTGCGTCTTGGTTGATCTCAAACTCACCGCCAGATAACTGCTGGCCGAACTGTAAGCCCATTAGGTAAGAAACTCGCTGTTCTAGGGTTTCAACAGGCGCTGAGCTCTGCATAGCGACATCAGTCGTTGCTGTGTCTTCTTCTCCGCAACCCACAAGTGTTACAGATATAGCCACCGCAGCGGCGAGTGTTTTTAATTTCATCATCTAATCCTGTTTATAAGTGATCAATTTTTGTTGATACCATAGAGTCTATGGCTTCAGGGGCTCTGAGTCTATGACTTGCGTTAAATGCCTAGCTAGCGCTTGGTCATAGTTGCTTAAACTAATGACTTCAGCCGAAGCAATGTTCACCTCATCAGTATCAATGCAATCACAGAGCTCATTGGCGTAACAGCGCTCTGACAATAGCTCTAAGCTTTTCTGAGCTTGATATAGTTTATTCGCCACCACATCTTTGGATTGGCGGCGCAGCGAACGGTAGGCCTCTATCAAGGGTCGATAGACCTCCGCCAGCTGCTCAATTTTGATGGTGCCTGCAGCGCTTAACCCGTATTGCTGTTGCTGGGTCCAAACGAAGAAAAGAACTAATACCACGTCAGTGTGCTCTTCAATTGATGCCTTGATCAAGCGTTCAGCGAGCGTCTTATCTGACCAAGTCTGTAGACAGAAGTTCCAGAAACTTTCGTTTAAAGCCGACATATCGAACCTCTTATTTGCTAAACTGCGGACATTAAAAATGGGCGAGTGAGCACTGATGATACAAATAACAGCCGCGAATCTCCAACGAGGCGAGAAAAGTCTACTAGAGAACGCCTCTCTTAGGATCAATACGGGACATAAAATTGCCCTAATTGGTGCTAACGGCGCTGGCAAAACTACCCTGTTTAAGCTTTTAATGGGCGAACTTACGGTTGACCAGGGCGATTGTCACGTCCCCAGGGCTTGGACCATTGCACATATGGCGCAGGAGCACCCCGAGACCGATGCTATTGCGGTAGATTACGTCGTAGATGGCGATGTTGAGTTACGATTAATTGAAGCACAGCTCAAAGCTGCTGAAACGAACGATGATGGGCCTAAGATCGCCTCGGCACATGCCGAGCTTGAGCGCATTGAGGGTTACGGAGCGAGAAATCGAGCCGAAAAGCTCCTCCATGGACTGGGTTTTGCCAAGGATGTGGGTGAACGAACGGTAACCTCGTACTCAGGTGGCTGGCGCATGCGCTTAAACCTGGCTAGGGCACTGATGTGTCGTTCCGATCTTCTGCTTCTGGATGAGCCAACCAACCATCTAGATTTGGATACCATAATCTGGCTACAGGACTGGTTACGGGCCTACGAGGGCACCTTAATCTTGATCTCTCATGACCGAGATTTTATTGACGCAGTAGCCGATCATATTGTCGCGCTAGAACAGCGCCAATTAACTTCCTATCGTGGTAACTATTCCGCCTACGAGCGTCAGAAAGCAGAGCGAATGGCGCAGCAGCAGGCTATTTTCGAGAAGCAGCAACGTCGCAAGAAGGAAATCGAATCCTTCGTGGCGCGTTTCCGCTATAAAGCCACCAAGGCACGTCAGGCGCAGTCTCGCTTAAAGGAGCTGCAGCGTATGGAAGATATTGCCCCGGCTCACGCCGATAGCCCCTTTCATTTTCGCATTCCCTGTCACGATAAGATTTCATCCCCATTGCTCAATCTTGATGAGGTTGATGCGGGCTATACCTCGGCGACGGTCTTCAATAAGCTTAATTTTGCTATTCAGCCAGGCCAGCGCGTTGGCTTGCTGGGGGTTAACGGCGCGGGTAAGTCTACCCTGATCAAGACGTTAGTGGGGGAGCTACCAAAGCTGAGCGGCGACATTATTTCGGGAGAGCACACGCGCGTAGGGTATTTTGCTCAACAGCAGCTGGATGCGCTCGAGTTGGATCAGAGTTGTTTTGATCATATTCGCACGCTCAGTCCCAATGCGCCGGAGGCCGAAGTTCGTAATTTTCTAGGAGGCTTTAATTTTCAGGGTGATCGAGTTTTCGAGGCCATCGAACCCTTTTCAGGTGGAGAGAAAACACGCTTAGCCTTGGCGCTAGTGGTTTGGCAGACTCCTAACCTACTAATTCTTGATGAGCCGACTAACCACTTGGATCTCGAGGTCCGCCACGCCCTTACGGTGGCGCTACAAACCTTTGAGGGCGCCGTTCTATTGGTTTCGCACGATCGTCATTTATTGGCGAATACGGTGGACGAGTACTGGTTGGTAGCGGATGGAAAAGTGGCGGCCTTCGATGGCGATCTCAGCGATTACTCGCGATGGTTAAAGCAGCGTGAGGCGGACGCTTCGCCAGCGATCAAGAGTGTTGCACCGGCAGTCGATAAAAAGCAGGCGCGGCAGGAAGCTGCCAATCGACGAGCTCAGTTAGCGCCCCTTCGGAAGCAGCAGCAAAAGCTGGAAAAACAGATAGAGCAGCTCGAGGAGCGATTGGCTGAAATCGAAGGTCAGCTAGGTGATCCAAGTATCTATTCAGATACGCCGGCACTCGCTCAAGAGCTGTCCACGGAGAGTGGAAAAATTCGCGTGCAGTTAGAGGATGTGGAAGCGAGTTGGTTGGACGTGCTTGAGCAGTTAGAAGCGGCTGAATAATGCCGCTGCTAACCGATTTTAAGAGAGTTCTCTAGCTCTTAACGAAGATGAGATCCCAGACGCCGTGGCCCAAACGCTCACCGCGTTTCTCAAATTTGGTGATGGGACGATAATCCGGCCTTGGTGCAAAATCACTACCCGACATACTGTTGTGGAAACCGTTGTCCTCGCCCATGGTTTCCATCATGTGCTCGGCGTAGGGTTCCCAATCAGTCGCCATATGAAAATGACCAGCTGGAATTAGCTTTTGACGAATCTTTTCCACGAATTCAGCTTGGACAATGCGGCGCTTGTTGTGCTTTTTCTTGTGCCAAGGATCTGGGAAATAAAGCTGCAGACGTTTAATGCTTTCATCGGCAAAGCAATCCTCGAGCACATCGTTAGCATCGGCACAGAAGACGCGAATATTTCGAAGTTCACGCATGGTCGCTTCGTTGATGAGGCGCCCGACTCCTGGTGGGTGAACTTCGATACCAATAAAGTTGGTATTCGGGTCTTGTTCTGCCATTTCAAGTAGTGAATCGCCCATACCAAAACCCACTTCCACCACAACTGGATTGTCGTTGCCAAATACCTGTGCTAGATCTAACAGGCCGTCATAGAGGCTTAGACCGTAATGCGGCCACTGCTGCTCCATCGCTTGGCGTTGTCCGTCAGTGATTCGGCCAGCGCGAATAACAAAGCTACGAATAGACTTCTTTTTGTACTGTGGGCGAATTTCAAATGGTGTGTCTTCGGGGGTTGATTCAGTCATAGTTCACTACTAGCGTTGATATTTGAAAGTTGAAAAAGCTAAATATAGCCAGCTGCTAATCCAGAATAGACCGCCAATGGGGGTTATCAAGCCAATCCAGCGCGGCGCCCCCAAGGCAAGCGCGTATAAGCTGGTGCAAAACAAAAGAATACCGATCAGAAAGCCGGTGGCAATGTTAACCGCGTCGCGGTCCTTTAGATAGCCGGAGCACCCTAGGCAGAACATGGCAGCTAAGGTGTGAAATAGTTGGTAGAGCGAGGCAGTTCTCCAGGTGGCCTGTTGGCTAAGGGATAAGCTATCGCTCAGAGCGTGAGCTCCGAAGGCTCCCAGTGCAACACAGAGGGCGCCAGAAATGGCGCTCAGAATCAGTAGCGATTTAGCGGTCATTCTTCGTCCGCTGCATCAATGGCTGCTTTGACCTTCTTCATGGCATTCTTTTCAAGCTGTCTAATACGTTCCGCAGAGACTTCATAGCGGTCCGCTAGCTCGTGAAGCGTCGCTTTATTGTCGCCCAGCCATCGGCTTTCTAAAATATCTCGGCTGCGGTCATCGAGTGCGGCAAGTGCTTGGCTTAGATGGCCCAAGCTCGAAGCGCTTGAATCGGCCTCAATGACCTGAATAGCCGGATCGGCACTCTGATCTTCCAGATAGAGCGCGGGGGCGCTGGCAGGTGCGTCATCGTCGTCATCGAAAAGTGGGTCGAAAGAGGCATCTACCGCTGCGAGGCGTTTTTCCATTTCGCGAACGTGGGCAACTTCAACCCCTAAATCGGCGGCAACAGCTGTCGCTTCATCGTGAGTTAGCCAAGCTAGCTTCTTCTTGGCAGAGCGAAGGTTGAAGAACAATTTGCGCTGTGCCTTGGTGGTGGCAACTTTAACAATTCGCCAGTTACGCAGAATAAATTCGTGGATCTCGGCTTTGACCCAATGGACGGCAAAGGAGACCAGGCGAACACCCTTTTCTGGGTTAAAGCGTTTGACGGCTTTCATTAGGCCAATGTTGCCTTCCTGAATAAGGTCACCCTGTGCTAAGCCGTAACCATTGTAGCTACGGGCGATATGGACTACGAAGCGAAGGTGGGCCATGACCAATTTACGGGCGGCGTCTAAGTCGTTGCCATAGTACAGGGCTTCGGCGAGATCTTTTTCTTCCTCAGCGCTCAGAACTGCAATGCTATTTGCTGCTTGCACGTATGCACTCAGGTTTGCACCTGGTGACATTTGAACGAAAGCTTGCAGTTCTTTACTCATGGGGGATCCTGCCAAATTGGCTGCAAATAATAGCATGTGGAGGGCGTGTTTGCGAACAGGCTAAGCACCTTGGAACGTAGCGACTTACCGAAACACCAAGCTAATAACGGACAAAACGAGAGCAGGCGATGGTCGCTCCTCCAGCTCCAACTAACAGGCCCGAGACAATAGGGAAAAGCCAGACCCAGAGCGGAATTGAAATGGCGCTAATTTCGTAGCTGTGGATAAACTGTTGCCATGGCGTATACAGCGATATCACGATGGCGATTAGCAGGACACTGCTGAGCAGCCCGCCGATGATCCCAGAGATGACGCCGTGATAAATAAAGGGGCGGCGAATGAAGGTAGAGGTAGCACCTACCAGCGTCATGACTTCTATCTCGTGTTGGCGCATCACGATGGTTAAACCCACGGTATTGCCCACTGTCGCTACGGCACCCAGTAGTAAGATTAAACTTATCAAGAGTAGCGAGCGCTCGCCAATGGTTGCTAGCCATTGCCAACGCTGAATCCATTCTCTGTCTAATTGAACTTCGTCCACCCTATCGTCCGCGCGCAGAATGGTTGCGAGCTCATCCAATTGCGCGCTGGGGGCTGTCACCACAAAGGTATGCGGTAGTGGGTTAAATTGGCTACTTGAAGCGGTGTTGATTTCGCTCTGAAGCGCTGCTAGTGCAGTCTCTGGAGAGATATATTCAACCGCAATATTATCCCTTTGAGATAACTCGGCGCTAAACGCGGATAGCTCGTTTTCACTCAGTGTATTACCCAAATAGGCGTTTAACTGTGGCTCGGGACGTTGTTCTAGCAAAGGCTCAATTTGAATTAATACGGCGTAGAGTAGGGCGGGCAACACCAGCGAGAAGGCAATCACTAACCAGGTAAGAAAACTTCTCCCCAGGTCTTTTCGTTGGCGGCGCAGCGCGTCGGCAAAACAAAAACGATGGTGTTGTATCCAGGCTTGAGTCGGCTTTTGCCCCGCTTGGCTTGCAGACGACTTCATCGAATATTGCCCCCCTGAAGGTGCAGGATAGGATGGCCGAGCTGCTGAATCAGCGCGATATCATGCGAGGCAATGAGAACCGTTACACCAACTTGGCTGAAACGATGAAGCAGGCCCATGATGTCAGTAGAGAGCTCAGGGTCTAGGTTACCTGTAGGCTCATCGGCAATAAGGACACTAGGCTTCGCTACCACGGCACGAGCAATACCCACTCGCTGCTGCTCGCCGCCCGACAATTGTGATGGGAAGCTTGGCGCTGAATCTGCTAGACCAACACTCGCTAGCGCAGAGATCACCCGGCGTTGAATGTCGATATCACTATAACCTGAGACGCGTAAGGGCAGTGCCACGTTCTCGAAGATAGGGAGTTCTTCAATCAGTTGATGATCCTGGAATACCACGCCAATTTGGCGTCGATAGTAGGGTAGCTCCCAACTCTTCAGTGAACTCACTGGCTCACCGCCCACTACGACGTCACCTTTGTTGGGTCGCTCTAAGCCGGCGATTAATTTGAGTAAGGTACTCTTACCGGCACCGGACTGCCCCGTCAAAAAGGTCATGCTGCCCTTCTCTAGTGAAAAGCTAACATTCTTTAGGACATCCTTTTGCTGACTATATCGCTTGTGGACGTGTCGCAGTTCGATCACGTTCACCCTCCATTGGCTATGACCTGGTTGTTTGGAATAACGCCTCGCTAAACTCGCGTGCCTTGAACGGCCTTAAATCGTCGATTCCTTCACCGACACCGATAAAACGCACGGGAACACTAAATTCGTTAGCCAGAGCGAATATAATACCGCCTTTTGCGGTGCCGTCGAGTTTTGTCAACGCCAATCCTGTCACATTGACGGCTTCGGTGAATAATTTGGTTTGCGAGATAGCGTTCTGCCCCGTGCCCGCGTCTAGGACTAACAGTACCTCGTGTGGCGCATCGGGGTTGAGCTTCTTCATGACGCGAACAACCTTTTCCAACTCTTCCATTAAGTTGGCTTTGTTTTGAAGTCGGCCAGCAGTATCGGCTATGAGAACGTCCACATTGCGTGCCTCGGCAGCCTGAACGGCATCGAAGATGACTGAAGCACTGTCGGCGCCGGTGTGCTGTGCAATGACGGGAACATCATTGCGCTCACCCCAGACTTGCAGCTGCTCTACCGCCGCCGCACGGAAGGTGTCACCTGCAGCGAGCATAACACGCTTTCCTTCTCCTTGGAGTTGCTTGGCGAGCTTGCCAATCGTGGTGGTTTTGCCCACACCATTCACGCCAACGACAAGAATGACACAGGGCTTGTTGCCGGTCTTGCCATAGTCAAAGGAGCTATCCACTGACTGCAATTGTTCCTCAAGTAAATCGAGGAGTGCCTGTCGGAGGGCGGCGGCGTCTTTCAGTTCCTTACGGGCAACGCGTTCAGTGAGTGCATCAATGATACGCAAAGTGGCTTTCATGCCCACATCAGCCAATAAAAGCTGTGTTTCGAGCTCCTCGAGTAACTCGTCGTCAATTTCCTTCTTACCGAGGAAAACATTGGCTAAGCCATCGCTAAACTGAGAGCTAGTTCGGCTTAATCCTTGTTTGACTCGTTGGAGCCAGCTGGTTTTAGTCGGTTCACTGGGCGCGCTCGCATCTTCTTCATCAGATGACGTAATCGGCGCTTGATCTGCGACATTCTCGACAGCGCCCTCGAGCTCGTCAGGCGTTGACGAATTCGGCGCTGGGTTAACTTCCTCACTTTCCGACGGTGCGTCTGTTTGCGAGGTCGGCTCAGAGTTTTGTTCCGGATTGGCATCGTTTTGCTTCCGTTTCTTTTTAAAAAAAAGCATTTTGTTAAGGCAACCGCTTTACATAATTTGTTAGGATGTCGGCAGACCGACGTCTGGTGGGCTAATGTTACCACCAACCGCTAGAACTAACTAATGAATGCTCAAAAAATGGCCTCAAAAATACGTCAACATAGCGCTCAACCATCAACCATTCGAGTCATCGGAGGGGTGCATCGCGGGCGCAAACTACCTGTGATTCTAGCAGACGGTTTACGACCTACCGGAGATCGTGTGCGAGAGACGGTTTTTAATTGGCTGCAACCCTTCATAACCGGAGCAAGGTGTGTCGATGTCTGCGCTGGCTCAGGTGCGCTGGGTATCGAAGCACTTTCACGCGGGGCAGCGTCCGCAGCTTTTATAGAATTCAATGCGCACGTGGCGCAACAACTACGGCTAAACTGCAGCACGCTTTCGCTTGAAGCTGAGGTGTTGTTGGGCGACGCTCGACGTATTTTAGCGGATCAACCGCGCAATTATTTCGACATCGCTTTTCTAGATCCACCCTTCGATGACCAACTTTGGCAGGTTTTGTTGCAAGAGTTAATTCCCACAATGAAGCCGGGTGGGTTAGTATACATAGAGCAGCCCAAGTCCGAAGTGGTGGAGTGGCCTAACAATTGGCGACAATTGAAGGCAAAAACAGCGGGTCAACTAAGCTTTTCCCTCTGGCAGTTAGCCTATTCACCGCAGAGCGAAGCGGAATCGATTTCAAACAACGACAACGAGTAACAAGGAATACATTATGCGCAGGGTGGTTTACCCCGGAACATTTGATCCCATTACCAACGGTCACACGGATCTCATTGAGCGTGCCAGTCGACTATTCGACGAAGTGGTGGTGGCTATTGCGCCGAATACTAAAAAGAATCCGCTCTTCACGTTAGAACAGCGGGTCAGCATGGTCAAAGAGGTTACTCAGCACCTACCCAGTGTCCAAGTCATTGGCTTTGAGGGATTGCTAGTGGATGTTGTTCGCAAGAATAAGGCGACGGGTGTGCTGCGAGGGCTTCGAGCGGTTTCAGATTTTGAATACGAATTTCAGCTGGCGAATATGAATCGTGCTTTGGCCCCCGAGGTGGAGAGCTTATTCTTAACACCGGCAGACCATCTTTCTTATATCTCCTCAACGCTAGTCCGCGAAATAGCCGCTCTCCAGGGTGATGTGACTAAGTTCGTTCACCCAAAAGTAGCAGAAGCGTTAAAACTTCGATTTGAGCAAGCATGATGCGCGGGCTCATATTGGCCGTAGCATTATTTAGCGCCTCAGTATGGGCAAGTGATGAACTTCAGCCGGAAGCCTATTCGGGTATAAGCGCTCTAAAGGGCGGCACCTCGCAGAACGCGATGGTCGTTGCAGCCCATCCTTTAGCCGCCGAGGCGGGTTACCAAATACTTCAACTTGGTGGTTCCGCTGTTGATGCAGCGATTGCAATTCAGCTTGCGCTGACCTTAGTTGAACCACAATCCTCTGGGATCGGTGGTGGCGGCTTCATGTTGCACTACGATGCTGCGCTCGAATCGTTAGTGATGTTAGATGGTCGAGAGACGGCGCCGATGGCTGCCGATGGCTCGTTGTTTCTCGAGGAAAATGGCGATCGAATGGGCTTCTGGAAAGCACTAATCGGTGGCCGCTCTGTGGGAGTCCCCGGCGTACTCGCTATGCTGGCCGAGGCACATGAACAGCACGGAAAATTACCCTGGGAAACACTCTTTGAGCCAACCATCAAGTTAGCTGAGGAAGGGTTTGTAGTTTCGCCCCGACTTCACTTGCTTCTCTCTACCTTTCCCTACATGGATGTCAATCCAGCAATCAAAGCGTATTTCTATGATGGTGACGGTGAACCCTGGCCGGTTGGCTATCGGCTTAAAAATCCGGATTACGCCAAAACTCTTAAGCTCCTAGCGACTGAGGGTGTTCAGGTCTTTTACCATGGACAGTTGGCGGAACAGATTGTGACAGCAGTTCAGTCAGATAGCTCGAGCCAGGGATTGCTAACGCTGGCAGATATGCAAGCCTACCAGCCCGTTGAGCGCCTAGCGGTTTGCGCTCCGGTTTGGGATTATGAAGTGTGTAGTGCGGCGCCGCCATCATCAGGCGGTGTGACACTGCTGCAGCAGTTGAGTCTGATTGAGCGACAGCAGGCCGACTACAGCGGGCCCTTAGATCCACTGTTTATCCATCATTTCACCGCGGCATCAAACTTAGCTTTTGCCGATCGAAATATGTATTTGGCTGATTCGGACTTTGTAGCGGTTCCTGTGGCGGGGCTGTTGGCGCCCGATTATCTTGACGAGCGCGCTAAACTCATTACCTCTGAGGCGTTAGTCTCAGCACAACCCGGCGTTCCCGATGTGTCGCTGACTCGAGCCTTTCACGGCTCGCCGTCCCAACCGTCAACCACACACTTTTCCGTTGTTGATACGGAGGGCAATGTCGTCAGCATGACTAGCTCTATTGAAATGGGCTTTGGCTCACGAGTGATGGTAGGTGGCTTCTTGCTGAATAATCAACTCACTGATTTTGACTTCGTACCGGTCAATGCGGATGGCGAATTAGTGGCTAATCGAGTTCAGCCCGGAAAACGTCCACGCTCGTCCATGTCGCCAACAATTGTATTTCTTGATGGTAAGCCAGTGTTAACAGCGGGCTCCCCGGGGGGTTCTCGAATCATCAATTACACGGCTCAGGCCATTGCTAATGTGCTGCTCTTTAATCTGACGCCCGAAGCTGCGGTAGCCGTTCCACATATCGTTGCTCGAAACACCTCGGTGCTGGAATTAGAGTCTCCTGGTATCGATGCAGAAACCATTGACGCACTGGAGCAGCAGGGTTATCGCGTCCGGTCTGGATTTCAAAATTCGGGACTTCATCTGATTAAGATTGGCAACTTCTTAGAGGGTGGTGCCGATCCGCGTCGAGAGGGTGTTGTGAGAGGGGAATAGTGCTCGGCGCCTAGTAATCCTTATACTGGGCGCCGCATTCTCTAGGTAGCCTAGTAACGATACGCGCCGTAAATCATTGAGCGCAACTCTGAGCGGATGTTATAGGTTGATGATGGAATAAGCTGAGTGAGTAGGAGGACGCCAAACTGTTCCTCAGGATCAATCCAGAAGTTGGTACTTGCCATACCACCCCAGCCATATTCGCCTTCAGAGCCCACGACTCCCGCGGCGGTGACATCAAATAGATTGGAAAAACCAAGCCCATACCCCGTTCCTTGGTAGCGAACCTCACTGAATGATCCCATGCTCATATCGGCAATACTCGCGCCGTTAGGAAGATGATTTAGGCGCATATACTCCAGTGTTTTAGGAGCAATAATCTGTTGGTTTTCATGGCGTCCATGGTTAAGGAGTAGACGCATGAATTTGAGGTAATCTGCACTCGTTGACACCAGGCCGCCACCGCCAGAATGGGCTCTCGGGGTCTGGCTAAAAAGCGAATTATCGTAGCGGTCAAATAACTTCAGTGAATTCTCCTCGGTACACTGGTAGCAGCTCGTCATTCGCTCCGCGGTGCCGGTATATTGAAACCCAGTCTGCAACATGCCCAGAGGTTGGAAAATCTCCCGTTGCATAAATTCACCCAAAGAACAGCCACTGACGGCCTCAACAACAAAGCCGATAACGTCAGTAGACAGTCCGTAATTCCATGCTGTACCCGGTTCGAAAAGGAGCGGAGCTTCGGCAAGATTTGCCAGCCATTGTTCCTTGGTATTACGCCACACGTGATCCAGCTCATGTTGCACATAGAAGTGCTCGATAGGGTTGGCCTGGTTGAAGCCATAGGTGAGCCCACTGGTATGGGTGAGTAGCTGGTGGATGGTGAGTGGATTCTCTATGGGTCGAGTAACGAAATCTCCTAACGTACCACTTTCGTAGACCTTGAGAGAGCTTAGCTCCGGAAGGTAGTCGGCTACCGCATCCGTTAGCTGAATTAAACCGCGCTCTACCAACATCATCAGTGCCATACAGGTGATAGGCTTGGTCATTGAATAGATTCGGTAGCTGTGCTGAGTAGTTATGGGCGTTTGGGTATCGATATCTGCAAAGCCCGCTGCATGAGAATAGATAGTCTCGCTGGGGGTGGTAATAGCTACCTGCAGATTGGGAAGCTTATTCCCCGCCAAATAGTTGTGTTCAAGCTGTCTAACCATGGCAGCGAGTTTGTCTTCATTAAAGCGTCCGAGCATTGAGTCATTCCTCTATCGTTGGCAGTTTGGGCAGTAGACGGTACTCCGACCACCAAGGCGTATTTCCTTTAAAGCCTGCTTGCATACAGTACAGTCTAGGCCACCGCGACCGTAGACGTGTAATGACTGTTTAAAATAACCCGGTTGGCCGTCGGAGCCCACGAAGTCCTTGAGGGTAGTCCCCCCCTGTTCGATGGCTTCAGCGAGCACGATGCGAATGGCATCATAGAGGGCGTTAAGGCGTTTAACTGACACCCTACTTGCCGCTCGTACAGGGCTGATCTTCGCCATAAATAGCGCTTCGTTGGCGTAGATGTTACCAACGCCGACAACGATTTTATTGTCCATGATCGCCTGTTTTATTGGTCGCTTGGTGGCACGAAGTGCCGCCGCGAAGGGTTCACGCTGGAAATCCTCCTCCAGCGGCTCTGGACCGAGTTTGCTGAGGAGCTCATGACTAGCGTTGGGGGCGACGAAGAGCCAGCAACCGAAGCGACGTGGGTCGGTATAGCGAAGCGCAATCTTGCCGAGCTCTAAGTCCACATGATCATGAAAGCCGGGCGGCTCACCCTGTTCAATCACTCGTAGGCTGCCTGACATCCCGAGATGGACCATAATGGAGCCCTTCGCAGTATCAATAAGTAGGTATTTGGCTCGGCGGCGAACAGTGAGTATCGTTTCGCCCACTAGGGATTGGAGCTCCGGAGATACCGGCCAACGTAATTTGGCCTGACGAACGACGAGCGCAGTAATACGCTGCTGTTGGATATGGGGTTGGACGCCACGTTTGGTGGTTTCTACTTCGGGCAATTCAGGCATGATTGCAAGCTATCTTCTGCGAATGAGAAGGTACTTTAGAATGCTTTGCGGGCGGCGGCAACTGGGATAAACCGCCATAAAAAAAGCCCGACTAAATAGCCGAGCTTTCTTTGGAGCGAAGAATCAATTACTTGATCTTAGCTTCTTTGTACATAACGTGCTTGCGAACAACAGGATCGTACTTCTTGATCTCCATTTTTCCAGGCATGTTGCGCTTGTTCTTGTCAGTAGTGTAAAAGTGACCAGTGTTAGCGCTTGATACTAAACGGATTTTATCACGCATGTTAAAAACTCCTAAATGCTTTTAAAGCTTATACAGATTCGCCACGAGCGCGGATATCAGCAAGAACGGAATCGATACCTTTCTTGTCAATGATACGCATACCTTTTGAAGTAAGACGAAGGCGTACGAAACGCTTTTCCGACTCAACCCAAAAACGGTGGTGGTGCAAATTTGGCTCAAAACGACGCTTAGTGCGGTTTTTCGCGTGTGAAACATTGTTTCCAGTTACTGGACGCTTGCCGGTAACTTGACATACTTTAGACATGATATCGCCTCAAAAAATCTACTCGGTTGCCTTGGTTGCCCGATTAAACGTCGGGCGAAATCCGAATTCTGTCTTCGTTTGGGTTTTTAGCCCGTTGGAGGTCGCGTTTTATACCAGAACCGCTAGCCATTAACAAGAAAAAACTCGAAAATTGCCTGATTTTCATGCTATTCGGTAGTTTCGCGCGCCAGTCGAAAAAACGAGCCAGCATTATACACATTTTAATGGGTTAGACCCAACCTCGTTCTGCAAAGGATATTACCTCGCAATCGCCGACAACAAAATGGTCGAGAACACGTATATCTATGAGTGAAAGAGCGTTAATGAGTCGATCGGTGATTCGTCGGTCTGCATCACTCGGCTCAGCAATACCCGATGGGTGGTTGTGGGCGAAAATGACGGCAGCGGCATCTAAGTCAATCGCAGCGCGGACTACCTCCCTAGGGTAAACCTGAGCAGCGTTGATGGTGCCCTTAAATAACACCTTTGTCTCGATTAGACGATGTTGGTTGTCTAGGAATAAAGCGATAAATCGTTCTCTGCGTCGCTGAGCAAGTTCGGCAAGTAGAAATATTTTGACGTCATTGGGGTCATTAAAATAGGTAGAGCGCTGAAGTTCCTCACTCAAATAGCGGCGATTGAATTCTCTAACTATCAGCAGGGTGTGGTGGAGTGCCGCAAAGTCGGGTTCACTCTCACATTGCCAGGCCAGGTGGCGCAGTGAATTCGTTTCATTTACTTCACGTAATATCGCTACATCGTTGCTGTTAATGGAATTAAACAAATTTTGAAATAGGTCAAAATTACTCACTTGCTTAAAGCGATCATGGCTGTTTTTTTTCGGTAAAGCTTTAGACATAAGCTGCACACCTCACTGGGGTTGTGTTATCTTTTTATTTTCCCTTTTGAGTCTTATATAAGCGATGGAACAACTAGCTGCATTAGCGAATAAACGAATCCTTCTTGGCGTAACAGGCGGAATCGCTGCGTACAAGAGCGCGGAGTTCATCAGGCGCCTCAAAGACTGGGGTGCCGACGTTCGTGTAGTTATGACGCCCGCGGCACAGGAATTTATAACCCCGCTAACGCTCCAGGCGCTATCCGGTAATTCGGTAGGTATTGATCTTTTGAATACCGAAGCCGAGGCAGCGATGGGACATATCGAACTAGCTAAGTGGGCAGATTTAGTAGTTGTTGCGCCCGCCTCGGCAGACTTTATTGCACGTTTTGCAGCCGGAATGGGCAATGACTTGCTCACCACGCTTTGTTTAGCCACTGATGCACCCATAGCCATTGCACCGGCTATGAACCAACAGATGTGGGCGGCAGCCTCCACCCAGGAGAACCTTAATCTTCTCGCTAATCGATCAGTGAAGCAGTTCGGCCCCGATTCGGGGAGTCAGGCCTGTGGCGATGTTGGTCTAGGTCGAATGTTAGACCCGAATGAGCTAGTAAGGCTCTCGGCAGAGCAATTTACACCGGGCTCACTGGCTGGGAAAACGGTGTGTATTACCGCTGGGCCTACGCGCGAACCGATTGACCCGGTGCGCTTCCTGTCCAATCATAGCTCTGGGAAGATGGGTTACGCGTTAGCGCAGGCGTGTGTTGAGGCTGGGGCCACAGTTAAGTTGATCAGTGGCCCGGTTAATCTTATTTCCCCAGAGCGGGTTGAGCTTATCGCCGTTGAGACCGCGCAGGATATGTTGGCAGCAGCTATGGAACATGCGCTAGGTGTGGACTTGTTTATCGCTGCGGCCGCCGTGTCCGACTATCGCGTTGAGCAATGTGCTCAACAGAAGCTTAAGAAGGTAGCCGACGATGACCTGCAGCTCACCTTATTACAAAACCCCGATATTCTTGCGACGGTAGCTAAACACGAGCAGCGGCCCGGTTGCGTAGTGGGTTTTGCGGCGGAAACGAATGACGTGATTCGCTACGCCAGAGATAAGCTATCACGCAAACAGCTAGACTGGATTGTGGCAAATGATGTCTCGCGCACGGACGCGGGCTTCAATCATGATGATAATGCAGTGACGTTGATTTCCGCGACCACTGAACAGTCATTGACTTTGGCGTCCAAGAATCAGATTGCCATCCAGCTTGTTGCCACACTAGCTGTCAGCCTTTAAGGAGTTTGAGTGAAGTTTCAGATTGTAAAGAAGGCGATCGGGGTCGTTGCAGCAGCCTTTGTTGTTGCCTGCGCAGTTCCCTATTTCAGCCTCAGTTTCATTGAGGATGATCACGCAGCGCTACAAAAGCAGCGTGTTGTAGAGCAGGCACAGCAAATAAGACATGTTGTTGCTGATGGCTTGCGTTTGGCACAACTTGAGTTCGAACAAAATTTGGCAGAAATTACTGAAGAGCCGCTGACGAAACGAGGCTGGAATACTTTCACTGACCAACAGAATGGGGTGGTGTTGGGCGCGAAACTAAATGAAGTCGAACTTGATGACTCATTTACTCCGCCAATTTCCTGGGGCGATCTACGCATGATTCGAGCTATTGGTAAGGATCAATTCATCGAACCGGAGGCGTTTGAGTTTAACGATATCTGGTATCTTCGCCTCGCCAAAGTTGTTACCCAAGCTGGCGACGCGCAAGCAGTAGCCTATATGCAAACCGTACCGCTTAATTATTTTTCCGAGTTACTACTCCCTCAGCTGTCTAATGGCCGGGTCATATTGCTTCAACAGCTACCGCAAGGTCGGGCGCAAATGATTCTTAGTCAAGGAGCTGGTGAAGGCACGCATCGCGAACGGATTAGAATAAGCGGCATCTGGATGGCAGAGTTTGATGCTAGTGATCAATGGTTAACTCAAGTCGATAAAGATTACAGTTTGGTTTACTACGCCCTAGCGATTAGTGCATTGATCTGCTTATTGGGAGTGGTCATGGCGCGTCGAATTTACCAATACGAAGCTAGTATGAGGGAGGAGTCCAAAAAGGGCTTACGTAAATCCTCCACGGCTCATGATGCAAAATGGGCGGAAGTACCACACCATGTGTTTCGTGATTATGATATCCGCGGCCGTGCCGAAGAGCTAACTGACGAACTTGTGTTGAACCTCGGCAGAGCTTTGGGTACCAAGGTGCTTTCAGCACAAGGTGAAGGGATGTACGTGTGCCGTGATGAACGAAGCTCATCTCCCCGGCTACACAGAGCTTTGATTAAGGGGATTCTGGAAACCGGCTGTCATGTTGTGGATATTGGTACAGGACCTTCCGGCAAGCTCTATTACGCCACTGAAGTGGGGCGTCATCAATCTGGAGTCATGATAACCGCTAGTCACAACCCAAAGGACTACAATGGTTTTAAAATTGTGATAGGCGGCAAGGTGCTGGATGGAAAGCGGGTTCGTGATATTAAATCACTGGTTGTTGCCAACAAATTTGCTTCAGGGACGGGAGAATTTCATGAAGAGAGCTTGGATAATGAGTATCTTGAGCGTCTGACCCAGGGCATTACCGAGTCGATATCCTATAAGGTGGCTGTGGATGCTGGTAATGGCATCGCCGGTCCCACCGCATTATCGGTGTTGAAGTTAGTAGGTTGCGAGCCGATACCGCTTTTTTGTGATCCCGATGGTGATTTTCCTAACCATGACCCAGATCCCTCGCACTTACCAAATCTCGATACACTCAGGCAGCGAGTGATTGACCACCAAGCAGATTTCGGCATCGCACTAGATGGTGACGGCGACCGCCTGTTTATGATTGATGAGCTTGGCCAGATTATTATGCCGGATAAATTACTAATGTTACTCGCCCGCGATGTCTGCGCTCGGAGGCCCAACAGTAAGGTGGTCTTCGACATTAAGAGTTCTAGTACCATTAACGAGTTCATCGAGCGTTATCAGGGGGAAGGGTTAGTTTGTAAGTCTGGTCATTCCAACGTGCGCAATAAAATGGTTCAAGAAAATGCTATCCTTGGAGGAGAGTTATCGGGACATTTATTCATCGCCGATGATTGGTATGGCTTTGATGATGGGATCTATGCAGCACTGCGGATTATTCAGCTTCTGAATCAACGCCAGCAGCCCCTAAGTGAATTCGTAGCCACGCTACCCAAGAGCTATTCGTCTGCCGAAATCAGGATTCCAGTGAGTGCCGATTACAGTGCGCATCTATTAGATCTTATGAATGATCACCAGGATTGGAAAGATATTGCTACTTTCCTACTATTGGATGGAGTTCGTGTTGAATTTACTGATGGTTGGGGCTTGGTTCGTCCATCCAACACTGAAAGTGCGGTGACGTTCCGCTTTGAGTCTGATACCGAAGATGGTTTGGCGGCGGTGAGACAACGATTTTATGACCTCTTAAGTAGCGCATTCGACGATATAGACTGGAATGAGCTCATCGAAGATTTACGATAAGGAAATTACCGTGGATAACAGTAAAGCAAGCGTATTAACGGAAGCGCTGCCCTACCTCCAAAAATTCGCAGGGAAAACGATTGTGGTTAAGTATGGCGGTAACGCCATGGTTGAAGAGGACCTAAAAGCCAGCTTCGCTAGAGATATCGTGCTAATGAAGGCTGTAGGCATGAATCCTGTGGTAGTGCATGGTGGTGGGCCCCAAATTGGCGATCTATTAGCTCGGCTCAATATCGAATCTCGGTTTGTGGATGGGTACCGTGTAACTGATGCTGAGACTATGGATGTCGTCGAAATGGTATTGGGCGCCAATGTAAACAAAGGAATTGTGAACGCCATCAACCAAGCGGGTGGTCAAGCCATTGGGTTAACGGGCAAAGATGGTAAACTGATTCAAGCAAGCCGATTGAAAATTTCGTCCAGAGAGCAGAGTCCGGAACATACCACTTCTGAGATTCTAGATATTGGCCACGTTGGTCAGGTAGACTCGATCAACGCATCGGTTATCGACATGCTAGTAGCGAGTGATTTCATTCCAGTCATTGCACCCATCGGCGTTGGTGAGCAGGGAGAGTCTTACAATATTAACGCGGACTTGGTGGCCGGGAAGATCGCTGAAGTTCTCAATGCAGAGAAACTCATGCTTCTAACGAATGTAGCAGGCTTGCAAGATAAGAGTGGCGAGATCCTAACTGGACTAACGGCGCTAGAAGTTGACGAATTAATCGCGGATGGCACCATCTATGGTGGTATGCTACCTAAAATCGGCTGTGCGCTAGATGCAGTAAAAAACAGCGTAAGCAGTGCTCACATCATTGACGGGCGAGTAAACCACGCCGTGTTACTTGAAGTATTCACCGATGAAGGTGTAGGTACATTGATTAAGCCGTAATCGTTGAACTTTAAAATAACGACTTATTTCGTGGGGATTTATGACAGTTACAGAGCAAAAAATTTCGCGCAAGCAACATATTTTGCAGGCGCTCGCAGGAATGCTCGAGCAAGACTTAGACGGGCGAATTACAACTGCCAAACTTGCTCAGGAAGTCGGTGTCTCTGAAGCGGCATTGTATCGCCACTTTCCGAGCAAAACTAAAATGTTCGAGGCATTAATTGAGTTTATCGAAAGTACGGTTTTCGAACGTATTTCAAAAATTATTAAGGATCAAACAAGCGCGCTAGAGCGTTGCGATGCAATCCTCTTTCTGTTGCTAGGCTTCTGTGAACGAAATCCGGGCATGGCTCGAATCTTGGTAGGCGACGCGTTGGCCGGTGAAAATGCGAAGCTTCACGCTAGGGTAGTAAAGTTCTTTGAGCGAATCGAGACGCAAATTAAGCAGGTACTTCGTGAAGCAGAATTACGTGAAGGTTTACGCCCAGTGTTAACCGTTACGGAAGGCGCCAACTTATTGATTAGTTGTGTCGAAGGGCGCATGGGGCAGTTTGTTCGCTCAGGCTATCGCCGCTCGCCTACCGAAGGTTGGCGTGATCAATACCAGTTTCTAATGACTGGTTTCTTCCGCTGAAAATAGGACTGCTGGAAATGTTACTCTCCCAGCAGCTCCTTCAGGCGAGTTAATTCGATCTCATTTTCGGTTTGGCTCGTTACATAATCTGCCTCAAGTGCAATAATTTCATCACTTATTGAGGCTATTTCATCGCGAAATTGTTCCAAGGCAGCAGCTGTGGCTTCACTTACTGCCCCATCTTGCCGCTCTTCAAGCCCCGCGCTATTTTCTATAGCGCGAAGACTTACCCGCGCTTCCTCTAGCTTTGAGTTTGCTAGACTTATTTCTGTCATCAATGCAGATTCGCGGCGTGAAATGGCATCTTTCAGCTCGTCGGAATTACCATAAGTCATTAGCAGCTTAAGATCATACTCTCTCTGCTCTGCTGCAGATCTTTCAGCCTCAATGTCACTTTCAGTTTTAGCGGGCTCGATAACTGCTACAACTATCCCCTGAGGATTGATGACCTCATAGCCCTGTTGTATGGCTTCGGGCGTGAGACGATAAGCGACAACGAGCTTGCCTTTCTCGTCCTGGTAGCGATAAAAATCTGCGACTGCACCAGCGCTCGCGAATGATATTATGGTGGCAGCTAAAAGCAGCTGTGGAATACGCATTGAAACTCCTGTTTAAACGCCGTAGTCGTTACGGTAACTCGTCATTTTCTCAACTAGCTGATGCTCACTTTGAGCGCTTAGCCATTCGATGATGTGGTCAATTGTAATGATTGAGAGAACAGGAACATTGAAGTCGTGCTCAACTTCTTGAATTGCCGATAGTGTTCCGTGGCCCCGCTCTTTGCGATCTAGGCCAATGCAGACACCTGCGCAGGACGCATTGTTGGCTTTCAAGATATCAATTACTTCGCGGATAGCTGTCCCTGCAGTAATGACATCATCTATAATGAGCACGCGCTGTTGTTCGATATCGGCACCAACAAGTTTACCGCCTTCTCCGTGATCTTTTGCTTCTTTGCGGTTGAATGTCCACGGAATATCGATACCATGATCAGTGGCTAAAGCAACTGCCGTAGCGGCAGCGAGAGGGATACCTTTGTAGGCAGGCCCGAATAGAACATCGTATTCTACGCCGCTGTCTACAATTGCTTTAGCATAAGCTTTGCCCAATAGAGCGAGAGTCTTCCCGGTCTTGAATTTTCCGGCGTTGAAAAAGTACGGACTGATTCGACCTGATTTCAATGTGAATTGGCCAAATCCTAATGCCTCTGCTTCAATTGCGAGCTTTAAGTAATTTTCTTGGTGGAGTTCCATGCGAATATCCCAAAAGTTGCTAACGTTAGGTAAAGAAGTATTAATAAAATTAACACGACTGTGCGATCTAACTATTATACGCGCATTTTTTAGGGATACTTAATGAGAGTTATTACGCTTTGTGTCGATGGTATTGATAATGCTATAGGCAATGGCTTGTTTGATTGGCTGCGAACGCAAGATGCCGACGTTATTTGTCTACAGGACATGCGCAGGCCAGAGCCCGATTTGGCATGGGAGCCCGAGTATCAACTTGAAGGCTACTTCGGTTATTTCTTTGATTCACCGGACGGTACCTACTGCGGTGTAGGGATCTATTCGCGCCAGCCACCCAAGGCCATTATGACAGGCTTTGGATTTGCTAGCGGAATTGATATGGACGGTCGCTACGTGCAAGCCGACTTTGAAGGAATCTCTATTGGCTCGTTATTGGCCCCAGGAGCTACCTCAGAAGTACAGTCGCTAGAGGATAAGATACAATTCTTCGACGATTTACAGGCGCACCTTTCTAAAATTACTCGCAAACGCCGTGAGTATATTATTTGTGGTAATTGGAATCAGATTCATCGTGACTACGATGTCGAGAACTTTGAAGCCAATGCCGACTCTTCCGGCGCCCTGCCGTTTGAGCGAAAATGGATGACACAGCTATTCAACGATATTGGCTATGTAGATGCTTTTCGTAAAGTAAACAAAGATAAAGATGAATTTACCTGGTGGCCAAGCGGCAAATTGGGTGAAGGAGATGGCTGGCGAATTGATTACCAGGTCATTTCAGAAAATTTATCTGGAGCGGTGGAATATGGCGTTGTTTACAAAACCAAGAGTTTTGGCTCCCATGCACCGGTCATCATTGACTACGATATCGAGCTATTTTAGCCGATACCGTAGTGCTGATAAATCTTAAGCCTTTTGAATAGCGAGTAGCTCGCCACATCCTTTTTGCGCTAGCGCGAGTAGGGCATTAAGGTGTTCTCCGGTGAACGGTTTACCCTCCGCAGTACCTTGGATCTCAATGAAGCCTCCTTCCTCGGTCATAATGACATTCATGTCGGTGTCGGCCTCTGAGTCCTCAGGGTAGTCTAAATCGAGTACTGGAGTGCCTTGATAGACGCCAGCGGATATGGCGGTGATCCAGCGAACTAGCGGATTCGACTTGAGCTTACCTTTCGCAACCCAAGCCTCTAAGGCAATATTTAACGCGACACAGCCGCCAGTGATTGACGCTGTTCGGGTACCGCCATCGGCTTGAATGACATCACAATCAATCGTAATGGTGTTTTCGCCTAGTGCTTTCATGTCAACGCCAGCACGGAGACTACGGCCAATCAAACGCTGAATTTCTACGGTTCGGCCAGTTTGTTTTCCACGAGCAGCCTCACGATTCATGCGTGATCCAGTTGAACGAGGTAACATGCCATATTCGGCGGTAATCCACCCCTGGCCCTGGCCGCGCAGAAAGTGGGGTACGCCCTCGCTAATTGATGCAGTACAGATAACCTTAGTGTTGCCAACCGAAATCAATACGGAGCCTTCTGCATGGCAGGTGAAATCTTTAACGATAGAGACATTTCGCATTTCGTCTGGGAGACGACCACTCGGTCTTTGAATCATAGTAGGGCTTCTCGGTGAGTAAGTTAGTCTTAGAGTATACCGCACTGCAGCAAGGCTGCATGTGCTAACATTATTTTTTTAATTCCCTGGGAGTATTTCATGCTATCAATGACGGCCTTTGCTCGTGCCAATGTCAACACCGAATGGGGCTCTGTAACCTGGGAGCTGAAAAGTGTTAATCATCGTTATTTGGAACCCTACATTCGCCTACCAGAATCAGCCCGCAACTTAGATGTGATGGTCCGAGAGCGGCTGAGGAGCAAGCTCGCGCGAGGCAAGGTCGATGCTACCCTAACGCTGCAACTTGCGGAGACAGCGCAAACGTTTAGCCTCAATAACGAGTTGGTCGAAAAGCTTACTCAGGCGAGTCGGGCCATTGACCCTAACTCTCCCGTCAGCACCATGGATGTCCTGAGATGGCCGGGTGTTGTCATCGAGACGAAGCATGAAGGTGACGAGCTAAATGTGGCGATTAAGCAATGTTTGGATCAAGCAATCTCTGAGTTGATTGATAATCGAAAGCGCGAAGGGGCGGCTATTTCAGGGATGATTGACGAGCGAATCAAGGGGATGCGAATTGAGGTAGAGAAGGTTACCGAAGTCATGCCTGTACTACTGCAAAAACAACGCGATCGACTCACGGAACGTTTAGCTGAGCTTCAAGATACGTTGGACCCTGAGCGTATCGAGGCGGAGTTCGTGATGATGGCGCATAAGGCGGATGTGGAGGAAGAGATTGACCGCCTGGTGGCACACCTTGATGAGGTAACAAGGGTGTGCACCCAGAAGGGAGCAATTGGTCGCCGTCTTGATTTTCTCATGCAGGAGTTGAACCGCGAGGCGAATACGCTGAGTTCTAAGTCAATTAGCCCGCAGACCACGCAGAGTGCGGTCGAAATGAAAGTATTAATCGAGCAGATGCGTGAGCAGATCCAGAATATAGAATAAAGTACTCATCGCGAAAGGCCTGAAGTTGAAATCGCTTTGGCGAAGGGTTGTGATGCGATATACTGCATGGTTTCCAGCTTTACAAATGTATGAGTAGCAAAACACTAAGGTAATTCCAGTGAGTCGCGGAAACTTATTTATTATTTCAGCTCCTAGTGGGGCCGGTAAAACTAGTCTTGTTCGAGCACTGCTTGATGCGTTGTCGAATATTAAAGTGAGCGTCTCACATACTACTCGCTCGCAGCGACCGGGCGAAGAGCACGGTGTAAGCTATCATTTTGTGGACTTGGCTACCTTTGATGAAATGGTTAGCGAAGGGCATTTCCTCGAGTACGCAATGGTATTCGGAAATGGCTATGGCACCAGTGCTTCGTGGGTAGAAACGGAATTGGCCGCCGGTACCGATGTCATCCTAGAAATTGATTGGCAGGGTGCTCAGCAGGTGCGTAAATTACTTCCAGCTGCGGTCGGTATTTTCATTCTTCCGCCGTCATTAGCCGCATTGAAAACGCGCCTTACTGGTAGAGGCCAGGATGCTTCAGATGTGATTGAGCGACGGATGAAAGAGGCGGTAAGCGAAATCTCGCACTATGCTGAAAACGATTATCTGGTTATAAATGATGACTTTGATCATGCGCTCGCAGATTTGCGTGCCATAATCCGTTCTCAGCGCTGTGAAATTTCAGCACAGGCTAGAGATCATGAAGCTTTATTGAAAGAATTGTTGAGCGAATAAGCGCTAACAAAGTACACTAGGTCAGCAACTGACGAGTTGCTGAAAGAAACTCTGCAGAACTATTAGGAATTCCCATGGCTCGTATTACCGTAGAAGATTGTTTAGATAACGTAAAGAACCGCTTTGAATTAGTTATGGTTAGCAGTAAACGTGCTCGCCAAATCGCAGTTGAAGGTCAAGAACCTTACGTGGCATTTGAAAATGACAAACCAACCGTTGTAGCGTTGCGTGAAATTGCGGAAGGTTATGTCACCGCAGATATCCTAGAAGACGACGAGCAGCCTGCTGTCGAGTTCTAATGTCTAGCACGCTGGTAAGTGACAAGCCAATCACCATTGACGAGCTTACCGATAAGCTAGAAAACTATTTGCCCGCCGAGCGTGTTCAAAGCGTCAGGCGGGCTTATTTTTATGCCCAGCAAGCACATGATGGGCAAACTCGCCGCAGCGGCGAACCCTACGTAACTCACCCCCTCGCCGTCGCAAACATTCTCGCCGATATGCACATGGATCCTGAGAGCCTGATGGCGGCAATGCTGCATGATGTGATTGAAGATACTGGCATTCCTAAGGATGCACTCTCACAGCAGTTTGGCAATGCCGTCGCGGATCTGGTTGATGGTGTTTCCAAGCTCACTCAGATTGAATTTAGTAGTCGTGCTGAAATGCAGGCTGAAAATTTTCAAAAGATGGCGATGGCGATGGCCCGCGACATCCGCGTTATTTTGGTCAAATTGGCCGATCGGCTCCATAATATGCGAACACTTGGTGCGTTAAAGCCGGATAAAGGTCGTCGTATTGCGCGAGAAACCCTGGATATCTATGCCCCCATAGCTCATCGACTTGGCATGAACGATATTCGCCTGGAGCTTGAGGACCGAGGCTTCTATGCTATGCATCCGGTTCGCGCTACTCGCATTGATGCCGCCATGCGTTCTGTTCGAGGCAATCGTAACGAAATCGTTTCGAAGATAACCGACGCGCTCCAACAATGTTTGCAGCGCGAGGGACATGAAGTAATGGTTAGCGGCCGAGAGAAGCACCTCTGGTCTATTTACCAAAAAATGAAGTCGAAGCATAAATCGTTCACTGAGATCATGGACGTCTATGCATTTCGCATTGTTACTCAATCGGTAGACCAGTGTTATCGAGTTTTGGGGTGTATCCACAATCTTTATAAACCAGTGCCAGGAGCGTTTAAGGATTATATTGCCATTCCGAAGACTAACGGGTATCAGTCACTCCATACGGTGCTTATCGGGATGCATGGCGTGCCTATCGAAGTGCAAATTCGCACCGCTGAAATGGATACGATGGCCAACCATGGGATTGCCTCTCACTCGCTCTATAAAACCTCGGAAGAGGACGACTTGGCGCCTCACACTAGAGCGCGAGATTGGGTTCAAGGTTTGTTACAACTACAGCAACAGGCAGGTAATCCGCTCGAATTCATAGAGCACGTAAAAGTTGATCTATTCCCCGATGAAGTTTATGTGTTTACTCCTAAGGGTAAAATAATCGAATTGCCTCAGGGTGCAACGGCAGTCGACTTCGCCTATGCAGTGCATACGGGTGTTGGCGATCGTTGTGTGGCCGCTCGAATTAATAATCGACTTTCACCGCTCTCCCAAGTTTTAGAGAGTGGTCAGCATGTTCAAATTATTACTTCACCTGGCGGCCAGCCTAATCCAGCATGGCTAGATTTTGTCGCGACTGGCAAGGCGCGATCCGCTATTCGTCATTTCTTAAAGACTCAACGTGTCAGTGAGTCGGTGGTGCTTGGTAAGCGGATGCTTAATCGAACGCTCCAGGCCTATCGACAGAACATTGACGAGATTGATTCTACAGAGATCAATCGAGTACTTGAACAGCATAAGCTTACCGATGTAAATGCCCTGTTTGAGGAGATCGGCTTAGGAAATCATATCCCCTTTGTAATCGCCCAGCAGTTAATGGCTACCAGCTCCACAGGAGAGTTTGAAGACGTCAGCGAAGCACCCTTGCTGGTGAGTGATAGTGAGGGCATGGTGATGAGCTTTGCCGGTTGCTGTCGACCTATTCCGGGCGACCAAATTATTGGTCGCATCAGCCCAGGAAAGGGAGTGGTAGTCCATCGCGATGATTGCCACAATCTTAATGAGCTTCGTGGTAAGGCTGGCGAGTTAACACCTGTGGCGTGGTCAGGCGAGGTAACAGGAGAATACTTAGCCGATATTCGCGTTGAAGTTGAAAATATTCGCGGTGTATTCGCGAGTTTGGCAGCGCTTCTGGCAGAAGAGGGCGGTAATATTGACCGGGTTGATATCGCCGAAAAGGATGCGGGCTATGCAATTATTAACTTGACGGTAGGTGTGAAGAGTCGAGTACACTTGGCCTCAATACTTCGCCGAGTACACCGGAAATCTTGGGTACTGAAGTCGGGTCGAAAAAAATAAGGATACCCCATGTCAAACCGTTCAATTGTTTCAACTGAAAATGCGCCAGCTGCGATTGGCACTTACTCCCAAGCTGTTAAAGTCGGCAACACTGTCTATCTATCCGGGCAAATTCCTTTGGATCCAACCACGATGGAAATGGTTGATGACTCCTTTGAATCTGAAACTCACCAAGTATTTAAAAATCTTAGTGCGGTTATGGATGCGGCTGGCGGAACGATCAATAGCATCGTTAAGTTAAACATCTTTCTCACTGACCTATCGCACTTCGCTACGGTAAATGAAATTATGGCGCAGTACTTCGATCAGCCCTACCCAGCTCGCGCAGCGATTGGTGTGGCCGAATTGCCTAAAGGTGCTCGCATTGAAGCCGATGGTGTAGCTAGCGTTTAAGCGCTAGCAGGCCTTGGCGGTAGCTAGGGTAGTCAAGTTTAAAGCCGCTCTTCGCCAAAGCTGAGGCGTGAAGGGCGATACCCTCCGAAGTATGCTTTCTGTTCAACCCCATCAGATAATCGATGACCTCAGACTCGCTGGCCGGCGCACCGTCGGTGACGATGTATCCGCCGGGCTTACATGATGGAATTCTCTCAATGAGGAAACTCATAAAGCGCGCCAGATCGTCGGCGTGAATTCGATTGCCTAATCGATGACCACTCTCTTCGGGTGTATTCATGAGTCGCTCCCACCGCGAAGTTGAGCGGCCATAGATACCGCTGGGGCGAACAATAATTGTGTTCTGATGATTGCTGGTCACGAGCTCTTCCATGTCAATTAAGACCTGCCCGTATTCATCGGCGGCCAATGGAGGAGAGAGATCATTAATCGTGGTATTTTGGTGGCCTCGATACACTCGAGTGCTAGAAACTAGCATCAGCCAGGTATCGGGGTGGAGTTTGTTAATGAGCTCTTCGCTGGTCTTGAGATACCCCTGTCGATAGCCAGCAATAGAACGGTCAGTAGGCGTGGGGGTGTAAATGACAACGGAGTTTTCATCCTGTTGAGATAGTTGCCAGTCACTACCTCTACCTAGCTCAACGGCAAGGGCATTCTCGGGATCAGGGTGTGCTCGCGTATTGCGGCTAAGCGTTACAATGCGATTAGCTATCGGTTTTTGCAGGTGATACAGACGACGTAATATGTCACCATATCCTAATAGGTAGAGATTTTTTCCACTCAACATAACGCTAGCTCAAAACGGATGATGCCATGACTTTAAACGAATTACGCTATGTCGTCACGCTTGCCGAGGAGCAACACTTCGGCCGTGCAGCGGAAAAGTGTTTTGTGAGTCAGCCTACCCTAAGTATAGCGATCAAGAAGTTGGAGCAGGAGTTGGACGTGTCGTTGTTCGAACGGACACGTAATCAAGTGTGCTTAACTCCCGTGGGCCAACAAATTGCTCAACAGGCACGCAAAGTACTTAGCGGTGCATTGGAAATTAAACAGCTAGCAACACAGGGTCAAGACCAGTTGGCGTCGCCACTCAAAGTGGGTGCTATTCTAACCGTTGGGCCTTACCTCTTCCCTTTTTGCATCCCTCAGCTTCGCGCTATTGCGCCGAAGATGCCCTTGGTGATTGAGGAGAACTACACCGCGGTGCTCCGGAAGCAGCTTCGCGACGGTGCCCTGGATGTAATCATTATAGCGCTGCCATTCTCGGAGCCAGATGTGATTGTTGAGCCCCTCTACGATGAGCGTTTTGTTGTCCTACTTCCCGCTGATCACCCGTTAACGGCTAAAACTGAAATTGTGGCAGGCGAGTTAGCGGATGAAAACATCCTCTTCTTAGGAGGCGGGCATTGTTTTCGAGATCAAGTTTTGGCGGTCGATCCAGTTATTCAATACTCCTTCGAGCATCGCAAAGAAGCGATGCTTGGCGGTGAGGGAAGCTCCATTGAAACCCTACGCCACATGGTAGCCTCGGGGTTGGGTATTACTATTCTTCCAGCCAGTGCCGCGGACCTTTCGAACTATCAAGCAGGGATGTTAGAGGTGAGACCTTTTACAGCGCCTGAACCTACCCGCACGATTGCGCTGGCATATCGGGCAAGCTTTACCCGTCGCGAAGCGGTAATGGCCCTCAAACAAGCTGCTTTGTTATGTCCATTGAACAAACCTCAATAGCACGCGTTCCGGTTGGTGAGCTAAAGGGCGTTGGCAAGGCGCTCACGGAGAAGCTCGCCAAGATTCATATCCACTCGCTGCAGGATATTCTGTTTCATCTACCGGCTCGCTATGAGGATCGCACGCGTGTCTGCCCTATTGGTCATATTCGTCTTAGCGATCATGTTCTTATTCAAGCTGAGGTAGTGTCCTGTGAGGTGGTATTTGGTCGGCGCAGAGCGCTGCGAATAGTTGTTAAAGATGGTTCAGGGCAGATTGCTCTGAGGTTCTTTCGCTTTGGCGCCAACCTTAGACAGCAGCTTGTCCCAGGAACTACTTTACAGGCATGGGGCGAAGCGCGGCGCGGAGCGAGTAGTTTAGAGATGTATCATCCGGAAATGAAAATTGTTGCCGAAGGGGAGCCTATGCCCGCTTTAGCTGACCGTCTTACGGCTGTTTACCCTACCACCGAAGGTTTGCCGCAAGCACGGATGCGCAGTCTGGCCGATCAAGCTCTTGAGCGTCTGGGTAGTCTCGATGTTGATCAATTACTCCCGAAATCAATGACGAGTTCGCTCCGATTGCCGTCGCTGAGTGAAGCACTGCAACTCATCCATAAGCCCACTCCCGATGTTTCAACCCGGGACCTGGCCGAGGGGAGCCATCCTGCTATTCAGCGACTGGTTATTGAGGAGCTAATTGCCCATCGTCTTAGTATGCTAAAGCTTCGTTCTGAGTACCGAAGAAAAGCTGCGTTGGTGTTGCCAAGGCCAAATGAACTCGAAGCCAAATTCCTCAGTCAGCTGAGTTTCAAGCTAACCAATGCCCAAGCTCGAGTCGTGGATGAAGTCAGTCAGGACCTTAGTAAGCCGGAGGCAATGCTGCGGCTCGTTCAAGGTGATGTAGGTTCCGGAAAAACGGTAGTTGCTGTAATCAGTGCGCTGCACGCGGTGGCAAAGGGTTCGCAGGCTGTGGTGATGGCTCCCACCGAGATTCTCGCCGAGCAGCATTACTTTAGTTTTAAGGAGTGGCTGGAGCCGTTAGGAGTCAAAGTGGTTTGGCTAGCGGGGAAGATAGGCGCTAAGCTACGTCGCGAGACCTTGGTTCAGATCGCCGAGGGTAGTGCAGATCTTATTGTTGGTACCCATGCGGTTTTTCAGCCGGACGTTGCTTACCATCAGCTAGCCCTAGCCGTTATTGATGAGCAGCATAGGTTTGGCGTTGATCAGCGGCTGGCGTTGCGTCAAAGGGGCATCGAGAGTGGCTGTGCGCCTCACCAACTGATTATGACCGCGACCCCCATTCCTCGTACGTTAGCGATGACTGCTTATGCTGATCTCGATTGCTCGGTGATAGATGAATTACCACCCGGGCGAACACCTATTCAAACCTTACTTGTAAGTAATCAGCGTCGCGCGGAGGTTGTTGAACGAGTCCACGCAGCATGTTCAGGCGGGCAGCAAGCCTACTGGGTGTGTACTCTGATTGATGAATCCGAAGTGGTTGAGGCTGAAGCTGCCGAGGAGACCTGTCAGCTACTCCAAGCTGCGCTGCCATCTCTATCTATAGGCTTAGTCCACGGGCGCATGAAAGCGGCCGAAAAGGCGCAGGTAATGGCGGACTTCAAGGCTAAAAAGCATCATTTGCTGGTGGCAACCACGGTGATTGAGGTGGGTGTCGACGTTCCGAACGCCTCGGTAATGATAATTGAAAACCCGGAGCGCTTAGGGCTCTCACAGCTCCATCAGTTACGCGGTAGAGTGGGACGCGGGACGCGTGAGAGCTTCTGTATCTTGATGTATTCAACACCGCTCTCGCAAAATGGCAAAGCTAGATTAGGAGTGATGCGAGAGAGCACCGATGGCTTCGTGATTGCTGAAAAAGATCTCGAACTTCGTGGTGCGGGTGAGTTATTAGGTACTCGTCAAACTGGCGATGCAAGCTTTAAGATTGCTCATCTCGAGCGAGACAGTCACCACCTAGATGATGTGGCCGAATTAACTGAACAGTTTCTACAGGACTACCCGGAGCGAGCCCAGCCGTTAATCGACCGATGGCTCGCGGGGGCAGAGGTATTCGCTAACGCTTAGTTAGCGTTGGCGAATACGTCGCGGTTAAGTTTATTCTCTTTGACGGCTACCACCGTTGATACCGCGGCATCGCCAGAGACGTTGATGGCGGTACGAATCATATCGAGTAGACGGTCTACGCCGAGAATAATAGCAACGCCTTCAACTGGCAGTCCTGCCTGCTGCAATACCATTGATAGAGTGATTAGACCTACGCCTGGCACACCGGCGGTACCAATCGATGCCAAGGTTGCTGTAAGAATAACGGTTAGATAGCCAAGTAGACCGATATCAATACCATAAATCTGCGCAATGAATACCGTCGCCACCCCTTGCATGATGGCCGTGCCGTCCATGTTGATGGTTGCACCAAGTGGTATGGTAAACGATGCCACTGAATTGTGGATACCAATTTTCTCTTCGGCCACTTCCATGGTGACGGGCATGGTCGCGTTTGAACTAGCGGTTGAAAAGCCCATCGAGAGAGCAGGGCGCATTTTCTTGAAAAACATCAGTGGGCTGAGCCCTGCAATAAACTTTACCAAGCCGCCGTAGACAAAGGTGGCGTGGAAGATTAGGACAAATACCAGCGTTGCGATGTACCAAAATAGCGAGCCCAGTGCGCCCACATCCAGCGTAAAGAACAGCTTCGCCAAGAGGCAGAAAACACCATAGGGTGCGAAGTTCATTAAGATATTTACCATCTTCATGATCACTTCGTTGAAGTTGTTGAAGGTGGAGGCAACGCGGGTGCCAAAATCACCGGCCTGTGACACGGCAACACCAAATAGAATAGCGAACACAATCACTTGTAGCATGTTGCCTTCAACCATCGCCGCAAAGGGGTTGCTTGGGAACATGCCAACTACAACATCAATCAACGGGGGAGATTCTTTCGCACTGAAAGCGTCAGCGCCAGGAAGCTCTAGAGAGATTCCATCGCCCGGATTGACGATGTTGGCAAAGAAGAGGGCAAGGGTAATAGCGATACACGTGGTTATGACGTAGAGGCCAACGGTTCTGAAGGCAATAGCCCCCATACGAGAGTTCGAACCCAGTGACGATGTTCCGCAAACTAAGCTGACAAAAACCAGAGGAACAACTAATAGTTTCAACGAGTTGACGAAAATTTGCCCACCCATGTCGAATAGACCATCCGCTAGCCAAATACCATAAAAATTGGTGATGGGGTTATCAGGGAAGAGGCTACCGAGTAGCTGCATTAGTAGCCCTAATGCTATACCCGCTAACATGGCCAGCAGGATCTTACTTGTTAGGCTTAAGTTCATTGTATCCTCATTGGGCTGGGCCCACTGTTTATTCATGGTTATTAGTTAACTGATGCTACCTGTCTACGCAGCGCTATTCAAATTAGGCCATGACCTTTGGCAGCGATTTAGCCAGCGAAGCTTTCTCTGAGATCGAACTGCCACCGAGACTGAAGCCAATCAGTGCCCCCGAGACATTATAGGCCAACGCTTTTACTCCACCTTCCACATGTTCGACCTGCCAATGAACTGGGGTTTCTGGTGTGGTGTCAGGTGGGTTCGTTACAATGGGAAAGCGAGAGGTCTTAATGGTCACTGGCATCGCTGGGTAACTAACGGCCGTTGGTGTGCCTGATAATGTTTGCGCAAGCGCTCTGACACATTGCATCAAAGGCATGACATAATAAAGTAAGTGTCCATCCACCTCTGCGCAATCGCCCAGGGCGTAGACATGTTTCACTGAGCTACGAAGCTCTCGATCGACTTGTATTCCTCGCTCGCACGCTAACCCGCTCTGACGGGCTAATTGGGTTCTAGCTCTCACTCCCACCGCACTCAAAACGATATCAGCAGCTAATTCAGTGCCATTGTTAAGGGTAGCGACCACACCATCTTTGTCTTCCCGAATGGCAGTGACCGCAGTACTGAGATGCAGATCGATGCCCTCTTCCGTAAATTGGCTGACGAGTGCATTGCCAATAGCTTCGTGGCAAAGGTTACTAAGGAGTGTAGGCTGAAGTTCAACTAGGCTAATTTTCGCGCCCGTTGTAAGTAGGTCGTTGGCGTATTCACAACCAATAAGTCCGCCGCCGATAATAAGGATTCGCTGAGCGGTTTTGGCGGCTTCCTGAAACTCGGCGAATTGCTCAAGGTCATTGACAGCAAACGTCTTGCTCTGAGCGGTATTCTCGATAGGCAGGTTGATGGTTTCAGAGCCCGCGGCGATGACGAGATCGCGATAGTTAAGCTGTGTTCCGTCAAAGGAAAGCACACGCTTATGCGTGTCGATGGCGTCAACGCTAACAAAGGTATGGATGGTCGCACTTAACTGCTCAGCCATTTTACCTGCGTCGGCCATTGTTAGGCCTTCTGCCGTTTTGTCTTTGCTGAAGGCAGTTGACAGCATGGGTTTGGAGTAGCTTCTGCCACTATCCTGCGTCAACATTATTAGCGGTGTTGACGAGTCGCGCTTACGCCACTCGCGCGCAAGATTGTAGGCGGCGAGGCCCGTGCCGATGATGACGAGCGGAGCGTCTTGGTTAGACATAGGTGTCCCTTAACTCGATAAAAATGATCAATTTTCTAGTACCGCACCAGTAACCGCGAAGACAAATCTGGTAGCTGAGCGCTAGTACTTAACGTTAGAATAGCCTTAAATCATAACATGGCTTCGCATTATCATGTGGCAACCTGCTGACAAAATTTCCTCACAACTACCGCAGTCTATTGGTCGCTGGCTGTGCGAGCGAGGATCACTTACTGAACAGCTGTCCAATTGGTGTCGTCATGATATTCGTGTCTCTGTGCTCCGGCAGGATTGGATTAAGGTCATGGATGAGGAGGCTTTGCTGCTGGGGATTTCCCTCGACCAAGGTGCGTTAGTTAGAGAAGTGCTCTTATCGAGTGACACTACCCCTTTAGTCTTCGCCCGAACGGTGATTCCAGACTCCGCGCTAAAAGATAGTTTTGAGTTTATCGCGGAGCTGGGGGATCAACCTTTAGGGCATTGGCTGTTCGCCAATCCTGACGTTCAGCGTGGTGAGATTGAGATACAAATGGCGCAACCGGAGCAGCATCAATTTGAGACGCGGCATTGGGGCCGAAGGTCACTATTTAGTTACGGTAAACGCCAGATCCTCGTCGCCGAATATTTTTTGCCCAGCTTTGTGGAGTTATTGAATGCTTAAGCGCTATATTCCAGCAAACTATTTACCCTACTACCACCTAATGCGCGTCGACCGACCTATCGGCACGCTCCTATTGCTGTGGCCAACTTACATGGCCCTGTTTCTAGCAGCTGGTGGATTCCCTAGCTGGCAGAATTTCGCTATCTTTACTCTGGGTGTGTTTCTAATGAGGTCGGCGGGCTGTGTCATCAACGACTATGCGGATCGGAACGTTGACGGTCATGTGGCACGTACCTCACAACGACCATTGGCGAGTGGAATAGTCAAGCCAGGTAGCGCGCTCAAGCTTTTTGCCGCACTTATTGCCATGGCCTTTGTGGTCGTGCTGCTTACTAACCCATTCACTGTGCTGTTATCAGTTGGCGCTTTGTTGTTGGCGTCAACGTATCCATTTATGAAGCGATACACACATCTTCCCCAAGTCGTTTTGGGTGCGGCTTTTGCTTGGGCTGTGCCGATGGCTTTTGCAGCAGAGCGCAATACCATCCCTCCAGAAGCGTGGTTGCTCTATGCGATTGTGGTGTTGTGGGCAGTGATCTACGACACCTTTTACGCAATGGCTGACTATGAAGATGATCTAAAGATCGGGGTAAAGTCCACGGCCGTGCTGTTTGGTTCAATGGCGCCGACTATTATTCTAGGGATGCAGGTGGCGATGATTGCGATGCTGCTGCTATTAGCTCATCGTTTTCAGTTGGGAGTCTTCTTTATGGCGGCTATTGGTATCACTGCGGGCTTATTCGCCTATCAGCAGTCATTGGTTCGCGGAGATTTGCCAAAACCCTTCGAGGCGTTCCTCAACAATCATTGGATTGGTCTCGTTCTTTTTGTCGGCATCGCCTTGACTCTGTTGCTATAGTTTAAGTGTTGTCATACGGCTGTCACAAAAGCGTTGTTCAATATCCCCAAGGGTGATTGAATGATGATACGAGGAGATTAGTCTTGAACAAACTAAAGGTGCTAATTGTTGACGATGAAGCGGCAATTCGCGATATGGTTGCGATGTCGCTCGAACTTTCTGGATTTGGTTGTATCCAGGCTGAAAATGGCCTCGATGCGCTCGCCTTAATTGTGGATGAGAAGCCTGACCTAGCATTGGTAGACTGGATGATGCCCGAGATGTCGGGGATTGAACTAACTCGTCGCCTTCGGCGCGATGGAATTCTTAACGAGATGCCAGTAATCCTTCTCACCGCAAAAGCGGAGGAAGACAATAAAATTAGCGGGCTAGAATCCGGCGCAGATGACTATATTACCAAGCCGTTTTCGCCACGCGAATTAATTGCGAGGATTAAGTCAACGCTCCGTCGAGCTGGTAAGCTAGATGCGGAGCGCAGCATTTCAGTAGCCGATCTGGCTATCGAGCCAGCGAGTCAGCGGGTTAAGATTGGTACGCAGACAGTCAAACTAGGACCGATTGAGTATCGACTGTTATACTATTTTGCTACTCATCAGGATCGAGTGCACAGTCGAGAGCAGCTACTCGACAAGGTCTGGGGCGCAAACGTATATGTCGAAGAACGTACCGTTGATGTGCATATTAGACGTCTTCGTAAAGCGTTAAGTGTAGATGGGCACGAAGATTTGATTGAAACAGTCCGCGGTAGCGGTTACTTGTTTAATTCTAAACTCACAACGGAGTAACGAGTGCAAGCCACACGCTATCGAGGCCTAATCGCCGAACTCAAGCGCGCAGCAATTATTATTGGACTGTGCCTGCTGGCTGGCATCCTTTTAGGTCAGCCTTTGGCGGGGTTGGTCGTGGGTAATATCGCCTATTTCTTTTTGCTCTTTCGCGAGGCTAAAGAATTTTATCGTTGGTTTGAGGGTAAGAGCTCGGCCCTTCCCGAGGCCAACCAAGTGCTCGTAGATGTCGCCGAGGCCATTCACTTTATTCGGGCCAGTCACCGTAAAACCAAGCGTCGCTTGCAGCAGCAATTAAGTCGAGTTGAGAAAAGTACTTCAGCGCTAGCCGATGGTGTGGTGGTGATTGCAGAGGGCGACTGTCTGCAGTGGTGGAATGCCGCAGCTGGAAGCATGTTAAAACTCGAAGCGAGAAGCGACTCGGGACAGGCTATTACCAACTTCGTTCGGGACCCGTCATTTTTTGCTTACCTTGAAGCAAAAGACTACTCGCGACCTTTTCAACTTGAGCCTAGCGGCGACGGCGCTCAAGTATTGCAACTTCAGGTCACTCAGTACGGAGGCAATGAGCGCCTAATCGTACTTCGAGATGTGACCCACGTGACCCAGCTAGAGCAGATGCGTAAGGACTTCGTCGCCAATGTCTCACACGAGCTGCGCACGCCTTTAACGGTGTTAAAAGGTTACTTCGAGACCTTCGAAGATTTCGGCGAAATGCTGCCACCGAACATCTCTAAAGGGCTACAACAGATGTCCTCGCAGGTGGAGCGCATGAATGAGACCGTTGAAGATTTGATGCTGTTATCGCGCCTTGATGAATCCGATACGCTGAAAACGAGTGGCTTGTTGGATTTGTCTGCCTTGGCTCGGCGAGTTATGGGCGCCGCGCAAGAGTTGTCGGCGGAACGGCACGAATTTTTAGATGAAATTGAAGATGGTCATAATATTATGGGTGTCGAGACGGAGCTCTACTCAGCGCTTAGCAATATTGCTTTTAATGCGGTGAAGTATTCGCCAGATGGCGGCACTATTCGCTTTCGGCTCCGGATAAAAGGAGAGAAGCTCTCGTTCGGGGTTAAGGATGAGGGTGTTGGTATCGAACCCAAGCATATTCCTCGCCTGACCGAACGATTTTATCGAGCCGATAGTTCACGAAACCGAAAAATTGGTGGCACGGGTCTAGGGCTTGCTATTACCAAGCATGTCTTACTGCGCCATCAGGCAGAAATGAAAATTCTAAGCTGGCCTGGAAAGGGAAGCACCTTTCGGGCAATCTTTCCCCGCCTTAAAACGTCTTCAGAGCTGGACCCTCAGAGCTCAGCTCGAACAAAGGTTGGCACTGCGGTAGACGATTGATCAGGGCTATACACATAGCCATCTAGATCATAGGACCTTAAATCGCTTAAGCTGAAACCTGGATTATCTATCAACCATCGCGCCATTCTTCCTCTTGCCTTCTTGGCGTAAAAGCTGATGACTTTCTCTTTGCCGTTCTTCGTATCTTTGAACACCGGAGTCACGATGGTAGCATTTACGAGCTTAGGTTTAACGGCCTTGAAATACTCATTTGAAGCGAGATTAACCACTACGTCATTCTTAGTTTCTAGAAGGTCGCGGTTCAGTTGCTCGGTGATGTCTGAGCCCCAAAACTGGTAGAGATTGTTGTATTCGTCGAAAGTGAACTTGGTGCCCATCTCAAGACGATAGGGCAGGATGTTGTCGAGAGGTCGTAATAAGCCATATAACCCGGACAGGATACGCAGCTTAGTTTGTGCCACATCGAGTCCAGGGCTTGATAGGCTATCCGCATCGAGACCGGTGTATACATCTCCGCGAAACGCAAATATCGCCTGCTTAGCTGAAGCATCTAAAGCAGGTGGCTGCCAGTTTTGAAAGCGCTCGAAGTTCAGTTTCGAAATGGCTTCGCTAACCGACATAAGCTTGGCGATGTGTTCGGCGCTTAGTAGTCTAAGGCCGCTGACTAGTTGCTCGGAACGCTTGTCGAAGCGAGTCTCTGAATGAGGGAACTGCGACGTATCTTGATCAAAATCAAGCGTCTTGGCGGGTGAAATTAAAATTAGCATGATGGCAACCCCTTAAGTTAGAAAGCCCATTTTATCATCAGAAGAGGGCCACCCTGAGTCATATTGTAATTAGAATCCAGCAAATCACCATAGTGGCTTACATTGATATCATTGAGCTGATAAGCCACTGCAACCGAAGCAGATTCCGTTACGCGGTAGCTCAAAGAAGCCTCGCTGAGTAGGATTCTCCCTTCATAGTCGTCAATATTAAATGACAGCCAGCCCGCTGATAGGTTTAGTAATAGCCGATCATCGAATGCATGTTTAGCTGTGAAGACAAGATTTGGCAAGGGGGCAAGCAGGTTGTCAGATGCCACACTCTGGCTTGCGACTACATCGCCATCTAACTGTCCTTCACCTGAAAGCTGGGCCTGCAATTCCATTGCATGGATGCCAACTCCTATTCCCAGAGCTGTGCTAGGCGTTTGATAAAAATCGTAGGTTAGGCGGGTAGCGAGGGTTTGTGACTTGAATTCGGTCTGCACTCGTGCACCGACCTCAAAGATCGTGCCGTTATACTCAACATCTGCAGTGAGGACCCTATCTCCTTGACTTCGATAGTCACTATAGCTGAGATCTACGCTGAAACGTTGGCTTAGCCTACGGCGGTAACTAAAGACAGCAGAGGTATCGCTGGTGTCGACGCCCAGCGTTTCGAGATTTAGACCTTCAGAGCTGTCAAGGTTTGAGGAGCTATCAATTCCTACATACGCAGACTGATAGAAAGCACCAAAAGATATCGAATTGGATCGTTCCATCGTTGGGTGGATGAAAGTATTCCCCAGTACGGGGAAGCTCAGCCCAGTAAAGAAAAGGGTTGTCAATATACCAAGCGCCCAATGTCGCATCCTGCTATTGCTCCTTTAGTATGCTTGACCACCACTGCAGGGGTTCACCTGAATCGCCGTCAAATACATTAGTATATGCCCACGCAGACTCGGGGAAAGCTTTCACTACCTCACTAAGTAGGTGCTCGATAGTATTAAAGCCAATGCTAACATGCGCGGTAATGGAGAAAAATCGGTCGCTGACGTTACTGATCTCGGCACCCATCTTTTCGAATTCAACACGATACTCATCCAGTACCACTGAAATGGGATGCTTGCTGACGAAACGTATCGTCAAGTTACCGCTTCGAGTGACAACCTGATAATCACCCTTTTCACCAATAAGTTTAATGACATCAAGACGACCTGCAGCGGCGAAAAGAGGTGCTTCAGCCAGTGCGTAGCCATCCTTCACTCGCACGCAGCGCAACTTTTCAAGAACTGGATCGCCATTTGGTTGATGGCCCGCAATAATATCAACAATTTCTAATTCAGGCTCGGTCACTACTAATTACCTTTTTAACATCGGACTACTGATTAAGTAACAGTATACATAAAACAGGGGGACTAAAGCGTAAATACTAGTTCAACCCGCGGAGAGTTCAGAGGGAAGTCAGCTACGCTGTTTAGATGATTAATTTACTTATCGAGCAATCAGCCAGCCATCTCCGTATTACGCCTAGTCGGTCGCTTGGTGAGAGTATCATGCAGGCTCATAACTTACAGTTTACGGCGCTTATGCTTCTGCCCGTATCACTTTGTCTCGTCTCTGGGCTATGGCCAATAGCTATAATGCTCTTAGTGCTATTACTTAGCCTCCTCTATATACACTTGCATGTCGCAGAACTGCGTAAGCGCGAAGAGCATCTAACCATTGATATCAATCAACTAGAACTTCGCCGGGGAATGGAGATACTGATAAGTACGAAACTTGATAGCGCTTTATGTATTTACGTGAGTGCTCCTGGTAACGCCAGCGATCCACTAATTTTCGAGCTAACTACTCTTAATCGCCCCAATCTTAGTTTCGCTAAAAATACTAACCGAAAAGATAGCGTTTACCTTTTAGAACTGCTTAAAAGATGTGGCTTAACTGTCATTCAAATCTCAACCAAAGACCAGTTAGTAAAAAGCTTTTAAAAAGCGTTGACAGTATTCCTCCGTTTCCCTATTATCCGCCCCCTTGCTTGACGGCGGTAACCCGTCGCTAGTCAGATGTTTTGGCTAAGAGCTGCCGTATCGCGTGTAATTTCACCTAGGCGAATCGCCTTAAAAAATCACCTTTACATTGAGTTGGAGCGCCCTATAATGCGCACCATCACAACGCAGCAGCGAGTGATTAAAGCGGATTGAAACGCGGGTTTGAAAGTTTGAAAAAACATTTCAAATCAACGGTTTACAAACGCTGAGATGTGTGTAGAATGCGCATCCGCTTCCACTGAGAAGCAACGCTCTTTAACAATCAATCAGACAATACGTGTGGGTACTTGTAGAGATAGTCGCAACAAAGATTATCGAAACAAGTTACTCGTTAATTCGCAAGAAAGAATGAATAACGTTCATGTTTCGAGCAAAGTTTTGAATTCCACTTTAACGGAATTCGCTCTTGCTTTAAGC